>JAPVXR010000001.1 GCA_027214385.1 Cryomorphaceae bacterium 1068 | reverse complement strand
GAAATTGAAGGAGCAGAAGTTGGCTTGAATGCCAATGACCTTATGGGAGATTGCTTTGAGCTTTCCAATCCTGTTCCTGTGACGGAGTACTTTACGGATGGTGGTGAAATCTCAACGGATGATGAAACAACTATCTGTGTCGGTGATGGAATTCCTGATCCGATTGACGTAACATTGGTTGGTGATCAAGGTCAGAATACGGCATGGGTTATCACTGATGCCGAATTAAACATTCTTGACTTACCAGCTGGACCTCCGTTTGATTTGGAAGGCGCAGGAACGGGTGTATGCTTGATCTGGAACTTAAGCTGGAGTGGAAATCTTGAAGGAGCACAAATCGGTGCCAATGCGGGTGACCTCTCAGGAGACTGCTTCGATCTTTCAAACTCAATTGAAGTAATCCGTGAAGAGTGCCCTGCTAACGCAACCAGCTACGAATTACAAACGGGATGGGCACCATTATTTTCTGTAGCCCCGAACCCAACAGCGGGATTTTCACAAATAACTTTTGAGACAAATGAAGACGTAAGAGTTACAATAGAAGTGTACGATATAAGTGGTCGCTCAGTCCAATCTTTATTTAATCAGGAAGCCTTGACCGGCCAAACTTATCGAATGGAGTTCGATGGTGAAGGTCTGCCTAACGGAGTTTACCTTGTGAGATTGACTAATGGAATAGAAACCAGGTTTTCGAAAATTTTGATCGCTCGATAACAGATCAAATCCACATCAAGGCCCTGCCGAAATTTTGGCAGGGCCTTTTTTATTTCTCTATGTGAACTTTAATCTCAGTCCCTGAGCTTGCAGAACGAATCTCAAAGGTACCTCCGAGTTCGGTACTTCTTTTTCTCATCGTATTCATTCCATTCCCGTGCGAAGAAGATTGTAAATCGAAGCCAACGCCATTGTCTGAAATCACGACTGAAAATGAATTCGATAGGACAGAAATTTTAAGCTCCACTAGAGTAGCATGAGAATATTTCGCAGAATTATTGATGGCCTCTTTCAAAATAAGTAACAAGTTCTTACGCTGGGCTTGATTCAACGCGGTTTGATAAAAATCATCATCAACTTGAACTTTGAAAACACATTCTCGCGCACTAAGGATTTCATACCCAAAAGAGCGTATTCGTTCTATCAGTTTATCGTTGGAATCGTTTCTCGGATTTGTAGCCCAAACCAAATCACTCATTGCGTTCAAAGTTTCTTCAGCACTTCGCTGAATATTCTTTAGCAACTCTGCAGCCTGATCCGTCTTTCCAGCGTTCAAATTTTCTTTGGCTGCATAACTGTAAATACCAATGCTACTTAATGAACTGCCTACATCATCATGCAGATCACTGCTGATTTTATCTCGCACCTCAGAGTACTCCGTTTGGATTGATTGTCTGCTTTTAAGTTCACGGATGTAAGAGTTTTGAGCTTCAATTCTTTCCAAGTCAGCTTCCTTTGCTTTAAAAAGCAGACCGCTATTAAATACGATCACTTCTATTATCACTCCGGTCATAGTGATTTCGAGAGGTGTTAGTATCATACCCGAACTATCAAAAACAAGAGGTAACATATTCGCAAGAAGATGGGACAGGAATGCCACAGAGCTTCCGATCACCAGAAACCAAGCCGTTCGTCTTCTTTGTCGAGCAATGCGGATTAAAGCATAAACATTGAAAGGGATTTGCACGATGAGCGCGATAGTCACCGGTGTCAATTTATCGTAATCATTCGGAATGTACAGAAGTAAAAACTGTGCTATCACGCACAGAGTCAAGATAAATATCAGGAAGTTGAGGTGTCGGTAAAGTTTTCTGTCGCGAGTTCGCAAATCCACAAATGAACTTGCAAACAGGACATAAAAAACAGATGGGATGATTAATAAAACGTGATTGAAATTATGCATGTCCGCTGCATCCACAACGGCCCATGCCTTGTTTTCTGAGTAAAAGGCACTAAAGCGTAAGTAGTAGTAGCAAAACACTGAGAAAATATACAGGACATAGTAAAAGTATACTCTCCTCCTTACCAAATACCACTGGATGAGTACGTACAAACACTGAAAAAGCAATATCCCACAAAAAAGCAAATACAAGTATCCTTCCCCACCCTTGCTTGGTCTGTACTTCATCTTTAACTCATCAAAGTACTTGTGGGTGGCGATCCGCGCATAAAATAAACGGGTCTTGGATATTTTAGAATTGTTTCTGATCGCCACAATTATTTCGGAAGAATTCCCGGAGAACAGCACGGGAACTACTCTCTGATTGTAATCTTCGAAGTAGTAATTACCAATGTCCTCAGAGCCTACCTTCTGTTCTCGTATGGTTTCTCCACCACTCCGCACAAAAACGGAAACACGAGAGTAACTGAGAACGGAAACTGCAATCGGATCAGTAATTGAGTCTACTGCCTCAATGCTGAATCTGAACCAAAACTGTCTCTTCATATTTTGCTTAGCGATGTACTCGCTTGCCTCTTCCAGCGAATTATCGAATGACATCTCCAGTACTTCATCCAGAGTTAAGTCACCCTCATGATCGATGAAGCATGAAATCTCAGACGCCATTATTGAATCCTGTACACTTTCGTGTACAATCACCTGCGCCGAAAGATCAGAAAGTGCGCATATGCAAAAAATGAAAAAGAAAGATTTAAAAGCCAATTTCACGGAAGAAAGATACAAGGCTTCATAGATATCGTTCAGGCTTTATATTATTCGCTCCTTCAGAGCTTTCGCCACAGCTTCACCCAGAGAGTGAACGTGCAGCTTCTCATACACGTGTCGAATATGGGTATTCACCGTATTGTAAGAGATATTCATAGTAGCCGCAATCATCTTGTAACTGCTACCGTTCACCAGTTCCGTCAAGATTTCCTTTTGCCTTACCGTAAGGCCATAATCCGGTTTATCCTCTTCCTTCTCGTCATCATTCTCGGAGTTCGGCATATTTCGAAAAAAAGCTAAGACCTTAGTTGCAATAGCCGGGCTCATTGGCGCACCACCTTGATAAGCTTCCCTTACTCCTTCGATAACTTTTTCAGGTGTCCCCTTCTTTAACAAATAGCCGGAAGCCCCTGCCTTCAGCGCATCGAAAATCATGGACTCATCGTCAAAAATGGTTTGCATCAAAATGGAGACTTCAGGAAATGCCTTTTTGATTTCTGATACAGCCTCTATACCTGTGACTCCCGGCATCTCGATATCCATTAAAATGACATCAGGTTTGGATTTATTTACTTTTTCTACCGAACGAGTAGCATCGGAAAAATCACCGACAAACTCCATGTCGGGCAACATACCGATTAGGTATTTCAAACTCATTCGACGGTCGTCGTTGTCATCGAAAACCGCGACTCGGATTTTAAGGGAATTAGACTCTGACATAGGAACCGAAAGGTAGGGCAATCTTAAGAAAATCTATATCACCAAACTACATGACGATAAAACGATTTTTTAATGCTCGCTCATGAGAAACACTTATATCTCACTAGAATTAGTGATCCCTCAATCATCTGCTTAAAGGTAATTTTGTGTCGATGAATCATTATATTTATACGACCAATATAAAAATGCCTTGAAGACTCTTACTTCAATAGAGTCCAAGGCTTAGTCTTTGAACCGATCAGTCATTTACCAATCAAAATCGCCATGAAAAAATTATCCATTATTCTAATCGGCTTTTTAACCAGTCTATTTGGTTTCACGCAAAGCCTCGACCCGGTCACCCTATCTACAAACGGATCTGTGGAAGTCATCGAAAAATCAGGAGATACCTTGTTTGTCGGTGGTAGCTTTTCGGAAATAGGCTATTCAGCTTCCTATGTGTCTTTGATTGACCCCGCTACAAACCTTCCTACTAGTGATGGTCCTTTTCTGAACTCATCGGTATACGCGAATATTTCGGACGGAGCAGGTGGCTGGTACATCGGTGGTTTTTTCACTACGATCAATGGAGAAACAACCAATCGTGTCGCTCATATTCTACCAAACTTATCGGTCGATCAGAACTTCGATTGCGAGGTGAATGGTTTGGCCGAAAGCTTTTTTCTAGATGGTAGCGATTTGTATATCGGCGGTTCTTTTACCACGGTAAACTCACTAACTGTAAATAGACTTGTTCGAGTTAATGCAACTACAGGAGCAATAGATGGCGGCTGGCTGCCCGAAGTATCTAATGGAACGGTAAACGACATTATTCGCGAAGGTGATTTTGTTTATGCAGGTGGAACTTTCAGCTCCATTGAGGGCACGAACGACAGACGGTACCTCACGCGCTTCTCAGTTACAACCGGACTAGCAGACGACTTCATATCAGTGAACAGCACGGTAAACGACCTACTTTTTGAAGACAACAATTTATACGTTGGGGGAGCTTTTTCAAGCCTATCCTATTTTAAAAGTCACTTGGCTTTTTTCAATGAAGGCGAACAGATTCCACTCTTTGATCGTGACGATGTGAATTCTACGGTTGACGTAATTCTGAGTGACGGAAATGGAGGATGGTATATCGGTGGCTCTTTCTTTACTTTTGGCTCGACCAATTCTACAAGACTCATCCACCTCAATTCTGACGGAAGTCTGGATACCGACTTTCAACCTGAAACGATCAATTCCACGGTCGCCTCTCTCCATTTGGACGGGAACGAACTTTACCTGGGAGGATCCTTTACGAGTATCGGAGGAAATCCCTTTAATCGTCTGGCGCGAATGGATGCTACGACGGGAGCAATCGATGCTACATGGCTTCCCAACCTTGCGAATGGGTCTGTTAACGCTATACGAACGTCACCTACTGAGGTCATTATAGGAGGAACGTTCACGACCATTAATGCTTCTAATAACAACCGTTACTTTGCCAGACTAGATCGAACAACGGGAGCAATAATTTCTGCTCCTTCTGTAAATTCAACGGTTCACGATTTTGAAGAGTCTTCAAATGGCGTATACCTTGCCGGAGCCTTTACCAATTCGGGTTATTTCCAACCCAACTTGGGAATAGTCGATGCAAATACAGCCCTGGCCGACCAGTCTTTCCCCGATGCCAACTCAAGCTCTCAGGTAATCATCGACGATGAAAACGGAGGCTGGTTTATCGGTGGATCATTCAGCACCATTGAAGGTCAATCAACCACAAGATTGACACACATCCTTTCCGACTACTCGATCGATCCTAATTTTAACTGTAGCCCCAATAGCACGGTAGAAGCATTATTTCTGGATGGAAACGACCTGTATATCGGTGGTAGTTTTAGTTCCGTAAATGGCGTCACCATTACCCGATTGGCAAAAGTCAATGCAACAGATGGAACTGTAGATGCCGCTTGGAATCCTGCGCCAAACAGTACAGTACTGAGCATCACCGACGCGGGAGACAATATACTTGCCGGTGGTTTCTTTACAGCCGTCGGAGATAGAGTTACAGACCGTTACATGGTTCGGGTAGGAAAAGCCTCAGGTGAAACTATCCAAACGCTCGCACCCAACAGTACCGTAAGCGCCTTCGAACCTTCGGCAGATGGGCTTTATGCAGGGGGATCATTTACGGAAGTGGGTTATTACCATCCCAATCTAGCTCGGCTATCGGGAAATTCAACCACACCAAACAGAGATTTCCCTACTACAAACTCAACAGTTTTAGGAGTCATAGATGATGGATCCGGAGGTTTCTACATGCACGGACAATTCACTCAAGTAGATGGGGTCAGCAAAACGCGAATAGCGCATATTTTACCTGACGGATCGGTAGACCTTGACTTTGATGCCAACATCAATAATACCGTTAACGACATATTCTTAGAAGGAAACGACCTCTACGTGGGAGGTACTTTCACCTCAATAAACAGTCAGTCAGCCATCCGCGTTGCCAAGCTCAATGCAATAACCGGGGAACTCGATACCGACTTTACTCCGGATGTTAATTCAACCGTTGAATCTGTCAGTTTTGACAATGGAGTCCTCTACATTGGAGGTTCTTTTACTCTTATCAATGGAATTACTCGAAATCGACTAGCAGCCCTTGATGCAAATGGCGACCCTACTGCTTGGGATCCAAACGTCAACTCGACTGTGTTAGAGATCAAATCCTTCAATGGCTCAATCTACGTAGGTGGTAGCTTCAATACAATCGGTGGAATTACCAGCAATAGAATTGCCGCAATAGATCCAATCACGGGCGCTCTGGAATCTTTTGACGCAGGAAGTGTAAACAGTACGGTAAATGATTTTGAATTTTCGGGCACCTCGCTCTTCATCGGCGGATCATTTACCTCCATTGAAGGCAATACGCGTGGCCGGATAGCCGAGCTCAATGCGAATACCGGAGCATTACAGCCATTGGATATTTCATTTAACTCAACCGTGGAAGACATCGCCGTTTCCGGTAACCTCTTGGGAATCGGTGGGTTTTTCACCACAGTAGATGGAGCTTCTCAACCCTATTTTGCGGAAATCGATATCAATACGAACACCCTAACCGATAGAATCCTTGGTTTAAACTCCTTTGTGTACGGCTTGAACTATGAGGGAAGTGATCTCATTTTGGTAGGGTCATTTAATTTGGTAGGATCCTCTCAGATCCAACGTATTTTGGAATACGATCCGATAACTGATGAGCTCACCTCCTTTAATGCAGGAACTGTAAACGGCTCAGTTGAAGCCATCCACCTTTTAGACGGAGAATTATTTATCGGCGGTTCCTTTACCAGTGTTAATGGATCTCCAAGACAAAGACTAGCTTCAATTGACCCGGAAACGGCAAGTGTAAATGCACTTGATGTCCAGTTCAATTCTACTATCCAATCGTTGGATAGCCAAGATGACAGATTATACGCAGCTGGATTCTTCACGACGGTCAATGGGAATAATGATAGAGGAGTTGTTGCCATCGATCTTACGGATGGCACTCTGGCAGATTGGGATGCAAATCCATCGGGTTCTATTGAGGTAGTAAAAGCTACCCCCGCAGGAATTATTTTGGGAGGATCATTCCAGTACCTCAATAATGTCGATCTCCAGCGGCTAGCTGAGTTCGATTTCGTCGAAAATAATATGTCCGTGGTATTTGACGGAAACATCAACAGCACCGTTGAAGATATTTTACTCGATGAAAACGATCTCTATCTAGCGGGATCATTTAGCCAAGTAGACGGTGAAACCAGAAACAGATTTGCCCTAATTAATACGAGTAACGGATCACTTGCCCCGTTAACGCTAAACCTAAACAGTACTCTGTTCAACCTCCATCTGGATGGAAATACTCTCTATCTCGGCGGAAGCTTCACCACAGTAAATGACATTGAACGAGGACGTGCTGCTTCTTATGATCTGGATACAGATCAGCTCACGGATTGGAATCCAAGATTCAACAACACCGTAAATTCAATTGGCTCTGCTGGCTCAATGGTTATCGTAGGAGGAGCCTTTTCGGCAATAGGTGAAACACTAAGAAATAGATTGTTATCCTTTTCAATTCCTGACGGAAACCTCAATGATTTAAGTATCGACATTTTCTCTGGTTCGATCAATTCCATGGACATTGATCAAAACGATCTCTACATCGGAGGAGGCTTTACTACATTGAACGGCGAGTCACGCCAAAGGCTCGCTTCTCTAAATAAAACGACGGGAGTACTGAACCCACTTTCATTGGAAATCAACAATGCGGTCAATGATGTTGATGTGTTTGGTGATGAGCTCTTCTTTGGAGGTAGCTTTACTCAAATAGACGGTAACGAGGCTTTTCGTGCCGGATCATATGATCTGATCAATCAGCAACTAGGAAACTTCAACCCAAAACTAAACAGTGTAATTAGAGACATCACAGCAGGGCCATCAGGAATCTTTATTTCGGGAGACTTTACCCGCCTTGGTTTTGAAAGCAGACAGAATTTCGCTGCTGTTAGTGCTTCAACTTCAGAAATTCTTGACTTTGCCTCAGCAGGAACATCATTCGGTTCAGTCAAAGCTATTGCTGTTAATGGCGACGCCGTTTATATCGGTGGTAACTTCTCCTTTTTCCAAGGTGAAAGCCGAAACGATTTGGCCGCCATTTCAAGAACGGACGGAAACTTGCTCCCTTTTAATCCTGATATGAGCGGATCTTCGGTAGAGACACTTCTACTCGATGGAAATATGCTCTATGCGGGTGGACTCTTTACAGCAGTTGGCGGAACCCCAAGAACCAACCTTGCCGATATAAACGCTGCAACGGGGCAAGTCGGAACGATAGATCTTGGAACCAACAGTACGATTTATGACCTGGAAAAATCGGGGTCGACCTTATTTCTCAGCGGAAGCTTCAGTGAAGTGGACGGTGAAACAAGGTCTAGAATTGCAGCCATAAACACATCGAACAATACGCTTCTCGATTTTGATGGAGGCGCAAATTCGAGCGTATTCGAGATTGAGCTCGACGGAAGTCTCCTTTATGTTGGTGGAGATTTTACGACTATCGGAGGAATTAGCAGGGCTCGACTTGCTTCAATCAGTACTACCGATGCGGCAGTATCCTCTTGGAATCCAAATTTAAATGGACGTGTCCGAAGCATTGAAATCGAGGAGAATTACCTCTTCGCAAGTGGTGACTTTTCACTCATAAACAGCGAAGCCGGTGGAAGGCTCACATTACTAGACAAAAATAGCGGTGATATTCTTTTGGGCTTTAGACCGATCCTGAACAGCACCGTTGTCGACGTGCTCTATGACGACGGTAAGCTCTACACTGGTGGGTTCTTCACACAGATAGGATCTAACTTTAATCATCCAAGGTTTGCGCGCTGGTCTGTTCCGCCTCCGGGCTCAGTATCCTTTGATGCTGATATCGTTTCAACTACTGACTTCAATGGTTTTGATGTGGCCTGTAATGGTGATGCCACCGCGGAAGTAGAAGTTTCTGTGAATGGAGGAACCGCCCCATACACCTATTTGCTTACCAATAACGCCGGCACTATTTCCAGAACAGGGTCACTATCCTCTTCTTCTGAAACTGCCACCGAGTCGGATTTGCCTGCAGGCAATTACAACTTGACTGTAGAAGACAATACTTCTGGTTTGGCTTTGGCGAGTATCAACATCACGGAGCCAGTAGCATTGAATGCTGATTTGGATCAACTCGATGATGTTTCAACACCCGGCGGTACTGAAGCCTCGCTCGAAATTGACATTGACGGTGGAACGCTACCCTATGACTACTCATACTTAATTGATGGCTCAGGACCTGTTACGGGACAAATCACTTCAAACGACACTCCGACTCTTTTAGAAAATCTCGGTGCAGGAAACTATGTTTTCAGCTTCGTTGATGCCAATGGTTGCGCCACCCAGTCATCCATTGCAATAGACGATTATGTTCCTGTAGAAATCGCTCTGACTATTTTTGATGAAATCACCTGCAACGGTGACTTAGACGGGAGAATCCGCATCCTGGTGTCAGAAGGTTTAGCTCCTTATGACTACGTTTTGGACAGCGATGACGATACCTTTGATAGAACGGGAACAATTGGCTTCAGTGGTCAAAGTGCCTTCGAGAATGATCTCGGACCTGGTGAATACACCGTTTCAGTAACTGATGCCACCGGTGCAGAAACAACCGCAGGACCAATCACACTTTCAGACCCTGAAGTATTTACAGCAGTAGCTACGGTTACTTCAAACGTCACATTCTTGGGAGCAAATGATGGAGAAATTCTTTTGACCATTTCAGGAGGTGTTCCGAACTACTTTTATACGTTCACTCGCGATGGTAGCCCATATTCCAGCGGCTCCACGTCAAGCTCAACCGATGATGTACTCAATCTGCCTGTCGGTGTCTATGTTTTCACACTGACTGATGCGAATGGATGCCAATTCGTAACAGATCCGGTTGAAGTTTTGGAAGGTGTTGATCCATGTGCTGACTTGGGTGGCGATGCCGATAATGATGGTATTTGCGATGACCTCGACCCTTGCGTAGGTGAGTTTGATGCCATCGGCGTTTGCAACGGGGATTGCGAAGCCGATGACAATAACAACGGAATTTGCGACGATGAAGAACTGGGTGAATCAACTACCCTTCTTTGCTCAGATGGAATTGACAATGATGGAGATGGATTTGTGGATTGCGATGATCCCGAATGCCAGGAAATCAATAACAATCTTGGATGTCTCACCTGCTTCGGCGATGGCCTTTCTTTTGCTGATGAAGTGCTTGACTACGAAAATACTTGTTCGTCAAATGGCCAAACAGATCCTGATCTAGCTTTGGGAGTGCCCGACTTTGTTTCAGGAGCCAACAATTACGTTTCTCTGGGAAGAGGATCTATAACTCTAGGATTCACGAACAACACATTAATCAACTCAGGAAATTCAGATCCCGATCTATTTGTTTTCGAAATAGGCTCTGCAGTGGAGGGCTCAACCATAGAGTTAAGACCATTGAATGCTGAGACTGAAAATATCCTGATCGCTCAAGGTGTCCCTGATGCAGATGGTGATGGTTTTTACGACTTGGGTTCTATTGGAGGATCAACAGCGTCTGTAGACATTGATGTTCTAATCGGTGATTTAGGTTTCAACTCGGTTCAATTTGACGCCATACAGATTACCGATCTTCCCGGTAGTTGTAGCGGATCTACTCCTGGAGCTGACATAGATGCAGTATGTGCCTTATCCAGTCTACCATGTGTGATTGGTGCATCTTGCGATGATGGCAACCCGAATACTGAAAACGATATTTTCGACTCTTCTTGCAATTGCGTTGGGACACCGATTTGCTTAGCGGATGCTGGAAGCCTCAGCATTGTAAATACTAGTATCGAATTGGATTCTCCAGAGGTATTGGTTTCTGCCACCACAAATGGAGATGCCGTTGTCCCTTCAGGATTCTCTACGCTCTACCTCCTTACCTCAGGTACTGGACTGATAATTGAACAAACAAACGGATCACCAAACTTCATGGTGGATGCGACAGGACTCTACACTATCCATACTTTGGTTTACAACGCCAATCCTGCTGATCCAGACTTCCTCGACCTTTCTGGAATCATATTCGGAACAACGCCGGCGTCGGAAGTATTGGACCAAATTAACGACAGCGACATCTGTGCTTCACTTGATGTGGACGGAGCAGAAGTAAACGTAATTCCTTGCGATGAAGGAGATACCGATGGAGACGGATTCTGTGATGATGTAGACCCTTGTCCACTTTTAGCTGATCTAGAAAATGGTGATAGTTGCGGGGCAAATGGTACGGTAATAAACTGTGAATGTATTGAGGTGTGCCCTATCGTATTGGGATCACCATCAATAGAGTGTGTAACTGAAACAGCTGGAAACCTCGATAACTATACGGTAACCATTCCTTACACCGGATTGGCTACGGGAGCAACGATTTCCTTAGGAAACTCCACCAATTGCACCAATAACTTTATTGAGATTTCAGGTGATGATCCCACTTCTGTCGCTGATGGAGCGATCATCCTTACCTCGTCAGAAGAAATTTCTTGTTGGAGCATTTCCATCCAAAGCCAAAGTTGTGATGTGATCCTCGAAGGAGACGCTCCTTCTTGCGATCCCGGAGTGGATTGTCCGCTATTGGGCTTAAACAATGGCGATGCTTGCGGTACAAATGGAGAAGGTACTGTAGTAGACTGTGAATGCCTTCTCCCCGACTGTAACGGAACACTCGGAGGAACTGTCTTTGATACTGACGGCGATGGAATTTGTGATGATGTCGATAACTGTCTCAATACACCAAATGACAACCAAGCAGACCTTGACGGAGACGGAGAAGGAGATGCTTGCGACAACGACATTGACGGTGACGGTACAATAAATACCGCCGACTGTGCGCCTCTTGACCCGAATTTCTCTACAGAACAAACGTATTATGCCGACAATGATGATGACGGATTCGGAAATCCCGACGATTCGCAGATAGCCTGTGTGCCACCGACCGGCTTTGTTGATAATGACGACGACTGCGACGACGACGATGAAAACATAAACCCCGATGCTCAAACATTGACCTTTGTCGGAATAGGGAATTTCACCAATTCAATTCTCGACCCTCAAATAGGGAGTCCGAGTACGGTCTACACCTTCTCGGTCATCTACACTGATGCCACAGGTACATTACCTCCCATTGGCTTTCCGAGAGCTGTTCTGGACTACGAAGGAAACGGAAACTTCACCAATGGCAATGACCGCACCATTTTGCTCACTCCTGCGAACAGCAATGATCTGAATACGGCAGATGGTAAATTGTACACAGGAACGATCAGCAGCCTCACAGCCGGGAGCAACTATACGGCACGAATCAGAGTGGCAGATGGCGATTGCGTCACGGAAATCGGTCCGTTTGATTACCCAGATGTTCTCACCGAACCTGATTTGGAAATTTTTGCGGACGATATCACATTCAGCAATATTAATCCTGATGTCTCTTCGATTCTTGAAGTTACAGCAATGATCAGAAACGCTTCTGATCTACCTGCCTCCAATTTCTCGGTAGATCTTGTCAACCAGTTTGATGAAAGCATCGACTATCCGGAGATAACTGTGCCATTTATCCCTGCCAACAGCTCACTAGCCGTGACTTGGGAAATTATCACTCCCGATGTGCCCGCTTGGTGTCCGATGGAAGTTTTCGTTGATAATACCAACGTGATTATTGAATCAAATGAATTAGATAATCGAGCCATTCGCCCGTTTGTGAATGGAGACTTTGAGGTTCCCGGCGATATCATTGCCGATGTGAACGTTTCACCGGCAGTTCAAGAATCAGCAAATGGAAACACGGTTACAATTTTCGGTTTTGCCGAATACATTGATACGGCCATTCTTCTTGACGATCCGAGTGTAGCAGGAGGAACTGTAACCCTTGAAACCGATCAAGGCGCCACTTACACCGGCCTCACAAATTCTCAAGGATATTTCAGCATAACGATTCCCGCACCTTTAACACCCGGAGTATACACAGTCGATGGGGAAATCACCGACTTTACCCTTACGGGGGACTTTACCGTTCAATTCGAAATCACCGAGCCTGTGGTGGTTTGTCTACCTGATTTAAGGCCTTTTATCAATCTGGTTGAATCACAAATCTTCGTAGGAGAATCAACCGAGGGAACGGTAACGGTAATCAATCAAGGATGCGCGCCTTCAGGAATATCGACGCTTCTTGACTTAACACAAACAGGCGGCACACCAATTCTATCTGACGAAATTGTTCCACCTCTGCAACCGGGCGAAAGTGTAAGTTATGACTTAGTTGAACTTACTTTTAATACAGCCGGTAGCTACGTAGCTTGTGGAACAGCCGATGCTAATTTTGAAGTTGTTGAATCGAGCGAATCAAACAATACGGATTGCGACCAAATTCTTGTTGTACCGCCATTGCCAGATATTTATTCAACAAGTGGTCCGTTCGGAAGCGCCTTCTTGTGTGCGAATCCGGCAAATCCAACTTTCAACATTACGAATGGAGGCTATGTTCCAACGGGCCCCTTCGATTACGAAATAGATGCTTCGTTGAATGGAGCTTTACAAGCGACTTTCACAGGAGAGGTGTCAAACTTGAACGCGGCACAGAGCACGCAAGTTTCCATTCCTTTCGCATATGACCAACTCGGTAGCTACACCTTCCAGATACGCTGTGATGTACCACTACCAAATGGACAAGTAGTAGAAATCAGCGAAACGAATAATGTGAGTAATTACAGCAGAACTATTCTTGAATGTCAACCTGACCTGACTGTTTTGGGATGTCGACAACTGGAAGTGGATCCGGTAGACCCTGCATTCCCGGGACAAGTGACCTACGTAGCCCAAGTGAGAAACGTTGGAAACGCAACTGCCGAAGCACCTATTGATTTTGAATTCCAAGTGTCGAATGGAGACATCTATCAAGTTGAAATAGATGAGGACATTGCTCCCGGTGCACAATTTGAAGTGACCGCTTCGGCTCCAACCGTACAATCGGGTTCGGAACTACTCACGGGTGCTGTTGACCCTGAAGATCTTATCACTGAATTTTCAGAGAACAACAACAGTTACGCAGATTCGCTTTGCTGGGAGTTTGCTCCTGTCCCAAAATGTGGGACGGACTTCTGGAACTCCACTTTTGCTCCCAACCAAACGACTGTAGTTTCGGTAGGACTAGACGTGGATCACCTATACAAAGCATCGCAGGCGGTAGTGCGCTTTGAGGTAGAAGGGCCTGGAATAACAGGCACAGCACTTCTGGGCGATGTAGCTGTCGAAAATGCTGAAACGACTTGCAGCTGTCCATATGTGGTCAGCTTACCAAACAGCTTCCTTTTCACGGAAGTGGGTACGTACACGTTTGTTTTCACCGCTGACCCCGAAGGTGATTACAGCGAATGCAATGAAGACAATAATATATTGGAAGTAGAAGTAGAAGTAACTACCCTACCCGACTTGCGCATACTCTCTGAGTTTATCAACCCAACCGTTCTCAATCCTGCCTTGAACGAGTCCGTATTCTTTGATGTGACGTACGAAAACATTGGCGTTTCAAATCCCGAAGACGAGATGAACCTACGAGTTTTGGTTGATGAAGAGGAATTGGGAATTTTTGAAAATGTTCCCGGATTGATTTCCGGAGAAAACACCACGATAGCGTTCCCTGTTCCTTACTCAACTGAAATCGCAGGTGCTCATATCGTAAGAGCCGTGATTGATTCTGACGATGAAATCGATGAGTCAAACGAGCTGAACAACGAGGCTACCAGAGCCATCGTAGTGGGTGAAGCTGCCAATTTATTCTTTGAGGTTTTTCAACCGGATGATGCGTCACCTGCAATCGGTCAAAACATCTTGATCGACGCCGTGATCGGAAACAATGGCGCTTTGGATGTGAATGCAGATGTCCTTTTCTCCTACGTGAATAATTCGGCCGATACCATTCAAATAGGTTCACTCCCTGTAAGTGTTCTCACTGGAGGAAGTCAGGCTATTTCACTTCCGTGGAATGTGCAAGACAACAACACGACTCTCTTAGGAGAAATCGTAAATGCTTCTGAAATCGAGTTCAATTACGACGACAATTTTGCTTCCGCCGAACTGGGAGCATTTGATATCCTCATTACTTCAATCGCTTTCTGCGAAGGTGAAACCAGTGGTAGCTTAATGGCTTCGGCTGAAGGTGGAAATCCACCGTACACATTTAGCTGGAGCAATGGATTCATTGGTGAAACACTCGAAGCAGAGCCGGGAATGTATAGCGTGACAGTGACCGATAACGAAGGATTTGAAGCCACAGCTTCGGGAACTATCGGCATTGACGAAACGTGTGTGGAGCCCGTTTGCGACATTAGCGCCATTAGCTTTACGGTAGCTGACAATTGTGATCCAATCACAGGCCTGTTTGACGTAAGTCTGACTGTAGCTTACGAAAACCAACCCGATATCGGATTCATTTCCGTGAATGGACAAGACTTTGGAATTTCGGGAAGCCCACAATCATTCGATTTTGAAATCGCCGAAGGTGCCGTCAATTTTGACGTTTCCTTTACGGAAAACGAAGACTGCTCTCTCTTCATTATGACGGGTGTGATCATCACTCCTTGTGAAGAAGATTGTGAAGGCGTGTTCGGCGGAGACGCCCTACCAGGCTCGCCATGCGTGATCGGCGGAGAAAATGGATTCTACAACGAAAATTGCGAATGTATTCCTCAAGTGGAATGCTCACTTATCGTGAATTCGTTTGATATCACCGACAACTGTGATCCTGAAACGGGACTCTACACTGCATTCGTCGAACTGAGCTACAACAATGCTCCGATCTCAGGAGTACTCGTAGTGAATGAAGTTGAATTTGAAATCACTGAAAGCCCGCAAACAGTCAGTCTCGACTTGGTGGCTGGCCAAGTGGTATTCGAAGCCTTCTTCAGCGAAAACCCTAATTGCAATACGATTCTCGACACGGGAATCACTCTTGAAGCTTGTGAGGAAGATTGCGAAGGAGTCTTTGGCGGAACAGCCTTACCAGGTACTCCATGTGAATTGGCAGGAGCGGTTGGAATCTACAACGTCGACTGTGAATGTATCCCCAATACGGGTTGCACGGCCTATGGAGGAACGATATCTACACAAGACCCGATGGCCGTTTGTAAAGGCGATGGGAATCCCGATCCGATTTTTGTCGATCTCGAAGGAGCCGTTGGCGAAAACAGTATTTGGGTGGTTACCGCAGCCAATGGGCTAATCGTAGACATCACCGAAGAAAATGTCTTCGACTTTGAAGAAACCACCGGAACGGGAATCTGCGTGATCTGGCACCTAAGCTGGGACGGAGAAATCTTCGGATTGGAAGTAGGTGAAAATGCCTTCGATCTGGAAGGAGACTGCTTTGACTTGTCAAATCCATTGGAGATTTTCGAACTGTACGTAAACGGTGGTGAAATCAGTGTCGATGGTGAAACAACTTTCTGCACCGACGATGGCGAATCAGATATCGTACAAGTCACTGTAACTGGAAATGTAGGACCTAACGGCAGATTCCTGTTGACCGATTCCGACCTCAACGTTCTTCAAACTTCCCAAACAGGTTTATTCGACTTCGAAGGAGCTGGTGAAGGCCTTTGCTTGATTTGGTATGCCGCTTACGGAGGTCCAATCACTCTGCCCGAGTCTGGAACCAACGTTGCGGATATCGAAGGCTGCTTTAGCCTTTCCAATGCGATCGAAATCGAAAAAGAAGAATGCGACGATCCAATCATAGCTGATTGTGACAACTGGAGATACTTCCTGAGCGACAATACAAGCGACGGCAGCAGTGACATCTACGAGGTTGTCTTGGATGATGAGAATGGCCAAGCCCAAATGACATTATTCAAATCACTTGAATACCCCGTTCACATTGCCTACAACGAATCGGGTGATGAACTCTACTTGGTGAGAAGCAGCTCAGGTTCATTCCGAACCTTAGATGTAAGCGCACCTGATGGTGCCATGTCGGCGGAGATTCCTTTGGACATCTCACTATCAGGTGTGGTTACGACTACCTTCGATGCCAGTGGAAACTTCTATATCGGTGCTGAAAGCGCACAAGCGGTTTACACTGTAGACCGGGAAACGGGTGCTACAGCAGAATATGCCGATGCTGCAATAGCTGGTGGAGACATTGCCTTCGGAACGGATGGCGAACTCTATCACTTGACCCGAGACAACGGTGGCCGAGCGATCAAAATAGACCCTGAAGGTGACAACGAAGACTTGGGAAGTGTTCCCGATTTGGTTACTGGTTTAGCCGCTAGAAATGATGGGAATTTGATGATCTCAACCAAAGATCGAAGTCGACTTTATGTGGGAGACACGGATGCCATGTACCTCAACAAATTCTACACATTGGTATTCGAAAACGAAGTCTTCACCATGAGCAATGGAGATATGGCTTCGGGATGTGCTGACAACGAGCCTAGTCTTCAGTCTTGTGAGCTTCAAGCTTATTACTACGCCAACCATGGCCCGGGAATTAGCGGAACGGACATCTACGAAGTTGAGTTTAGCGAGAATGAGGCTGAATTGACACCCGTCATGAACTTGTCTTATCAAGCGCACATTGCACATAGCGATGACGAATCCAACACGCTTTACTTCGTGAACGCAAATGGAAACTTCGTAGAGCTCTACGATGCAGCCACAGCCACGATAACGCAAGTTGCCATCGATGGAGATATTAACCAGCTGTATGCGGTAGTTTTCAATCCAAATGACGGATTGCTGTACGTTGGTGATGACAATAACAACGAAGTATATACTATTGACCCAATCACGGGTGAAACGCAATTCTTTGTTGATGCACCGATAAGCGGCGGTGATCTAGCTCTGTCAGATGGTGATCTATACTTAGCAAAACGCGATAGTGACGACCTATTCAAATTAATCGATGGAAGCTTTGTAGACATCGGGTCCATTCCTGATGAAGTGAATGGAATGAGTTCTACTGAAATGCTAGATCAGTTGATGGTCGCTTCTGCTGAAACGTCAATCTTCAGTCGAATCAGCAATACGGACGGTGGTTTGATCGCTGAGTATACGGCTACGCTAGACGGCGAAGTATTCACCTTGTCGAATGGCGATTTAACTTCGGGATGCTTGGATCCAAACTTGGAACCACAGTGCATGTACCAGCTCTTTTATGCGCACAATGGCAGCGATGGGGTTAATGCTCTGCTTTCGCTTACGGCGAATGGTGAAGGAGGTTTTGATGCGGAAGAACTGGCCATGAACATTGGAAATGCGCACATTGCTGTACTGCCAAATGGCAACGAACTATTCGTCGTGGACGGTTCAGGAACCTTTAAAGTGTTCAACCTATCATCACTGACCTTTGGTGAGGAGATAAACATCGCAGCGGCTGACGGAAACATTACAGGAACTCCGGCAGCAGTTGCCACTCCTGGTGGATTCCTAATTGTGGCGTCTTCAAATCGCAGCCATGCTTACTTGGTGAATCCTGAAACCGGTTTTGCATCAGAGATTGGCAGAGAAATACCGGTAAACGGTGGTGACTTGGTGTTTGATGACGATGGAATACTTTGGTACATCAATCGAAACACAGGAACTTTCTACGATGTCTATGGAGAAGATGAATTCTCTGTTCCACTTGGCGATATCAACGGAGCTGCCCTACTCGATGATGGTAGTATTCTATTGGCCGAAGGAAACGAGGAAAACATCATGTATGGAGTAGATATGGAAAGCCAAGCTTTGAACGGCGCAGAATACACAGTTCCGGTAGAACTCTACTGGGGCGACCTTGCCGGACAATGCTTGAATATGGCATACCTGTCTGAATCTGCTAATGATGTGGCTGATGCTCCAAAAGGATGGATCAAGGCATATCCTAATCCAAATGATGGTGTAGCCACTGTCACCTTCCGCACGTCGACTGATGGAGAAACAATGGTAGAAATCTTTGACATCGGTGGAAGAAAAGTAGATCAGATTTATAAAGGTGACGCAATTTCAAATCGCGATTACCAAGTAGAATTGACCAGACCTGATCTTCCCGATGGTATCTATATTTTCAGACTTACAAACGCCAACGAAACGATGATCGGCAAGTTCATTATATCGAAATAACAACAATACCGACTACACCACATGTAGTCGGTATTAACTAATTCAAAGGTATTTTTTGATAGTTCATCGAAGAACACTATCTTCCGCTCGATTTATGGATTTATACTTCCGAGCGAGTTGAAAAAGCTTTTGATTTTGTTCGGATAACCAATCATTTTAACCAATTAAGGCCCTGATTTATCGGGGCCTTTTTTTGTGATCAAGAGAGAACCCCATTCTGCATTCTCGATAAAAAGCAGACTCATCTCTCATCTTCGCAATAATGATCAAGACATTTCGTCATCTTTGTGTACGCGCATCCATGAAGAAAATCACAGCTATAGTCGGGATTGTTGTCTCCAGTATTTATTTACTCAACTTTACAGTTGGTATTTGGGAGCTTCCTGACAACCTTCCCATCATTGGCAACCTCGATGAGTTTGCTGCGGCTACCCTTCTCATTGCTTCCTTGAAGTATTTCAATATTGACTTGACAAGCTTTTTAACTCGGAAGAAAAAAGAAGAGGAGAAAGATCAAGTCCGAAAGGATAAATAAAACGTCGAACTTATTTTCCTATTTCGCTCTCGAGAAGAGTTTCAGATGTTACTCACTGAGCAGGGAAATCGAAAGAAATACTGATCATTTCTATCACTACCTGATCCCGTTTTCTAATACGGACATCCGCTAGCGGGCCTCAATTAAATATGGCCGTTTATTTCTCAATTCAATTGAAATAAATTTCCTAATTGACAAATGCTTGAAAACAAGCATAAAACGCCCATAAAAAGGAAAATACCCTGAAAGAGGTATTGTCCAAACTATGCACCGCTTCTACATTTGCCACCGTTATTAAGAATCAATTTAAATAAAAATAAGCAGTGATAAAGCGTATTCTCCCTATCCTATTATTCGGCGGTTTGGCCTTAACATCTTGCAACGATGATGACGAAGATGGCAACAATCCGGGGCCTCAATTAACCATCCCTTCGGAGTATTTGGCACCGAACTACGACGCCAATGTAGTTACCGAGAATACGGTAATGAATGAATTTGCCGACATGGTTGCAGCACTTAATGCTGCTGAGGCGAATGCCCAAGGAGGGACGACTATAGAGTCTATTTCTTATCCCATAAACCTCGAGGCGGTTACTCTGCCCAGATATAGCACGCTAGTAGATGAATGGCTGACAGAATTAGTTAATGCCGCAAACTCCCCTACCCCGTTTCAAAACCCGGGATCTGCCGGCCAGCCGATACCTGGTGAACAAGGCGGCCTTTTAGGAACAAGACTTCTCGATGAAAATGGATTGGAACTGGAGCAAATGATTGAAAAGGGTTCATTCGGTGCGGCATTGTACCACCATGCCCTTAAGATTCTTAGCGCCGATACCATTAGCGCAAGCGATATAGACAGGCTGGTAGAAATCCATGGAACTGAGGTTTCCTTTGATCCAGCCTCGACTAATGCTGCAGCATTGTACGCAGCCAGAAGGTCCAATCACGATGCCCAAACAGGATTCTATTATGACATACGCACAAACCTTATCACCGCAAAATCAGCCATAGAGGGGGGAAGCGCCTTCAATGACATTCGTGACGAGGCCTTCAATGATTACCTCCTCAACTGGGAGAAATCAAACTTTGCTACGGTAATTTTCTACTGCGAAGCCACTAAAAATTTATTGCAAGAGGCTTCTCAACTGAGCGGTGAAGAAAGAGAGATTAAATTGGGAGACGCTCTTCACGCCTATTCCGAAGGCGTTGGGTTCACGCATGGTTTCAGAGGCTTAAGCCAAAAACAAATCACGGATGAAGAAATAGATCAAATCTTAGCGGACCTATTGGCACCTGAAAACGAAACACCTGAAAGCTATCGGTTCTTAAATGAAGTCTCTCTGATTGCAAACTTGGATAAAATTCAAAACGATATTCAATCGATCTATGGATTTACCAATGAAGAAGTCTCGGGGTTTCACGTCAACAATAATCCATAATTGAAGAAACTCATTATCCATAAACAGGCTGTGCAATGCAGGCGATCATTTAGATGAAAAGAATGTATATGACTTTTGAATTCAACAGAACGAGATCTTTCAGAATAATTGCTTCCGTGCTGCTGACTTCAGTAATATTGGTTTCTTGTAATGACGATAATGAGGAAGACAATATCCCTGGTTCCGACTTCGATCGGAAGGCTATGCTCGAGGATGTCGGGACGGATCTGATCGTTCCTAATTTTGAGGATTTGCAGTCTAGCGTCAATACGCTTTCAGAAGCGGCAATCGAGTTTACCCAAAACACAAATGAGGAAAACCTGATTGCGATTCGATCTGCTTGGGAGGAAGCTGTAATCGATCATCAGCACTGTTCGGCATTTGGCTTCGGCCCGGGAGAATTACTACTAGGACCCTACGCCACTGTTCTGGGAGTTTTTCCTGTAAGTGAAGAAAAGATCGAGGCGAATCTCCTTAACCCCAACTTCGATCTTCCCAATAGTTTCGATCGAGATGTACGAGGATTTTATGCTGTCGAGTACCTGATCTTTGGAAATGCACAGACCAATGCAGAAATCGTTGCGGGTTTTGATCAGAATCGCAAAGACTACTTGCTCCTTGTCTTAGGCGAATTGAAGTCTTCATTCGACGGTATTGTTGCGGAATGGAATGAATCCTATTTACAGTCCTTTATCAATAACGACGGAACTTCTGCGGGCAGCTCCATTTCGCTTTATTACAATGCCTTTATTAAAGACTACGAAAACATTAAAAACTTCAAAGTAGAGCTACCCGCAGGTCTTTCGGCAGGTCAACCTGCGGCAGATGGAAGTTTGGTGGAAGCCTATTACAGCGGTATCTCTTCTGAATTGATTACCGCGCATTTCGAAAACTCAAAAAACATCTGGTTTGGCAGATCGCGCAGCGGAATGGAACTAATCGGATTTGAAGAATACTTGCAATCCGTCATTGGCGGCCCTGATTTGGTCCAGACCACCACCGAATCTATTTTCGAAATCGATGCGGCCATTGCAGACTTATCCGAAGGATCTCTCTCAGAAAATATTACTAGCCAAGAGGTAGAAATCCTTAGAGACAAGCTACAGTCGAACACGTCAAATTTTAAGAGTTCCATGAGCTCTTTACTCGGAATCAGCATTACTTTCAACTCAGGCGATGGAGATTAAAGTCTGTCTCCCCACAAAGTCCAATATCTGCGTTACGCTTGCTCTGAAAACAGTTAATTACGAAATGTAAACCTATTAATTTTCACAGCTTCGCAAGCCTAAATCTTGAACCCTTTGGAACAGACATACAACAAAATGAAAAGACTTTAACCAACTGGCTTGACCCAAAATAAAAACGCATATTCTAAGCTTACCGCTTATTTGGAGCAATCGGTGTCGATTGCTCCTTTAGTTTCATTTAGAGTGGCCTTCGGGCTGCTTATGCTTTTTAGCACATTGCGCTACATCGCTCTGGGTTGGGTTGACACACAGCTTATCGACCCTATTCTTCACTTTAGCTATTTCGGATTCGACTGGGTAAAGCCTTTACCCGGTTTGGGAATGTATGTGGTTTTCTGGGCCATGGCGGTAGCCTGTGTTGCTATCGTACTCGGCTGGTATTACCGCTTTTTCGCGGTGCTATTTTTTCTTTGTTTCACTTACGTGGAATTGATCGACATCACCTACTACCTCAACCATTATTACTTCGTCAGCATCGTTTCATTCTTGATGATTCTGGTCCCCTCCAATCGCTATTTTTCTTTGGACGCCAAACGAATTCCGGCTATAAGACAAAAAAAAGTCGAGAGGTGGTGCATCCTAATTTTCAAAGTTCAGATTGCCATAGTCTATGTTTACGCAGGTTTGGCTAAAATCAATACTGACTGGCTCTTGGAAGCTTTGCCACTCGCCATCTGGCTGCCTGCCAAATCAAGCATTCCTCTGATTGGAGATTTCTTCAAGTACGAATTCACCGCCTACCTTTTCAGCTGGTTCGGTATGCTCTTCGACACTTTCATTATTCTGGGATTACTCATCAAAAAAACGAGATGGCTAGCTTACATCGCCGTGGTGATCTTCCATACGTTGACAGGAATACTATTTCAAATCGGAGTCTTCCCTATCGTGATGATCTTTGCCGTTACCATTTTCTTTTCCGATTCTTTTCACGAGCGAATGATCAACGGATTATCGAAGCTATTCGGCCAAAATCAAGATGATCTCCAAATTCCTAAAACGGAACCGGCAAAGAGAAAACAAAAGTTCCTACTTCCCTTTTTGATGGTCTTTTTCATGTTCCAACTGCTCTTTCCGTGGCGGTACTTGCTCTACCCCGGAAATCTGTTTTGGACGGAAGAAGGCTACCGCTTCTCTTGGCGGGTGATGCTTATGGAAAAGGCGGGTACGGCTACTTTTTATGTGAAAGACGGTGAAACAGGCAGAGAAGGTTCGGTGGTGAATCACGAGTTTCTCAATTCCCATCAAGAGAAGCAAATGGCTATGCAACCCGACCTCATACTGCAATACGCACACTTACTCCGAGACCACTACGAAGAGCAAGGAATGAAAGATCCGAAGGTACGAGCAGAAGTATGGGTAACACTCAATGCGCGGCCTGCTCAACTCTTGATCGATCCAAACGTTGATTTGACCTCCAAAAAAGATGGCTGGGCTCACAAGGATTGGATTAATCCATTTGAAGACAAGAAACTAAGGTGAGCAGACTAGGAGTTTTAATATGGAGTCTTATGATGTCCACGCTGGTTTTAGGACAAACTGCAGAAGTGTCAGGAACCGTATCCGATCAAAATTCCGAGCAAACGATCAGTGATGCTATGGTCTTCGTGCGAGCGCTCAATCTCCAAACCAGTGTTGACAAGAACGGAAGCTACTCGATCGTTCTGCCTATTGGCAAACACAACATTGAGGCTTTTAGCTTGGGGATGAAATCACAGTCGATTGAAATCTCGCTCACGCAAGACACAGTGATCAACTTCTCTTTGGAATTGCTTTCAACAGAATTAGCCGAATTTGAAATTGAATCGGGAATTGACCCAACCAACGGGATAACCAGAATGCGCTCCATCGACGGAATGGGAATATACGAGGCCAAGAAAAACGAGGTAATTATCCTCGATGACTTCGCTGCCAACCGCGTTTCGAATAATGCCCGACAAGTCTTCGCGAAAGTTCCCGGTTTGAATATTTGGGAAAGTGACTTTGCGGGGCTACAGTTAGATATTGCCGCGCGAGGGCTTGGGCCAAGCCGTACCGCAAACTTCAACACGCGACAAAACGGCTACGATATGAGCGCCGATGCTTTGGGTTACCCCGAAAGCTACTATATGCCGGCTCTCCAAGCCGTTGAGCGTATTGAAATCGTAAGAGGTGCTGCCTCGCTTCAATACGGGACACAGTTTGGCGGAATGCTCAACTTCAAACTCAAGGAGGCTCCAAAGAAGCCTTTTGAGCTCAACGTTGAGCAAGCGGTCGGTTCCTTCGGACTCTGGAATTCATTTGTAAGTGCGGGAGGAACCAAGGGTAAGATCGATTACTACGGCTATTACCAATATCGCCGAGGTGACGGTTGGCGCGAGAGTTCCGGTTTCGAAGCACACACGGCATTTGCCCGAATAGGCTACCAAGTAAATGACCAATTAAAGCTGGGCTTTGAATACTCTTACATGGAGTATGAGGCGCAACAGCCCGGCGGCCTGACAGACGAACAATTCTTTTCGGGTAACCTAGAACAAGCCAACCGCGATCGCAATTGGTTCAACGTCAACTGGAACTTGTTCGCCCAAACGATCGACTACCAATTCTCGAGTATGACCCAACTGAACATCCGAACTTTTGGATTGATCTCTTCGCGTAATGCCTTGGGAAATTTGGATCAAATCGGAGTGCCGGACAATCCCAATGAGAACCGCACTCTGATTCGAGATGAATTTCGAAATTTCGGAACAGAAGCCAGACTCCTCCACCGATACAAGCTTGGTACCAAGCATTCAGCAATTGTAGTCGGTGCGCGCTACTACAATGGAATGACGGACAGAATGCAGGGCGATGCCAACAATGCCGACACACCTGACTTTGATTTTCTAAACCCCGACGACCCTGAGGAGTTTGACTACGAATTCCCAAGCCAAAACTTTGCCATTTTTGTGGAGAATCTCCTCCACATCACCTCAAAGCTCAGCGTAACGGCGGGATTAAGAGTGGAGCACATTCGAACGGATTCCGAAGGGATTTGGAAGCTCAATCGATATGACTTTGCAGGCAATCTTATCTCTTCGACAGTCAATGAAGACGCCTCCTCCACCACACGAACTTTTCCTCTTTTTGGCATTGGTGTAAGCTACGACCTCAAAGAGAACTTGAATCTCTATGGAAATATTTCTCAGAATTTCCGCTCCATCACCTTCAGCGACCTGAGGGTGGTCAATCCCAATTTCCAGTTGGACAGTCTCATCACCGACGAAAACGGGTACAATGCTGATATCGGTATTCGCGGGGAAATCGGAGACTGGCTGAGCCTCGATGTAAGTCTATTCCTCATGCGCTACAACGACCGCATAGGGTTGTTTGAACTACCCGGAAGTACTACCCTCTTCCGAACCAATATCGGCGATTCACGCCATATCGGAATGGAGTCCTTCGCAGAAATCGATATCTGGAATCTGTTCAATATCGACCGCGAACATTCAAGTCTGTCTCTCTTTATAAATTTCTCATTGACCGACGCCACCTATATCGAATCGGACATAACCGCAATAAAAGACCGCCGAGTGGAGTATGTGCCGAACGTCATGCTCCGAACCGGATTGAATTACAAGTGGAAAGACCTCAAAGCCACCTATCAATTCTCCTATTTGGGAGAACAGTTCTCGGATGCTACCAACTCCACTTTCAATCCCAATGCGTTGACGGGTATTGTCCCCTCCTATTACGTCATGGACTTTTCATTGGAGTACAAACCAAACCGATTCAAGTTTTCAGCAGGAGTGAATAATTTCACCAACGAGGAGTATTTCACCCGAAGAGCCGAAAGCTACCCAGGCCCGGGGATTATTCCTGCCAACATCCGAAGCTTTTACGGTTCCGTTGGCTTCACCTTCTAGGCCTTTGAGTTAAAATCAAAAAGCAAGGACCGAAATATTTTTAGTTTAAATTTGAGGCAAACCACAATCTACCATGCGCATCAAACCGCTTATAACATGGGAAGATTTCGAGAAGTTGGACATTCGCACAGGCACTATCGTTGATGCCATTCCATTTGAAAAGGCGCACAAGCCTTCTTACAGGATTCATATTGACTTCGGTAATTTGGGAATCCGAAAAACGAGTGCTCAAATCACCGAGCTTTATGACACCGATGATTTAATCGGTAATCAAGTGATTTGTGTAGTAAACTTTCCTCCTAAACAGATAGCTGACTTTAAAAGCGAGTGCCTGATATTGGGAGTTTACACCGATGATGGTGTGGTGACATTGAGCACCGAACAGAGAACAGGTGATGGTTTGCAGATAGGGTAGTATCAGATGTCAGTTTACAGAGATCAGTACTTGGTGCTCATTTAGCACGCCTCATCTCAATACTATCGACGAGATACTATCGACTAAACTACGCATTCAACATCACCGGCATCACCAACATCAGAATATCTTCTCCTTCGTTGTCAGACCCCATTGGGACGAGAATACCCGCGCGATTGGGTGCACTCAATTGAAGCTGCACGTCAGCCGTATCCAAGTTGTTGAGCATGTCGATCAAGAAGCGGCTATTGAAGCCAATCTCCATATCGTCACCCTCGTAGCTGCATGTCAGGCGCTCATTTGCCTCATTGGCAAAATCGAGATCTTCGGCAGAAACAGATAGCTCGCTACCGCTGATACGAAGTCGAACTTGGTGCGTAGTCTTGTTCGAGAAAATAGAGACACGTCGAATAGATCCGAGAAGAGCAGTACGCTCCACCAACATCTTGTTCGGATTGTCTTTTGGAATCACCGCCTCGTAGTTGGGGTATTTTCCATCGATCAATCGAGCGATCATCACCGTATCGTCAAAAGAGATTTTAACGTTGGTATCGTTGAAGTCCATCTGAACGTCAGAAGCTGTATTTCCCAAAGCACCCTTTAATAGGTTGAGTGGCTTCTTAGGAATAATGAACGTTGAGTTCTTATCGGCTTTCGAATCGGTGCGCGTGTAGCGAACCAATTTGTGCGCGTCGGTAGCGACGAATCGCAGACCTTCTTTCGAGAATTCGCAGAAGATACCTGACATCACCGGTCTTAGATCGTCATTTCCGGTAGCGAAGATGGTTTTGTGAATGGCCTCAGAAACTACGTCTGATGGAATGGTCACGTTTGAAGCATCATCCATCTCCGGGTTTCTCGGAAATTCATCAGCTGCAAAGCCTGCCACTTTACTCTTACCGTAGCTACTTGAAATCTCGATTCCCAAGCTAGATTCGTCTATGGTAAAAGTCAAAGGCTGCTCAGGTAATGTTTTCAAATAGTCCAAAACGATTCGTGCAGGCACAGCTATTGATCCTGTCTCTTCGGCTTTAACCGAAAGGTGTGTGATCATAGTCGTTTCCAAGTCACTCGCCGAGATGGTAAGTGAGTCTTTGTTAATCTCGAACAGGAAATTGTCGAGAATCGGAAGTGTGTTATTGGATGCAAGCACACCGCTTACGGTTTGTAAGTGCTTGAGTAGTTCTGTACTGGTTACAATGAATTTCATGATAAAAACACGTTTCAGCCATTGTGGCGCGGCGACAAATATACGCGATTAAGGCAAACGCTTAATCCGCTTTTTTGAACAGAATGTGAACATTACTCTTTGGAAACAAACGCTCCAAGGGGTGCTCGGAATTTATCCCACACAAACCTTTGGGCCAGAGCCAGCTCTCCGTCATTATAAACGGCGTAAATCCTCTCCCGATCAAGCCCGGTGCTATCGGCCTTTTGCCCGGTAGCATAATCAGGAGCTTTTTTGGGCCAAAGCTTGATCTCATGCCTCCCTGAATTATCGGTAACCCGAATGATCTGAAAGGGAATGGTAGACCGAACCGAATCGATTTGAACTTCGCTCAAACCCGTTCTGTAGTTTTCGAAGGCCATCTTTTTGTAGTTCAACATGTAGTCCTTCAAAGTGGAGGTGTCAAATACGGCAATCGGATTATCATCGGCCGTAAAGAGCTCAATTTCATTTCCCCCGCCGTATTTTACTTTGAAAGATGATGCTTCATCTGTCGGGTACTCTACTTCGATCTCATTTAAGTTCATTTCCGGATAGGCCAAAAGCATAGTACTTCTCCACTCATTTTCATCGAGGAAAAAACGGGTATTGAGCATCCCGATAAATCCCTTCATATCCATAATGAAGGGTACTGACGACTTCCCGTTCTTCGGAGTTTCGAGGAGCATGTAAGTTCCCTTTTTATCCATAGTGGCATGCCCTACATACCACGTCTTGATAAGATCTCCATCCAGGTCATATATCTCCACCTTCTTGGTCGAAGTGGCCATTACGGTATTGACCTGTTCCAGCGCTTCGCGAGGAACGGGCCGCTGAATATAGATATTCTTAAACGTACGCAAGAGTGTTGTGATCGCGTCTTCACGTGCCGGATACTTCCCATTGAGCAACCATTGTTCTCCCTCTCTATTCAGCTTGACTACTCTGCCCGAACGATCGGCAATAAGTATTTTTCCAATTGAAGCTGTATCGGCAATGGCAAAATCACTTTGCTCGACTCCTTCACTCTTGAAGGGATCGTTTGAACTTGAAAGATAGAAGGCGATACCACCCAAAATAGCGACTAAGAGAAGCAGTAATACAATTTTCTTCATTGCTGAAATTATTTTTTAGAATAGGCTCGCTTGCGCCAAAACCATTGACCCAAACCAAAAAGAATGGTGAGTAGAATGGGAAGTCCGATATTGAGCATCTGCCATTGCTCGCGCTCTTGAACGATTTGCTCATCGTCGAGTTTGCGCAGGGCTATTGTTCTGGATCGTACGTTTATCAAAGTGGCATCCCCCAGCAGGTAGTTCATGGCATTGATTAGAAACTCTGTGTTTCCATACATTTTTCGCCCTAAGACCTCATCGAAGCCAAGCTCGCGAAAACGCGTTCCATCGGCATTGACAGGATTGGCAGCGATATTCCCATCAGAGATGACCAATTGCCGTGTCAACGGACTCTTGTCCCTGAAATCCAAAAGGTCTTCATTGAGGAAATTAGGTGGTAGCCTATTGGCAAAATTCGATTCGAACTCGCCTTCCAACAATACCGCGACCGGTTGGTTGGGCCTGTTGGCATTTCCGAAATCGGGATCAATGGATACGATATTGAAACTTACCCGTGCAGGCGATTTCAAAATCTTGGAGTACTCCGAAGTTCTGAGGATTACTTTCTTGGAAATGCCCGCGGCCTCTACTGTATCCAAACTACCGATAAACTCTGTGAGAATCGGATCAACATTGGCTACGATGGGATGTGATACCTCGGGAATCAAAATGGGTTTGTAATACCACGGAAAAAGCTCCGCCCGCTCATTGCCTCGTGGGCCTGTGAGGAGAGAAATCGGTGCACAGGTTCTATCCAATAAAATGTCGCGGTTCAACCGAACACCGTAATTGAAGAGCAGGTCGTCAAGGTTGGTGCGCAATGGTAAAGCCATGGTAACATCGCTCGTGAGTAAGCTATCCATTGACACTTGCATGGCATCTACCATCCAAATGACTTTTCCGCCCAACATCACGAATTGGTCAATGATGTATTTGTCTTGTTCGGTGAACTCCTCCGTAGGTTGGGCTACGATAATCGCATCGTAACGGTTGATACGTTTCCCCTCGCCTGCTACGTTGCGGCTTAGCGCGTTCACCATCCCGCCTATGTCTACACGGTCTACTTTGTAGTGCTTTTCCAATTCATTTTGAAAGCTGCGCGTTTCAATAGGAGATAGCTCACCGTGGCCTTCAATAAATGCAACCTTCTTGGGTTCGCTTTCGCGGACTTGGTAAATGGCGTTGACCAAACTGTACTCCAAATTATTGATGGTGCGATTGACCATTTGCGCATCAGTGGTGCGTTGCTGATTCTGCAATATCTGCAGCGGAAATTCTTTGTCTTGGTAAGAAATCAGCGCACCGGGAAAAACAATTTTTTCGCTCACTCCATCCTTTTCGCGGATCTGCAGTGCGGTATACTGAAGTCCTTTTTTGACCAATTCGCCGTACATCTCTTCCCGAGATTTGCGGTCCTCTGCCTCGCTGGGATTGATAAACTCGTATTGGATTTCCTCTCCGGCGTAGGCCTTCATTTCGTCTAGCTTCTCGCGAATGGATTGGCGCAAGCGTTGGTAGTCAGCAGGGAAATCACCATCGAGAAAAACCTTGATATAAACAACATCGTCCAGCTCTTCGAGCAGGCGAATGGTAGATGGGGTAAGACTGTGTCGTTTTTCCTCGGTAAGGTCAAATCGTTGGAATTTAATCGTGCTGATGAAACCCACCAAAAGTAGAAGAACGATTCCCAGAAGGGTTTCTACCCAAACCTTGGATTTTGAAGTCAGGCGTCGGCTCATGCTATTCTTCGGTTTTTGAGAATTCCACGAGTGAGAACAATGAATATTCCCGAAAGGACAATGAAGTAAACCACGTCTCTGGTATCAATCACCCCGCGGCTCATCGAGTCGTAATGCTCGGCGATGGAGAGTGACTGGATAAATCGATCTAAGGAGCCGAAGAGGTCGAAAGAAGCGATTTGATTGAGGCCGCTATAGCAAAAGAAACAGAGGAAGAGAGCGATGATAAAAGAGACGACCTGATTATCGCTGATGGCAGATGCAAAAATACCGATGGCAGTAAATCCCGAAGCTAAAAAGAATAGCCCGAGATAAGAACCCCAAGTACCGCCCATATCGACGTTACCCTCGGGATTTCCCAATTTCACCACGCTGAACAGGTAGATCAAAGTGGGGATCAGTGCCAAGAGCACCAATGCTACCCCTGCAAAATACTTTGCCAAAACCACGGCCGAATCGGTAAGTGGTCTGGTAAACAAGAGCTCAATGGTTCCCGTTCTTTTTTCTTCCGAGAAGGAACGCATGGTAACCGCCGGAACCAGAAACATAAACACCCAGGGTGCTACATAGAAAAGCGTATCGAGAGTTGCGTAGCCTTGATCGAGTATATTCAAATTTCCGGGGAAGCCCCACATGAACAGACCCGTCAGCAAAAGAAATACGGCTATGACCACATAACCGATAACGGAACTCAAGAAACTTCTTAGCTCTTTCTTAAAAAGTGCCCACATGAACTATCGCGAATTTAAGTCGCCAAAGATAATGGAATAAACAGGGACAGAAGAACGATCGACAAGGAGGAATCCGTACGAGATTTGAAAAGGTTTTGAAATTCTTAACAGGTTTTGTTGGAGTATAGGGTATTGGGTATAGAGTATTGAGAATGTATTCGAGAGAATCTCTCCTGACCTCTGCGGCTCAGCGTTAAAATTCACACACCGTATCAATTAGATTTTGAAGTGAATTCAAATTTCCATTGTAAAAGAAAGTCTCTTTGCGCCCTTCGTGCCTACTTTGTGGGCTTTGCGGTTAAAACAGACGAGCTACACGCAAACCAGGTCGCTCTGCTCTCACTGATCGCTAGCGATCCTCTGTGACCTCGAGTTTTCGAACTTTGCTTGTCCCCTTCTCTCACTGAACTCTGCGTAAACCCAACGCTTTGATACAGTAGTTAAACCAACTCAACCAACGGATCCAGCGACCAAGCTCGGGCGGGTTCGGCGAAAAGCTTCTTGACATCTCTCCAGAAAGTGATGAAGGTTTCTGAACCTCTGTAAGCGTTTAAAGCATCCGTACCCGTCCAGTGGCTGTAGGTCAAAATCATGCCTTTGTCTTTAATTCCACAGCTTATTTCGAGGTAGCTACAACCGTCCATTGCTCTTACTTTCGGAGCGATGGCTTCCAGTTTTTCCAAAGCCAATGGCAGGTTTTCTTTTTCAAATTTGAGCTTTACTACGCGTACGATCATTCACCAAAAATAGGCAGAGTCATTGAATAGTTGTGTTTAGGAAGACGTGGCCGCCTATCTACCGAAGTAGCGCACCAAAAGTACGATGACACAAATCAGAAACATGAAAATGGAGATGCGGTTAATTCCGTGCATCATTCTCAGATTAACGTTTTCTTTTCCTTTTTTGAAAAAAGTGGCGGGATTCAGATAATGCAAAATTTTCTTTAAAATCATCGCTTGGTGTTCTGTGTTTTGAGGATTCAAGGTAAGCAATCAGTAGATTTGTCCTTCCAATGAAATTTAAACTCACATCCGAATTCGAACCTACGGGCGATCAGCCTCGAGCCATAGAACAGTTGGTCAAAGGAATTGTTGAAGACGATCGCCATCAAACCCTCCTCGGTGTTACGGGATCGGGTAAAACTTTTACGGTGGCGAATGTCATCAACCAAGTGGAACGCCCCACGTTGATCCTTTCGCACAACAAAACGCTGGCAGCTCAGCTTTACAGCGAGTTTAAAAGCTTCTTCCCTGACAATCTGGTGGAATACTTCGTCTCCTACTACGACTATTATCAGCCCGAGGCATTTATTCCCACTTCCAATACCTTTATCGAAAAGGACCTCAGCATCAATCAAGAGATTGAAAAGCTGAGACTGAGCGCCACCTCTGCCCTACTCTCGGGCCGAAGAGATGTGATCATCGTGGCTTCCGTATCCTGCATTTACGGTATCGGAAATCCCAATGAGTTTCACAAAAGTGTCATCCCCATTGAGAAGGGGCAGCTCGTTTCGCGAAACTCCCTCTTGCACCTTTTGGTGGCCAGCCTCTACTCGCGGAATGATCATGAGCTCGATCGGGGAAAATTTCGGGTGAAAGGTGATACCGTCGACATCTTTTTGGCATACGCCGATCATGCCATTCGGGTAGAATTCTTCGGAGATGAAATAGACAATATCAGCAGCTTCGATCCGGAAAGCGGTGCCACCATTGCCGAATTTGACAAGCTCAATATCTACCCTGCCAACCTCTTTGTGACCACTAAGCAAACGATGAACGATGCCATTTGGCAAATTCAACAGGATATGGTGGCGCAGGTGCAATTCTTTGAAGACCAAGGACGCCACCTCGAAGCCAAGCGACTGGAAGAACGCACCACCTACGATCTGGAAATGATGCGCGAACTGGGCTACTGCTCGGGGATAGAAAATTACTCGCGGTACTTCGATCGTCGCGAGCCGGGACAAAGACCTTTCTGCCTCTTGGATTACTTTCCCGAGGACTACATGATGGTCATTGACGAAAGTCACGTAACCGTGCCCCAAGTCCGGGCCATGTATGGGGGTGACCGATCGCGAAAGGTAAACCTGGTGGATTATGGTTTCCGACTGCCTGCCGCCATGGACAACCGCCCGCTCAAGTTCGAGGAATTTGAAGATATGCGGGGTCAGACGCTTTTTGTCAGCGCCACCCCCGCCGATTACGAATTGGAGAAATCCGAAGGTATTATCGTGGAGCAATTGATCCGACCCACGGGCCTCCTCGACCCGAAGATTTACGTGCGGCCAAGTGAAAATCAGATTGATGACCTCTTGGAGGAAATCAATGTGCGAGCCGAGAAAGACGAACGTGTTTTGGTGACCACGCTTACCAAGCGAATGGCCGAGGAACTGCAAGCTTACTTTGACAAAACGGGCGTAAAGAGCCGCTATATCCATAGCGATGTGGACACGCTCGATCGGATTGACATCATCGCAGATTTGCGCGAGGGAGTCTTTGATGTGCTGATTGGTGTCAACCTGCTGCGTGAAGGGCTCGACCTTCCCGAAGTATCACTGGTGGCCATCCTCGATGCCGACAAAGAAGGATTTTTAAGAAGCGAGCGCTCGCTGGTGCAAACGGTGGGTCGCGCTGCGCGAAATGTAAACGGAATGGTGATCATGTATGCCGATAAGATTACCGACAGCATGCGCATGACCATTGACGAAACGGACAGACGCCGCTTGACGCAACAAGCCTACAACGAGGAACACGGCATCACGCCGACACAGATTAAGAAATCGGCTGCGGCTCTGGTGGGCCAAGGCAAGAAGCGCCAAAGCAAGGCATACGTGGAGCCCGACGGAATGAACATCGCGGCTGACCCCGTGATGAAATACATGAGCGCCGACGACTTGGATCAGACGATTGACATCACCCGAAAGAAGATGCAAAAAGCCGCCAAGGATCAAGACTTTATGGAAGCCGCCAGATTGCGGGATGAGCTGTTTGCGCTGATGAAGGCGAAGGAATAGGTTGTCAGGCTTCAATTCAAAATTAAAGTGGTAAAGCACTTAAAGTCCGACTGTCATCTAGGGTGAAGAAGACTATTGTCGATTCCTTTTATCCACTCCCAAATTGAAAAACCCTTCTTAGCGATAAGAGGGGTTTTTATTTCTAAAAAAACCCCGCGCAGAGCGCAGGGCTTTTATAAATTACTAATTAAACTTTCGGCTTATTCAGCTTTAACAATTCTACCGGTATCCATTAATTCTCCATCTATAAACACGGAGTAGATCAACACTCCCGATGGGAATGCGGAACCGTCGATCACGATTTGTGGATTTACTCCATAGTTTTTTTCAAATACTACCCGACCGAGTAGATCATATATCACGACACGTGATTCATCATACTCTTCAGAGTAGTTCAATCCTAAGACAAAGTTGACGTTAAAAGGATTTGGTCTCACCTCAACAAGAGATGGTAAATCTGTCTCAGAACTATTCGCCTTACCTTCTTCATCACCACCGAAACTATCGGGAAGTTCAGCTTCAATTTGCATTGGGTAAGGCAAGAAGAATTTATCATTTTCCGCATACAAACTCACTAAAGCTGAAGTATTGGCAGCCGAATTGAAAAAGGAATCATCCAATACTCCTCCTATTTCAATAGGAAGAACAGCTGCCGTGAATAATGCCAATTGATCAGCATCAAATTCGGCAATATGATTATCTTTTTCTCCAACCCATATCGGTACTTCAACTCCGAGTTCAATAGATAAAGCCGAAGCGAATCTGGCGGCGACAGATGAGGGTTGATATTCGTTCAATAATTCCAAAACTTCAACCTCAGGGAAATGACCCAATGTATCCCATTGAGTCGCACTAATCATTCCATTCCACAGGTAGTATTCTTGATTCCTCAAATTTCTGATTTCACTTTTAATGGATTCATCAAATTCTGCAAAACCCATTTCGCTTTGCTCCATCATATCGATAACACTCACATTTTCCTGATAAAGCACTGATACGGCATCAGCATAATCTTGTAAAGTCGGCGACTCAATATCCCCTAAACCATTTGACTTTCCACCTTCAATACCACTACCGCCTTTGCCGGGAGGTGCGGCCGTATTCTTAATGGGACAATCATTTTGAGTAGGGAATAAAGCAGGACACATCTGTGGATCGACACGTTCTTGTGTTGGATAATTCGTGTAGGTGAGTGGTTCAAGCCTTAGCACTAACGGACTCCCTCCTGTCACATCATGGAAATTGTACTCAATGTCAAAGAATACATTATTACAAGTCAATATATCATCAATACGAACTTTGATATCGAAACCATTGGTAGTATGACTAAATATATTTCCGGCAGGCGCAGGCGTTGAGCATTCTCCTTGGTCATCACTAACGTTACCGCTGTACACATAAATGTCGGCAACAGGAATAGTCTGTTCAAATCGATTACATATCCACCTCAAGCCATTTTGATAGGTACTTACACAATCAGCATTTTGACCAGCGCTTGCTATCCCCAAAGCAATATTCTTGAAAATATTATTGTAAATCTCATTCATGGCTTCTCCTGAATTTTGTACGTAGATTCCAATGTTGGTGGCTACGGGAGATAGTGCCATGGAAGTAAAGTAATTATTTTCTACCATATAACCGGTTGAATTGGTCAACGTTATGCCCGACCTGTTCGTCGTGTTGGGCACTTTAAAATCGTTATCCAAGAGTTTAGGGTTCTCAAGACCTATAGCATGAATTCCGATGTAATTGTTTTCGTAAATGCCATATCCTGCTTCTAAAGTTCTGGTAGAGCCCGAAGAAGTTGCATTGATTCCTTTAACCATATTAAGGAATTTGGACCTGACGATATTGCCACAATTCACCGGTTCCGGATTTTCATTGCACAACCATCTCTCTACTACTCGGGAGTTAACTATGTTAATACCAATTCCTCTGGAAAGCGGACTGAAGGAAGTCCAATCCTGTAGTTCGTAAAGGTTTCCTCTTAGAGTTATACCGCTGGACTTGTAGATGTCTACATGATATTTCAGCGAGTAGCTAAAATGAAGTAGAGTATCCGTCCAAAAGAAATGCATATTGTTTATCTCAGCTAAATTGAAAATTTCGCTCGTACCATCAGTTGCAAAGTACTTGTCAAAACGGATGCCTGTCGGGCAATCTTTGATAAAAGAATCTTTGATGCGGACTATACCTCCACCATACTGATTGAATTGCTCATGTCCCGCCAGAATTCCAAGCTCTGCAAACTCAAGAGTCGACCCTTTGTCCATATTCAAACGACCTTGTTTGGTTGGACTTGATATGGATTGTGATAAATCATCATGGCCTTCCACTCGGATTCCCTGCCAGAATATGGCTTTGCAATCATCAGAATCGGGGTCGGGACAGTTGTATTTCAATTCACTGCAGCGAAAATCAGTAGTGATGTGGGTAGAATCTGTCAGGGTTAAAACAGCACCATCTGTGGTCTCGTTACCACGCTTTACCACTATCACGCCCTCTTTTCCAAATCTGAAGTTAAGGTCACTGATCCTTAAATTAACCCCTTCTGATACATAAATGGAATCTCGAATAAAAATAGTATCGGTAGACAGTGCATCCCAAGGATTACCATTTAATCCCGGAGCCCAAGTGTCGCTTACCGTTACGATTAGGCTCGTGTCCTGCTTAGGCTTTGCATAAGCATACTTGCGGCAGCAGTCACAGGATGCCTTGACAAACATGGAGTCATAGTCCATATAATCGATTTGATCGGGGACGATTCGTTTGATGTCTTCCAGACTGGTTGAAGGATTTCCTCCCAGATTGGATGAATATCCACCACTTAATGCAATAGCATTTGGATTCCAAGTTCCTGTTACGGGAAAATCAGGATCGGATAAGGTACCAAGATGGCTCCCACTTGCCAAGTAAAGGGTATAATTGCCCGGTGATCCGCTTATCTGTATCTGCGAACGTTCAAAAGCTGATATTCCCGTAAAATTGAGATTTACAAGCTGGTCTGAGCTGAAATCGTACACGCTAAAGGGACTCGGGTAGCCCGGCATGGGATCGTGTATAAAAAACAATGCGCTCCCATCAGGCGAAAATTCCATTCCATGAACATAGGATGGAACAGCATTGATTTGGTCGGGAAACTCTATATCTACTCGACTACCGGGAATGACATTACCTGTTATTGAATCAAGGTCGACCACCATTACTTTTACATCACCTGTTGTTAGTGATTGTTGCTTGTAAGGAGTAGCTACTCGAATGACATTATTCGCAGTGTCTTCAAACAATTCCATCTCACTACGCCAACCTTGCTCCACTATGTCATCAGCTCCCGGTGCGATGGTGTAATTCCACCCATAAGAAACAAGCCCGTTACACGTGAGATGAACCCGAAAAATCTTGTGACCACTTGACACAAGAACCCACCTCTCCCCATTGGCAAACTCATTCGTAGCAGCAAAATGTACACCTTTTACACCATGATCAGTATTTCCCCAATTGGAAATAAGCGAAAAGTCCGTTACCATATTCCACGAGGTTTTGTAGACTCCATTCGGATCGTCTTCGAGCAAAATGTTTAACGTATCATCGTAGACTGAAAAGTGTGGAAACTCCGAGGTTTGACCGACTCCTTCAGCCTTGCCTTGAAAAATGTAAAACCGATTACAACTACCGGGTTGAGGCACAACCAATGCTTCACTGGTGCCTTTGATTAAGTCACTACCATCATCAAACTCCGATCTTTCTTCTCCCGTCTTATCATACAGTCTGCCATCTACGGCAAAAAACAGTATCTCCCCATAGGGATCTTTTAGCCCCACGTGGACGTAATCGGCCTCCTGACCTGTGTAGTCGTCGGTGGGGAGGGGGTTTATACCAAGTCCTGGTACGTCTAGTCCTTGCTCAGGAAAAGTCCAAAACGGGTTTTGTGCGAATGCGTTGATGCTTATTGCGCACAATAATACTATGGCGTATATGCCTTTATCTATTTTCATAATAGTCTTTTTTTAATTAGTTGCCTCCATTATGGAGGTCTTCGTAGATACACGGATGTGAACAACGGATAATATAAATTGGCGATCTTAGAAATATCGCTCTACCTTTGTCATCTCATTTGCACCTCCCTTCTATTTCGCGATGGATACAGGACAAATATTATGGCCTGAACGGGTGTATGTGATGGCCCGAAAGGTTGGAGCCTTTCGGGCTTACTTATGCATGCATTTGTGGATAGTCGTCTCATTTATTTTGGTCAGAACCGTAAGGTAAGAATTATCCTTATAATTCTGATTACAAGCGTTCAGAAATAGAACGCAATTGTATACACTTCTAGCAAAGTGCTAAAAGTCATAGTGTCTCCCATCATTTTATTCCTTAAGTGTTCATAAATTCGGGTAAATCACTTAGTCTTCGAGTACTTGAATTCTGCTTCAGTTCCGAGAGAGATTTCATTTAAGCTGTTCACACCATTCTGACCGTTGCTAAATTGGAAAGTCGTTAATAGGTTACTTTTCACTATATTTGAATACGATGCATGAAAGACGAAAACCATACCATAATTTTTTCTTGTTGGCGATTTGGTGCGTCTTGCTTCCGTACTTTGCTTCAGCACAAAATCTATTCTTGGAAGAATGCTTTACAGGCGGAGTAACAGCTGCTGGACGAACGGGCACTCTTGGGGCGACAAACGGAACATTTCAGATAAAGTGGGAAGAAGATTACATATTGAGAAAAGCCATTGCGCTGACATATCGCTACGGCAGACCAATGGATAATGAAATTATTCTCAACGGGGTTTCCGTGCCTCTCAATATGTCTAGTCAAATAGGTGATGAACAACCTGACGGCCCGTTCGTCGAACTGTTTGCTGTTAATGGAATCGATATCACTGATCTCGTTGAAATAACGGACAATAGCATTTCTGTTTTTTTAGATGGGTTTGATGACACCATACCCGTGAATACTGGATGGTGGAGTGTGATGTGTGTTTTTCTTTATGAAAGCCCAACTGTCGATCAGCCAATGTGTTTGAGAGTTTACACGGCCGACCGAACTCAGTATGCTCCACAAGAGTACAGCTTTGCAACACCGCTTTTCGATAACGATAAAGATTTTGGGTTTTCTCTTTATTCTGATCGAGTTGGAGCAGATGAAAGTGACCGATCAATCGTTGGCATCAATTCTGAATTTCTCGGTAATATTGGAGGATCGGATGCCACTAACCCAATGTCTGGTTTTAATGATGGCGGAGTTAGAGGGCATTTCTACTACGAAAATGGAGAACTATTCGGATTGGACGACGATGTTCCGAACAATACGGTGGATGAGTCAGATGGTATAGCTGTAATTAATGGTTATCTTGTGTCTGACGTTCAACAAGATTTATATTTGAGCGCTCTAAGCTACCCAATTAACTTCGGCAGATTCAACCCCCACCCTGCCTTTTTCCTCACCTACACTCCCGATTGCACCGACTTACCTGACTTGGGTTCATTGCAGCGTGCTTATGACTTCTGCCGTGGCGACACCATCCAACTCACTACCACCACAGAATACGACACCCATTCTTGGAGCACCTCTACAGGCATAAGCGACTCCACCCTCTCCAATCCCCTTTGCTTTGCCGATAGCAGCCAATGGTACACCGTAACCATGTGGAACGAAGGCGAGGAAGGCTGCAGCCAGACCATTCCCATCTTTGTAGAGGTGAATGCTATTCCCAGACCTGCCAGTCTCAATGTCAATCCTTCTTCTTGTCCCGACCCTACTGGGCTGATCCAAGCCAATAGCCCTGCGGGCAGATCGCCTTTTACCTATCGGCTGGATGGGGCAGTACAAAGCAACAATGCTTCGGCGGGTTTGTCTCCGGGTACCTATAAGTACCGCATCAACTCTGCGGCGGGCTGTCGGTGGGATACGACAGTAACCGTACCCCTCGACCCGCTGCAAGAAGCTTCTTTTGATCCTTTTCCCACCACGGGTTTCTCGCCGCTCTTCGTGGGCTTTGCCAATACTTCTACCAATGCCACCGGCTACCAATGGCTGATAGACGGTGTGCCCATCTCCACCAGTGAAGACATGTCCTACACCTTTCCCGATTCGGGGAGTTTTGAGGTATCGCTTATCGCCTACCGCCTGGAAGAGTCCTGCGCCGATACGGCCACTTTTACCCTTAGGGTAGAGCCGGGTATCCAAGTCTTAATGCCCAATATCATCACCCCGAATTCTGATGGCCGCAATGATGCGCTGATTGCCCAAGTGCAGGGCGTGGCCTCTTGCCGCTGGGTGATCTACAACCGTTGGGGAAATGAAGTGGCGTCAGGTTCAGACGGTGCGCCCTTCCAAAAAGTAGAACTCTGGAAACCCTCGAGCGACGTCGCAGCGGGGCAGTACTCGGTAGTCTTCATCTCCGAAGGGCTGGCAGGACAGGTGGAGAAGATGGTGTTTGAGTTTACCCTTACTAAGTAAAGAATTAAGAATGTTCAATTAAAAATGGTAAGGCGAGGGTAGCGCTGAGTACTCAGAGATAAGGGACAAGCAAAGCCTAATACCGTGAGGTCGCTGAGCATCGCTGAAGCGATGATTTGAGAAACCGAACACTTGTCTTCTGTAATCGCTCTACATCTCATCCGAACGCTTGCGTTCCTCTGTGCCCTCATGTTTTCGGACTTTGCTATTCATTTATTCTCTGTGTGCTCAGTGTAAAAATCGGCTGCACAAAAACATTCTTATTAATCTAGTGCAGAGTATTCAGAGAAAACGGACAAGCAGAGCTTCATACCGCTATGGCGCTGAGCGCGGACAAAAAGCGGAGTCGAGGTGGAGACTAAGCAGAATTCGTAATTCGTAATTCGTAATTCGTAATTGAAAATTCCAAATTCACCTCGTAAAAACCAAATCCCTCGAAAACTGCCCCGTGATCAATGCCTTGGTCAATTCTTTTCTCGGGTTAAAAGGTTTGCCATTGATAAAGGAGCACTTGTAGCCTTTGAACGCTTTTAGCAGGGCTTGGTGCTTGGCAAAAAAAGCTTTTCGAATTAGCGATGTTTTGAGTTTTCCTGAAGGAATTTCTGCGCTGAGCTTTTCAAGAAGAAATTGAGGATGGAGGCTGATAAGAAAATTGGCATTTGGCAAAGATTGAATTGTATATCCCAAAGCGGGTAGGATTTCGTATTCAAAACCCTCTACATCCATTTTTACAAAGAGTTTCTCATCAGTCAATCCACGTTCAGAAATAAAGTCGCTGAGATTTACCGATTGCACCTTGGTGCTTCCTTCAGCATTTCCGAGAAGGACGCTGGACATGGAGTCTCCGCTTTCGTGGCGAAAACCAATACTTACCGAACCACTCTCGGGTGCAATCGCTGCTTGAATAACTTCGGTATGAGAATACCAAGGGGCTGACTCGTTCTGAGAAAGATTGGAAGACAATTCTTTAAAAGCCACTTCATCGGGCTCAAACACAATGGACTTTTTGACCAACTGTGAAGCATAGAGAAATGTGCTGCCAATCCAGCCACCGATATCCAGAAAGACGGTATCCTTATCGAGAAAGCGATCGAAAACGTCAAAGGTATCTGACTCCCACTTGCCCGATTCGAGTTCTTCCCAAAACCAAAGCTTATCGGTGACTTCCACGTGAAAAGATCTATTGCGAAAAGAAACTTCTTTGAGTGGAGGCTCAGTAAAAGATTCGGCATTGTCGAGAACGAATTCTTTGAGTTGATCTGAGAACGCCAAGAGTTCGGTGGCATCCATTTTCTCAACGATTGCGTCGTTGCTCAGCAGAGCGGCACCATTGTCTTGTTTTTTGATCTTCATCCTACTAGAATCAAGATCAAATTTACCCTTCCACATTGAGGCTACCTCAAAAGGATATTACTGTTTTTCAACAACCGATAAAAACTAGAATTCGAGTAAGGCAGCACCCCACGTAAATCCCGAGCCAAAGGCGGCCAAACAGAGCATATCGCCTCGCTTGAGTTTACCCTCTTCCAGCGCTTGCGCCATGGCTATGGGAATGGAGCCTGCCGTGGTGTTTCCCACCGTTTGAATATTGTTGAAGACTTTTGAATCAGGCATTTTGAAATGCCGCTGCACCATCGCGCTGATGCGTAAATTGGCTTGATGCGGAATCAGTAGGTCAATATCGTCGGAAGTCTTTCCCGCTTTCTCTAAAACTTCTTCAATGGCTTCGGGCATCCGTGTAATGGCGTGTTTGAAAACAAAATTTCCGTTCATATGCGGACGCCAAGAAGCCTCATTGGGGTCATCAGCAGCTAGGATTTCATCAACCCAATGAGAGGTGGTAGGACCTTGTATCATAAGCTCCTCCGCATACTGACCTTCGGAGTGCATGCAGGTAGAAAGAATTCCTTTCTCATCTCCTTCGGCAGCTGAGAGGATGACGGCACCGGCACCATCTCCAAAAATGACGGAGACCGCTCTACCATTGGTGGTTTTTTCCAAAGCCCCGCTGTGCAGCTCACTGCCGATCAGGAGAATGTTCTTATACATTCCCGTTTTGATAAACTGATCGGCTACAGACAAGCCGTAAATAAAGCCTGAGCATTGATTCCGCAAATCCATGGCACCAACATTTTTAAGCCCCAAGTCTCGTTGGACCAGTACACCGCTGCCCGGGAAATAATAATCAGGAGATAAAGTGGCGAATATGACGAAGTCAATGTCTTCAGGACCTATGCCTGCCATATCCATGGCTTTCCTAGCGGCTTTAACGCCCATGGTGCTGGTAGTCTCCTTCACGTCGTCTACCCAACGTCGTTCTTTGATACCGGTGCGCTCTTGAATCCACTCATCATTGGTATCCATGAGTTTTTCCAAATCTGAGTTTCGGATCACGTTTTCGGGAAGAAAGCTCCCTACTCCTTTTATAATTGTTCTGTTCATTTTCGAGATAGATGGTGACCTAAAGGTAATTAGACAAGTCGAAACTATTGAACAAATCTGCATTTCGGGAAGAACTCTCTACAGCAAATAGAAGATTTATAAGGTCTTAACATTTTACCATGTACTCAATTTCCTATTTTTCTTACATTTGCCGGGCAAAAAAAAAAAATAAATTCAGATACTTATGAAACAGATCTTGCTTAGAGCAACGTTTTTAGCTTCAATTTTGTTGATTGCAGCTTCTTGTAACGATGATGATGATGACGGGAATTCTACTCCGACTCCACTTCCATACACATTTACCGCAACTGAAAATGATCCGATTAACAATACCAACTCTGATTGGGTTGCTACTTCGGCTTCTGCTCAATTGAATTTGGACGGAACATTTGAAGTGACTGCAACAAATGGTTCAGACGAAGTTTTCTTTAAAATTTCAGGAAATCAAGTTGGTGCTTTCGTAGTGGATACTTTGAGCGTATTGAGAGATGACAATTACTATGTAGCTTCTAACAGCGATGAGTTTGGAATCACTGATAGCACGGGAACCTTGAGTTTCGTAATTACTGCAAACGATGTAGACAACCAAATGATCAGTGGATCTTTCAATGCTGTATTCTACAACTTGGATGGTTCTTTGGATTTGGTTGTGTTGCAAGACGGAGTAGTTATCGACTTGCCTTACACTATTGAGACTCCTGATCTAGGAGGCGCTGGTTCTATTTCTTTCACAGCGGATGGCACCAATGTAGTTCTTGATCAAATTTTCAGTTCAAACAATTCAGGAATGGTTCAGCTTACAGCTTCTTCTTTGAGCAGTCCTACTACATCTTTGACGATGTCATTCCCTGAAGATATTGCTCCGGGTGATTACGACTTGTCGAGCATATTCAGTGATGTTTCAGTGACGTACTCTTCAGGTTCACAGGTATTCTTTTCAGACTCGGGAACTATGACGGTTTCTTCAAATGATACGGATGCCGATCAATTAGAAGGTACCTTCAACCTTACAGGTTCAGAACTTCTAGGATCAGGTACAGTTACTATCACCAATGGCGTATTTGATATTGAGTACTAGTCATTAACCTATTTTTTAAAAAACCGCTTGAAAGGATCAAGCGGTTTTTTTGTTTTCGCCTAGGTCATCGGCAACAGGTTCTGTGCGATTAATTACATTTACCACGCGAATTAAACAAGCAACATTACTATGAAGCATACCCTGCTACAAGCGACGGCTCTGATCTTTGTCCTTTTGTTTTCAGCATCTTGCAACAACAGTGAAGATCCCCCTGCGGCGCCTGCGCCTAGTTTCAAGCTCAGCGGGCAACTTGTTGATCCGGCAACCGGTGAAACCTCAGCTTGGTCAACGAACACGGTTACGGCAGAACTTGATGCTGAAGGCTTTCGCATAAAGGCCGTAAGAGGCTCAGACACCTTATTTATTACCATAGCCGCAGCTGATTCGGGATCCTATTCCATTACTCAACAATCTCCTCTTGGATCGTTGAACAGGGTTGAGTCAGTTGGTGAAAACGGACTGACACTTTATACCTTCCAAGCTAACGGAAACGGTGGCGGTGTTTTTAACATCACCAATAGTGACTCTTTAAACAAAACCATCACGGGTGATTTCTTCGTGAAGTATTTTAACCCGATTAATAATTCTGACTTCTTCGAACTGACCGATGGACAGTTTAGAAATATCTCTTACAATATGGGGGATGATGGTCCCGATATTGAAAATCCGGGAATAGGAACGATCAGTTTTATGGTTGGAAGCAGCAACTATGATTTTAACATGGCGACGGGGGATGCAGCAGCATCCGTCATTACACTTACAGGAGTCACGCCACCCTTAAGTGTCCCTTCGATTAGCCTTACCATGGCTCAGGACATCGAGCCCGGGACATATGCACTCGACGGAACTTCTTCAGTCACGGGACTCTTCGTACAAAGTGTTACCGAGTTTTTTGTTGCTGATTCGGGTTCAATGGAAATTACTGCACACGATACGATCAACAATAATATCTCTGGAAATTTTGCCTTCAAAGGCCTACTCACATCAGGCGGTCCCGATTCTATTCAGGTTACAAATGGAACCTTCGAAATGAACTACATCGAGTAGTAAAACGTCACCGAAAATCAACTTTCTACAACCCACTTTGCATCCGCCTGGTGGGTTTTTTTGTCTTTTTGGGAACTAGCAAATAAGCTAACAGAGCCGCAAGCAAGCCGAAGGTGATGGGATCCAATCCAAACGGCAATTCAATAGTGAGAATGGTGAGTGCCAAAGTGAGGCTTCCGCCAATGATCATGGAAAATAGTGCGGCGGTTTCGGAAGGACGTCGAGAATAAAGCCCGAACAATACAGGAATAAAAAGCCCGGAAACCATAAAGGCATAAGAATGCAGCATGAGTTCGAGAACACTCTCCATATAAAGTGCTATCAACAAAGCCACACCACCGATCACCAGGGTGGCCCATTGACTCAATCGCAAATCATCTTTTGCCCGAAAGACACCGAATCGCATCATTATATCTGACACAATATTTCCAGAGCACGCCATCAAGCAGCTATCGGCGGTAGAGAGAATCGCACTGAAATAGGCAGACATCATAAGCCCCATAAGGCCCACAGGGAGGATGGTCCGCAATAAGAGAGGTAGGCCTATTTCGGCATCCATTCCCGCAGCTGACGCATAACCGATCTCTGCAAACATACCTTGCTCGGCTGCTACTTTGGCAAAAAGCCCGAGAAGCACTCCCATAAAAGCCATGATAGGCCATTCAAAAAGCCCGGCGATGTACCAAGCCTTCTTAGCCTGCTTCACATCTCGAGAAGCATATATTCTTTGGTAGAGCGTCATACCGATAAACCAAATGGGTATGATCGTGATGGACCAGTTGACCATATTTTGCCAAGAAAGATTGGTCAAACTGAGGAGCGCTTGATCCGTCTCGGCGTGCAACCCTTCCATTCCACCTATGGAAATAAAACCCAGAGGAAGCCCAATGAATATGAGACCGGCTAAGAGTATAATCCACTGAATGGTATCAGTATAAATGACCGCCTTCAAGCCTCCCATGACCGTGTAGACTACGGCGACTATTCCCATAATCAAAAGTGCCTGATCAAGGCTAACGGAAGGGAAAGTGGCAGATGCCAATTTGGCCCCTGCCAACATTTGTGAGGAAGTAAAACCCAAGTAGCCTATGGCAGATATAATGGCGGCTAGCAGGGCAACCCGTTTTCCATAGATCTCGCCAAAAACCTGCGGAAATGTGAAGAGGTTAACCCTTCTGCCCAACTCAAAAACCTTTGGGATGAGAAAGGCAGCAGCGAGCCAAGCACCGATTAATCCTGTGAATAGCATCCAACTACCGCTGATGCCCATGGTAAATCCCAGCCCTCCGAGACCGATAGAGAATCCACCTCCAACATCGGTAGCCACCACGGACATCCCGATATGCCAAGGACCCATATTTCTGCCTGCGAGGTAATAGTCTTCTGATCCCTTATTTGATTTCAGGAAGTAGTACCCAACGCCCAGCATGGCTATCATGTAGACAAAGAAAATAGAGAGATCTATCCAGTTCATGCAATGTATTTAAATGCGAAAGGCTCAAAGCTTATATAAAGCCTTGAGCCAATCATAGTATAATAAAATTGAATTAATTCACAACGAAAGTCCTTCGAATCACTGATCCATTCTTACTCGAAACGGACAACAAATAGAATCCATTTGACCACAAAGAAACGTCCAGTTTGATCGATCCTTTCTCCTCCGAATTGATTGATTGAGAATGAATGATTCTTCCATTCACATCAAATACGTGCAACATATCCGCATTGATGGAGGAAACAGTCAAAACATCTGTAGCTGGATTGGGATACAAAACTATTTCTTGATCAGAAACAGCACCCGAGAATACGTCACCTGAAACGGACGAGCCAAAGCTGAAGAAATCAGTAGACGACCAAGGGCCCACTACCAAAGGATTGGCCGAACAGCCGCATCGCACTTGCCACTGATACTCAGCACCTGATTGGATGGCAGTAGCAGGCACAAAAAACCCGGATGCATTGGATTCAAAAACAGTTACAGTAGTTTGAAATCCGACAGAACTCAATCCTGCTCTGATCTGACAGCCAATTGATCCCTCAATGGGGGTCCAAGAAAGTTGAATACCGTTTGCAACAGTGTTGCTTGACAAATTTGAAACTTCGGGGTAAGGCGCTTGACAATCGGCTACATCACCTGAGCAGGCATTGCTTGAGAGAAGTTGAACCCTGCGTGGGCTGTTTAACAATACGGCATCAACACGCGCTTTTTGATCTTGAGTGAAAATATTCATGCAAGCGTCATCGCTGTAGTCCATGTAGTTTTCGACCATATCAATCGAACCGCAAGAGCTCGAACCGATTTGGCAACCCGCATTGGAGCCATTAGATTCGGGCGTATCCAAGCAGAAATCATCTACACTGCAACCACCATCACCCCAAATATGGCGCAGGCCAAAGAAATGTCCTAGTTCGTGAGTCAGTGTTCGTCCACCACCAACTGCTCCTCCTGAGGGATTGGGAAAAGAGATGGAACCAACAGTCTCAGTGGAAACGACAACACCATCGGTCGATGCTGCTCCTTCATTGGCATTGAGACCCGCAAGTCCCGAAGCACTGGGAAATTGGGCATACCCAAGCACATTAAAGAAGAATAAATTAATGGGCGTTATCCAAACATTTACGTACTGTTCAGGATCCCATATCGTTGCGGGCTTAACGGTATTGTCCATGTAGCCTGTTGTGTAGCCTGGGTTTTGCAATCCATTGGCAGGAGCATTGATGCGATCTATACCGGGCTCAGCCAAAACATTGCCATCAGGATCGACTACCGCCATACAAAATTCAATTTCTAAGTCTGCCCCTACAGGATTGGTATTGAATCCAGCCGTACCGGGAACTCGTCTGAAATCATCGTTTAACTGCTGTAGTTGTGCGTTGATAAAACTTGAGGATAGATTCAAACCGCTTCCTACTGCAGTTCCCGAATGTAAAACGTGAAAAACAATAGGCAGCACAACGACTCCCCTCTCCGATTTCATTTGATCGTTTTTCAATTCCTCTGATATCCATTCTTCAAATTGCTCAAGATTGGCTCGATCAGAATATTGTTGTTGCAGCTCTAGCTCATGTTCCGTGGAATAGCATTTTATAGCTTCTTGCGCATTGGCCGAAAAAGTTAATAAAGCAACGAACAATGCCGCGTACAATTTTTTCATATTATTTAGTTTTACAGAAGTGGATTTAAAAGGTTGGCGCAAGGTATTGATGATATTGTAAAAACGCGAATATGTCAACAGAGTCATGAAAGATTCGTTCAAAATAGTAAGCAAGCTTACCTCGATACATAGTGATCTTTGGTCGAATATTCTACCTGTTGAAAATTCAGTTGCTGACCAATTGATTGAAGGTAAGGATAGGCGAATCATCTGCAGTATCGAGGGAATCAGGCCATTCCATTGTGCACTACTGCCCGATGGAAACGGCTCGTGGTATATCTTACTCAACAACAAAAGGAAGAATGAATTGGGAATAAGAGACGGAGAGGAAATCTCTGTGGTGCTCGAAAAAGACCGGAGCGAATATGGGATGGAAATGCCCATAGAACTGCGAGAAGTGCTGGACCAAGATGAACATGCCGACACCCTTTTTCACAAACTCACCCCAGGGAGGATGAGAAATATTATTCACGCCGTTTCCTCGGTTAAGTCTTCGGAAATCAAGATTCGCAGAGCATTGGTCTATGCCGAACACTTGAAGAAGAACAAAGGAAAAATTGAGTTCAAGGAGCTGGGTCAAGAGATGAAAGAAGCAAATCGAATAGCCCGCGACTTTCCATCTTAAGTTGGAATTGACTAACTTCAAGCCAACCATCAACCACATGTCAGATCTTACTTTCAGACCACGATTCAGGATAGAAACATCCCTATCTTGTGAGGAGACAGAGGCTCTTATTGATTCCAAATTGAAATCAAATAACCCCGAAGGCTTTGGCTCAAGCCATATAAAAGGCCACATCATCCTGAGTATACATGCATCGAAAAGGCATTTTTGGTCTCCACAAATGGATATCTCCATTCGAAAAGATGACGATGACGATCATACCGTCATTCGCTGTTTGCTCGCGCCTGCGCCTGTCGTTTGGACCATGTTTATGTTCTTTTATGCTTTGACGGGATTCGGCGCATTGGTCGGTTTTATGATTGCTTCATCTCAATACAGCTTAGATAAAGATATGTGGGGTCTCTGGATGGCGCTGGGTTCGGTGGTGCTCGGAGTTGTGCTATTTCTGGTGGCTCAAGGAGGGCAAAAGCTCTCCAAAGATGAAATGTATCGTCTTCGACATTTCATAGTGGACTTGAACTTTCCGCCTATACAGGAAGCCGAGGGTACTGAGCAAGCCCTGATTTGAATGACTATATCTTTCGTTTATATTTATGCACAGATCAGCCTTGTGCAAATTTTCTCAACGATAGATTAAAATAAACCAAGACTCAACTTGAAGCGGATTTACAAACTAGCCTTAGGACCTATCGTTTTTTTACTGCTGGTCTTTTTGGTTCCGCTAGACTATTCGCAAACCAAAGTAATCGGGGTTGCAGGGTGGATGATCACTTGGTGGATCACCCAAGTGATACCCATCGGAGCCACGGCTATACTGCCAATGGTTCTATTTCCCGCTTTGGGCGTTGAAAGCTTAAAGTCGGTTACGTCAAATTATGCGAACCCGATCATCTACCTCTTTTTCGGCGGGTTTGTTCTGGGCTTGGCCATTGAACGTTGGAACCTCCACCAAAGATTTGCTCTGGTCATACTTAAGAAAAGTGGGAATCAGCCGAGAATGATCATTTTTGGAAGCATGCTGGCCACGGCTGTTATGTCAATGTGGATCAGCAATACAGCTTCTACCATGATGATGCTGCCCATTGGCTTGTCCATTACGCAGCTTCTACAAGATCAATTCCCATCGGAAAAGGCCTGTAATCAATTCACGCTCTGCTTGCTTTTGGGATTGGCCTATGCAGCAAATATCGGCGGAATAGCTACCCTGATCGGAACCCCGCCCAATCTCGTTTTAGCCGCCTTGGCAGGCGAAACCTTGGGCATTGAGATTGGTTTTACCAACTGGCTCATCATGGCGCTGCCGATAACGATTCTACTGTTTTTCCTTGCCCACTTTATCAATACACGGATTCTATTTCGGGTTCAGAGCAACAGACTGGTGGGTATGCGGGAGCTTTTGGATCAAAAAATTGAAAAGCTTGGGCCTCAGGGGTCGGGCGAAAAACGGGTGCAATTGGTATTTTTGGCTACTGCCTTACTTTGGATTTTCAGAACACCACTGTCAAAGCTACCCGGAATGGATTTTCTCAGCGATCCGATCATAGCAGTAGCCTCAGCAGTGAGCCTATTCATTATCCCTAGCGGAGAGCGAGGGCCTCTGCTAATTTGGGACGATACCCGATCGCTTCCTTGGGATATACTGTTGCTATTCGGCGGCGGACTATCCATGGCTTCAGGTCTCGCGAGCAGCGGGCTAGTGGAGTTATTGGGCAGTGTACTTTCAGACTCAGGAGCTATTCCATGGTTCCTCGTTATTGCCATCATCGTACTCGCTGCGATCTTTTTTACCGAGGGAATGAGCAATGTAGCTTTGGTTTCCATATTGGTACCCATCGCTTTTGCCGTAGCTATTCCGCTTGGAGGAGACCCGATGGAACTGGCTATACCTCTCACCATAGCAGCCAGTTGTGCCTTTATGCTACCCATTGCTACACCTCCCAATGCCATCGTTTTTTCCAGTAATTGCATTACTATGCAGGAAATGATGCGCGCGGGATTCTTGTTAAATATTTTGGCAGCCATGATTATTTCAGCCTATGCCTATTTCATCGTTCCATTGATATTTTGATGGGATCGAAAAGTAAAATCTCAGCTGTTCTGGGCAGTTTGGGTCCTGGCTTGCTTTATGCAGGAGCGGCAATCGGTGTATCGCACTTGGTACAATCTACCCGGGCGGGCGCCTCCTATGGCTGGTGGCCAGTCATTGCCATCATCTTCATTCACTTGGCAAAGTATCCTTTTTTTAAAGCAGGTCCCGCATACGCATTGTCAACCAATACGAGTTTGATCCAAGGCTATTTCAACCGTGGCAAGGTCTACGTAGCGCTGTTTCTTCTCTTCACTATCGGAACCATGTTTGCCATTATAGCCGCGATCGTTGCAGTGACGAGTGGAGTCTCCGCTTTCTTCTTTGGCATTGAAGCCTCTTCACAAATAGTGGCAGGAGGAATTTTAACAATCGCCGTCGTCATTCTCTTGATCGGTCAATACAAATGGCTGGACCGATTCATCAAGCTCATCATCTTCTTATTGACCATTTGTACGCTGGTGGCATTTGGCTCTGCGCTTTTTGATCCGTCGCCTCACAAGCTCGAAGCGTTGGGCCCTGTTTTCGACGGGCTATTCCTGGCCATGCTGGTGAAGCTGATGGGCTGGATGCCCGCACCGCTGGATCTTTCCGTGTGGCACTCGCTTTGGGCACTGGAGAAAAAAGCTGAGTTGGGAGGAAATTTGACCAAAGCAGAATCTTTACGTGACTTCAATTTTGGCTATTGGGGCACCATGATCATGGGTGTTCTTTTTTTGGGAATGGGAGCTTTAATTCTTTACGGAAGCCATCAAGAAATCCCGTCTTCGGGTGTGGCTTTTGCCAATATGCTCATCGGAATGTACACGACCCAATTGGGCCAATGGGCCTTCTACATTGTAGGACTAGCCGCCGTTGCAACTATGGCGAGCACAACGCTCACTTGCATGGATGCCATTCCGCGCTCTCTGGCAGAATGCAGAAAAATTGCCTTTAGCAATGATAAGAAGTGGGCTTATCCTACTTTCCTGATTATTCTGGCAGTCGGTTCTTTTACTTTGCTTTCGATCCTCTCAGCTTCGATGACCACGATGGTCGATATCGCAACTGTTATTTCGTTTTGTTCCGCACCGGTAATTGCTTGGATGAATTTCAAAACGGTAAGGGGTCATGAAGTTCCCGAAAAGGATCGGCCGTCTCAAATCTCCACGATTTGGGAAATTGCATCAATTTTTTCACTCGTGGCGCTCACGGTTCTGTTCTTCGCCTTCGGCTAAAAAAGAAACACCGCCGCAGGATTTCTCCTTTGGCGGTGATTCTCGCTATGAAAACAGCAGCTAACCTAAAACTGTATCCTATACATTACATCAGGAAAGAAGCCGATTTGGTTTACATCGTTGATTTCATCCGTTACAGGATTGTATCGTTTCACGAAGATGTTTTCTCGATTCGTCACATTTTGAAGATCTACGAAAAACTGGTGGCTCACTTTGCTCTTTTTTCCGTTCAATCGAAATCCGAATTTTACGTCCCAGCGGAAGTAATCAGAATATGTTTCGCTGAACGCCAGTTCTTCAAACAATACTTCTCGACCGTCATTCTCTCTGGTGGCTTCAAGATCGATAGGTGTGTAAGGACGACCTCCTGAAAAAGTCACTTTAGTATCGAAGGTGAGGACATTTCTCTTTTCTTTTCCAATAGGCCATTCCTTACCAAAGAGAGCATTAGCGACGTACTGATTATTGAAGGCGGTACTTCTTTCAACCCCATCGCTACCTTCATACTGAGAATCAAAGAGAGAGATGGTTGCCAATCCGTAGTATCCATTGCTAAAGAATTTTTCGGCTGTAAATTCCACCCCCACATTCATTCCCGTTCCTTCGTTTACCAAAGAACCTCTTGGGTCAAAAGCGAAGTCAGCACCTTCGTTCAATACAGAATAACTGGAAGAAACCGACTCAACCGGTGCATCGAAAATACTTTGGAGGTATGCCTCAGCCTTGAATCTCCAGCTTGGACTTGGTTTGAAATCATAACCTACCACCACATGGTGACTTTTGGTAAATTCAAGCTCGTCATTGGTGGTCTCGAAAACACCATCCCCAAGGTTTTCTTCAAATGCCAGTATAGGAAGTGGAACCATTTGGCCATGCAATCCATAAGCTACCGAGAATCTATGCTTTGGATTGAGTTGGTAACTCAGGGCCGTTCTGGGACCCACCATAGCGTCTCCCGTCAACTCAAGAAACTGTCCGTGCAATCCAAATGTCCAACTCAACTTGTCTGAAAACTTATACTCGCCTTGGGCGTAAAGCTGAGTTAGTGGTGAAGAGTTGTCCACGTCTCTTAGTGGAATGAAGAAGTCTGGAATTCCGTCACCATTATCGTCAGGGATTTCAGGTCGGCGGTCTCTATCCAAAACCGTGCTGTTGAGGTTGTAAAGTTCCATTATACCACCGGCTCTTATGTTAAAGCGTGCGTTGAACTTTCTATTGTACTGAGAAGATATGGTGTACCGTGTTTCAATATCATCAACCTCAGTAGCTCTATACTTTACGTTTCGATCATCGGTAGTGTAGTTATCTTGATTAAAAGAACTAGACATTAGTGTAGCACCAACCGTTGTTTTCAAGTATGACTTGTTTTGAAATAACAGTGTGTGATTGATTCCTACCAGTCCCAATTGGTTTTCTACAAAGGCATCCTCATTGGGATCTGCAAAAAGATCATCCTCTTCAATTTCATCACCCAAAAAGTCGATGCTACTAATTCCGCCCATACCGAATAGCTCAAATCTTCCAAGTCTGGTTTCTCCAAAATTGAACTTAAACGAGAGGTCTTGATAAAAAGGCACGGCAGATGTTCCCGTCGCTGCCACACTGGCTATGCCGTATCGGTATGAAACAAGGAAGGAAGCTCCTTTATTAAAATTTAGCGGTCCTTCTACCATTGCCTCAGCCCCGCTAAATGCGGATACTTGACCAGTGAATTCCAATTCCTCAGAATTTCCATTTCTGAACTTCACATCAAATACAGCGGCATTGGCATTCCCATACTCGGCTGGGAAGGCTCCTGTAATGAAATCACTCGTTCTCAAAAGGTTCGTGTTCAAAGCACTAACCGGACCACCTGTTGTACCCAGAGTAGAAAAATGATTAGTGGTTCCGATGGGCAATCCCTCAACTCGCCATAAAAGTCCGGTTGGAGAGTTTCCGCGAACAACGAGGTCATTTCTAGAATCATTGGCACCGCTAACTCCTGCAAAGTTTGTGGCAAGCCTTGCGACATCATTTCTACCTCCACTGAATCTTGTCACTTCCTCTAAGCTGAATGTTCTGGCACTGACTTTTGCCATCTCATTGTTGGGTAGATCTTTATCCGAATCAGCCGTAATAACGACTTCGTTTAATGCTTCAACTGATTCTTCCAATTGGATATTCAGAACCACTTGCTTTCCTGCGGTTACAAGCACGTTAGGAATCGTTTGAGATTTGTAACCAATGTATTGGACCAGAAAGTTTTGCCGACCAACCGGGACACCTTCTATCCGAAAGTTTCCATTCATATCGGTGACGCCTCCCAAAAAGGGATCAGAATCAATCAAGATGATGTTTACACCGGGTAAAGGTGTTTGAGAATCCATATCATTAATGGTTCCTCGTACTATTTGTGTTTGAGTTTCCGTTTGAGCGAATATCGTCGCGGAAATAAGAAATAAGGTAATTTGTAAAAGCGTTTTCATACCGAGAATATTTGTTTGAGGCCAAATCTATTTCGGACATAGTGCCCTCAGAAGGAATTTTTCGGTAAGCGGAAAACGAGTAATATGAAACCCGAAATAATTCAGCTGAAATGAAAACAATTGGCCAAATGACTTACCTTCCATTTTAAGTCCATGTTTTGCCGTTTCAGGGGCAAAAAGTTCCGTCTCAGCCCACCACATTATTCTCTTTTGAAATGGAAAGTCGTAATTTGAACTCGATGAAAATTTCATTCCTCATAAAAGAGCCTTGGCCTCGGATCATCGGTATACCAATAGTTGGGGTAATTGCTGCCTGGCTACATAACGGATGGCCTCTTCCATTTGAAAGCTTCCTACAGGCTACTGTATTTACTGCTGTAATGTGGAATGGAGACTACTTTATTATCAAATTTTTTAGGAAAAGATGGCCTTCACTTGATGCTACTCACAAGCGGATTCTAACCACTATTTTGGCTGTCTGTACTTACAATATTCTTGCTGACTACGCGCTATGCTACCTTTTTAATTCAGCAGAGGAATCTCAGGAATATTGGGGTAGTGAAATGGCATCGAATCTTCTAAAGAATTTGATGCTGACCGCTATTGTGGGTACTTTGTACGAAGCGGGCTATTTCTTCTCTAAATGGAAAAAGCAAACCATTGAAATGGAGCAGCTTCGGAACCAGCAACTCCGATCTGAATTGAGTGTATTAAAAAACCAAATCTCTCCTCACTTCCTTTTTAACAGTTTGAATACCTTGGTTACTTTGATTCACGAGAATCAGGATCAAGCGGCCAAATTCACTGAAAAACTTTCAGAAGTCTATCGATACATATTACAGTTCAAAGACAAGGAGCTAGTGCGATTGAGTACGGAAATCAAATTCTCAAAGGCATTCATATACCTTCTCAAAATGCGCTTTGAAGAAGGCTTGGAAATTGAAATTAACTTGGACATAGTGGATCAAGATAGATATGTGGCACCGCTTACCATACAAATGCTGATCGAAAATGCAGTCAAGCATAATGTGGTTTCAAAAAATCAACCGCTTCACATCAAAATCTATTCGGAACAAGGCAAATCTCTGATTGTGAAGAATAATCTGCAGCACAAACCTGCCGATGGAAAATCAACTCATACGGGATTGGAAAATATTCAATCGAGATACGCGCTTTTAACGAATAGAGAAGTGGATATCATAAAAACACAAAGTCATTTTATGGTAGCGCTACCTCTGGTGGAGCTCGTTTTGGATGACGAAGGAATCTATGAAGAAGTGAAACTATGATTCGAATCTTGATCATAGAAGATGAAGCGCCGGCTTACAGAAGACTCGACAACTTATTGCGGAATCAAGATTTGGATTTTGAAATCGCAGACGTTATAGACTCCATTTCAGATTCAGTGAAATGGCTCAACAACCATTCTACTCCTGATCTGATCTTCAGCGACATTCAGCTCTCTGATGGGTTGAGTTTTGAGATTTACAAACAGGTCGAAGTACACTGTCCCATCATTTTCACCACAGCCTTTGACGAGTATATGCTGAATGCTTTTCAAACCAATGGAATAGACTATTTGCTCAAGCCCATTCAAGAAGAGGAATTAAAGCGCAGCCTTGAAAAATTCAAGCGCTTCAGGTTACAAGAAAATGCCGATTCAGGAAAGCAAGTAGAGAAACTCCTGGAAGTTCTGGAAAGCGGTGAAAGCCGATTTCGCAACCGTTTTCTTGTGCGGCTAGGCGATAGACTCATCCCTGTTAAAACTGAAGCTGTAGCATACTTTTGCTATAAAGATGGCGCAACAGAAATGATTCAAAGCTCGGGTAAACGTTATGTCATCGACCAACCATTGGACGAGCTCGAAAAACAACTCAACCCAAATAAGTTCTTTCGATTGAACAGGCAGTTCTTAGCCTCAGAAGAATCCATTGGTTTGATCCACCGCTATTTTAAGGGAAAGCTCAAAGTTGAGCTGAGCCCTGAGGCGGATGATGAAGTTATCGTGAGTCGTGAAAAAGCCGCCAAGTTCAAAATTTGGATGGACGGGCAAGTCCTCTAGGGTTTTGACTGAATCAGCTGCTCAAGTTGTGCAAAAAGCTTTTTCTCGTCAAACTTTTCCTGCAAGATTTCCCACCCTTTATTTTGGATCGACGCGTACTTCTCAGGACTTGCCCTTAATTCGAGCAAAAGGGTTTTTATGTTTTCGACCTCATATGGTTTGACTAAATACCCATTAACATCGTTTTCCACGATTTCTGAATTGGAAGCGATATCGTAGCAAATAATGGGTTTTCCATATTGCAAAGACTCTAGCATGGCATTGGACAGTCCTTCGAATCGAGATGGGAAAACGAAATAGTCGATAAGCGGAAAAAAATCAGGCGGTTTCACTTCTCCTAAAAGTGTGATGTGGTTTTGAAGTCCTAATCGTTCGATCTCATTTTCTAAATCAGACCGCAACGGTCCTTCTCCACCGATGTGAATATGGAAATCCGTACCTTCAGACTGAAGCAGAGCACCCAGCTCAATAAGATCTGACTGACCTTTTTGTTCAACTAATCTACCAAGATTTCCAATTAATAGTTTTTCGCTACGAGGAGGACTTTTCTCCATGGCTTTGGAGATGTCTATTCCGTTTGGGAGAACCGTGATTTTCTTTTCCAATTCGGGAATGAATCTGAAAACGCTACGCTTTACATCTTCAGAATTAGCAATAATATCGGTGATAAAGGTCTTGTAGATATACCTATTTAGCCAAGAGGCCTTTATAGGATGATTCATCCCTCTACGGTAGATGATTTTCTTTATTCCGGATTTAGATGCGGGTTTTGCAAACACCTTCACATCACTCGGCAAATTCATGATAATAGCATCAAATTGCTGAGTGTTGAAAAGTTTTCTTAATCGTTTAAAAATCTGAGGATTAAGAAAAGAAAGCTTCCCTATTTTAAATTCCAATACTTCTACAGAATTCCGCAAAGCTTGAGCTAGAGATGAATTCGGATAGGCAATCATAGTAACCTCGTATCCTTTTTTGGCCAGTTTAAGCGCTGTTTGTGAATGCCATTTTTCGCCTCCACCCCACTTTCGGTTTGTATTAATCAAGCATACTTTCACAATAAATTCTATATTGGCACGCAGTTGTTTTTAACCAAAACCGATCTGCTCTCCAAGATTACATCATTTTATCTGAATATCTATCCTGGAGACCGCTTGGAACATTTATTCTATCTGCCAAGTCAGTTTTCAAGCAAGAATAAAGAGAAAATCTGTGAAACTCTAACAGAGATTTCTCGTATGTCAATCTACCACTTTAAACTCCCTTATGTCTTTAATCAAACTTTCTTCTGCCTTCCTAGGCATTTTTTGTGTCAGCTTGAGCTATGCTCAACTTGAAGTCTATAACGATTACGTGGGTGGTGGACATTCACAAGATATCATCATCAGTTCAAGCAGTAGTTATTCTGACCCCGATTGGGTTGATAATTCGGTACCGTTAAAAACCATCAATGGCGAGGGTTTGGATGGAAGAAAAGCCGAGGCTACAAGATTTCTTTATCAAGCTGCTCTCGGCGGTCGAAAAGTTGATATAGAGAGTCTATCTGCTACCCTCGATTTCGAGGGGTGGATTGATGAGCAAATGGAACTACCACAGACCAATTTTCTTTCCTTAACACGTCAAACATACTTGGCCGCAAGACAACGCAACGAAGATATAAATGGCACTTCAGCAGAATACGCTTATAATGAAGTCCACTTTCAGTTTGCATGGTGGCAAGCTGCGCTTTCCAGACAGGATGTGCTCAGGCAAAGAGTTGCTTTCGCTCTAAGCGAAATATTTGTCATTTCTACAGACTCAGATATCAGAAATGATGGTGACGGGGTGGCATCCTACTATAATATGCTCATGTCTAATGCATTCGGAAACTATCGCGAACTCATAGAAGATGTGACCTATCATCCGGCTATGGGAATTTACCTAAGTCATTTCCGAAATAGGGTTACAGATTTGGAGAATAATGTTTATCCCGATGAAAATTACGCCAGAGAAATCATGCAATTGTTTTCAATCGGTTTGTTCGAACTTGAGCAAAATGGCGCGCTGAAGCTAAACTCCGAAGACCTCCCCATACCTACCTACGATGCAGAAGATATAAGGAACATGGCAAAAGTGATGACAGGCTTGGGTGCCGGAGCAATTACAGACGAGGGAGTAGAAGATGGGAGAGAGTTAAATTTTAACTCTACGGCCAATATTCTCGACTACACCGTACCATTAGTCATGTACGACGAGTACCACGAAGAGGGGCAAAAAATTATTTTGGGAGACAAAGAAATTCCCGAAGGCCAAACGGGTGAAGAAGATATTGATATGGCATTGGACTATTTATTCAATCATCCCAATGTAGCTCCATTCATAGCCAGGAGACTGATTCAACAATTGGTGAAATCTAACCCCAGCCCATCATATGTATTGGATGTGGCTCAAACTTTCAATAACAATGGAGATGGAGTTCGCGGAGATCTTGCTGCAGTTGTAAAAGAAATATTGTTACATGAAGAAGCCAGAGATTGCTTATGGAAAGAGGAGCCAACGAATGGCAAGCTTAAATCGCCGGTAGGAAGATACATTCAAATGGCGCGAGAATTTGTAGATCGAGAGAATGTTTCAAAGTATTGGACATCCGGTTTTACTTTTGAAAATGAAACCTACCAGTTGCCCTTATCATCTCCATCGGTATTTAACTTCTATTTACCTGACCATCAACCAAACGGCGATATTTACGATCAAGATTTGTATGCGCCTGAGTTCGAAATACACAACTCGGTAACATCTCTTGGTTTTGCCAATCAGGCAGACATATGGGCGCGACAGCAGCAAAGCATCTTCTCAATATTCGACTTGGAGTATTTCGTACCACTGAAACAAGATGACTTGAAAGATCTTGCCAAAAATCCCGAGGTATTGGTAAACGAGATGGATATGCGCCTTTGTCATGGCGATATGACTGCCGAAACCCGCAGCACTATAATAGGAGCGTTAGAAGAAATGAATTTTGGAACTGAATATCTTCAAAACAGGGTAGAACTCGCATTTTATTTAACATTAATCAGTCCCGATTTTGCAATTCAGAAATAACCTATGAGCCCTAAGAACAAAAATATTCAGAGCAGACGGACATTCTTGAGAAATACAGGATGTGCTGCATTGGCAAGCACAACCCTGTTTTCTTCTTTGGTCAATATGAAAGCGATCGCAGCGGCAACACTTGACAAAAAAGAAGAATTTGGTGACTACAAAGCAATGGTGTGCATATTACTGGCGGGTGGAGCAGACTCGCACAATATGCTGATCCCTCGCGGTGGAATTGAATACAATGAGTATTTAACCACTAGGTCGAATCTAGCCATTCCACAAAGTCAAATCCTACCACTGAACCATACCGCAGTAAGCGGGAAACTTTTCGGAGTGCATCCTGAAATGCCGCAAACACAAAGTCTTTTCAACTCGGGAAAACTAGCCTGGTTGTCAAATGTGGGAACCTTGATTGAGCCCATTACTAAGGCACAATACGAATCAAATTCAGCATTAACCCCTCTTGGGCTTTTTTCACACTCAGATCAAATTAAGCACTGGCAAACAGGTAGGCCGGGAGATAGAACCGTACATGGTTGGGCAGGAAGAATGGCCGATTTGATTCAATCTCAAAATGCAAACAAAAACTTATCAATGAATGTATCATTGAGCGGAAACAATTTCTTTCAGAGTGGAAATAACACAAATGAGTTTTCTATAAAGTCATCAGGCGAGTTTGGTCTGGACGGATACGCTACTGAAAACAACTACCACACTATAAGAGACGCCGCAATTAATGATATGCTGGAACGAGACTATGCAGATATTTACAAAAAGACTTACATCAATACAATGAAGAAATCTCTGGAAGGCAGTCTGGAGATGGAAGAAGCTCTGGCTTCTGTTGGAGAATTTAACACGCAGTTCTCAAATACTAAGCTTTCAGATCAGCTAAAAATGATCGCAAAAGTAATAGGTGCTCGTGAGGAGCTAGGGTTTAGTCGACAGACCTTCTTTATTAATCTCAGTGGGTGGGATCACCACGATGAAATTCTTGAATCTCAACAAGAGCAATTACCAATATTAGATTCTGCATTGGGTGAATTCATGAGTGTCTTGGAAGAGCTTGGAGTAGACAATGATGTGACCACATTTACCATATCCGATTTCGGACGCACACTCACTTCAAATGGTGATGGTTCCGACCACGCTTGGGGTGGAAATGCAATGGTAATGGGAGGAGCAGTAAACGGCGGACAAATTTTCGGTGAGGCACCTTCACTTGAATTGGGTAGCGATTTAATGCTCCCGAGAGGAGTATTAATCCCAACTACTTCAGCTTCAGAATATTTTGCCGAATTGGCCGCTTGGTATGGTGTAAGTCAAGGAGATATTTTTGAAATTTTCCCCGATCTGGAAAACTTCTACTCGCCCGGAAGTGGATACCCCATCGGATTTATGGACCCAAACGCATAATAAAATGAAAAATCTCACACTGGTTTTAGCTCTTTTGGTGTCTGTGCAATTGTATTCGCAATGCTATCCTGATCGACACAATACATCTTGGAATGATGCTTGGTACTCTTGTGAAGAGTCCGAAAATCCTAATACTGAAAGAGACATGGGTCACTGGATCATGTATGATTTCAGACACAAATACAAGTTGGGACAAGGAAAGCTTTGGAATATAAACGCACCTGATCGATTGACCGATGGCTTCAATAGCTTCACTGTCGATTACAGTCTTGACGCTGAAAACTGGGAAACTCTCGGGGAGTTTACTGCATCGCAAGGCCCTGGAGATCCTCTGTACGAAGGCGAGGAACTATTTAATTTTGCAGGAGATTCAGCCAGATACGTACTACTAACTGCTGCCTCAAATTATGGAGGTGACTGCTACGGTATCGCCGAAATGCGCATAGATGTGGTAGACTTGGTGGAAGATTTAAACGAGACTCAAGACGAGTGCCTTTATGTAGATGTCTATCCTAATCCACACGAATCAAATTTCACACTGAATGTGGGAAGTTTTTGTGAGGGCCCCATATACTACCAATTGTATAATTCTTCGGCTGTTCAAGTAAAACAGGGTAATATACCCGAGGGTGGAATACAGAATTTCCAAATGACAACATCAGGAATTCCAAGCGGTGTGTACTATTTAGTGGTTATTCAAAACGGAAATTCCAAACAAACTCCGATTGTGAAAATCAACAATTGATGGTCTGGCGCTTTGCTCAATGTGTTTCTATTGCTAATTTCGGCAGAAATACTTCCCTATGAGCACTATGTCTGAAAAAACCGCTTCCGCGAAATCCGGTGCAAAAAAATTTCTACGTCGACTACTCGCAATCGTCATTGTCCTTTTTATTGCAGTTATGCTATTCTTCTATTATGGAGTTTACAGCTCAGGCGTAAGAGCTGGCGTAGTTCTAAAAGTCAGCAATAAAGGAGCGATCTTCAAAACGTACGAAGGACAGTTAGACCTACTCAGTTTTGGAGCGGTAAAAAGCGATAATCAACTTTCACAGACATTTGAATTTAGTATCGAAAAGGATAATACTGATTTAATTCAGGAATTAGAGGCGGTCGCACTTAGCGGAGAACGAGTAAGACTTCGTTACGACGAGAAATACGTCGTATTGCCTTGGAGGGGTGACACAAAGTATTTCGTAACTGAAATTGAACGAAGCGAAAAACCTGCTGTACCCAATAGAACGGGAGGAGAGTTTCCTCAATAAAGGTTTAGATCGACTTCACCTCGGTCATTACAAAACTACTTCTAACCTGACTGATATTTTCCAGTGAGGCGAGTTTTTTAGTGACGAAGTTTTGGTATGATTCCATGTCAGGAGTCATTACTCGAAGGAGATAATCAAATTGTCCCGCAACGTGGAGGCATTCGGTCACTTCGTTAAAGTCGACAATCTCCTTTTCAAACTTTGTCAAAAACTCCGTTCGGTGTTGATTCAGCGAAATGGAACATATGGCCATAATACTTCGCCCCATAAATTCACGATTCACCTTTGCACGGTAACCCAGAATCACACCGCTTCTTTCCAATCGTTTGATTCGTTCAAACACGGGAGTAGTACTCAGTCCAACTTTGATGGCAATTTCTTTTGTTCTAAGCTTCGAATCTGCTTCTAGCAACGTGAGAATTTTCATGTCCACGGAATCGAGAGAGATATTCATTCTGTTGAGTTCTTTTTGACCAACCTTAGCAGGTTTTTAATTCCATAATTTGAACTAATTTAGAATTATATTCTATTATATGAAATTCATTCAGACATTTCATACTTTTGAATAAACACTTTTGTCATGAAAAAATTGAAGCCCGAAAGTCTTATGATGTCCTATGGGTATCACCCTGAATGGTCAGAAGGAGCGATCAAATCACCCATATTTCAAACCAGTACATTCGAATTCAAGACCGCTGAAGAAGGCAAGCGATTTTTTGAAGTTGCTTACGGACATAAAAAAGCAGAGCCAAATGAAAAGTTAGGTCTGATCTACAGTCGGATCAACAACCCCGATTTAGAGATTCTAGAAAACAGACTCTGCCTTTGGGATGAAGCAGATGATGCAGCCGTTTTTGAAAGCGGTATGTCTGCGATATCTACGGTAATGCTTGAGTTTTTAAATCCGGGAGATTTACTCCTAATGAGCTCACCTGTCTACGGAGGTACTGATCACTTTACCAAGCACGTGTTGGATCGCTTCAAGATTAACGTGCTGGAGTTTTCTGCGCATGATTCTAACGAAGAAATTGAACAGCGACTAAGTGAATCGGGCTTAGCAGATAAGTTGGCTATGATCTATGTAGAAACACCTGCCAATCCTACCAATGCGATGATAGACTTGGAGGCCCTCTCAGCACTAGGAAAACAACACAGTTCGGAAGAAAGACAAGTTGTATTTGCGGTGGACAACACTTATATGGGGCCGCTGTGGCAACATCCGTTGAAGCACGGTGCCGACTTGGTAATATATTCGGCTACCAAATACATCGGCGGGCATAGCGACCTTATTGCGGGTGCTGTTTTGGGCTCAAAAGAACTCATGGGAAGAATTAAAACCTTACGCACTTTCTTGGGAAATATGGCAGGGCCTTGGACCGGCTGGTTACTCATGAGAAGTCTCGAAACGTTGAAAGTACGAATGACTCAACAAGCACAAAACGCAGAAGAGCTAGCAGTATTTTTAGATAATCATGCCCTTGTAGAAAAGGTTTACTACCCGTCGATTATGCGAAAGTCTGACGATCACCTTGACAAAATCATGAAGAAGCAGTGCCTTAGTAATGGCGCCATGATCAGTTTTGACGTGCGTGGGGGGGAGAAAGAAGCATTCGCTTTTCTCAACCGCTTGTCGTTGGTGAAATTGGCGGTAAGCCTCGGCAGCACAGAGAGTCTGGCTCAACATCCCGCCACTATGACCCACGTAGATGTTTCAGAAGAAGGGAGGCAAAAAATGAATATCACAGGTAAGTTGGTAAGGCTTTCTGTTGGAGTAGAAAATGTAGAAGACCTTAAATGGGATTTAGGCCAAGCACTTGAAGCCATTCAAGAAATAGAAAAGAAGCAAGTTCCGGCTTAAGTTTTGTTTGGTAACAAAATGCATTCTTCACTTGTTACTAAAAATAAAAACATGAGATTTCTCTTCTTTCTGACCTTTTCATTCTTGGTATCTTGCAGCACTGCACAGTACGAAAAGGACGAATCATTTGCCGAACTTCCGAAAAACACTGAAAATCTCTCCATAGCTACTTTTGCGGGAGGATGTTTTTGGTGCACTGAAGCTGTCTTCGAAAGAGTAGAAGGCGTAAAGTATGTCATCTCAGGGTACTCAGGAGGAGAGGGTGCCAACCCTACCTACCGCGAAGTAAGTACAGGAACAACAACCCATGCTGAGGCTATTCAAATATACTATGATGCTGATGTGGTAAGTTTCGAGACACTACTCGAAGTCTTTTTTCTTGGAGCCCATGATCCCACTCAAGTTAATCGGCAAGGACCCGATCGTGGACCACAATACCGGTCGATAGCTTTCTACAGAAATGACAGGGAAAAAAAAGCCATCCAATCCAAAATTGAAGAATTGGAAAACTCTAAGTTCGACAAACCAATTGCCACCCAAGTGGTAGAATTTAAAGTATTTTATCCGGCTGAGAAATACCACCAAGACTACTACCCCGCCAATCAAGGAAACGGCTATGTTCAGCAAGTCAGCAAACCAAAAGTGGAGAAATTTGAAAAATCTTTTCCGCAACTTCTTAAGGATGAATACAAGAAATAACCTTTCTTTAAACTCTAATTACGCTCACCCGAAAAAAATCAAAGTATGAACAAACTTTACACTCTTTTATTCTCAATAAGTATTGCGACAATTGTTTCGGCACAAACCACACACAATGTTACGGTCTTTAATTTTGGGTTTGATCCCGAAGTTCTCACCATTGACCAAGGCGACATTGTGATATGGACCAATACCGAAGGGTTTCACAATGTAGACGGTAATACAGAAACATTCCCTAATAATCCTGTGGCCTTTGGCAATGAGGCGAGCAGTGAACTATGGACATATCAATTCACATTTGAAAACGTCGGGAACTATGACTACCAGTGTGCTATACACCCTGCGCTAATGTCTGGGACTGTGATCGTTCAAGGTGTAAACAGCACTGATGATAAAGAAAAGCAGATCATGCGCGCTTTCCCCGTTCCTGCAAAAGATTTTGTGGTAATCAATGGACTGGAGGATTTCCCGGGCAAATCTCAACTCGTAGTATTTGACATAACGGGAAAGAAGACAATGGAGAAACTCGTATCAGCTAACGAACAAATAAATGTCAGCTCGCTAAGGGCAGGAATTTACCTCTTCAACCTTACGACCAGCGACAACGTCCGTTTTACCGGTAAAATATTAATTCGGTAGAATCGAACTCATTCGAATGGAATTATTCGAACCGTATCTAAGCTCAACCGAACAAGCATAAGCTCGTTTAGTTGAGCTTCTTTTTTGAGCCGGTTTTTCTTAGAAAGCTTGGGATCCCACTTTACCAAAAAGCTCGGAATGGTATCCACTCCATTCGTTTGAAAGTCTTTTTCGAAAGATGTAGCATAGGCTATGCTCTTGAGTTCAGAAAAAGTGATGGCCAGCTCCTTGCTCAAAACGTCAATATTAACTTCTGATTGAGCTCTGCGATTGAGTTCCCGCTCCAATAATCTGATTCGCTCTTCCTTGTCTTCCAGCAGCGCCTCGTTTCGATCATAAATATCTTTTACGATGTCTGCTCGAATACTGGCTTGGAGCTTTCCCGAAAGCAAGTCCAACTCTTTTTCATCATCTCTATTATCCCCATCAAAAACTTCAAGCTGACAGGTTTCCAGCCCGTAAGTTGGCAATTTTGAACGCCATTTAACTATTGTATCTTCAGGTATTTGAGAACCAAAAACAAAAACTTCAATGGTAGAAAGAGAATCGTTGTAAACAAAGTTTTGATTGACAATTCTGGCACCATCCATTTTGACCACCTCGGCTACGAAACTCTCTGCATGCCCTTTGAACCATGACTCTTTCAATACTCCCCAAAAAATCCAAAGACTAGGGAGAATTACGATAGTTGTAAAAAGAGCCATGTAAAATCTCACTCTCTTTTCTCGCTTGACATTGACGAATTTCCGCAGAGGAAATCGCAAGTATCTCACTCCAATCAAGGTCGCTGCACAAATGAAAATTGAGTTAAGTAAGAAGAGATAAAACGCTCCAAAAAAGAATGGCCAATTACCTGTAGCCAATCCAAATCCCGCAGTGCACAGCGGAGGCATGAGTGCCGTGGCTATCGCTACACCTGGAATTACATTGCTCTTCTCTTTTCGCGAACCTGCCACGATTCCTGCCACACCTCCAAATATGGCAACAAAAATATCGAGCGTGGTCGGTTTCGTCCTTGCCAAAAGTTCAGGCTGATATTCAACCAATGGAGTGAGAATAAAATATACTGTACTCGTGATCAAACTAATGCTCACCATCACACCAAAATTCTTCAAGGATTTGATCAACAGCTCGTCGTCGTTGGTACCAAGAGCGAGACCGATTCCCAAAATTGGCCCCATCAGCGGAGCAATAAGCATGGCTCCGATTATTACAGCGGGAGAATTTAGGTTGAGTCCGATAGAAGCTATGAAAATGGAACAGATAAGAATGTAGACCGTGTGACCTCTAAATGATACATCCTTGACAATTCCCTCTCGGGTTTTCTCGTAGTCGGTTTCTTCTCTTATGCTGAGTAAAGCAGAGAAAAAACGATAGAGTTCTAACCATAAAAGCGAAAAACGCCTTGCCAGATTTCTACTGCTCTCCTCTACTTTTTTCTCTTGCCCAATACGGGCGGTGTCCTCGTTTGATTTTGAATGTTCCTCTGCCATATGCCAAGATATAATCAGGCAAAATAGCAGAATTTTTCCTTCATTTTACTGAACGGAAAATTTCAAGACCTCAATTTCGAAAGAGTCTTGAATTCTTGCGACGTAGAATCCTTTTGGCAAAAAGGAAATATTGACACTTCCGCTAAAATCAGAGACATTATGTTCCAATACCTTTTCCCCTCTGATGTTTTGGATTGAAACATTTGCGAGCCCTCTTGAAGTGCCATAGTCCAAAGTCAATCCGTTCTTGTTATTCAATGAAAGGGACAAGGCAGAACCTGACTGCCAGCTACTAAAACTCCCCAAACCTTGCGCCGGGCAAAAAGCTCTGATCCTAAACTGTAAATCCAGTGTATTGTCTAATTGAGTCACTGAGAAAGAGGTGCCAAAAGAATTGATCGATCCAATAATGTTTCCGTCCAAACGTGCTTGAATTTGATACCCCAGTGCATCTTCTACCGGCTGCCAATCCAAAACAAAACCTGCTGCTTCTTCAGTTATCAGAAAAGATTGGGGTATTTCACAGTCAGCAGCACAAAGGAGAAAATCTCCTCCGAACACTTGACTTGTCCATTTGCCTTCGGCTTCTCCTGCCTGCAGTTCCGTTAGGAAGAATTCCCCTGACGAGCAATTTGAACGTAGATACTGATCGAGCCAAGGCAGCAATACATCAAGTACGCGCTCGTGCTGCTCCGATAAGGAAATAAATGGACCTGACGCAATGCAAGGAAATACCTCTCCTAAGTAGCAAAGGCTAGCACTGCCATCAGTAAAATTGCAATGAGAAGCATTGTCAATAGTTACCAAAGCCTTCTCTCCCGAAGGTAAGTTTTCAAAGATAGGCGACTGATTGGAAGCAACAGGCGTAACGCAATCCTCTTCGGCTGCAATTACGAGAGATGGCACATTTACATTTAAAGCTGCAGAAATCGCTGATGGATCTGTGTCGGCCGCAGCAAACGTTATCGTGGTGATGACATTGTCAGATTCAGACGCTCCCAAATAAGTCGCTCCTCCTCCCATGGAATGCCCCATAATAGCATACCGAGGTAATACTTTTCCTGAAAGGGGATTTCCACTGAGTTCACTTAACCGAATGATTTCCTCGGCACAAAAGCGAATGTCACGACCAAAATTCAAATGATCAGGAGCAGGAAGCAGTTGAGCTTCCGTCGAGGGCAAAACCAAAATGTAGCCATTGGTCGCTAAAACCTCACCTAACCACCCATATGCCGCAGGCTCAATGACGAAGCCATGCCCAAAAGACACCACGGGAAATCCGAGGGTAGAATTGGCAGGAGCGGTATTCGCACCACTCGTGTTTGACGGATAATAGAGCAATGCAGGGATCTCTCTATTTCTTTCGGAATCAAAAAAGGTGTATTCAGCAGTTCCGACTTCAAAGGATTGGGCATTACCAGTTATTCCCAAAAAGATAAGGGCAGCTGTAGCAAATAATTTGTGCATGACTAAACTTCGGTTTGAGACAATATCGTGGGTTTTTGTAAGATTTTCAATTTTTTGTCAAAAAGCTCTTCTGATGAAGGGCTTTTTAATACCTCGCTTTTTAACTTGGCACCCATGAAGTACATGGCAGCAATAATTATTAGTGTGTTCGTATTTAGCGCAAACGCACAGGATTATATCAAAAAGCGAGTCGTGAGCGAAGAAGGGATTCCACTGCCCTACTCCTCCGTCAGACTTCAACCGATCAGTGCGGGCGTGATTGCCAATGAAGATGGCTTCTTTTCCATCTCAAAAACCGTGCTTTTTGAGGCAGAATTCGTGCACATATCACACTTGGGATATAAATCGCTCAGTCTAAAACCAACTGAACTCGAAAAACTACCGATTGTCGCCTTGACGAAATCGATCAATGAATTAGGCCAAGTGAACATCTTGGCTGATAGTGAAAAAAAATGGGCTGAAATTATTTTTGAAGCTTTCCAAAAACGGAGAAACGAAGAATTGGAAGCTCAGGTCATCGGTCAGCTTACCGTGCGGTCATACCTGGAAGCCAGACCAATAGAAATTTTGGAAGGAGAAGGAATTGTACTTATCGACAATACCGGCGTACCTGAAGATTTGGAGTTTGCCTTTGTGCAAAGCAACGTTGATCCAACAAACGAAATTCAGTTTTTCAGCATTCACACCGCTGGATTGCTCAGTAAATTTTCGCCTTTTGAAAGGTCAGAAGTATCCGTTTGGCCTTTGCATCCCGGTAGACTCGGTAAAAGAAGTTTGCACAAGGATTTCCAAATAAATCTGGTTAATTACAATCATGAGACGGGCATATCAGAATTTGAACTTATCTCAAAATCACCTGAATTTCTTTCTGCCAAAGTCTGGATCTCCGAAGATGATCTTACCATTCTTCGATACGATATTTTTGGAGACAATCTGTCGAAACTGCCCATTCAATCCATAATCAAAGACAAGTCCATCACTGATTTCTCGATGAATCTCACAATGGATTTTGGCTCAGAATCGGGTCGACTCAATTACCTTCTATGGAATTACAATTTCAAATACGGAGATAAGGATAGAATTAATACTCAGGTAAAATTGCCGATAGTCAATGGTCAAATTGAACTCCCACGATTTCTTCGCAAGGACGAGTACCATGACTACGCTATGGCAGCCATTTTGCCACAAAAGGTGGAAGAGATAAATGAAGAAATGGCCAGAAGTCGATCGGCAAAGGATATTAAAGCTTTGGAAGCTCTTCAAACAGGTAGCAATTTGTTGGATATGGGGCTAATATTTTGGGGCAGGAATTTACCGCTTGACGTTTCAACCATTCCCGAAAACACTGAATACGAAAAGGTCTCATACGACGCATTGGCAGACCCCTCACAAATCCAGTCTCTGAAAGATAAATTCAGACTCGCGTTCAACTCGGTAGTTTATGAAACTTCCGGAGGAAAATATGAGCACCGCACCTTCCTTGACCAAATGAATTCAGCCATCCCCGCTATTTCAAATTTGGAAGTGGCGCTGCTCGTCAACTTAATTTTCGACGAACATGACTATGCAGCTCAGCGCATTTCTAACGCAGCTACCAAGGAAAACATAAATGCACTAACAGAGTCTGAACGGGATGAACTCCAGCTAAGAACGGACAGGCTTCTGATAAATTCCCGTGGAGCCACTGACCTGGTTTATCTACTCGAAAGAAACTACTCTAATTATGAATTGCACCGAATTGATCGATTCTATCAACTGAACCAAAAGATACTGGACAGTGCCATTTTTGCGAGATTCAACAAACACTTGAACCCGGGATTTACCGAAGACCTCGCCTTGGCTTTCATGCTGAATGGCGAATACGACAATGCGCTAAAGGAAATAAAATCGGTAAAAGACCCAAGTGCACAATCTATCTATTTGCAGGCTTTGATTTATTACTTTAGTGGTGATTGCAAAAAGTTCAGAATCCATCTGAAGAAGGCCACTGAAGAAGGTTACAAAATACCTGCAGAAGTGACTGACTTCTGTCTATAATTAAAAGTTATTACACTTTCGCAATATGCCTGAAACCTTGGATAAAATATCGGTTCACAAAACTCCCATTACACCTGACGTCTTCGATCTCAAGAGAGCTTTTTTTGATACCGGCTCAACTCTCGAATTCTCTTTTCGATCGACACAGCTGGAGCGTTTAGAGCAAGCTATAAAGCGAAATGAAAAAGAAATTCTCAAGGCTCTTCACGCAGATTTGAGAAAATCAGAAATGGAGGCCTACATGACCGAAATATCAGTCGTTATAGATGAAATTAAGTACCTCCGAAAAAACCTTGAGGAATGGATGAATCCTGTAAAACGGGATACTCCATTGGCCATGCAGCCTTCTACCACTGCCATGCGCTACGAGCCAAAAGGAGTGGTGCTCATCATCGCCCCTTGGAATTACCCTTTTCAGTTGGTGATGGACCCACTGGCAGGGGCAATTGCAGCAGGTTGTTGTGCAGTCGTAAAACCGAGCGAAGATGCTTCGGCGATAGCCAGAATTGTTGAAGACATTATCTCGGAAGTCTTCGAACCTTCCTTCGTCAGCACGGTTCAAGGCTTGGGACACGAGGTAGTACCCGAGTTGATGAGTTCTTTTCAATTCAATCACGTTTTCTTCACAGGAAGCCCACAAGTAGGAAGTGCTATTGCGAAAATGGCTGCAGAAAAACTCACTTCTACCACTTTGGAATTGGGAGGGAAAAGCCCGGCCATAGTTGATGGCACCGGAAGTATGAAGACAACAGTAAAGCGACTGCTTTGGGGAAAATTCATGAATGCCGGACAGACTTGTGTCAGTCCCGACTACGTATTAATCAAGGAAGGATTTCGCGATGAGTTTCTTGAGGAGGCAAAAAAAGCGATTGAAGAATTTTACGGCACGGATCCAAAGAAGAGTGAATCCTTCTCTCGCATCGTAAACTTGAAGAGGTTTGACGCCATTAAGAAGTTGATGAATTCAGGAGACATCATGATCGGTGGACAATCAGATCGTGATGATTTGTACATCGCCCCTACCCTGCTGGCGAATGTTTCGATGGACGATGACGTGATGAAAGAAGAGATTTTCGGACCTGTATTACCTATCCTTACATGGCAAACGGAAAAAGAAATTCTCGAAATCGTAAGAAGAAATCGCTATCCTCTGGCCTGTTACTACTTTGGAAAGAATAAAGCATTGCGGGATTTCGTTTTGTCTCGAATAGAATTCGGCGGCGGCTGCATCAACAATACGTTGCTACAATTCGGTAACCCCGACCTTCCCGTGGGCGGTCTCCAGCAAAGTGGAAGTGGTCATTACCACGGTTTCTATAGCTTCGAGTGTTTCAGTAATGCCAAAACCATTGTCGATTCAGCAACGTGGATCGATCCGTCCATCAAATACCCGCCGTATACCAAAAGTAAATTCACCTGGATCAAGCGAATTCTAGGCTAATCCAAGAAAAAAATCTCTTCCACTTTCTTCTTCAGTTCTCGGCAGATTTTAAGTGCAAGTTCGGTAGAGGGAACATATTTTCCTTTTTCGATGGCATGAATACTCTGCCTGCTAACGCCCGTCCTTTCTGCTAAAGCTTGCTGAGAAAGGTTCTCACTCATGCGAATTTCTCTGAGTCTATTCTGCATGAGCTGACTTTTTAAGTTTCATTAATTGGAAATGATAACGGCCGATGTAGAAAACGTAAAAAGAGACCAGTGCAATCATCATAAACTGCAAGAAGGCAATATTATAAAGGAACAAAATGGCCAAAAGCAAAAGAAGAGACTGAATTTTCAACGCCCAAATTAATGACTTGAATCTGAGCTGCTGAAAAAACTCATCTTCCACCTTTTCTTTTGAAAAAGCGATGAACACTGACCCGATTAGCACGAGCAAGGCAACGATCTCGTTCGTGAAATTATCGTTTATAAAAATCGGAAATGCGGCTTCATCCTGACCCGAAATGAGAGAAATCTCCTCTCCAATGCCTAGAACTTTAAATTCCAGCCAAGGAATGGAGAACTCAAAAAAGACCACAAAAAAGCCGAGAATCAAGCCTGCAATCAACAGTGGCCAACCAATGTAACGGTATGAATAGGGAAATAAGGTAGATTTCATAATGTAAAGTTTGCTTTACAAATGTAAAGAATACTTTACATAACTAACAAACCGTTTAACACTTTTTTCATTGAAGCAATCGAAAAAGAATTCATCTTTGGTACCAGATGAAATTTATTCCCTTCGTCTTCTCTTTTCTATTTCTGGCACAAAGTCAATTCCATGACTCGGCTCCGAAAGAAGCACTATTCTCCTTATCCACCACAGATCCTGAGGCAACTTGTGATGTGGATGTGGTGACAATTCCTTTTAAGCGAGCCGGGAGATTACTGATCATAGAGGCTCAAGTCGATTCACTTCGGGGAAATTTCATTTTTGATACGGGTGCCCCCTATCTGATATTGAATCGCACCTATTTCAGAGATTATAAGAAAAGAAAGAGCGCAAATGCGAAGGGCATAACGGGAGCATCTAACTTGATCGATTTGGTTAGAGTGGAAAGCTTAAAACTCAAAAATATAAGCTACGCCAACTTAGACGCCGATTTGATAAACCTTGGGGAGATAGAAAATGTAAGAGGTATCAAAGTTCTAGGACTCCTCGGCCTTAATCTCTTCAAAGGTTTTGAAATGGAGATTGACGTCAGAAACAATGTTCTCAAATTGTACAAAACGGATAAAGATGGAAACTGCATAAAAGCTCCACCGACTTTTAAGTGTGAAATCACACAAAGCATCGGCGTCTTTGACAATACGGTTTTTACCGATTGCTACATAGCAGGAAAAAAACTTCGCTTTGGCTTCGATACGGGTGCTGAGACCAACGCATTGAATTCAAGAGTAAACAAGAAAGTACTGGAAACCATTTCGATTACTGGCCGTCGCAGTTTGAGCGGTGTTGGAGAAGGAAACGTTGAGATCCTCTTTGGCCGATTAAATGACTTTCAGATAAGTAACAATACCATTTTGGGAATGCAAACGCTCATCACCAATCTCGATGGAATAAGCGATGTTTACGGAACTCAAATAGACGGTATGCTCGGATTTGATTTTCTAGCCAAAGGAGTGGTTAGAATAAACTGCAAGAAAAATTACCTCAAGCTGTGCTTATTTGATAAATTTAGTAGCGAATGAAGATGTGCGTAAGACATATAGCACTATTGGTCTTCATGGTATTTAGCCTTGTGGCAAAAGGCCAAGACGACGTTTGTGTGCTCGAGGATGGAAACTTGGTGTTCTACCTTCATAAAGATTGGGATGTGAAGAAGCGCGCAGAAGTGAGTTTACAATATGGATTGGACTCACTGATGCTCGAACAAATTTTGAGCACGGCATCAAATGGCAATTTCGAATTTGAGGGAGAAGATTGGACTGTCCTACAAGTCAAAGGCGGTAAGATTAAATTATCCAAAACCATTGGGGATATGAAAGGTCAAATAAACTGGAAAAATGATGTGATTTTTTCTCCAAATGATCCTGTCTCAGGTCTGGATGGAGGTCCCGGTTATGTAGATATGGATTACGTGACTTACGGTGTTAACCGTTTGACAGAACCGGTGATTGTCCAATACCCAAGTGGCAAGACTAAGTTCATAGTACCGAAATACGAAGATGCGGAAGAGGTCCTCATTTCAGGATCGTTCAATGGCTGGAGTACTTCAGGCCTGCCCTTAAAAAGAACGGGAGAAGGCTGGGAAATCGAGCTAAACTTATTACCAGGAAAGTACCTGTACAAATTCATCGTGGATGGAAATTGGATTAAAGCTCCCGGCAATTCACTGAGCGAGAATGACGGCTGGGGTGCTGAAAACAGCGTCTTCTACAGGTACAATTACAAGTTCGAATTGGATGATTTTCAAGATTCCAAAAAAGTCTATTTAGCAGGTAGCTTTAATGGATGGAACAAAAAGGAACTCAAAATGGCTAAAACTTCGAAAGGTTGGGTTTTACCAATGTTCCTAAAAGAGGGTACTCACGCTTACAAGTTTGTGGTAGATGGGGAATGGGTTACGGATCCTGAAAATCCAATTGTACGACCCGATGGTGCGGGAAACTTCAACTCTTTCATGGCGATTGGAGATACCACAATGTTTCGTCTTAATGGTCATACGGATGCCAACCAGGTAAGACTAGCAGGAAACTTCAATGCTTGGAATCCGGAAGAGTTGGTCATGACTAAAACAGCCGGCGGATGGGAGCTACCCTACGTATTGCCTTCCGGAAATCACGAGTATAAGTTCATAGTAGACGGCGAGTGGATTACCGACCCCAACAATCCTTATCTAATGCGCCATGGTGAATACGAAAATAGTTTCATTGCCCCTGATGCAAACTGGACTTTTATCCTTGAACAATATGCCGATGCTACTGAGGTTTTAGCTACGGGAACTTTTACAGGTTGGAGCGAAGAAAACAATCGAATGATAAGAGAGGATGGCGTTTGGAAATTTCCCATTCATTTAAAACCAGGAAAGTACCTCTATAAATTCAGGGTAGACGGCGAATGGATTATCGATCCTTCAAATCCTGCTTATGAGGAAAATGAATTCGGGACGGGTAATTCCGTTTTATGGATAGAACCTGAAGGGTTTACTCCCTAGTTTCATCTTCTATCTCGTCGAAAAGACAATTAGCGCCGTCTCGGTGCAGAACAAAGTCAAGGATAAATCCAGCTCTTCTCAAAGAATAAAACCAGCTGTCTGAATAGTTCGCAATTTTTCGGTTTCCCGTGCATCTTTTCAATCTATCGTTCGTCAAAATTGTGAAACCGTTAGGTCCACTATTGTGGACAATTATTAGTAGACATTTAGATGCGATATTTTTACCTTCGCAGCACCTTGCAAGAGCTCATTATGAAAGTAATAGTTTCCTTTTTTTTCATTTCCTTTTCACTCCTTTGTTTTGCCCAAGAACAAGGGGATCGTCCTGACAGATGTCATACGAATCAGTACCACGAACAAATGATGCAAGACCCTGATTTTGCTGAAGCGCACGAGCAAAAGATGGAAAACATCCGTCAATGGCTTAAGGTGAACAAAGATGAGTCGAAAATGGATTGTGATGAAATACTCTACATCCCGGTGGCCGTTCACTTTCAAAACAGCGGAGGAACCAGTATTGGCGTAACTGCTGCCTGTGCTGAAGAAATGGCGCTAAGCCAAATTGCGGCAATTAATGCTGACTACGCAGCAACAAATACCGACATTACCAAATGGGAAGATAGCCAAGGTACTTGGCCCGGTATTAACAACAAAGAATCTTGTATTCAGTTTTGCCTCGCCACGTTGAACCATCCTGTAGGCTCAGGCATTGCCGAGGGAGACTATGCGATAACAATTGATGAATACGACGAAATCGAAAATATCCCCGAATGGAGTGGATACATGAATTGGTATGTGCGCGATATGGCAAATCCACTAGGATTCTCCCCTTTAGGAGGAACTGGAAATGGAGACGGAGTGGTATGTGGCCTTCCTTATTTTGGAACCAGCAATTGTAACGGGACACTAAGCGGCCAATTCAACTTGGGTCGAACTATTACTCACGAAGTCGGTCACTACCTGTCTCTATCGCACCCGTTTGATTCAGGAGATTGCGTTACGGACGGAGATGGAGTTGCAGACACTCCACTTACCGATCAAGCCACCTTCGGGTGTTTTCCGGATGGAGAAGTTATAGTAAACTGCACGGATCCCGTGCTTTGGCCTACTTATATGGAATACTGCGACGACGCTTGCCTATACATGTGGACGGAAGATCAAGTGATTCAAATGGAAGCTCACGTCAATGCCAACCTTCAAAATTTATTGGGCAATGCCACCACTGTTTGCGAAGACGCCGCATGTCTTGGAAAAGATTTGAATATCACCGTTTCGCAAGAAACTTGCTTGAATGGAACCGATGGATCTATTGCACTTCAACTTGTAGGAGGAGCAGATCCGATTGAATATTCGTTTAACGGTGGTCAATCTTTTCAAGCCAATAGCACCTTGCCAAATTTGGCTGCCGGGCGTTACGATGTGACGGTTATCGATGCAAGTGGATGTGAATTGATCGATAGTGTATTCTTGAGCAGAGAAGTGCCACCTATTGATATAACGAGCATTACGAATTCCTTCTGTGGAAATCCTGACGGATCAGTATTTGCAGAGGTAGATTATCCCGATGTCTTTGAATACAATCTAGGCTCGGGATGGCAAGACACTGCCTTCTTTGATGGGCTAATATCAGGGCCATACATTTTAAGCGTGAGAAATGATGCAGGATGCACGAATAATATAGATGTAGTAATCAATGACGACACAGATCTCAATCTCGCCATTGAACGAATCAGACCAGTAAATTGTCCGCTATTCGACAATGGTTTGATCGATGCAAACCTCCGAAATGGAGTGCCTCCCTTTGAATTCCGTTTGAACGGAGAGGATCCAAAACCAAATGGATTCTATGAAAACCTTTCCACAGGTCTTTATACTTTATCAGTTGAAGATCAACGAGGATGCAAAGAGAATTATGACTTTGCCATCAATATTTCTTTCGCCAATATTGCCGACGATTGCCCTTGCGAAGTGTTTATCCCAAATGCCATGACACCGGGTGGAAATGACGCCCTGAACAATACATTTAAACCAATACCTTCATGCCCCATCACCGATTATACTTTTCAAGTATTCAATCGATGGGGAGATATTGTGTTTGAATCCAGAAATATCGAAGAGGTCTGGAATGGTGGAGATGGAGATTATTTTGGTCAGAACCAGCTCTACTTTTACAAGATGACCTATCGCTGGGGAGAGGAAAGAAACGAAAGTTTGGAACTTCAGCAAAAGACTGGTTTTATTACTGTTTTGAGATAAAAAAGGCCCCGAAATCGCGGGGTTTTTTATTTTCCTGAGCAACTATTTCATAGTAACAGCGGTCATATTACCAAACCAATTAACCCAACTATGAAATCCTACCTCATCGCCATCTGCTGTCTTTTTTCGGCAACTCTTTTTTCTCAAAACCCAGGAGTAATTGTTCAGATTGATCTTTTCAATCCTCCTCAAGAACCTGTTATCGCAACGGTTGATTTTATCGGATCCACGGAAACAGAATCTTACACTGTCTTTTTGAATGATGGACTATTTTCAACCTTCTATTTTGATCCACAGATCACTTGGGGAGAAGGACTCGTTCACATAGAGGATTGTAATGGTGACTCTCTTTTTGATTCATTTGCCAACATTGATAGCACAGGCTATTACTACACCTCATTTTTCTACTGCGAATCTGACTCGATACTCGGCTGTACAGATCCATCAGCCCTAAACTTCAATTCCTTCGCAACGATCGATGATGGCTCTTGCATCTACACCGGTCCTGAAAATGACCTTTGCTCAGGAGCGCAGCCTTTAGAGCAAGGAACAATTTTAATTGACAATTCATTCGCAACTCAAAATGAAGGAATTTTTGGAGAGTGCTGGAACTTTGGTTCAGGCGAAGGAGAACAAAGCAGCTTATGGTTTACATTTACCACTCCTGCCACACCCGCTCAAATAAGTATAGAAGCCATAGGTGATGGATCGTGGACGCTCACAGACACCCAATTCGGGCTCTTTACAGAATGCGGCGGCGAGATGATATATTGCGACGGAAATTCGGGCGAAGGATTGCTATCAGCATTCGAATTTTCATGTGGAGAGCTTGACACGAATGCCACTTACCTTCTCATGGTAGATGGATGGAATGGCGATGCAGGAACTTGTTTTCTTGAATACGAGGTGACCAACCCTTGTGCAGAACCACTATTCGGTTGTACTGATCCAAGTGCCGCTAACTTTAATCCGGATGCCACGGTAGATGATGGTTCCTGCATATACGATTGTACAGAGGTTTACCTGGGCTTCGATTTTTTCGGTGGAGCACCACAGGATAGTTCGTTTATGTCTTGGACCATTACAAATGATTTCGGTGAAATAGTTGAAGACGGTTTCTTTTACAACTGGGCTCCTCAGTATGATCTATGCCTGGGAGATGGCTGTTATTCACTTAACATCTATAATATTGACCCTGATTGGGCTGGTATTTACAGCATCTTCATACTTGACCAAAGCGAATATTTCGGCGAGTTTGATGGTTCTTCAAATCAATTTACCGTTCAATTTGGAGTGAACAATACCGAATGCGGTGAACCTGTTGATATTGAAGGCTGTACTGACCCAACGGCACTTAACTACAATCCATCTGCAACCATTGACGATGGCTCATGTGAGTACTTTGAATGTGAAAACAACGAGGTCATCGTTTTGATTAATACTCAAAACTGGGGATACGAGATTTCTTGGAATATCAGAAACGATGAAGGCGATGAAGTTGCCGGATCAGGAGATTACCCTAGTTATTCGACCATAACTGAATTGGCTTGCCTGGAAGACGGATGCTATACCTTCGAGCTTTTCGATTCATTTGGCGACGGATGGAACGATGGTACTTTTGAACTCATCCTGAACGGAAATACCCTGGTTTCAGGAACACTGGAAGATGGAGAATTCGGGTCAGTTCCTTTTGGCGTGAATGCAGAAGGATGTGAAGAAGTAGTTCTCGGATGTACCGATCCCGAAGCTCTGAATTACAATCCGGATGCCACCGAAGATGACGGAAGTTGTGAGTACTTCGAGTGCGAGAACAATGAAGTAATGGTGGTAGTTTTCACGGAAAACTGGGGCTATGAAATTTCTTGGAACATCAGAAATGAAGAAGGCGATGAAGTTGCCGGGTCTGGGGATTACCCGAACTATTCAACCATCACTGAATCGACTTGTCTTGAAAACGGTTGCTACACCTTCGAACTCTTCGATTCTTTCGGTGACGGATGGAATGGAGGTTCTTTTCAAGTCATCTTAAACAACAATATTTTAGCTTCGGGAACGCTGGCCGATGGAGAGTTCGGATCTGTAGCTTTCGGGGTGAATACAGAAGGGTGCGAAGAAGAGGTTTTCGGTTGTACCGACCCTCTTGCAATAAACTACTCCCCTGAAGCTACCATTGATGACGGATCTTGCCAATATGCTTGCACTGAGGTTTATCTGGGATTCGACTTCTTAGACGGAGCGCCTGACGATAGCTCTTTCACTTTTATGAATTGGGTTATTTTAAACCAATTTGGCGAACAAGTGGCCAGTGATTACTTCTACAATTGGGCTCCGCAATACAACTTATGCTTGGAAACGGGCTGCTACACTTTTGCTATCTACAATGTATCTCCCGACTGGAATGGGATCTACAATATTATAATGTTCAATGAGGTTCTCGCCTCGGGCGAGTTCTCAGGAGCAGATGAAAGCTTTCAATTCAACTTTGGAGTGAATGAAGAAGGCTGCGGAGACCCACAGGAAATATACGGATGTACAGATCCTGAAGCTCTGAACTACAATCCGGCAGCAACTGTCGATGACGGATCTTGTGAGTATGAGTTTGAATGTGGAATCAGTTTCGATGTAATTGCAGATAGCACGGGAGAAAACACGTTCTACATCATTCCTTCTGATAACATTGTTAACGCATCTAGTGTTCTTTGGGACTTCGGTGATGGTGGGACATCAAATGAATACTACCCTACACACATTTATGAGGATGATGGACCATACGTCCTCTGCCTGTTTGTGACTTTCGGGGATTCAATCGGAAATTTGTGTCAGATTTCATACTGCGAAGTCTTGGACGGAAGCGCATTGGGAGGATCAGGAGTGCTTTCAGGCGGGTTCAATATAAACGTGATTCAGCCGGGAACGCTTAGCGACAATATTGACTTTGCAGAGAAAGAGATTGCCGTATACCCAAATCCTACCAATGACCTCACGACAATCAGCTATCAATCCGACCGAAGCGAAGAACTGACATTAAGAGTGACGGATTTAACCGGAAAAGTACTGAAGCAAAGAGTTCTTTCGAGTTCTATTGGTCAACAGAAAATACAAGTCGATCTGTCCGAATTCCCTCAAGGAATATACTTGATAGGACTAGAACAAAAAGGATCAAGTTCTTACGCCAAAGTGGTTAGGCGTTAAAATACCACCATCTTAAACCTTAAAAATGAGAGACTCCTGCCTTACGGTGGGAGTTTTCATTTCAGGGCTTTGAGCAAAATCTCAGCAGGGTGAAAGCTTTCTTTGTGCACACCATCTTTGATTTGATGGCGACAGCTGGTTCCCGCCGCCACGACTAAGGTTTTATCAGAGAGAGCTCTCAGTCGCGGAAATAAGATCTGTTCCCCTATTTGGTTGCTCATTTCAAAGTGCTCTTCCTCATAGCCGAAGCTGCCGGCCATTCCGCAGCATCCAGCAGGAATTTTCACGGCCGAATAATTCTTGGGGAAATTGAGAATTTCCAAGCTGTACTTTGGGCTTGACAAAGCCTTTTGATGGCAATGAATATGAACTTCGATATTCTGCTTTTCTTCTGTAAAAGCCTGTTGGGAAATAGCTCCGTTGCTTATCTCGCGTGCCACGAACTCTTCAAAAGTGAAGGCGAGTGACGATAGCTTTTCCACCGCTCGCTTTTTATCACTGGTAAAGAGACGTTTGTATTCATCCCTAAATCCAAGTATTCCGGATGGTTCCAGTCCTATGATGGGTAGGCCTTTCGAAATGAAACCATCGAGCTTCTGAAGAACTACCTCGGCACAGTTTCTTGCCTCTTTCAGTAATGACTTAGAGAAATAGGCTCGCCCTGAAGGGGCATATACCACGGCGAATGAATAGCCCAACTGCTGGAAAAAATCACCTGCGGCTTTCGCAATATGCGCATCTTGGTATTGCGTAAACTCATCGATGTAAAGCACAAATTGGGGAGATTTGGTCTTTTTTGGATTGATCAAAGTGGTGGCTTTCTTCCTTGACAATGGCGGGATGCTTCGTTGATCTGCTATTCCGAATCTGGATTTGAAGACCTTCTCAAAAAATGGAATCCGTAATAACACATTACTCAAGGGAGCTAGTGCGCTTCCCCACTTTGCGCTTTTGTGAAAAGCGCCAAAAAATTTATTCCTCTTAGGGATTCCGTTTCTACGGTAATAGTGGTAGTCAGACTCCATTTTTAAAAGCGACATATCCACCGAACTCGGACATTCACGCTTACAGGCCTTGCAACTGATGCAAAGATCAAGTACCTCATGAACCTCATCATTATCAAACGGAAACGCCTGATGTGTAGATTGTGTCAATGCCTCCCGAAGTACATTTGCTCGAGCTCGAGTGGAGTCCTTTTCGTTTCTTGTGGCGTGATAGCTCGGACACATTGTAGCCCCTGTGTATGGAAGTCTACGGCAATCTCCTGAACCATTGCACTTCTCAGCCAGAGAGAGCATTCCACCTTCTTCCGAGAAATCAAAAAACGTAGGATAATTAAAAGTGCGCTGATTTTCTTCATAGCGAAAGTCAGCATCCATTGGATCCGGATCTACGATTTTTCCAGGGTTGAAAATATTCTTTGGATCCCAAATCTCCTTGATCCTTTTGAGTAATGCGTAATTTTTCGGACCAATCATTTCGGGAATAAACTCTGCACGCACCCTACCATCCCCATGCTCTCCGCTCAATGAGCCTCGGTACTTATTCACCAATTTGGCAGAAGCCTCTCCGATCCTACGAAAATCTTCCCTTCCTTTCTTGGCCTTCAGGTCTAAGACAGGCCTTAGGTGCAGTTCGCCGGCACCTGCATGAGCATAATACACCGCCTTCTGACCAAAGCCATCCATAAGTTTTTCGAAGTCGACAATATACTCTGGTAGATCTGCAAGTTCTACCGCGGTGTCTTCAACGAAAGCCACTGGTTTGGCCTTTCCCTTCAAGTTGCTCAAAACACCCAGACCAGCAGCCCGAAGTGTCCAAACTTTTAACGTTTCGGGCGCATGAACGATTGGAAAAGCAAAACCCAATTCTTTTTCTTTTAGTCGCTCAATCAACATAGAGCATTCCGATTGAAGCAATTCTTGAGTATCAGCTCGAAGCTCGATACACAAGATCGCGCCGGGATCGCCTTCGACAAAAAATCTATTCTCAGCTTGTTCGGCATTTCCTTTCGTCAGATCGAGAATGGTTTTATCCATCACCTCACATGCATATGGCTCACTTTTCATAGCTTCTACTGTAGCCGTCATGGCCTCATGAATACTTTCAAAATGGGCGCAAACGACAGCCTCAAATGAAGGCGGCAGATCGTCGAGCTTCAATTTCAATTTGGTCACAGCACAAAGCGTCCCTTCGGATCCGGCGATGAGCTTAGCCGGATTAAAGGAATCTCCATTAGTATTAAAAGGCTGCATTTCTGCCAAGAGGTCTATGGCATACCCTGTATTTCTTCGGTGAATTTCTTTTTTAGGAAATCTCTCCTTAATTTCCGTTCTAACCGTTTCAGGACTAAGCTCTTTGATGATCGAATTAATGATGTTAGCTTCGGGAGCAGTAGATTCCAAAAGCCCCGCCAGCTCTTCTTGATTGAGTTCCTTTAGTGTCGCTTCAGAACCGTCAGCCAAAACTACCTCTAGTTCTATCACTTTATCTCTCGTGACTCCATAGCGAATGGAAGTTGTGCCTGAGGAATTGTTGCCGAGCATCCCTCCCATCATACATCGATTTGCAGTAGACGTATTTGGCCCGAAGAAAAGACCGTCTTTCTTCACAAACTCATTTAGCTCATCGCGAATCACGCCAGGCTCCAAAACCACCCACTTCTCGACTGTATTCACCTCGAGTATCTTGGTCATAAAACGCGAAAAATCTATCACTAAACCTTCACCTACGCATTGGCCCGCAAGAGATGTTCCTGCCGTTCGGGGTATCATAGAAACAGACTCAGATTGGCACCACCGCACTATGGCGACCACATCTGATTTTCCGTGAGGGTATGCAACTGCCAAAGGAACCTTCCGATAGACGGAAGCGTCAGTGGCGTAAAGAACTCTGGTAAGGTGATCGAGGTGTAACCTTTCGCCCAATGCATTTTGTAAATTTTGCCAATTCGGATTCTTTTCTTGATTTCTCTCCATAATGCGTCAGGGTGAAACTAAGAAAGAAGATTCGATTTCACTTTCTTTGAAAAAAAATTCGGCATGGAAATCAGTAATCTCAGTATCGCCATAATTGGAGCAGGAAATTTAGGACAAGCAATGGCCCTTGGGTTAATTGATTCAGGCTATCCTGCCGCCAAACTTACCTTGACAAGAAGGAATGTCGGTAAACTCGGTGCCTTCACGGACAGAGGCTGCTCTGTGTTGATGGACAATTCTGAAGCCGTAAAAGGGTCAGAGCTAATTATACTTGCCGTAAAACCTTACAACGTTCGTGAAATATTGGCAGGCGTAGCAAAGGATATCGATCCGAAAAAACACGTTGTAGTCAGCGTAGTAACAGGAGTTGGGATGACGGAGTTGACCGAGATTCTTCCGAAAGGCACGCCCTTCTTTCGAGCCATGCCGAATACAGCCGCAGATGTAAATGAATCTATCACCTGCATCTGCCACACCCATGCCGGACCTGAGCAAATCGATGTGGTGAATTCAGTATTTACTACCATGGGTGAAACCACTTTTATACAAGAAGAATTGATGGATGCCGCCACGGTTCTAGGCGCTTGCGGAATTGCTTATGTGATGCGTTTTATAAGAGCAATGGTACAGGGCGGCATCGAAATAGGCTTTGACGCCAAAACGGCATCGTCCATTGTAACCCAAACGGTGAAGGGAGCGGCTGAACTATTGATCGAAAGAGGATCCCATCCCGAAAGCGAAATTGACAAGGTGACAACCCCCAAAGGCTGTACCATTGCAGGTCTCAATGAGATGGAACATCACGGATTTAGCTCGGCACTAATCAAAGGAATTCGAACTAGCTACGAAAGAATAGATTAGCCTATTCACATCCTATCTTAGCGATTCTAGCTTCCAGACTGTCGTTAAAAACTCTCTTCTGGTCCAGGTTCATCTCGCCTGTCAAATCATCAAGCCTCAGTCGAATCTGCTCGGCGAGCTCACGACTTTGACTTGCCAACGCATTCTTTAGGCTATCAGGGTTACTCACATAGTTTTCGTCCTTCCTAAGCTTTTCAGCCAAAGTGAATCGCTCATCTTTGAGCTTTCGCGCTTCGCAGTTTAAATCCAGAAACTCCCCAAATGCAGGTTGATCGTAAACACTCTCCTTGTCAGAAACCTCGCAATTCGCCAAGCCTAACAAGAGAATACCAAGAAAAATATACCTCATACCTTACTCTATATTGTCTGGCCAAGAAATGTCATTTACAACAGCATCTCCCACAGCGAAACCGAGATCCAATCCTTTTGAATTGTCCATCTCAAAGTGAATACCACCGTAAAAACGAGAAAGGGCGCACTCATCGGCCATTTCATAGAAATTGTCATAGGTCCGAGCTGAGAAACCATATTGAAGCTGACTCAAATCAGTGAATGTATAGTCTCCGTTTTCTTCAGAGAAAAGATGAATCAGCACCTTTACTCCGGCTCCTATTTCGGCAGAGTGACCGGAAGTATAAGCAGGAAATGGAGGTGTTCCGATTGTAGTCTCAAAACTAGGATCGATATATTGCTTGATGTAAGTAACGGGTCTGATCAAGATATAGTCATACTTCGCCTTCCAGCAAGAAATAAAAGCGTCGTTCTCAGCAACTGCCATCATCCCAAGACCTACAGCTGTCTTCTCGAGAGTCGCGTTGGCTTCGCCTAGCAATTGATTAACAATATTAAATGTATGACCTGCCGGTGTGCAAGTAGCGAATGGATCATCTGCCCAGTACTCAGCGATGGTTCTTTCTTCATCCGTATTAAATTCGACAACCTGCTGATAAGTATCATAGGCTTGACCGTAAAATTCAGAGGTAGGTTCAGTGGAAAAGGGAACGTGTGCTCCGGGCTGACTAGAATTGACAATGCCCGAGATAAACGACCTGTTGTCCATCCAATAGGGAGACAAGGGTTGTAGCGTATTATCAGTGGGAGCCCAGCAAAAATCATCAACTTCTACAGTGTAAGGAAGTTGAAATGGATCCAAATAAGACTCATGGCCACCATCTGTGATAGAAGCATCATAAATTGCTTCAGCCACGGAAATACCATAAGCAATGGATCGGTCTATAACATCTTGCGTTTCTCCGATGCTCAGATTTGCCAAATTATCACCTTCCATTGCATCAATCTCATTTCGATTTTCATCTGAAAGATTTAGGTCGAACATAAGACGCATAATTTCAGCAGTAGCTGCATTGCAAGAGATGGCCCAATTGTATTTCAAGTTTGAATCAGGATTAGGAATACTTCCTTCACTGATTCCGTCGAGCTGCCCTTCCATTCGGTATGCAGGGTCGATTCCGTAGACCACCGACTCATATGCAGCAACACCAATGTAGCCGTATGCTCGTGCAGCTTGGGTCGGGAAAAAACCATCAGTAGTTTGGGCTACTTTACAAGTAAGAGTAATGTAATCCTGTAGAAATTCACCTTCGTAGGTTTTGGCTTTAGCGCTCACGGGAGCATTGACGGGATCTTCGTTTTCATCGTCATTTTGGCACGATGAGACCAATAGTGCGAGGATTAAAAAAATACTTAGACGCTTCATTGAAATAGTAGTATTGATAGGTTATGAAAACAAAGATATGTCGTCTTGTCGACAAATGAAACTATTTCGTCGACACAATAAGCTACTTCAGGAGTAAGGCATCACGTACCCATTCTTTTTGTTTAACATTTTAAACCCATCGTTAAACAATATGATTTTCCTGTGTGTTAAAGAATCATAACTAAAAACAAATAATTATGAGATCAGTCTTACTTGATGTTATGGCGATTCCGGCAGATGATCCGGTAGCGTTTACATTCTTTACAGGTTACATGGCAATGTTGGCCGCTTCGATTTTTTTCTTTTTTGAACGCGGTAGAGTAGATGGCAAATGGAAAACGAGTTTGTTAGTAAGCGGTCTCATCACCGGGATAGCAGCAGTCCATTATTATTACATGCGCGATTATTACGCTGCCACAGGTAGTAATCCAACTGCGCTTCGCTACATTGACTGGACGTTGACAGTTCCATTAATGTGTGTAGAATTTTATCTACTCACAAAAGCTGCAGGAGCTAAAATCGGATTGCTATGGAAGCTAATTATCGCAGCAGTTTGGATGCTTGTCTTTGGTTACATAGGAGAAGCATTTGTTCCATTGAATCCAGACGGAACCGCCGCTGACGGAGCAACAATGCACAGTGTTATCTATGGTGTGCTGTCTACCCTCGGTTATGTATACATTCTGTATACAGCCTGGTTTGGAGAAGTGAAACAACTTGCTGAAAAAACCAATAATCCACTCGTTTTAAAAGGTATTAAAACCTTGGCGTGGTTTGTTTTGGTAGGATGGGCCATTTATCCAATTGGGTATATGTGTATGCCAGGCGGATGGCTTAATACTGGTTTGGGCTGGGAAAGCAGCAGTGTAGATTTATTCTATAACATAGCCGATGCCGTGAATAAAATAGGATTTGGTTTGGTTGTATATAGCATTGCGATTAATTCTTCTTCTACAAGTGATTCGGCTGCTACTGCCTAATTCGTAGGATTAAACAAACAAAACATTAAAGAAAGGCCGATGTAGATCGGCCTTTCTTCGTTACTACATGCTACGACCTATGCTAAGGTAAAGAACCAACGTGGCCATCTATATTGAACAATTTTTATCGCATTTTTGGATCACTCACAACAATCACCTACCTTGCAGGATTGCGAGTTGGTTCATAGCCCTAACGCAAAATATCATAGCATGCAAAACCCGGGTAAGCACCGGGTTTTGTGTTTATATACTTTTCTCCAGCTTCCTGAATTCTTCAAATTGTTTTAAACCTGTTCATAAGCCGACGCTTTAGGAAGCGGCGAAAACTATTTGGTTACTTATTTTTGTTGCTCAAAACGTAGAGCATGAACTTTTTTATAGACACGGCAAATCTTGATCAAATAAAAGAAGCCCAGGATTTAGGAGTATTGGATGGGGTGACGACTAACCCATCGTTAATGGCAAAAGAAGGCATCACGGGTGAGGCAAATATCATTGACCATTATTTAAAAATCTGTGAAATCGTTACGGGCCCCGTAAGTGCCGAAGTTATCGCTACAGACTTTGAAGGAATGGTAGAAGAAGGCGAGCGCCTTGCCAAACTCCACAAGAACATCGTGGTGAAAGTACCCATGATTAAGGATGGAGTAAAAGCGTTGAAATACTTTTCTGATAAAGGAATCAAAACGAATTGCACCTTGGTCTTCTCTCCCGGTCAGGCCCTTTTGGCCGCTAAAGCCGGAGCGACTTACGTTTCTCCTTTCATCGGAAGGCTGGACGACATATCCACAGACGGACTCGCTTTGATCGAGCAAATCCGACTGATCTATGACAACTACGCATACGAGACCCAAATTCTAGCTGCCTCAGTGAGACATACCATGCACTTGATTCAATGTGCAGAAATTGGAGCTGACGTCATGACAGGCCCACTAAGCGTTATCACCGGTTTGCTCAAGCACCCTCTAACGGATAGTGGTCTTCAGCAATTCTTAGCTGACCATAAGAAAGCGGCAACTACAGTTTAACAATTAAGAACAAACAAACTCAAATCCGCGCTCTTAGTGCGGATTTTTTTGTTTCAGAATAGTAATTTTAGTCTTCAATACTCTCGCTTATGATTCTCAAGATCTATCCGGATAATCCCAATCCAAAAAGAATTCAAGAAGTTGCAGACATTCTAAGGAATGGAGGTCTCATTATTTATCCCACCGATACCGTATACAGTATCGGTTGCGATTTGATGAATCAAAAAGCAATAGCCAAAGTTGCAGCAATAAAAGGCTTGAAGCCTGAGAAGGCTAACTTTTCTATCATCTGCTACGATTTGAGCCACATCAGCGAATATGCCAGAGTGAACACCCCCGAGTACAAACTATTGAAGAAATCACTTCCCGGAGCTTTTACCTTCATTCTCAATGCTACCGGAAACGTTCCTAAAATCTTTAAGAGCAAAAAGAAGACCATCGGAATCAGAGTTCCTGATAACAACATCGCCCGCGAAATTGTGAAAGAATTCGGTAATCCAATCATCGCTACTTCGGTGCACGATGATGACGAAATACTGGAATACACCACAGATCCCGAATTGATCCATGAAAAGTACGGTAAACTGGTCGATGCAGTGATAGATGGTGGCATGGGAAATAATGAAGCCTCAACCATCGTAGATCTTACTGATGGAGAGCCTGTAATCGTGCGGCAAGGCCTCGGCGAATTGGAATATTAAGACCCCTCCAAAGGAACAGGCTTCACCTCGTAGATCTTACTCCAGTATTTGCCTGTCACGAGTAAATTCCCGGTGAGCGGATTGATGGCTATTCCGTTTAATACATCCATATCAGAGTTGGCTTCGGCCCGATCTACAATCCCTAGAGCCGTGTATCGATTGATGACCTGGCCGCTACTCGCATCTATCTCGACGATGTATGGCTCTGTATAAATATTGGCGTAGATTCTACCATCTATGAACTCCAATTCATTTAGTCGATTTACGTTTCCGTTTTCATCGAATACATTCAGTCGCTTCTGCACTTCCATGGTGTTTGGATCGATAAAGAAGAGGAATGACGACCCATCTGAAAGAATCAAATAAGAGTTGTTGTGCGTGAGTCCCCAACCTTCTGAGGTTTCGGTGTAATAAGTGAATTCATCGAGCTGAGCAAAACTCTCCCGATCATAGATAAACCCTCTTCCCGACTTATATGTCACCTGATAAATCTTGTCGTTGAAAATGGTGATCCCCTCACCAAAAATATCCTCGCTCAAACTCTTCTCTTGGATCAACTCGCCCGTAGTGAGATCCAATTGTCTCAATCTCGATTCGCCATAATTACCCGTTCCTTCGTAGATATAGCCGCCATAAACCAAGAAACCTTGGGTGTAGGCACTCACATCGTGAGGATACTTTTTAACCACATCAAATTTCCAGTCAACTGGTGCAGATGTTGGCTTAACCATAACTTCCTTGTAGCGCGTGGTAGACTTTCCATCTTCGTAAATGGCTTTGAACTTTAGCCTTACCTCTCCCCCTCCTGTTAATTCAGAGGCCACTTTAAAATCGTTTTCAGAAACTGTAGCAAAGGGCTTTTTATCGTCTTTTCCGCTTATCTCAATCGTGGCAATGTCCTGATCAGGTGAATCTGACTTCACTTCAAAGTGAAGTGAATCTCCATAAGTGAGACCCTGCGCATTGAGCAGTCTGATTCGAAAAGAAGCTCCTACCGACCCAAGGGAGGGCCGATCTATTCCCCTTTTTATTGGCTGATCATCTTCGCAACCAACTATCAATAGTGCCAATGCGGCTATCAAAAAAATTCTCATTCTCATCTTACAATGATTGAAATGCCCTGCCAAGATACTTTACAACGTCAGTGGCAATTAAAGATTCTACACTTTCTTTTTCCAGAGCTATATCGGCAGCTCTACCGTGAATATACATTCCCAATGCAGCGGCTTGCATCGGTTGATATCCAGACGCCAAAAGGCCAGCGATGATACCTGTCAAAACATCTCCCATTCCACCCGTTCCCATGCCCGGATTACCTGTATTGTTGATCAATACCTGTCCGTCAGGCAGGCTCAAGGTACTCTTACCACCTTTCAGTAAAATATAGATGCCGTATTTTCTACTCAGCTCGATTTGGGATGCTATGTTTTGGTAATGGGTTTTCTTATCTCTAATCAGTCTGGCAAACTCCCCCGGGTGGGGCGTGAGGATACTGCCTTTCGGCAAAAAAGCGAGCCAAGTAGGATTCTCTGCCAAAATATTGAGCGCATCCGCATCGAGCAAAAGGGGAACATGGCTGTTTTGGATTAAGAGCTTTAAGGCTTTGGCTGTTTCATCAGCTGTTCCCGATCCCGGCCCAATTGCAATGGAATTATACTTCTTCAAATTAGGCAATTCCGTAAGCCTGCCATTATCAGAAGGATCGACAGAAACCATGGCCTCAGGGGCATATCCATGCAAAAGTATGGCACCTGATTTATCCGTATGCAGTGTCACCAATCCCGCACCTGCCCTTAGCGCCCCCTGAACGGCCATCATGGCGGCACCACGTTTCCCTTCGGAACCTGCTATGATCAGGGCATGCCCAAAGGTTCCTTTGTGATCAAAAACCCTTCTAGGGCTCCTCATCGCAGCTACATTACCGTCTGTAAGTAAATGGAAATTCGTTTCGACTTTATTCAAAAAACCCGAGTGCAATCCAATGTCCAAAATGATCAACTCACCAATCAAAGGCGCCGATTCCGCTAAGAAAAAAGCCAGCTTAGGGACTTGAAAAGTGAGAAGACAGTCTGATCTCACAATCGAATTCCGATTGTTTTCAGAGTTGTCTTCGCTGAACATTCCACTGGGAAGGTCGATACTCACCACAGTAGCCCCCGATTCATTGATTTTATCAATTACCGAGGAAGCTATTCCCTCAGCAGGTCGATTCAAACCGGTTCCAAATATGGCATCGATGATGACTGTATTCGGAGAATAATCAATTATCTCCTTCTCCGAAGAAATCTCAACCACAGCTTTTTTAAGTTTTCCGAGTTTGGCAAAATTGGTTGTAAAGTCGCGAGAAGGCTTATTGGTGAGTTTTACATAAGAAATCTCCACGTCGTAGCCTACGCGTTGGAGCATTCTGGCAATGACCAAACCGTCACCGCCGTTATTTCCGGGACCTACTATAACATTGAAAAGCCAATCTTTTTCTTCAGTGTTCTTAGAGTCAAATAAGCGCGGCGCATTTTCATATATCCAATCAAAACACTTGGCCGCAGCACGCTCCATTAAATCGATCGATTTGATCGGCTCATTTTTAATGGTGTAGGCGTCAGCCTCTCGAATCTGTTCTGCAGCAAGTATTTTCAAGTCACGGTAGCTCTGACCTGCGAAATTAGAAATAAAAGGTCAGGAAGAGGGCTCCTCCGGAGAGGTCATTATCGAATTTAAATGATGAGCTTCCTCCCTCATTACTAATGGTTGTGACAAACTGCTCAGCACTCCCGCCAACAGGCACTGCCCATTGCTCTTCCACTATTTCGCTATTGCCTTCGTATGAGAAGCCCATGGCCACTCCGTACTCAAAACCAAGCGACATTTTTGGGAAAAGAAAAACCTCGGCGCCTATAAAAGCTCTAGCTCCAAGAGTAAATTGAGCACCTTTGGTAAACTCTGTCATAAAAGCACCCGTTTCAGAAAAATTAGTCAGTTCGCGCGGGTCATCTTGAAACTGCAATTCGAACTCGGTTCTAATCGGGCTTGTATTCTCCTGAGTAATGTCATTACCGTATTCAAACTTGTGTGATTCGGTGCCGAAGCCAATAAACCCCTCTGCTCCATAAAATCCTTGAACTCGGGTCTTCCCTTTTCGTTTCTCGATTCCAAAAGAGAGGAAAGCATTGGTAAAAGTTCGACTGTAAGAATCTTCTACGGTCGTATTGGTAGGATCTACACTAAACTCGGGACTAAAAGCACGAATCTTATCGTTAAAGACATTTAGGCGAAAGCCGGCTCTGTATGCAAAGTCATCGCGAACGAAGTACTTGCCTGTAATCGCCAATCGGTCATTGGTGTATTCGGCAAATGGTGCTGGGTTATCTGCTTGTGAAAAGAAGTTACCGAAATAACGCAAAAACGGCGAGGCATCAATTCCCACGGCCCAATCGCCTTCTCGAGGCAAATAAGATTCTCCTTTTTTTGAAACAGGTTGGGCAAAGGCTGCTGCGGCCATTGCTATAAACGCAGAACTAAGCACTAATTTCTTCATCATTTCTGATTGGGTTACGGACAAATAAACTCTTTCTCTTGCGATTTATTATCAGAAGCTTCTTTAAACACCTTCTTTGTCTGGTAGCATGGGTACAAATCGAAAACCTCCATGACGGGTTTCTTCATACTTTCCGTCGGCCAATTTTCTGATTTTCAGCATTTCTTGATCAGCACCTTCTCCTACGGGAATCACCATTATCCCGCCTTCGACCAATTGGTCGAGAAGAGCTTGAGGAACGAAAGGCGCCCCACAAGTAATCAGGACGCGCTCGAAAGGAACGAAAGCCGGCAATCCTTTGTACCCATCTCCATAAAACCCTTTCACCGTTGTGTTCATATCGGCGAGGTTTTTCTTGGCCTTTTTAAAAAGCAGCTTCTGCCTTTCGATTGAAAACACCTTACAGCCAATAGCATTGAGCACCGCTGCTTGATATCCGCTACCAGTGCCAATTTCTAATACTTTGGTACCATGCTTTACTTCCAAAAGTGTGGTTTGCACCGCAACGGTATACGGTTGCGAGATCGTCTGATCTGCCCCGATAGGAAATGCGGTATCCTCGTATGCAAATTGAAGAAAGGCAGAATCCATGAACACATGCCTGGGAATCGATCCGATGGCATCCAATACGGGTTGATTTTTTATACCCTTATCAATCAGTGTCCTTACCAATTGACGTCGCAGTCCTTGGTGTTTATGTGTATCTAAAACCTTCATGAATGAACAAATGTAATAACCTGACTCCAACAAAAAATCAAAGATTTCGATTTTCATCAAGTAGCCCGTGTAAGCAGCTGATCTAAATGAAAAATCAAACTGTTGATAATTTTGACAGCATTCTTTGATGAGCGAAATCACAGAGCGTACATTTGTAAAAACGCAAAGAATAATGCTTAAAATCGGAGTTTTAGGTGCAGGTCACCTCGGCAAGATCCACATCAAATGCATCAAGGAATTGAAGCAATATCAATTGGTTGGATTTTATGATCCCGATGAAAGAGCGGCCACAGAGACTGCGCAGAAACTAGGGGTGAAAAAGTTTGCCGACATGGACGAACTTATCGATGCGGTAGATGTCGTTGATATCGTAACACCTACCCTGAGTCATTACACTTGCGCTAGTGTAGCTATCAGAAAGTCCAAACACGTTTTTATTGAAAAGCCCATCACCAATACCATTGAGGAGGCAAAATCCTTAATGTCGCTTTCGCGTGAAGCGGATGTAAAGGTGCAGGTAGGTCATGTCGAACGATTCAATCCCGCTTTCGTTTCGGCGAGGAAAGATTTGGATAATCCGATGTTTATAGAAACACACCGATTGGCTCAGTTCAACCCGCGAGGAACAGATGTTTCCGTCGTACTCGACTTAATGATTCACGACTTGGATATCGTGCTAAGCGTCGTCGGATCAAACATCAAGCGCATCAGCGCCAGCGGTGTAGCTATCGTAAGCGATGAGCCTGATATTGCCAATGCCCGCCTTGAATTTGATAATGGCTGCGTGGCCAATCTGACTGCCAGCCGATTCTCACTGAAGAATATGCGCAAGTCAAGGTTCTTTCAAAGAAACGCTTACGTTTCAGTCGATTTTCTAAATAAAACGACTGAAGTTGTGAAGATGCGCGACATCGAAGGAGAGCCCGATCCATTTTCTATGAGCATTGACTTAGGAGAAGGTCGCGGTGAAAAAGAAATTTTCTTCGAGAAGCCCACCATCGAACCTAACAATGCCATCAAAGATGAATTAGAGAGTTTTGCGGAAGCCATCATAAACAACACTACTCCGCCTGTAACCGTAGAAGACGGCTACAATGCATTGGACGTGGCTTATAAGATTCAGGCCAAGCTAAAAATGAGCACACCAACAGGATCAAATTCTTGAGCCCCTGCACAATTGGTTAAACATTTTCGGCGTTATCTCTAGAGTTTACGGTTATTATAGGTGACGAATGCCCCGCATTTTCTATTTTTGCGGCCCATCGATCCTATCATGCACTTATGAGAAAATTTTACTGCCTTCTAATTCTTTTAGTTTCGGCGTGTGATGTGTTTGACAAAGACGAACCCATCCCGTCATTTGTGTACATAGAAGCAGCAGATCTCATTGTGGACTCTGACGGTAGCCAAGGAACCAATACCAGCGAAATCATCGATGCCCACGTTTTTGCCAATGACTTTTTCGTAGGTACTATCGAACTTCCCGGAAGTGTACCCATTCTGGAGGAAGGCCCAACCAAAATCACCCTGGGTGGAGGTATTAGAAACAATGGCATTTCTTCTGATCGAATCATATACCCTTTCTACGCTTTTTACGAAACCAATATAGACCTCAAGCCTGGCTTGGTCAGTCCCATTAGCGAAGACAGCCTTGCACAATTTGAGTATTTTGATTCGGATGGGTTTGGCCAGTTGGGATTTTTATTCGAAGGATTCGAAAATATTGGAAACGTTTGGGAGCCAGCAGAAATCAATGGAACGCCCATCATCAATACATCAAACGACGACGAAGTTCTAACCGGATCAAGTAGTGGAAAGATTATTTTGGATGATGATTTCCCCGTCTTTGAAGTGTACTCCCAGGAACCAGAGTGGGACCTGTCTGATATAGATCCGGGATCTACCGTGTACCTCGAGCTCGACTATCGCGGTAACAATCCCCTCGAAATAGGGATAAGAACCCGAAACCCTTCTGTGACCAAAATATTTGCCTTAGGACTAAACCCCACGGAAGAGTGGACTAAGATATATGTCGAACTGACTAACGAGATAGGTCTGGGTCAAACCAACGATTTTCAAATCTACCTGGAAGCCGTCAAAACAACCACTGATCAACAAGCCATTATTTACCTGGATAATATGAAAGTCGTTTACCCGGCTAGCTTATGAATAGAACTCTACAAACATCGAAGTACGTTCTTTTTGATGTGCTAAGTTCAGGCTTGGCGTGGTTCCTCTTTTTCAGCTTCCGCAAAAAAGTGATCGAGCCGGCCAAATTTGGCTACCCGATACCTTTAGAGTACGACGACCGATTTTATTACGGCCTTATATTGATTCCCGTTTTCTGGGTATCGCTTTATGCCCTTCTGGGAATGTATAAAAACATTTACCGAAGACACCGACTCAAAGAGCTTGGTCAGGTCATGTTTTCGACTGTGATCGGGGTAATCATACTCTTCTTCACAGTCCTCATCGACGATCAGATTGCCAATTACCAAAATTACTACCGCTCCATCTTATTTTTACTGGGCGTTCATTTTACCCTCACTTTTACCTTTCGCTTTGTACTGACCACCCGAACGGTAAAACAAATACACAAACGCAAGCTCGGATTCAACACCATTATTATTGGTGGAAATGAAGAGGCACTCAACGTGTACCGGGAGATGGAAACAATGAAGCCTGCCCCGGGTTTTAATTTCGTCGGGTACGTCAGCATCAACGGAAAAGATCATCTGCTCGAAGCAGAGCTGCCATGGTTGGGAAAGTTTGACTCCATCGAAAGAGTAATTAAAGAAAGTGCCGCCGAAGAAGTCATCATAGCCGTAGAAACCTCCGAACACAAAAACCTTGGTGGGATATTAAGTCGACTGGAAGGGTTGGATGTTCGGATCAAGATCATCCCCGATATCTACGACATCTTAGCCGGCTCCGTGAAGATGTCGAGTATTTTCGGTGCTCCACTCATAGAGATCAATACGCAGATCATGCCCGAGTGGCAGAAGTTCTTGAAGCGCTTTCTTGACGTAACAGCATCCATTTCAGCTCTGATCATTCTGGCTCCCGTTTACCTCATTGTAGGTATCTTAGTGAAATCTACTTCACCCGGGCCCATCATTTTTAAGCAGGAGCGAATCGGACAATTCAATAAACCTTTCTTTATCTATAAATTTCGCTCGATGCGCGAGGATGCCGAAACGGACACACCGAAATTGGCAAGTGAGGGCGACCCTCGAATTACTCCCATTGGTCTATTCATGCGAAAGACCCGAATCGACGAATTGCCTCAATTCTTCAATGTGATCAAGGGAGATATGAGTTTGGTAGGCCCTCGTCCTGAGCGGCAATACTTCATTGATCAGATTCTAGAAGTAGCCCCGCACTACCGCCACTTGCAAAAAGTGAAGCCGGGCATCACAAGCTGGGGACAAGTAAAGTATGGCTACGCCGAAAATGTAGACGAAATGGTACAGCGACTTAAATACGACGTGCTTTACATCGAAAACATGTCGCTGGCAATTGACTTTAAAATAATGGCATACACCCTCCTCACCGTTATCAGAGGAGACGGAAAATAAAACACCACCTACAAAACACCACCTTATTATGAAAAACATCGCCGTAATCGGAGCAGGAACCATGGGAAACGGAATCGCTCACGTCTTTGCTCAAAACGGATACAACGTGCAGTTGATCGACGTTTCGCAAGATGCTTTGGAAAGAGCTTTAGCCACAATTGGTAAGAACATGGACCGAATGATCGCGAAGGAGAAAATATCGGAAGCCGATAAGTCAGACGCTTTGGGACGATTGAAAACCTCCACCGATATGAAGTCGGGAGTGGCAAATGCCGACCTCGTTGTAGAAGCAGCCACTGAAAACACCGATCTCAAAAAGAAAATATTCCGTGATATGGATGCCCATGCTCCCGAAGGATGCATCTTGGCGACCAATACCTCATCGATATCCATTACCCAAATAGCCGCTGAGACCAGCCGCCCGGATAAGGTAATCGGCATGCACTTCATGAACCCTGTTCCGGTGATGAAATTGGTAGAGGTTATTCGTGGATACGCCACTTCTGACGAAGTAACGAACACGGTGATGGAAATTTCCAAAAAACTGGGCAAGGTACCCACTGAGGTAAACGACTACCCTGGCTTTGTAGCTAATCGAATCTTGATGCCGATGATCAACGAAGCCATCATCACCCTGCACGAAGGGGTAGCGGGTGTGGAAGAAATTGATACCGTGATGAAACTGGGAATGGCACACCCGATGGGTCCTCTTCAACTAGCTGACTTTATTGGATTGGACGTGTGCCTCAGCATCCTTCACGTAATGCACGACGGTTTTGGTAATCCGAAGTACGCTCCATGTCCCTTATTGGTAAATATGGTAACTGCAGGAAAGCTCGGCGTAAAGTCAGGCGAAGGTTTCTACAAGCACACCCGCGGAAGCAAGGAATTGGTTGTGTCGGAGAATTTCAGGAAGTAGAGTATATTGCTAGTTGGCTTTGAATGTTGATTGCTCTGGTTTCCTTTAAAAGTTGTGGTTTACCATCAACGTGCGCATATGATGTGATAGAAAATCACGTTTAAGAGGGTACCACTAAAAACCTAACCATGAAGAAACTACTCTATTTAGCTTTCGCATTATTTGTACTACAGGCCAATGCCCAAGATGACATTTTTGTTCTCCCTCCTTCCCAAAGTATGTCCATAACCGGTCTGGGTGAAGGACAAGATGCGGCGATCAATCCATACTCAAACGAGAAAAGCATTGCCGTAGTGGAAAACAATAGCAAAAACGAATTTGTCATCCGCGTTCAAATGGATGGCAAGGTCGTGAACAAATGCACGATCAAGCCGAAAGAGACCAAGATGATCGAATTGGAAAAAGGCGCTGAACTGTATCTGGACAGCGACAAGAAAGCAAAAGCTAGGGTGAGTTTCAAAAAAGCCGACTAGCTTCCGGGTAGATCGTTCAAAGATTTAAGATCAAATCAAAGGTCTGAAAATGTGTGGCTCCGTTCTCCTTAAAGGTTAAAATCACTTCTTAGCATTCCGCTTCTTCTCCCGCTCAATCTTCCTGCGTAAGCGATCACTCTTATTAGCCAATACCTCTTCAGCGGCTTTGGTGGTAATCTCGCGCGTCGCCACGGGAATGCTACCATCCTCAATTTGAAGAACGATTTCTTCGATTATATCGTCTGTCTCGTTGGCATTGGGATCGTACTGGTCTTTCAAATCGGTGCCAAATAGCTTCGCCACTCCCTGCCACATAAAGGCTGTAAAACCACTCTTAAGGTCTTTAATGAGTTCGTAGCTCGTCTGTCCCGTTTCACGATCGATGAGCTTGATGAGCACTCGCCCTTGACTGGTTGTCATCTTGCGAAGATCTCCTTCAAATTCAGCCTTGAGGTCTTCCTCACATTGATCCAGATAGGCCTCTCGTTCCGCCTCCGTTTCGAGGGCCTCCAAGTTACGGTTGTACTCATTGATCAGGTCTCCCGCCACTTTGGCATATGGATAAACCTTGATCACATTGCGGTGCATCTTGTCCCATTTCCTTTGGTAGCGTCGGCTACGACTTTTGCGGTAAGCTGATACACGCTTGGGTCTGAGGGTAACTACGGGTATGGTATCACCGTCGACAATCACCGTTTCCAATAGGTACAAACCGTCCACCTCCTCTGCATTTTCGGGAGTTTGAGCGTGTACAGCCATAGCCAAAAAGAAGGCTATAAGGAGCAATAGCTTGGGCATACCTATTTGTAAACGTAGCATAGTTCGTACCGGTATACGCAGATTTAATCGCAAAGGCTGTCTATAAAGCCCGATATCTGCCTTCCACTTGGCCTATAAACAGTTCCTTCGACTGCGCTCAGGACATCGCATTGACATACAAATCATCGGTTTATTGCCCTACGCGAGCGTTGTTATCGATCTTTCTAGTTCAGCCCTAGAATAACTTGCAGAAGTCTGAACTACGCTAGTACTTCTTTGACTTTATCGGCAGCCTCCTGCAGTAAGACCACTGAGTGAACCTCAAGTCCTGAATCTTCGATGAGTTGCTTGGCTTCAATGGCATTGGTACCCTGCAAACGCACAATGATCGGCACGTCTATTCCTTCAATGTTTTTGTAAGCATCTACAATACCTTGAGCTACACGGTCGCAGCGCACGATTCCACCGAAAATGTTGACCAAAATGGCTTTCACCTTCTTGTCTTGAAGTATGATGCGGAAAGCTTTCTCCACACGTTCAGCATCTGCCGTACCACCCACATCGAGGAAGTTGGCAGGCTCTCCTCCGGATAGTTTAATGATGTCCATGGTAGCCATGGCCAGTCCGGCACCGTTTACCATACAACCTACGTTTCCGTCTAGCTGCACATAGTTGAGACCGGCTTCTCCCGCTTCTACTTCCGTAGGATCTTCCTCGGTCTTGTCGCGCATCTCTGCGTAGTCTTTGTGACGGAACAGAGCGTTGTCGTCCAAGGTCACCTTGGCATCTACCGCTATCACACGATTATCAGATGTTTTTAACACCGGGTTGATTTCAAAAAGAGAGGCATCCGAACCGACGTAAGCGTTGTATAATGAGCGCACGAATTTCGTCATCTCCTTCATGGCTTTGCCTGAGAGGCCAAGGTTGAAGGCAATCTTGCGGCACTGGAATCCTTGGATACCAAGTCCAGGATCGATTTCTTCTTTGAAGATCAACTCAGGAGTCTTCTCTGCAACAGCTTCGATGTCCATTCCACCTTCGGTAGAGTACATGATGGTCACCTTACCGTGTGCACGGTCAAGCAATACCGACATATAGATCTCAGAAGTCTCGCTTTCGCCGGGGTAGTACACATCCTCGGCTACAAGGACTTTGCTTACCAACTTTCCTTCAGGCGGAGTTTGAGGAGTCACGAGATCCATCCCGATAATATCTCCTGCGATGGTCTTTACATCATCGAGGCTTTTGGCGATTTTCACACCGCCACCTTTTCCACGTCCACCAGCGTGGATTTGAGCTTTCACCACGAACCATTCCGAACCGGTTGTTTCATTGATTTTCTTGGCGGCTTCAACGGCCTCTTCGGCTGTATCGGCTACAAGGCCGCGTTGGATGGCCACGCCAAAAGATTCGAGTATAGATTTACCTTGATATTCGTGAATGTTCATGGGTTCAATTTTGTTTGGGCAAATGTAATATCGTGGGTGGGTTTATCAAAGGAGGTGGAGAGGAGATTTAACAACTTCTTAGGATTAACCGCCTCGCTGTTTTTATAACCTTGGTCAATCGCCGAATCCTACTATTTTTGATAGAACTTCCACTAACCTATCCAATCAACCGAATCAATGAAAAATCTACTCCTATCCTGCCTGTTCCTATTCGTGACATGGAATATTAGTGCTCAGCCTTTCTTCTTGTTCAATGATTTCACTTCAAAGGAATTTGCTCCGCTCGAAGAGACGTGGGAACGTAACTATACATTGAAGATGGACTCCCTCTACTGGGGAAATGTTATCTCGGTGTTTTACTTGCATTCTGTCATGAATCTTTCAGAAGATGCTGATTTTCAGCCTGACGAAAATGATCCCGACGAGTGTTTCGGCTGGGGAGGCTGCTTTGCCAATACCGGTTCTACCGGATTCGGAGATATGATCTTTTCGCCTGTGCCATTTGCCTACGACTTTTACACTTTGAGTGGCGACACCCTGCGGCTGGACTTCCTTGCCGATTCATCGGTATTCTACCAAAACGAATCCGAACTGTTTGCGATGATCTATGAAAGCGAAACTGAACAAATGGTTTTTGGCAGCATGGAGATGGTGCAGTCTTACCGAATAGGACATTACAATACAGATGGAGCTGAGCTATTGACGCCTTTGCACGGAAGTGCCATCACAGTGGGCGAAAACACGGGACTGATCGATTTCTTTCAGGTGGATGAATTCCCACAAGTAGAAATGCCATTAACGCTCATAGGCGATGCCAATCACGGTGAAAGCCTGACCCTCTTGACAGGCGAAATGATCTACGATTTCCAAGTAGGTGATACCATACAATACAAGATTTCCTATTTCGAGTCGGAGCCGTTTGGCCCCAATCCCATTGAAGAAGTTAGCTACTTGAATCGTATCTTCCTGAACCGAATGGAAGAAGCGGATACTTTGCGCTATACCGTCGTGCACCAATCATTTGATCAAGGCGAACTGAACTTTGAAGAATGGACGGAAGAATTGGCCTATGCGCGTTTTGATACCTTGGCGTCAATGCCTTTTTACCGAAGAAAAGACGCAGGCCTCAATGCTTATGGTAGCTTTCAAGAATTTTTGTTTCAGCGAGACTTTTGTGGAGACGTACGCATAGGTTTTGGCGGTCTTTCTTCGCCATTTGCCAGGTGCGAAGAACACGACGCTTGGTGCGGGTTCGACACCAATGGCCCTCCTCCCATCACGAGCTACGAGTACGTACCCGGATTGGGGCAATACCTGCACGAAGTAGATAGAAATGGATTTGGCACATTTACCTCTTGGCGAGAAGCTACGGAGGTGGTTTTCTTTTCCAAAGGTGAAAGTAGCTGCGGGCAGGAGGCGATTCTATCCAGCCGAGATCAAGATCACCCTCGAATAGCTTTTACCGTTTTTCCGAATCCCACTGACGATATGATCAAGATTCGCATTTCATCAGAAGTGGAGTCTCAACTCTCGGGCTTAACTGTTTTGGACATGTCAGGCCGCACTGTGGTTGCTTACCCTTGGAAAGGAGCCAATGGGACTTTTGACATTGCAGGATTGGCCGCGGGCATTTACCTCTTGCAGGTGACCTCGGCAGATGGGATTCTTGGGACAGAGCGCTTTGTGGTAGAATAAGTTTAGTCGGGATAACTGATTGAGGTCCAGAGATGTAAAGCGGGAAATATATTGAGAACCCAGCCTTATGAGGATTAATCTTCTTTTACTCAACATTCCCAAACCGCCTGAGCTTGTTATTTAGCTTGCTTACGGTAATGGCATGGTCAATATTGAGAAAAGGCAACAGTGGGAATAAGAAAATCAATTCTTCGGGAGTCTCCCTATAGCTCTTCTTAAAGCTTCTCACATAGTAAGGAAAGGGATCGCAGAGCTGTACGAAGTTATGATCCTTAATCACCAATGCGCGAAAATCAGCACCAATATCACTATCGCCATAGCGCTTTACCCGACGCAAGCCGCCATTGGGGTCGGGCTCAATTCGCGTGTCAATGTAGTAGCGCGCCGTGTCAGGCTTTAGGTTGGCAAACTCGGCAATGAAGAAATCAGGCAAGCTATCTCCCCGGACAAAAGAAACGTTGTCAAAGTCGGCATTCATTAAAGAGGAAAAATTGCCGTTTCGAATGTCTTCAGAATAATTGCTGTAGAAGAAATAAACCTCGGAAAATGAGTAGTTCGCCTTAAATGCAGAAACGATAGCTCGGTTCTCCGTTTCCACAGCTCTAATCACTTCTTGGGTTTTATCAGTCGCTCCCCGCTCGTTCAAGGCAGTAATCAAAGGCTGGGAGGTTGGGAGCCGCACCAAAAGTGCTCCTCTGCGCAAATCTCTGATTTGATTCATTGCCACCATCCGTCGGCTTGGTGGCCTTTGTTCTGTTGGCGTCACTCGAATGGGAAAACGGAAAGTCACGGCAGCATTATTAAAACCTCCATTTAAGCCGATACCATATGTGAAGTGAAGGGTGGCCTCATTGTGAAACTGAAATCCCAATTCCAGCGGCACCACCATTTGCGTTAGGCTTGACACGTCTTCAAAATCTCGCTCAAAGACACTTTGGGTACTCTCGCGATTGATCGCCCGAGCACTCAAAGCATAGTAATATCCGATACCTGAACTGAAAGAGAAGGCATTGAGAAAATGAATCCTCAGCAGCGCATGTGCATCAATGAAGTTGCTCTCAAAGCGGAGGGTTGTTTGGTCAAATCTTTCACCGCGCATGGAATAGGCCGCGTTCAATTCTGCCGAAAGGAATTTGGTAGAGTGGTACTGTCCGTAAAATCCGATGAATGGCCGAGCAGTACCCGACACATCTTCCACCCCTTTTGAAACCTTGCTGAAGTTTAATCCCGCCATCGGACCGAAGGAATATCCCCTTTGTCCAACTGTCATCTTTGCAAAGCCCAGCAGTAGAATAAGAATGAGTAATCGTCTCACGGAAAAGAAATTCTGCGGCAAATATAGGTTTTCGTATTAGATATATTTTTAAGGATATCCTCTGTTCGAACTCACTGAAAACTCAATTATATTTACACGCTTGAAAGAACGATACTCCTCCGAACTCATTCAACACCCGAAGGGATACCAAACCTGTATACATCGGTTTACACCAAATGAAGGCTGCGGCATACCGGTATTGCTGATACATGGAAGTATCGAAAATTCACGGATCTTCTATTCTGCTTCAGGAAAAGGCTTCGCACCTTTTTTGGCCCAAAAGGGTTTTGATGTCTTTGTTCCCGACCTTCCCGGTAAGGGGAAAAGTACACCGAAAGCGGCCAGAGGTTTTGAGCACAGTCAGCAGCAGTTTATCGATGGCGACTTTAACGATTACATCCGCTATATCCGCTCCTTTTATCCTACCAAAAAAATCAGAGTGGGAGGACACTCTTGGGGTGGTGTATTGGCTTTGGCTTGGTATGCCAAGTTCGGTACAACCGAAACCATCGGGCCCATGGTATTTTTTGGCTCCAAAAGAAAACTGGCTACTCGATCGCTCAGCCGTCTGTTTATGATTGACATCATGTGGTCGGCAGTGGGGAATTTATCGACTTCAATGATGGGATATTTGCCCGCAGTGAAGTTGAAAATGGGAAGTGACAATGAGCCGGCACATTTTTACCGCGAGACGGCTAAGTGGGTGCGATCAGCCAAATGGTGCGACTTCCAAACCGGAGAAGATATGGCGGCAAAGCTTCAATGCAAAACGCTCCCGCCCGCTCTCTTCTTTGCAGGAATTAACGATAAGGTCTTGGGAAACCCACAAGATGTTAGGAGATTGATGGCTGAAACGGGAGGAGACTCAACAGAGTTTATACTACTTTCCAAAAAAAATGGCAACCATAAAGACTATGACCACATCGATATGTTGACGGCTCGAACTTGTCCCGAAGACCATTTTCCAATGGCTGCCGAATGGTTAACGGCAGGAAATTTGAAATGAGGTGTTAACTTTTATCCGACCTATCCGTCACATGAATGTGAAGACAACTATCCCACCAATAGCCATTCTGTTTTGCCTCTTGTTAAATATGGCTGCTTACACCCAGGGAGTGCGCGGTCGAGTTATCGATCAAGAAGGAAATCCACTTTCGTTTACCACGATATTCATTCCCGAAACGGGATCGGGTAGCGTTACGAATATCAACGGTACTTACGAAATCAAGCTAAGCCCGGGAACATACAACCTAAACTACCAATACTTAGGTTATGCGAGCACTGCTAAAAAAGTAACGGTGGCCAATGATTGGATTACCGTGGATGTAGTTTTAACCAAACAAGCCTATACGCTAAACGCCGCAGAGATAGACGGAGGGAAAGAAGATCCCGCGTACAAGATCATGCGAAAGGCCATTGCCAAAAGCGCTTTCCACCGCCAGCAGGTGGAGAAATACACGTGCATCGTGTACCTCAAAGGAGGAGGACGATTAGTAGACTACCCGTGGTTCATGAGGAAAACAATGGAAGAAGAAGGCATTGATACTGCCGCCACATTTGTACAAGAATCCGTAACGGAAGTTACTTACGAGCGGCCTGCCACTTATACTGAAAACGTCATCAGCATTCGCACGAGCGGCGACGATCAAGATGTGAGTCCCATGAATTACATTAACGGAAGCTTTTATGAAGATAAGGTGGCAGGTGTTGTATCTCCGCTTTCGCGAAAAGCATTTGGCTACTACCGTTTTGAGTACATCAGCACATTCGTAGACGGCAATTACAACATCAATAAAATAAAAGTTACCCCGCGAGTAGACGACGAAGAATTCCTGTCGGGATACCTCTACATAGTAGAAGACTTATGGAGTATTCATAGCGTAGACTTCATGATTCACCCGCAAGGAATAAATATCGGAATTGAGCAAAACTACGCCCCGATCAAGCCCGACGTTTGGCTACCGATCTCGCATCATTTTAAAGGCGATGGGAAACTCTTTGGTTTTGAATTTGAATTTGAATATTTAGCCACTGTGAGTAAGTACGACGTCGAGGTCAACCCCGACCTCGACACCGAATTTGAAGTATTGGACATCAAAACCGAGCAGGAAGAAATAGCCCTTGCCGAAAAAAAGGAAAAGCCCCGAAGTGAGACGGAAGAAAAGCTGTTCAACGGTGAAGAAGTATCTACCAAAGATTTGCGCAAGCTAATGCGCGAATACGCAAAAGAAGAGCGCAAGGAACAAGACGAGCCCGATATAGTCTTTGAACGGAAAATCAACATCGATACCTTGGCCTACAAGCAAGACAGCCTGTACTGGAAAGAAGTAAGGCCCGTCCCACTCACGGAAAGCGAAGTGAAAGGCTATGCCCTGCAAGACAGCCTGGCAGCAGAATACGCTAAAAAAGCTGAGGGTGACACCCTTTCGGGGAAAAAGGGATTCAAAGTGCAGGACTTAATCCTGGGTAGCGGATATGACCTGGGAAACGACCACTACTTAAATATTAAAAATCCGCTTCTGTCCATTCGCTACAATACAGTGGACGGATGGAACGGTGAGTACGGTCTGAAATACTATAAGCGTTTTGAAAACAAGAACCGGCTGGAGATATTGCCTGTCTTTCGATATGCCGTTTCACGCGGTAAGGGTTTTGGAAAAGTGAGCACAGGCTATACTTATGGCCAAGGCTTGAAACAGGGAAAGGTAAGCCTTAGCGGAGGGGCGTACTATTCGCAATTCAATTCTCAAGAAGCCATTCTACCCTTTACGAATACCTTCACAAGCCTGCTTGCTCAAAACAACTTCATGAAGGTATACGATAGGGATTTCGTTGAAGTAAATTGGAGGCAGAACGTCTCCACCAAATGGAAGGTAACCGCATCGGTGGACTACTCCAGCAGAAAGGAGACATATAATACAACAGGTCAGGTTTGGTTTCCCGCTGAAAACAAGGATTACACTCCCAACCGCCCTGAAAACATTGAGTTGGAATCTACGGCTTTTGGCGTAAGCGATGCATTTAAAGTCAATCTATCCACCACTTGGCTTCCATTTGCTTACGCCTATAAGCGCGACGACAAGTATTACCGAGTAGATAAACAACCCACTTTCACGTTGAGATACGAGAAGGCCATTCCCGGTATTGCCGATGCCACTATGGATTATGACCGACTCTCACTAGAGGTAAAATACAGCATGACACTGGGACTGCTCGGTGACTTAAATCTGCGAACCGAAGGAGGTACATTTTTCACCAATAAGCGGATGGATTTTATGGACTACGCCCATTTTATGGGAAACCAAACCATCTTCACACGCTTCGATCAATTGAAGGGATATGCCATTGCACCATACCACCTCTACTCTACCAATGATCAGTATTTAAGCACCTACGTAAACCTGGAATTGCGCCGTTTTGTATTCAGTCAATTTCCGACTTTGAGATTGGCAGGCCTCACTGAGAATATCAATGTGAATCACCTCATCACTCCCTCTGTAGATAATTATACGGAAGTGAGCTATAGTCTGTCGAATATATTCAGGCTCTTCCGTATCGATGTAACGGGAGCCTTCGTAGATGGAAAGTATGAGGATTTCCGCGTTCAAGTGGGGATTACATCCAATCTTTTTAGCGTCGATTAAACGCACCTAGAATTTTTTCATCTTTTTCAAGAGTTTCAATAATCCACTAGATTGAAATGAATCGCTTGTAATTTTTGCTCTTATCTATCGAATTCAATTGCCTTTGAGTATGCTGAAGATGATTTACTCGATCTCTCTTTCAAGTCTGATTTGATCCTATTTTGGCGAAATTCAGGTCAATCTGTATTCTTTTAGCTTTTTATAAATGATTGTCAATTCTATTTACAGACACTATAGTATTCCTACTAAAACACATTTGAATATTCATTGAAGCATGCTAAAACAGACGGACTCACAACCCATTGTCTTTATGACACTTTGAGCTCTAATTCTGATTACATCGATCATTTCTCCTCGCAAATACTAGTGATATTTTGGATTCCCAAGAACCAACTGTCAATAATTTAACTACTTTTAGTCAACCAATCAAAGCAACCAACCAACCGACAATCTAGCTCTGCTATTGCTATCTAGTCTCTTGCTGCTTTGTGTTTGGATACAAATTGAAATCAATTTATAACCCAAATACCAATCACAATGAAAACCAATCTACTCCGTGGTCACAGGCACCACATCAAAAACGGCATCTTTGCCGTGGCACTTCTTTTATTCTCGGGCCTGTACAATTTGGCCAACGCGCAAACAATTAATATTGGTCCGAATCAGTATGCCTTTCAGTTTACTGGAAATCCCAATTTCGGATTGTTCTTTAATTCTACCAATTCTCAGTACGAATTCAGAAATGGTGCGGCATCACCAATCTTCGCGATAGGTGCTGCCAATGGTGATTTGAGAAGTAATCTATCCTTTTCATCAGGTAGTGATTTTCTAGTAGGCCCTGATAGATATGCCTTTCGGTATATAAATCAACCGAATTTCGGACTCTACTTTAACGATACCGACTCACGTTATGAGTTCTTGAATGGTGGAGCCAATCCCATTTTTGGTTTTAGTGCACTTGACGGTAAAATGACAACTGATCTTCAATTCTCGCCATCGGCGTCTTACATCGTTGCTCCAAATAACTATGCTCTACGTTCTGCCGCTAATGCGAATATCGGGCTTTACTTTGGGCCATCCGATTATGAATTTCGCAATTCTGCAGGGACCTCGGTACTGAACATCAATGCCAACACCGGACAAATGGTTTCAACTTCTAGCATCACAGCGAGCGGAGGTAACTCTGCACAGTGGACATCTGCATTTAACTGGGGTGATCATGCTGCAGCTGGTTACATCTCATCAGAGGTAGATCCACAGGTAGGTGTCATAGCAAATAACCGCATACCCAGATGGAACGGATCTTCACTAATTTCAGGTTCGGTAACGGATGCCGGATCAGGAATTACAGTAGCGGGAAACTCTGTTTTTAACAACAGCTTGCGCGTTGGAGGAGGATTTAACGGATCCACTTCTTCATCTGCATTTACCGTAGGTAGTGCAACTACTTATACTGCACTTGATAATAATGAGATTCAAGCTTATACAGGCGGATCCCAAGGTTTACTTTACTTAAACTTTTGGGGTGGAGACATCAACTTTGCCAATAATACCATGTGGCTGGATAGAGCTGATGCACGACTCGGCTTAAACACATCCACGCCTACTGCGAAGCTGGATGTTCAGGGAGAAACGGACAATACAGAAGCAGTGATCAATGCTACGGGGAATTACAATTTAGGAAATTCAGATGTACGAGCAGTAAACGCTGATGCCGTGATAGCCCCCGGCTATGGATACGGAGTAGACGCTTCAGGTGGATACCGAGGTGTCTATGGTTTTGGAAATGGAACCACTTACACGGGAACGACTACCGGTGTCTATGGAACGGCTTCAGGTTCGGCAGGTACGCGCATAGGTGTTTATGGTTCTGCATCAGGTGGAACTACTAACTGGGCCATGTATTCCGCAGGAAATCACTATGTATCAGGTGATCTGAGAGTTGGGTTCGGCGCTATAAATGGAGCAACAGGTTTTAAAGTAGCCGTAGATGGAAAAATGATTTGCGAGGAGCTCAAAGTTCAATTAAGCCAAGACTGGCCTGACTACGTTTTCGCAGATGACTACTCTATGATGAATTTGAATGAACTCGAAGAGTACATCAAAACGGAGAATCATCTTCCAGGCGTTCCATCAGCTTCAGAAGTAGAAGAAGCCGACGGAATCATGTTGGGAGAAATGCAACGTGTAACCGTTGAAAAGCTGGAGGAATTAACACTCTACATTCTTGAGCTCAAGAAAGAAAACGATCAGTTAAAAGAAAGAATTGAAGCACTTGAAAACTAAACCAATCATGAAAAACGCAAACTACAACAAGGCGGTTTTCAGGTGGGTTGGCATTCTATGTCTTTCCATAATGGGATTTTCCTCCATTCAGGCGCAAAGCCTACTAACGAATGTGGGGGATCCAGGATTAGACAGAGAACAAGGGCACTTTCTGAAAACCGTTACAGACAATGCAATGAACCATTCACTCGAATTCGTCGAAGTGAACTTGGAAGCATTGAAAGGAAATTCGTTTACGTTCCAACCGAACAAACACGAAAGCTATACCGTGATCAAGAATGAACGCGGAGAGAATTATGCAAGCCTTGTATCTTGGTGCGGGTCGATTAATACCGAACAGGAGTTTGGTGATGTAAACATGGTCATCAATGGAGATGAGCTTGTTGCGCACTTTACTCTGGGAACACGAATTTTTGCACTTACTCCGCTTGGAAAAGGCCTACATGTATTCTATGAGGTAGACTCGAGTATGATGCCCAAAGAAGACTGTGAACACGGCGATACAGAGCTGGATTATGACTATGTACCCGACAAAGAAGGTATTCCTCAAAACGAGGATATGCTTTGGGAGGATATAGGGTTACCGAAAGCTACCGGAGAATGTAAAATCCGTGTACTCGTTGGCTTCACCACTTCTGCTCAGGGTCAGTACACCAGTATTTTGGCCGAATTAGCGAATCAAGTGAATTTGGCAAATGCAGCTTATGACAATGCACAGGTCGGATTCAATATAGAACTCGCAATGGCCTACAATGTGGGATACACCGAATCGGGTGATTTAGGAACTGACCTATCAAGGTGGCGGGCCACATCAGATGGATTTATGGATGATGTTCATAGCAATCGGACCCTGTTTGATGCAGACATGTGCGCTTTAATTGTCAATGATGGCGGTGGAATTGCCTATTTATCGCTTGACTATGAAGACACCTTTTCCGTGACAGGAACTGGTAATTTCGGGGTATTTACTTTTCATCATGAGCTAGGGCATAATATGCTTTGCACGCACGATCTTGTAAATCCCACCCAGCCTGGTACTGCACCATATGCCGGTTATGGAGAACCAACAGTTGGTTGCTTCAGGACCATTATGGCTTATCAACCGGCTTGTGGAACAGGAGCATGCGGCAGAGTAAATGTTTTCTCACGTTCTGTAGGGACCTACACTTGCGGTGGCACCGCATACGCAAAAGGAGGCCCGAATAATAGAAACCGAGATAGACTTGTACTATCTAAGAACGCCACGAACAACCATACCACTGTGCTGGCCAATGCTACCTACGGCGCTGATTACAACTGGTTCAATCAAGAAGCCATTAATTTTGTGGCTGAAGAGACTGTGGGTTACAGTTCTGCGGTCAACAATTGGGAAATGTTCAGCGGTTCAGAAGGTAGCTTCCGTGCCAGCGATGAGGTAACACTTGGTGAAGGTTTCTGGGCGCGCAGTGGGTCTACCTTCACTGCCTACCTGGAGTCGTGTACCGACATTTCTCCTGACGCTGCCGCATTGGCAATAGTTGATCCTGGATACGAGCCTACAGAAGAATCGGTCAGTCCGATTTCTGACGCACCTGCAGAAGGCTCTAAATTCTTCCACGACCTGACCGTTTTCCCGAATCCCTTCATCGAAAGCACTACCGTACAGTTCAACTTTCACGGAGATAAACGGGTGAGCATTACGCTAATGGATATTCTAGGAAGAGAAATGATGCAGATAGCCAATGCAGTAGAATTTGCCGAAGGACAACACAGAATTGAGATTCAAACCTCAGATCTGCCTACAGGTATTTACCTTATCACCCTTAGAGCAGGAGATGATGTGATGGTAAAAAGAATCATCAAGGGTAATTAAACCTAATCAATCATAATCAGAAAGAGCACCGCCACAGTGGCGGTGCTTTTTTATTTTGTTTTGAAGAGAATGGATTTGTCTACTTTTGACTACATGATTTCGGCAAAAGAAGTGCAAAAATCCTACGGTGAACTCCAAGTTCTCAAAGGAGTAAATCTTGAGATTAAAAAAGGGGAAGTAGTATCCATTGTTGGAGATTCAGGAGCAGGCAAGACCACCTTACTTCAAATCTTGGGAACACTCGATCAAGCCGACAATGGTGAAGTGGAAATAAACGGACAAAAGACTACAGGCCTTTCAGGAAAGAAATTGGCTGCTTTTCGAAACGAGCACATCGGCTTTATTTTCCAGTTTCACCACCTCTTACCTGAGTTCACTGCGTTGGAGAACATCTGCATAGCCGGATATATAGCAGGGATGAGCAAAGCATCTGCGGAGGAAAGAGGTCTGCATTTGCTGGAGCGCCTAGGTCTAAAACCCCGAGCCGACCACAAGCCTAATGAACTCTCGGGAGGCGAGCAACAAAGAGTAGCCGTGGCACGCGCCATGATGAACAATCCTTCGGTGATCTTTGCCGATGAACCTTCGGGCAATCTGGATTCTAAAAATGCCAAAGCGCTTCATGAACTCTTCTTTGAATTGAGAGATGAGCTCGGACAAACATTTGTGATCGTAACTCACAACCTTGAGCTAGCCAAAATGGCCGACAGAATGCTGACGATGGTCGACGGAAAATTTGAAGAAAAACAAACCTTGGTTTGAACAAACAAGAAGTAGAAAAGCTCCTTCGTGAAAAGACTTCTCTTTACAATCATTCGGATTTTATAGCTACCGATCCCATTCAAATCCCACATCGGTTTGAAAAGAAGGAAGACATCGAGATTAGTGGTTTCTTGACAGCCGTTATCGCTTGGGGGCAGCGAGTGACCATCATCAACAATGCCACCCGACTCATGCAAATGATGGACAATTCTCCGCATGACTTCATCGTCAATCACCAGGATAAAGACTTGATTCCCTTTGAAAATTTCGTTCACCGAACCTTCAATGGAGATGATTGTCTCACTTTTATTGCCGCGCTCAAAAGATTCTACCTCGACCTGGGTGGATTGGAAAGCGTTATGGCTCGATCATTCAAAAACGACCAAGCTTCTCCGGGTTCTGGTTGGACCCGGTTTAAATCCACCTTTTTTGAAGTACCACATCTCAAGCGCTCCGAGAAGCACCTCCCCGACCCTGCCAAAGGTTCGGCCGCCAAACGGATGAATATGTACCTGAGGTGGATGATTCGCAAAGACGACGCGGGGGTAGATTTCGGTATTTGGGATCAAATGAACCCGAGCCAGCTCTACCTGCCACTTGATGTCCACACGGGACGTGTGGCGCGAAAACTCAAACTACTCAAACGAAAGCAAGACGACTGGAAAGCCGTCTTAGAACTAAACGAAAAACTGAAGCAGTTTGACTCGGAAGATCCCGTTCGCTTTGATTTTGGACTTTTCGGTTTGGGTGCCTTCGAAAAATTTTAATTTTAACCATTATGAAAAAGACCATCGCCTTAATCTTCTTTGGGGTTCTAATTTTTTATTTCATTGGGCCCACTCCCGATACCCCTGATTATAATGCCAATCTGCCTGAAGTACCTTCAATTAATGAAATTGAAAGCTTCGTTAAGGCCGAAGAAGCGATGTATGACATTAAACCCGGCAACGGTGCAGAAATAGTGTGGTGGGATTCAGTGGAAAAGGGTCCAACTAACGTGGCCATTGTTTACCTGCACGGCTTTACCGCAAGTCAAGAGGAAGGTGCACCTACACACCGCGAGGTTGCAAAACGGTTTGGTTGCAATCTCTACTTAGCTCGACTGTCTGAGCACGGACTGAATTCAGAAGAGCCTTTATTCAACTTCACGGCAGAAGGAATTTGGCAAAGCGCCAAAGAGGCATACGCTATTGGAAAGACTCTTGGAAAAGAAGTCATAATCATGAGCACGAGTACAGGCGGAACATTGGCATTGAAGCTAGCCGCCACCTATCCCGAGATAAAAGGACTGATAAATTACTCTCCAAACATTGAAATAAATGATCCCGCTGCTTTTTTGCTCAATGACCCTTGGGGATTGCGGATAGCCCGAATCAATTTCGGAAGTGAGTACCGCACGGTGCCCTCAGACGACAATTATCGAAAATACTGGTATGACAAGTATCGACTGGAGTCGGTCGTGGAGCTACAAGAACTGGTAGAAACAGCCGCCACAAGAGAAACGTTTGAAAAGGTAACCTGCCCTGTCTTTAACGGTGCGTACTACAAAGATGAGGACCATCAAGACAATACGGTTAGGGTTGATGCCATCCGACGAATGCATGAGGAATTAGGAACTCCTGTAGACAAAAAACAACTTGTAGAGTTTCCAAATGCCGGTGGTCACGTGATCGCCTATGGACCGCAATCGGGCGCGACAGCCGAGGTAATACAAGCCACCATCAGCTTTTTGGAAAAGAATATGGGTATGTTACAGGAAAAGATAGACTAGGAAATCACCAAAAACAATTCATCCAATTCTTGAGTTTGTTGAATTAACTTGTATCTTAACTTTTCTTGGTTGTATAGTGCTAAGCTTTATTTCTCTTCAATGAAGCCGATTGCGACATATTATTGTTTTAGACTAGAGTCTGATGTTTCCGCCATAATCAGAGACGTTTTTCACGACCTGAAAAAACCTGGCCCTGAAAGTACTGATGATCCTAATAAGCTAAACGATAAGTCGTTTTCGATTGTATATTACAACGCAGACATCATTGATGTTAAGACTATCATTCGCGAAACGGGGAACATTTACTTTATCGCAATATGTCAAAACCACCAAAATGGAATCAAGGCCATAGAGAATGGTGCGGCAGATTACATCCAATTGCCTGATCTCAATGAGTTTTCAATTTCCAAAAGTCTCATACTCACCGGACGTTTCATTGAGGCGCATAATGAGTTCGAGCAAACCGGTGAATATGGTAAGAGCAATCTTCTACTTACCGAGAAAAAGTACCGCACACTGGTTGAAACCATCTCAAACGGAGTTTGGGAATATGACAAAGAAAAAAGCGAAATCACATGGAGTGATAGCTTATATCAAATATTGGGATATGCCCCGAATGCTGGTATACCTCCGGCAATGATCTCTGAATTGGCCCATCCTGACCATCGACAAAAAATTCGGAAAGAGATGAGCGATCATTTAGATCGAGGACTACCGTATGAATCTGAATTTCCAGTTATAAAAAACGACGGAAATTACATCTGGGTCCGTGCGGAGTGTAATGGAATTAAAGACGGCAATGGGGAAGTCATGCATATTCTGGGCTCCGTGAAAAACATCGATCTGAGAAAGCGTGCTGAGCTGGACCTGGCAAATACCCAAAATAGAATTGAAAATATTGCTGACGGAATCAACGGGGTTTTGGCTCGATACAGACTCCGTCCTGATGGGGTAATAGAAAACTTATACCTCAGTTCAGGAGCGAAAGAAATGTGGGGATTGAAGGCTGAAGAGGTCATTTCAAATCCCCGTAGTGTATGGAATCTTCTAGATGAATCTCAATATAATCTCCTCGCATCTGAATTTCGCAGTGCCATCTGTGAGAACAAAAAATTAGATCATGTTTATTCCTTTACCGACAGCGAAGGAAATGAAAAGCACCTCCACGTAATTGCTATTCCAAAAAGATTTGAAGATGGAACCATCGAATGGGACTCCATCACCACTGACGTCACTGCCTTAAAAAATATTGAGGATGAATCCAATGATCAGCAGCTCATGCTTCAAAACATCATTTCCAATATTGATGGATTCGTACAACGTCATAAAATCTATCCTGATGGAAAATCCGAATTGGCATTCATCAGCAAAGGATATGAAAGGTTAAGTGGAATTTCGGTTAGCGAAATAATGGATAATAATGAATTGGTTTGGGATCAGATCAATGAAGAAGATCGACAAGCCATAACCAATTCAGTGGAGCATTCATTGAAGACTTTGACAAAGTGGCAACAGACGTGGCGTATCATAAATCGAAACGGCGAATTAAAGTGGATTCAAGGATCAGGAACCCCTAATCAACAAAAGGATGGGAGTATTATTTTCGACACCGTTACAACTGAGATTACTCAATTAATAGACATTACAACTGAACTCACCGAAGCTAGAAGGGAATTCCGGCTAGCGGCCAAGGCTGCACATTTAGGCCTTTGGAAGTACGATCCTATAAAAGATACACTCGAATGGGATGATCAAATGTTTGAAATCTTTGGGGTTGATCCCAAAAAATTCTCAGGCAAACGTCAAGAGTGGGTCGATAGTCTACATCCCGATGACAAAGCAAAATCTATTAACGCGCTAACCGACACAGTAAACACGGGAACTGACCTTGAGTTTCAGTTTAGAATCTTAAGAAAAGACAACAATGAAATAAGACATATTAGAGCCTCGGCAAATGCAATCTTAGATAAAAATGGAGAAGTTGTATTTCTAGTAGGACTCAATTGGGATGTAACTCATCTGGTGAGAGCACAAGAGAAAATCAAGGAGAGTAACAACCGATATGCCTTGGCATCCAAAGCCACCCAAGATGCTATTTGGGACTTAGACATAAAAACCAATATCCTGAAATGGAACGCCTCATTTAATGAACTCTTCGGACATGAAATTGATTTGGACAAAGATCACCTCGACGATTGGGCCAAATTGGTTCATCCGGATGATTACGAACGTGTAGTGCTTGGTCTTGAGAATTTTATCAAGTCCAGTCAAAACAAGTGGGAAGAGCGATACCGATTCAAAAAGGGTGATGGCGAATATGCTCATGTGCATGACCGAGGATTTATAGTCAGAGACCATAATGGTATCGCAATAAGAATGGTAGGTGCAATGCGAGACGTTAGCGCGCACACAGAGTTTCTCAATGCCATAGAGGCCCAAAACGAAAAGCTCAAAAGAATCGCTTGGACTCAGTCTCACGAACTTCGTGGTCCATTGACGCGCATAATGGGGTTGACCACTATGGTAGAGCAAGATGGCTTTAAAGATATTTCCATAGAGGAATTTCTTAGTTACCTGAAAACTGCTTCAGCCGAACTCGATGAGGTGATTAAAGAAATAGTAGATGCATCAGAAGAAGTGGGAATCTATGTGCCCGAAGAGAAAAATGCATCGCGAAATTAATGGACTCTTAAAATCGAATAGGCAGACACTTAAAGATAAGACTGGAGTAACGGATTAACAAAATACTAGCTTTGACAAAACGGGCATTTCTTTTTCCACCATTTTATCAATTATTGGTTCATAAGTTGAATTGTCTCTGAACGAACTAAGATTTATTTTCGTTCTAAATGAATACACAAGTGGAAGTAGCATCAAAGTATGCACCCATCATCGAAATAATTGAAGGAGAATATGAGATCCCTCAACTCGGTAGAAAGCGAAGGATCTCTGCACTCCTTCCCTACAACTATCATGAAACCGACAAGTTGCATCGCGTTCTCTATTTGAATGATGGTCAAAATTTGTTTGATGAGTTTGCACCATTTGGCAACTGGGCCATAGATAAGTCATTGGAATATCTAGCCTCCAAAGGTTTGGACGATGTAATCGTTATCGCTATTGATCATGGAGGTGAGGATCGGATTACCGAATATATGCCCTACTTCAATCCTCGATTTGGAAAAGGACAAGGTGAGCTTTACGTTCGGTTTTTAGAAGATACTCTGATTCCCTATGTGAACAAAAAATACCGTGTACTTACAGAAAGAGAACATACAGGTATAGGAGGTAGCTCTATGGGAGGCCTGATTAGTCTTTTTGCCGGACTCAACCATCAAAATAATTTTGGCAAGCTCATGGTATTTTCTCCGAGCCTTTGGATTGCTCCGAAAATATTTCGGCAGGCTGAGCATTTTCACCCTGAATTACCTACGGAGTTGTACATCTACGCGGGCGGTAAGGAAAGTCAAAATCACATGCCCAATGTACTTCGATTTAAAAAACGACTACTCGAAGGCAAATCAATCTTCAATCAAATTCGACTGCATTTGTCTTTGAATCCCGAAGGAACGCATGGTGAATCTTTTTGGCGAGATGAATTTCCCAAAGCCATTGAATGGTTGTATTTTAGAGAAAACCAATAATTATGAACTTTCGACTAGCGGATACTTGTCCCGACCTTGTCTCTGCAAAGATATACCCAACAACCACTAGTGACGATGGTCTGAAACATGGAGAATGGGATTGGGTAAGAGCTAACGAAACTCCTGAGATCCATTTCTTCATCAAACCCGATTCTGAAGACAAAGAGATTTGCCATCAATTCAGGTTGTTAGCGCACCGGACCAAACACCGCTGGGGAAGTGTTCCGGTTTTGGATTTCTCAACATTTGAAGCCAGTGAGACTGCCGCAATAAAAGGTCTTGCGCTGAGTAATTATAAAATTGACCAACTTAAGACTACCGGTCAGAAAAAGAAAACGGAACGTTCACTCTACATCATCGCAAAGCATACAGATGCAAAAATGCTGAATGATGCCGAAATTGAAGCAGAAGTTCAGATGCGAATCATGGAATTAGTAGATCTGCCGCCAAACAAAAAAACGCCGGAATATCTTGGCCATTGGGCAAAGGCTTCTGCCAAAAAATACAACTACGACTGCGAAGTTTGGAACAAAGATCACGTGATTTCGGCGAAACTGTTTGCTCTTCATGCCGTGGGAAAAGGGAGTATAAATGAACCTGTTTTTATCGTTTCACAATACTTTGGCAAAAAAGAAGAAGGCATTGACCTTGCCCTAGTGGGTAAAGGAGTCACCTTCGATACGGGAGGAATTTCCATCAAGCCCTCCACTAATATGCATTTCATGAAATGCGATATGGCAGGTGGTGCAGCGGTTTTGGGAGCAATTGAACTGGCAGCCAGATTAAAGCTTCCCATCAATTTGGCAGCCATCGTTCCGGCCGCCGAAAACAGCGTAGATGCCAACAGCGTTCTGCCCGGAGAGGTGATCAATACCTACTCGGGGAAAACCGTTGAGGTGATTGACACCGACGCAGAAGGTCGATTGATACTGGCCGATGCCTTGTCGTGGACCGTGAGAAATCTCAAGCCAAAAACTCTGGTGGATATGGCTACCTTAACAGGAAGTTCAGTAAGAGCTTTGGGGTATGAAGCTGCCGCACTCTATTCTTCGAGTCAAGACTTGAGCAATGACCTCTTTAAGTCAGGACTTGACTCGGGAGATAAATGCTGGCCTATGCCGCTCTGGAAAGATTACGAATCCTACGTTCAAAGTGATGTAGCTGATCTTGCCAATTTTCCCTCCAAACCCGTGGCAGGTTCTATTGCAGCAGCTAAGTTTTTGGAAGCATTTACCGACGAGCATCCTCGGTGGGCGCATATAGATATGCCCGGTGTGTCCTTTCAAAGCAATCCATTTGTAAAAAACAAGAGTGCCACCGGTTACGGCATTGCCCTCTTCCGTAACTTTATGCTCCATTTAATCAAAGAATAACCTACTCGCTATGAATGACCAATACACTTTCCTCTGCATCTGCTCATACTTTAAGGGCGAAGACTTTTTAATAGGCTGCAAAGAAGCGGGTAACAGAGTTTACTTGATCACTTCTCATAAACTGAAAGATGAGAATTGGCCTTGGGATCATATCGACGATGTTTTCTTCATGGAAGAAGAGGAGGATGGGACTTGGAATATGGATCACCTCATTCAAGCTGTAGCTTATCAAATGAGGGAAATTCGTTTTGATCGGTTTGTAGCTTTAGATGATTTTGACGTAGAAAAAGTATCTCGATTGAGAGAGCAGTTTCGGATTCCCGGAATGGGAGATACAACCAGTCGCTACTTTCGTGATAAGTTGGCCATGCGTGTAAAAGCCAGATTAGAAAGTATTCCGGTACCCGCATTTACTGCACTCTTCAATAATGATCAAATCAACCAATACGCCGATACCATATCTCCACCTTGGATGATCAAACCAAGATCGGAAGCATCAGCTGTTGGGATCAAGAAAATCGATAACAAAGAAACGCTCTGGCGAATCCTTGACGACCTAGGAGATGATCGGCACAAATACCTACTCGAAAAATTTTCGCCTGGACAAGTGTTTCACGCAGATGCGTTGACGTATGAAGGCAAAGTTGTTTTCTCAAGAGTGAGCGGATACTTGGATACACCCTTTGAAGTAGCTCACGGAGGTGGAATTTTTCGCTCGCAAACATTGGCACCTAGCGACCCTGACAACAAAGCTTTAATCGCTTTAAATAAAAAAGTGTTGACGGCATTCGGAATGCAATACAGCGCTTCACACACCGAATTTATCAAGTCCAACGAAACAGGTGAATACTTCTTCTTAGAAACATCATCACGCGTTGGCGGAGCCCATTTGGCCGAGATGGTTGAAGCGGCGAGTGGCGTCAATCTATGGAGAGAATGGGCCAATCTGGAAAATGCCGTTGCCAAAAACCAAATGTACACCGCTCCCAAAGACAAGAAAAAGCATGCGGGGATCGTCGTTTCTTTAAGCCGTTTTGAGCATCCCGACATGAGCGTATTCAACGATCCTGAAGTGGTTTGGAAAATCAACAAGCCATGGCATGTTGGCATGATCGTGCTTTCCAATTCTCATAAAACTGTGAGGACAAAACTCGATGAATACACGACAAGAATTGGAAGAGACTTTCACGCAAGCGCACCCGCTCCTGCAAGGTCGCTGTAAGAGTTTCAGTTTGCTAAGCGGTCATTTCGGCTGTGCTCAATGCCCTTACATTTTAGTAGCTTGACAAAGCTGGCACTCCTGAGAATTAAAAATTACCTCGGAAAGAATCCAACGCTGGCACCTACCCAGTCTTTGTCTTTGTTGTAGCGAACGCCTACCATTTCGCCTTTTGAGACTCTCACGAGGTTATTCACCAATTTGATCTTAGCCTCTTCCTTCTCCCAAATCATCATCACTCGTAGCTCGCACTTGGCAGGACCTGATGGCGTTTCGATCAAAGGAGCATAATTGACTTTTCTTTGGAGAATGTAGTTTTCCTTCTCCTCAATTGCGTCAAGATCTTTTGCTGAAATACTTAGCATTACTCCGCTTCCTGCGAATGAATACAATGGCTTGAGGACGTAATTATGAAGATCCTCAGGATATTCAGACAGTTGATCAAGGTAATAGCACTCGGGCACGTAAGGACTATTGAAAAGGGGCATTGTGTATTTGCTGATGCGGAAGAACCAGTTCGGATGCCCTACCCACTCCACGTCTACTTCATCGTGAAAAAAGTACTCTCTTTTTAGGTCCGGGCGTTGTTTCAATTCGTCAAAAATGACACGATTATAAATCCTTTGGATAAGTACGTCATCACCGTTTTGATCCTTGTAAAACAATTGCTTGCCTCTTTTCTTCAGGCCCGTCAGACAAAGCACCTTGATACCCAGATGAGCTTCCGCTCCAAGAAAATCAATATAAGTGGCCTGCTTCTCAGGCTCAACTTCCAGTAGTACTACACTTTTAGGGTCAAAATCTCCCACAATTTCCTTTCGGAGAAGTTCCATATACCGAACGGAATCCAATCCATCAAAATGAACAGTGAACTCATCAGGGATATCGAAATTCTCGATGTATGCCTTGTAAAGAAGGTCTTGAAAAAAGTAAAGAGAAGGAAAGCCCTGAACCTCGATAAGCTGAGGAACAATCTCGCCATCATCGTTCCGGCAAATACCGAAATCCATTTGAAGAAACCGCGTATGGTAATCTTCGTTTGGCACCACAAGATCGGGGTGTTTGATTGCCCCTTTGGTAAGCTCTTTGAAATTGGGTTGAAGTATCGTTTTATTAATATCCTCACAGGCTTGGAGGACTTTCTCCTTCAAGTCACTGTCAAAAAACACCGGAGTTTCAGCCAATCGAAAAGCGGGAGTGTGATTGAAAGCCTTTGAGATACTTTTTTTGAATAAATCGTACTTAGCGTCCGTATAATTGGCATTATACCAACTCCTCATGTCCTTGTCCATCTATTATGCCGTTGTCACGGTTTCTATTTGCAATTTATCCAAAGCATTATCGATAAAAGCAGGAATGACCGTATTGTGAGTATATTTTATTTTATCAGGATCCTCCAAGTGCTTCATCATGCTGTTGTACTTGCGGATACTGTAATTGGTCAAAACTTTTTGTTTGTTCTCCTCTTTGGCAAAATGAATCTTCATGCCATAAGGGTCTGCCTCGGGATGGTATTGGGTACCAGCCATTTCATCCGAAAATCTCACCGACATAATAGCACGCTCATATTCCACATGAGTTCTGATTTTTTCCAAAGACAAAATCTCAGCACCGTGGTCTCGAAAAACCTTTCTTCTTGGCTGAATAAGTTGCCAGTCGCGAATATCCACTACCCAATACGGATCTGCAAGATCTCTCAAAAGCCGATCTTCCCTACCCTCTTTGGTCTTGTGACAAGGATAAACCCCGAAGGAAGAGACCTTTCTTCGCGTCAACTCGCCCAACTCGAAGTGGTGACAAGCCATTTGAAATGAATGACAGATAAAGAACATATACTTCCGATCAGCAGGATTTTCGGTGGAAAGATTGTGGTTCTTGATATCATCAATGAGTCCTTTCCAAGCTACATCCCATTTCCCGTCTCCTTCCAACGGACTTCCAGGACCACCTGTCGAAATAAACATATCGTAATTGAGGTCGGCAATTTCGTGCTTGGCTCTTACATCAAAAACCTGGTAATCTATGCGATCAGCATATTGATCTAGCATCGCAGTAATGGAACGCATCCCTTGATTGGGATGCCCTTCATACATATCGAGTAATGCGAGTTTCGCCTTCATATTAGTTGAAGTCTTTTGTTTCAGTTATTATAAAATCGACGACTTTCTTTAAATCTTGATTCTTAGAGAAAACATCCAACTGCCTGTCGGCACCTGTTCCGACTGCGAGGATTTTCTCAATGTAGCTCAAGTTCTTTTTTGAACCTAAGTCGCCCGCAACATCATCCACAAAGTTCAGCATTTCATAAACCAAATCCTTGCATGGTTTCTCTTCTTCTGTCCCAAAATCAATCAGCTTTCCGTCAATCCCGTATCGACCTGCACGCCACTTATTCTCATTGATCAAGGTGCGGCTATAGTTATTAAAGCTCGAATTCATTTCGTGCATCTTGTACAATTTAGCCACTAACCCTTGTACCATGGCTGCAATAGCAATAGTCTCTTCGGCTCTAAGCGTCACGTCACAGACACGCACTTCAATGGTTGGGTAGACAGGATGAACCCGAATATCCCACCAAATCTTTTTTGCACTGTCAATACATTTGGTCTTTACCAAAAGCTCAAGAAACCTGTCGTATTCGGCTAAACTGGTGAAGTGTTCAGGTATTCCCGTTCGGGGAAACTTGTCAAATACCTTCGACCGAAAGGACTTAAAGCCTGTATTTCGGCCTTCCCAAAAAGGAGAATTTGCCGACAGGGCGTACAAGTGTGGCAAGAAGTACCGCATGCCATTGGCCATTTGAAGAGCCAATGATCTATTCGGAATTCCTACGTGCACGTGCATACCGAAAATGAGGTTGCTCCGCGCGGCATCTTGCAATTCCAGAATGATCTCATCGTATCTTGGATTCGATGTGATAGTCTGGTTCTGCCAACTCGAAAAAGGATGAGTTCCTGCAGCGCCAATTGCCAAGCCTAACCCTTCGGCGGTCTCGATGATGGTATTGCGTAGTAGCTTAACCTGGTCTTCAGCCTCGAGAATGTCTCGGCAAATGCTCGTTCCACCCTCTACTTGAGACTCGTGAAGCTCAGCCTTGATTTGATCGGGCAATAACTCTTCCCCCAGCCTCACCAGCTCTTGCTTGTGCGAAACCAGTTCTCTAGTCGTTGGATCAATGACTTGATACTCCTCTTCTATACCAAGAGTGAAATTCATCTACCTGTCCAATTTAGGACTTAGAAGGCTTTTTTGGGCTTACTTTCGCCCTAGTTGCACTCACCTTCTTTGCCACAGCCTTCGGCTTCGTTGATTTAGGAGCAGTCGTTTTAGTTGCAGTTACTCTCTTAGCCTTTGGTGCTGTTGTCGGCTTTTTAGCGGCTGACGTAGTCTTCTTAGCCGGTGTTGCTTTTTTAGCGGGAGCTTTTTTCGCAACAGGTGCTTTTGAAGTAGTCACTTTTTTAGCAGTAACTGACTTCTTTACAACAGGTGCTTTCTTTGCAACAGGTGTTTTCTTTGCAACAGGTGCTTTCTTTGCTACAGGTGCCTTCTTAGCAACAGGTGCCTTCTTAGCAACGGGAGCTTTTGCAGCTACTGCTTTCTTCGCAGGTGTTGATTTCTTAGAAGTAGCTTTTTTAGCAGGAGCGGCTTTCTTAGTAACTGAAGCCTTAGCGGGAGTCGCTTTTTTTGTCGGAGTAACTTTGGCTGGAGCAGCCTTTGCTGTAGCTTTCTTAGGTGCTACTTTCTTCGCAACTCTTTTGGCAGGAGCCTTCATTGGAGCTGCCATTTGGTCTTTCACAAAATTACCCCAAGTCAAGTTCATCTGACCATCTTTATGAGCCTTCGCTCTTTCGATAGCCATATTTGCTGCATTCTCTACGATCCATTCAAAATTGTCCTCACCTACTGAATGAATATCAGCATCGGGAGCAGGATTGCAAAAATCAATTGCATAAGGAATTCCATCTCTGATAGCAAATTCTACCGTATTGAAGTCGTATCCGAGGGCATGGTTCAATTTGATCACTCCTTCGTGAACTTTATCCAAAATTTTCTTGTCAATGGACGCTCCATCGCGAACGTAGCGCAAGTGATGAGGATTACGCGGTTCGTATTGCATGATGTGAACGCGGTCTCCACCTAAGTAATAGCAACGGAAGTACTCAGTAAACTGAATCTCTTCCTGAAGCATCATTACCAATTGACCTGTTTCAGAATGCTTGGCAAAAAGGTCATCCGGATTCTCAACGCGGTATACGCTTTTCCATCCTCCACCTGAGTGAGGCTTCATGTAGGCAGGAAATCCGATGTACTGGAAAATAGAGTCCCAGTTAAATGGAAATTCCAAGTTACGGAAAGAGTTCTCGTCTGTATCTGTTGGTCGCTCGTGCGAGGGAAGCAATACCGTATTTGGAACTGCTACGTCTACACTTAGGGCAAGAGCGTTATTGAAAAATTTCTCGTCTGCACTCCACCAAAATGGATTGTTGATCACGGCAGTTCCACCGATTGCAGCATTTTTCAAGTAGGCACGGTAAAATGGTACATCCTGAGATATACGGTCTATGATAACGGCGTAGTCAGTGGCTTTGCCTTGACGTACTTGTTCAATATTCACGGCTTCGGCTACTATTCCGTCCACATTCTTGCTGTTCACTCGGTCTATGAAAGCTTGTGGGAAGGTGTTTTCTTGTCCGAAAAGGATTCCAATCTTTTTCATGGTATGTATTTTAAGAGATCTTGTTAAAGTTTAGAAATGTAATCAGGGAACATCATGCGCCAAAGTGGCCAATCATGTTCTGCCCATCGACGCTCATCCAGCCAATGGGGAATATTTTTTGAGCTCAGTATATTCGAAAGGGCAAGGTTTGCATCCTTGCATATATCCCACTCTCCATAGCCCAAGGTAATCTTAAGATTCCAAAGCTCGGGATTATCACTATTGTGCAAATAATCCACAGGGTTGTTAAAGTACACATTGTCATCGTAGTGTCCGTCCATAAATGAACGAATATCAAATGATCCGCTCATGCTGATCAAGTGACTTACCAAGTGCGGGTTTTTAAAAGCAAAGTTGGCAGCTGAATAGCCACCGAAGCTTGCACCGCCAACAGCTACTTTATCGATACCGTATTCATGTCGAATGGCGTCAACTACTTCGTCCTTGATAAACTGCTCGAAAACAATATGGTTTTTGACCCTATCAGCCGGGTGAATACCCTTATTGTACCAACTCAAATCATTGATGGTATCAGGACAGTAAATCTTAACCTTTCCTTCGTTTACCAAATGCCGGGCAGACTCAATCAGTTTGAAGTCTCTACTTTCGTAGAAACGACCCAAGGTAGTTGGAAAAATAATCAAGGGAGTTCCATAGTGCCCGTAGACGAGCATCTCCATATCTTTTCCCAGTGTGGGCGAATACCACTTTTTGTACTCTTCTTTCACAATTTAATCATATTGAATGAGCGATTGTTAAAATGACACTAAGCGCTCAAAATGCGGCGCAAAAGTACGTATTATTAAGACTTTAGCTTCAATATATTTCTAGTTGAATGCCAATTAGATCATTCTTGTAGGTAATCCTTTGCGAATAGCAGTAATGATGCGATTATGGCGAGAACTTCGCTCGAAAGATTTAACAATTAATTAATCCATCGATAACAAAAAATGAAAGCAATGATCTCCTACCATTGTTAATCTGCTCTTGCTTTCCTAATTTCGACCTCCCGAAATAATTCGGAAATTCCTACAATGCAAGGTGTAGAAGGAAAGTTCAATTTTAAAGGTGGCCGAAGGCTCAAAGGTAGTTTTCGACTTACTTCTGACCGTAAGAAGTTAAAAGTGGGTAAGAAGAAATGGAAACCCGTGACTTGGTCAGGAAAGCTGAATGACCACAAAATTGAAATTATTCAACTCTGCGATCTCCCCACAACTATTGAAGACTTCACTTGGGAAAAATTTCCTGAAAAGTATGAAGTCGTGAAGGCCTATATCGCAGATGCTATCGAGCAGTACATCTCAACATCAGTTGAAGACTAGGCTTTAGACTTTGCTGAAGATTTCTTACCGAAAACTGCTTTTAGAGCGTGGATATAAGACTCATCATAAGCCGACATAAGCACCTTCCAATCAAAATCTTCAGAAAAATCTTCCAACTTGTTTCTTTGGAACATTCGGTATCGTCGATTTGATTTCACAAAGTGTAAAAGATACTTTGCCAAATTCTCAACTGACTTCTTCTCTGTTTCCTTGCTCCGTTGCATGACGTAAACACCTTTATCTTCGTGCTCGGTATCCATATTTTCAACGTACTTCCCAAAACCGGAAAGATCGGAGGTAACCGTAGGCACACCGCGAGCTACACACTCTAAAGGGGTGTATCCCCATGGCTCGTAATAACTTGGGAAAATACCAAGGTGGCATCCTCTCACAAACTGTCCATAGTCCATTCCAAAAAGGGGATTAGTAGAATCTATAAAATCAGGATGGTAAACCATTTTCACTCGATCTAAAGGTGAATTGACCATCTGCTCATTTCGAAGATAATTCAGAAGCTCATCATCAATGTCATCAACGAGATTATGTGTTACAATAATTGGCCATTGGTTGGTTTTCCAGCTCTGAATGGTTCTGCGGTAGCGCAACTTCCAGTAATCATCTATCAAAGCGTTCAAATCAGGAAGCTTGTGTTCATCCTTAGAAGAGGCAGCAGCGTGAAATAGCCTTTCACCCAACTGCTTTTCAATCGACTCGCAATTCCTTTTAATCTCTTGCATTACTCCACGAGACTCCAAGACTTCCGGGTTTATAGACCAGGTGGGACGCTTTGTGATGAAAAACATCACCACCGTTTTATCAATCCCCTCGTGCACCATCATCTGGTTGAGCAGTTTTAGTGCTTTCAGTGTGACATCAAAGCCTTTATTCCGATACTCATATCTGCCGGAAGTGAAGAAGTAAATCGTATTATCTAAGTCAAAGTCATAGGAGTTAAAGAAATGACCTATGATAAATTCATGAATCTTGTCCTTGTACTTCTCGTGCCGATTGTGCACTTCGTGATAAGCCACATACTTATTGATGTTAAGTCCGTTAGGAGTAATCACATCCGGTTTTTTACCCAATAAATGTTCACACTCCATTCCCGTTACTTCACTCACCGTGGTAAAAGTATTTGCGGCCATTGCGCACTCTCTCTCGATTTGGGTTTGAGCCAATATCCCATAACGTTTGGCCTCAAGTTCCCAGTTGTACTTGCTGAGATTCTTGTAAAAATCGGTGTCGTTTCCCGCTAAGTAGCGACCTAGCATAGTGGCATGTGTCGTAAAGACCGTAGAGATGGGCAAACCATGTTTGGCGATATCAAGAATAGGCAAAGCTGCCATCCACTCGTGGAAGTGTGCAACGACTTCGCGCTTTCCTTTTAGTACTTCTTTGCTTAGAATAGTAAAGAAGGTGCGGTTGAGGTCCGCCCAAAGTACCATCTTCTCCAAGAGTTCATCACCTGTATTGGTGGTGATACCATGATCGGCCTTCAAATGCCGATGAAGAGTGTCTAATCGATTGAATACGTTTTGGGGATTTAACAGAACCACCTTCGGCCTGCCCGTTACGAGCCAGGTGCCGTACCAAACCTCGTATCCCATGTTCCGCATTTTTTCAACGGTGCGCCCAATAGGATCACTCAAATTATTGATCGGATCAAACTCAGCAGAAATGTTTTCATTCTCGAGCGGACCAAGAAGACAATAGTTTTCTCCTCTGCGCGCAACGGCAGCGGGAACTTTGGAACGGATAACCGTGTAGATTCCTCCCACTTGGTTGCAAACTTCCCAAGCGCATTCTATGATTAACGGATCTTGACTAGTGGTAGACATGTGATTTGTTAGATTGTCAGCTAAAGAAACTAAAGTTTTGACAATTCAACACCTTCCTAGCGCTTCATGATCGAAAACTCGTAATTCATGCCTAAGCGAAACCATCGACCTGGTTGGATTACGCTACCTATATCATTGTATGTTTCGTCGAAGAGATTTGAAACTTGAACGAAGAGCTTCAACTTCCCAAACTGTGGACTCACCCTCAAGTCTGACAAAACTACCGGCTGGTAGTTCGATTCCATTCCGTCGGCATCCACAAATGATCCCAATCGATCTTGGTAGCTAAAAAACCAGTTTACATGAAAGTTTTTTCCGAACTGAAAGTAGAACCCTAAATCTGCTTTTTGCTCAAGGAAATCGAGTACATAAAGTGATTCGAAGTCATTGCTGAGCGAATCAGAAAACATGTAGGAATATCCGGTTTGTATCGATTTTAAGGGGCTCTTCCCCCCTAGTACGTTTAACATGTCCCATGTGAAGTTTGCCTCTACTCCACTGATACGAACTTCCGTAATGTTGGCAGCTGTAGTCATATCACTTCCGCTAAAGCGAATCCAATCGATCAAATTGGAACCATCTCTTGTAAAGACCGCCACATCTCCCCTTCCAACAGCATAATCAAACTTAGCACCTAACTCATAATTGATTGAAGACTCGGGCTCAAGATCTATACTTCCTACTGCGCCACCTAGATTGTAATATAAATCGGTGTAGCTGGGCAATCTGAATGAACGATTTACAGACGCATAAGGACGAATATGATCAGTAACCTGATAACTCACATCTGCTCCTGGGAAAAATTCATCACCAAAGTCCGTATTGTGATTGTACATCACCCCCGCGGATATAAAGAAGTCTCCTTTTGAATAGGTATGCTCTATGTATATGCTATGATTCTGACGGTCGGCGCCATTTCTGTAGAATGCTCCCGGAAACTCTCCTGGCACTTCTAGGGGATTGTCCAAAGGCTCTCCCAACACATTGCTCAAGACCTCTTCTGATCTAAACTCATAACCGACCGAGCTCGTCCCAAACTTCCATTTATAAGCCCCATTAACCTCCGCACCATACACATCAGTTTGGTGATAGTTGTGACCTGTATACCAGGGTATGGTATCTCCTTGATTGCTCGTGAAACCGCCGTCGTCAGGAATTCTGCGGTAGAACCCTTCGCTTTCGCGAAATAGCTCAAACCGATCATTGTGGCGGCGGTAATATGCCTTTGGGCTAATGGTTAATTGATCAAATCTCATTTCGCCACCCAGAGAAACAAACTGTGATTTTGTTGACTCAAATTGATCAGGAAACCTAGCTGAATAAAAATTCAGGGCTCCGAAGCTCTTTTCATTTTGACCTAGATTCAAAAACCAATCCGACTTTTCGGTATGAAATTCTGACTGCCAAAAGATATTGAGCAAGTCAAAGTCGGTATTTCGAATATACCCGTCTCCTTGTCTTTGCAAGATACTCAGGGAATGATTGTGTTTATCTGCAGCGATATTGGCCCTGGCGCCTAATTGGCTGTAGCCAAAATCACCGGCTTCTGCTGAAATCCGCACACCTGATTCTGCTGGATTTTTGGTGATAATATTAATCGCTCCGGCAAAAGCTCCGGGGCCAAAGATTCTCGAAGCACCGCCGTTGAGGACTTCTATTCGCTCAATATCCATCAATTCGACAGGAATATTCATATTGTGATGCCCTGTCTGTGGGTCGGTCATTTTCACTCCATTCAAGAGAATTAAAACCTGTTCAAAACCCGAACCGCGGATACTTATATCAGCTTGTACTCCTTGAGCGCCTCTTTGCCGCACATCGACATTAGTAGCGTATTCCAAAAGTTCATTGATCGTATTAACGGGAGCTTCCTCAATTTCCTTTTTAGTAATGATCCTGACGGTTCGAGATGCTTCAGAAAACTCAACTGAAGACCGCGTAGCACTTACCTGTAATTCCTGAAGATCTACTTCGTTCTGAGCGCTAACTACCTTAGAAATTCCGACAAGAAAAACAACGGAAAAGAATCTGAATCGAGACATACACAATTGATAAAAAGGTGGCAATGATAGGAAAATGTATTGAGAGAAATTTGCAAACCAATACATGATCTAAAAGGAGTTAAGAGAAACAAAAAAAGGCGACTTTTCAGCCGCCTTGATTCTTATGTTTCTAATTCATTAGTCCTGTCTGGGATATAATTCATTGAAAAACTCCTTCATACGCTCCCAAGATTTCGTATCCGCTTCAGCATTATAAGCCAAAGGCAAATTGAATTTTTCACCCAGGCTGTCTGCATTTTTGTTCGTATAGGCATGCACAGCCCCGGGATAACTTTCGTACACGTATGGCTTCTGCAACGAGTCCATGGCTGCTTTGAAATTTGCAACACTTTCAGGACTCACGAATGGATCGTCAGCTCCGTTTTGTACAAGGACCATAGCGTGCAAATTTTCACTTGGCCCAACAGGCAATTGCACTCCACTGTGAAATGCAGCGACTCCATCGAGATCTACTCCTTTATTTGCCATAGCCAGAATCAAAGATCCCCCAAAACAATAGCCTATAGCAGAGATGTTCTCATCAGCCGTTTGCGGGTGGTTCTTCAAAACTTTAATAGCCTCTGTAAAACGCGATTCAGCGCCGTCCATATTCTGCATCACCATACCTGAAAACTTCATAGCATTATCGGGGTGCTCAGCTTTTTTTCCGTCACCGTACATATCTACCGCCAGTGCCACATAGCCGAGTTCTGCAAGCATTTCTGCTCTCTCACGAACATAGTCGGTATGCCCCCACCATTCGTGCACAACTATGATTCCTGGTCTTTGGGTAGTATCGGTTTCATCATAGGCAATGTATCCCTTCATGGTAACTGAGTCGGAGGTATAACTCACCTCTTCTCCTACTATACTCATCTCGGTGATTAATGACTCTTCATCTATACTCTCTTTGACGTTGGGCTCGGAGCCGCATGACGAGAAGAAAAAAACAGTAGCTGTGAGGAACAAAAAATAGAATTGTTTGATCATAATTTTGGGGTTTTAAAAAATAGAACAAGAGATAGATAGGAAGGTGTGTCAAACCAAACCTCGAGAAGCGCGAAAATTAATTCGTCTCCTCATTAAATTCGCAGGAAGAACAATCCGTCGAATTTCTTCTAAAAAATTTACGATAGACGAAAAAGGCAATTACACCAAAAAAAAGAATGAATACGATGGCCTCTTGCATGCTGCAAAGTTAAGAAAGCAACTGATAAACAAATAAGGCTGAAACATATGCCAAGGCCGTCATATAGACAGTTTGGATGATGGGCCACTTCCAGCCATTAGTTTCCCTTTTTACTATAGCTATAGTACTCATACATTGCATGGCAAATGCATAGAAAACGAGCAACGACCAAACTGTAGCTGAAGTAAAAGTTGGCTCACCGGTATCATCTCTTTTTTCAGTACTCAGCAGCTGCTGTAGTGTTTGGATATCTTCGCTATCTGCTCCGATGCTGTAAATTGTAGCCATCGTACTTACAAATACTTCTCTGGCTGCAAAGCTACATATCAAGGCTATTCCGATTTTCCAATCATATCCCAGCGGTCTGATAACCGGTTCAACCCATTTTCCAACTATCCCGGCGTAAGAAGCTTGTATTTTTTTAGACGAAACTTCGGTGTGATACTCATGCATGGCTTCGGCCGTTTCTACTTTTGGCAAAGCGACGGAAGAAGCAGCTTGCTCCATGGAATCGCCGGGACCATATGAGGCCAGTACCCAAAGAACTATGCTGATGGCAAGAATAATTTTTCCCGCCTCCAGTACGAAAGTCTTTGACTTTTCATACATAGTAGTAACAACAGTTTGAAGCTGAGGCACTCGGTATCTCGGAAGCTCTAGCACCAAAGTACCTGATCTTTCCGTTTTCATTATGGCCTTCATTCCTGCTGCAGATACCAGAGCAGCTAATATACCCAACAGATACAACCCAAAGAAAGCAGTACCTTTTGAATTAAAGAAGGTAGACTCACCGTCAGGAAATAGCAATCCCACCAATACAATGTAGACGGGTAACCGAGCTGAACAGCTCATAAAAGGTGTCACAAAAATGGTAATGAGTCTGTCGCGACGGTTTGAAATGGTGCGAGCAGCCATGATTCCAGGTATGGCGCAGGCAAAGCCTGAAATCAAAGGCACTACACTACGACCATTGAGACCGAAAGGCCTCATAACACGATCAGTAATAAAAACTGCACGCGCCATATAGCCAGACCCTTCCAGAAGAGACAAAAAGGCGAAAAGAAGTGCTATTTGAGGTACAAAGATGACAATCCCACCAAGTCCAGGGATAATTCCTTCCGTTAGTAAATCAGTAAGTGCTCCTGAAGGCAAGGCTTCGCTGACCCATTGTGCTATGAATGCAAAGGAGGTATCAATGAAATCCATAGGGCCTTCAGCCCATGAAAAAATAGCTTGGAAAACCATGAAAAGTATGGCCAGAAAGATTCCAAACCCGAATACGGGATGTAAAAAAATACTATCTAACTTTCTCGTAAGTCCTGCCCTTTTCTTCTGAGGAGACTTCAGGCATTTGGACAAGATTTCTCGAACGTGATCATAACGAATCTTGGTCTCTTCCCTTTGCACTTGAGCAGGATTGAAACTGTACTCTTCAACCAATTCAGAAAGCCGCTCGCGAATCTCTTTCGGGATTTGCTTCTCTTCGTCTTTAAATTTCAAAACCTGAAGAGCTTGATATGGGTTGCTCTGTTTTGTAATACCGGAAACCTTGAGAAGAAGTGACTCATCACAAAATTCAGCAGGGTCAACTACTTTTCGACCTTCTGAAAAGCCATTTTCTTCAATCGCTTTTTTAATTTGATCTATGCCAATTCCTTTATCGGCAGAGGCTGTAAAAACAGGAATTCCCAGTAACCGCTGCAGTAGAATCTTATTTATTTCCAGACCTTCTTTTTTAGCCTGGTCCTCCATATTCAGAACGAGCGCTGTGGGGTAGCCCATATCCACCAACTGTGTTACCAGAAAGAGGCTCCTCTCCGGATTGCTCATATCGGCAATCGTTATAACAGCGGCAACCTCTATATCAGGCTCCAAACCTGAAAGAACCCTAAATACGACTCTTTCATCTTCAGACCTGGGATAAAGATTGTATGTTCCGGGGAGATCAAGAATGTCAACAGTACCGGTCGATGTTTTCATGCGACCGATGACCTTATCGACTGTAACCCCAGGGTAATTCCCGACCTTTTGGTTCAGTCCTGTAAGCTTATTAAAAATTGTGGTCTTGCCTACATTAGGAACTCCAGTGAGGGCAATAAGAGGTGAGCTTTTAGACTTGGCCATATACTACGCGGCGGAAGTCTTGACTTTGATCAATCTAGCCTCATTCTTGCGCAAAGCTATTACCGTATTATCTACTTCAAACGCCATCGGGTCTCCGAAAGGAGCTGACAAAACGAGTGTAATACTCTTACCGGGCCAGAATCCCATTTCCCCCAAACGCTGTCCGGTTTCATTGCTGTCGAGATCAACAATTTCAACTGTCTGATTGGTTCTTATGGTATCTGCGGTGACCGAATTCATTCTACGCTATTTAAAATGAGTCTAAACAGTGACAATAATACAACTGAAAACCATTTGGGCAAAGCCTCAAGTCTAAAATACCTTAAACAAGGTATCGATCATTCAAGCTTCTACTAATTCACCATTTCGAAGCAATCGTCATTGAACCTTACCTCCTTGAGACAGCATGAATCTAATAAGGCTGCCCAAAGTCCGTTTATAATTTACATATTTGGTTTTAAAATCAAGAGAACTGACTTAACATGAAAAATGTAGCATTTATCCTTTTAATTTTTACGGCTTTGAGCTCGTGCGTTAGCCCGGAGGCTGAAACTGAACTGGAGTCACTGCGAATGAAAAATGACTCTTTAGAAAATCAATTGGTAATGAAAGATTCTACCATGCGACTATTTGAAGAAAGCTTCACAGCTATTCAACAAAACCTTTCTTTGATTGGAGAAAGAGAAGAATCTATTTCTCTCAACGCAGGTGAGCTGAGAGAAGGCGAGGATACACGGGAAGAAATAACTCGAGATATTCAGGCCATCAATAATCTACTTGAAGAAAACAAACAGACGATCAACCGATTGAACAATAAGCTTTCCGCCTATGGCAGTGAAGTTACAGGGTTCAAAAAACTGATTTCACAGCTTAATGAGGATATCGAAACCAAAGAAGAGCAAGTATCCTATTTGAAGGAAAACCTGACTGCCGCGAACTTCACTATCGAGATACTGAATGAAATGCTCGATTCCGCTGAATTCCGAAACGAAATTCAAGCAGATCTTATCCAAATGCAGAGCGATGAGATGAATACAGTCTACTATGCAATCGGAAGTTTTAAAGATTTAGAAGAAGCAGGAGTAGTTGAGAAGCAAGGAGGCATAATTGGAATTGCAGGTTCAAAGCAATTGAAAAGCGACTTCAACAAAGATTTTTTTGCACAGATAGATTTAACCAGAACAAGGTCCATACCTGTGAATTCGGAAAAAGTAAATATAGTGACTACGCATCCTCCTGAAACTTATTCCATAGAAGGTGAAAAGGAAAAAACACTTAAAATATTGGAACCTATGCGGTTTTGGGAAGCGACGAAATACTTGGTTATCATTACTGATTAGAAATCAAAAAGGTTTAAGACATAAAAAACCCGCCTCGTTTGGCGGGTTTTTTATTTAACCAATCATTTTAACCAATCAGAGTAACCAATTCTGATGAAGTAAGATGCTTACTCTTAGATAAACGACAATATTTTAAAAAGGTTTTGTCGTTAACAGATTTTTTGAATCATCTTTCGACTAAACCAAATATGAAGTAGATCAAGAACTCGCTAATGTTTATACAACGATAAAATAAAAAACCCGCCTCGTTAGGCGGGTTTTTTATTTAACCAATCATTTTAACCAATCAGAGTAACCAGCTCTGATAAAAATAAGATGCTTACTGGTTATTAAAACGCAGTTTATTCCATAAGGTTACATCATTAACAGATTTTCTCATCTTCAGCTTTTGAAATGCTTCGCAAACAACTGTCTGCATTGAGATAGGGAAAAAACACCATAAACAAGAAACCCGCCTCGTTAGGCGGGTTTCTTGTTTAACCAATCATTTTAACCAATCAGAATAACCAATTCTGATGAAGTAAGATGCTTACAATGTTTTTCACGTCAATTTACGTGCCGGACTACATTGCGAGCCGGTATTTTACGTTAACTGTGATAATAATATGATTTATATTTGAAATTCAATCATTTACAGTCATATTTTTTTCGACTACCCCTTTTTAATAAAAGCAGTAAACATCCAATGCTTCTCTTCTGTGCGAGACAGAATTTCTCTCATCAATGTTTCTGTTCCTATGTCTCCATGCTCAATTGCTGCATCAGCTGCATCGACCATAAACGAGAGTAGCGTTTCGTAATCTTCTACGATTATTTCCATCATTTGGGCTCCGCTGAGGTCTTCTTCAGTCTCCTCGATGTCTGATTTTTCAATGTAGGCAGAAAGTGTACTCAATGGCTTGAATCCAAGAATTCGAATTCTCTCCGCTACTGAATCGATGTATTCCGCAGCTGCAGTATATTCTTCCTCCAATTTTTCGTGGATATCAAAGAAATCCCCACCCGTAACATTCCAATGAAAATTTCTGATCTTTTGATATAGAACCGCATAATTTGCCAAGAGGGCGTTAAGGGTTTCTACTACTTCATATGCTTCATCTTTATCAAAACCCAATTTGATAAATGACTTTTCTTTTGCTTTAGTTTCCATAATTATTTTGTTTTAATCCAATACAAAGTTACAAAGCACATGCCTCAAAGCAATCGTCATAGCCTATAGCGTAAGAGTATTTAATTATGTTAGGTTAATCAGAGGGTCTTTTGAAGCAATAAGCGACCTGTAGCGATAAAGCGATCGAAAAAGCGATCGATATCTTCAGGATTTAAATCGGGATTGAGCAAAACGAGTCGAATGGATAGCCCTGCCTCAAGTGTGCAATAATTCACCATAGCGAGGCCTTTTTGAACCAGTTCGTAGCGTAACCTCTTATTGAACTCATCCGCATTTTCACCTTCCGGAACGACAAACCGAAAATTAACATTTAAACTTTCAGTCGAAAACATGAGCTCCAGTTCCGCAGATTCCTTCACTTTTTCAGTGGCATAATCCGCGAGTTGCATACATTTCTCTACTCTTTCTCGATACCCCTCTTCTCCCCAATAGTTCCATGAGAGCCATAGCTTGAGCGAGTCTACTCGCCTGCCACAAGACAAACTTGAGGGTCCTGTATCAAACTCTGAATTGTCGTAATCGTGGTAGATATAATCTGCGTTATTGGATTGTATCTCCTTTCTCATTATACCTTTTTCCTTAGCCATGAAGGCCGAGCAAGTAAGAGGGATACTCATCAACTTATGCGGATTCCACGTAAAGCTGTCAGCTCTTTCGAGTCCTTTGAAAAAAGGCTGGTACTTATCACTTAGAATTAAGCTTCCACCCCAAGAACCATCCACATGGTGCCAAAGCCCATGATTTTCAGCAAGCTCGGTGATTTCATCGATAGAATCGAATGATCCCGTTTCAGTAGTTCCAGCCGTAGAGCAGATCATGAACGGAACCATTCCTTTCTTTATGGTTTCTTCCAGTGCCTGAGCCACAGCGGCTCCTCGCATTTTACCTCTTTCATCTGTCTTAACCTTCACTACACCATTATGACCAATACCTATAGTATTTGCTGCTTTCAGGAGTGAAAAATGACTCCGCTCAGAGACGAGAACGGCCAATTTCGGAAGAGCTGTTATTCCTTGGGTCTTAACTTCAGAAAAGGTGGCATTTCGCGCCAACAACATGGCGTAAAGATTCGACTGCGAACCACCCGATGTGAAAATTCCTTCACCTTGTCTCCAACCGGTGAAAGTGAGCATTTTCTCGATGAGTGCTTTTTCCATTAAAGTGGCAACCGGGGCTACTTCATACGTATACATTGAAGTATTGGTGAGTGCTGTAATCAGCTCTCCCACAAAACCAGGGAATCCAAATCCTCCGAATAGTTGATTGAGGTATGCCGGATTGGCGGTCCTAACCGCGTAAGTAAGGTATTGCTTCACCTCTTCAATCATCATCTCATTTCCTCCACCTTCACGGCGAAGGCCAAAATCGAGCTTTTCACTCAATTCTTGAGGGGCTAAGTAATTAATGACTGATGTTTCAGGATTGCGACTCTCTTCAATCCAATTCTGCATCAAGTCAAAAATTTCTCTTAAGGTCGCTTCTTCAGCAGGCTGCTTTTTCATGCTATCCTCCTCAATGGGATCGGCAAAATTAAGATTATTCATTCAGCCAACGTTTCTTCCTTTCTCAAGAACCCCTTCTTGCTAAGGTCGTAATAATCATAAGTTCCGTTAAACCTCTTTAGCTGAACTACTTTCTTGTCTATTCGACTAATTTTATCGTATTGTAAGGGCACAAGAGTATCTTGAGTCAAACTTATAATACCAAAGGCGGTATCCTGCACCAATAAAAGTGTATCAATCCACTCCACGGAACGAAATACCAATGGAGTTTTGGTCTTCCCCAAAGTATCAATTACTCCAAATAAACCATCCTCAGATACAATGGCCAGTGAATCTGAAAAGTTAGAGACATAGTCATACTGATATCCAAGAGCGAGATTCACGTCAAGATCGGAATATCCCCATTTACCTCGTTTTTTCACCGGAATCAGATTGCCTGTAAAGGTACCGATGTCTTCAAAAATGGCAGGAAATACTTTAAAACCAGTCGAGTCAATCACTCCAACTTTGTCTTTTTGATAAACCTTAGCATAACCATTTTCAAACTTTGAGTTTGTCAATGCAGCGGGCGAGTATGAATACAAGAAATCAATAACGGTATCTCCCTTGGTATTTAGAAATCCATACAAATCATCAGAGGAAGCCAAAATAAGCCCATCACTAAATTCACCTAGAGCCTGGTACAAGCTGTCAGTCAAATTGAGTCCACCGCGGTTCAATAATCCGAATGATCCATTTTGTCTATACCGAACGGGGAGCTCTATTGAAGTGAAAGACTCGATCCAATCATAATTAAAAGGAGTTATCTGATTTCCTACTTTATTGATAAGTCCTTTCGCCCCTGATGAATCCGAAACTACAGCTACTCCTTGATGAAAATCCTGTGCATCGGCATAAATAAAGGGTATGACATTTTCCCCTGCTTCATTTACATAACCGAAAAAACCATCCTTTTCAACATAGAAAAAGCCTTCTGAGTTTTCGCCAATATCATCATAAATGGGTTCAACGACGAATTCACCTATTCGATTAATTATTCCGTAACCATCGTCTTTTTCAACTACGGCAAGACCTCTATTGAAGGCAAAGCCGTCAGAAAAACGTTTCTTGGAAATCTCTTTCTCTTCTTTATCGATATACGTTACTTCATCACCGATGCCTACCATAGCAATTCCGTCAGAAAAATTTTCTACCCATTCGTATTTCGGTGCAATGGCCACTTCTCCCTTATCATTGATGAAACCCCAATAATCTCCATCGGTGATGGGATAAAAACGAGTGACGGCCAACTCAAATTGCTGTTTCAGCTCTGGCATAAATGGATAGTTGGGGTAGTTCAACGTAAACTCTGCAATGCTCTGGGCGGTGATCTCTTTTACTTCAAGCGCATAAATTCTTTTCCAAGCGATATCGGTGTAAGGATTAGAAATGAATAACTCAACAAAAGACAAATAGTCTTGAGCCTTACCACCGGCAGTAGCCAGATTAAAAATCCTCTCCTCGGCATCAGGCACATACGGACTCAATGGAAAGGAATCAATAAAACTTTGATAGCTCTCAAGAGTATTGTCGGCTGTTCGCTCCTCAAAATTCCTCTCGTCATATAGTTTCTCAGCTTCTTCTTTTTGCTCCGCATTGGGGAAATTTGTTAAAAAAGTCGCATAAGCTTCCGAAGTGTTTTCGGCTTTGGCCGACTGAAATAATATTTCATTTCTTTTCTCAATGGCCAATGCTTGGAACTCAGCATTGTCAAAATTATCTATAAATTCATTCCAATCGGAGATTTCGTTTACTGCTTTAGCTCTCAGAAAAGCCAGACTATCTACTGTATAAGCCTGCCCCAAAATGGACAAGCTATCAACCCCAACTACAGAATAGTCGATTCTGGATTTAGCATCAACACTTGCCCAATTTTGCTCAGAAATATTAATGTACTTATGAGCCGAATCAATATGAGTAAATGGGTTGTCGTTTCTACCGTAGATGATACTTAAGCCATAACTCGCCGCCACGGGGTCATTCTTGAGGCTTTTGTAAAACAACTCCTTCGCTTGAAAATAGTCGTAAATAGCCAGAGCATTGTAGGCTTTTTGAAGCCGCCCCGGGAGCCCGGCACTCAGCAGAAGAAAACCAAAGCAAAGTATCGAGAATGAAATCAAATGATTTTTCACGGTGCAAAAATAGGAAGTCAGCGCTTTTTTCAAGCAATAATCCCGATTATCGGCTCATAGCTGAAATCGAATTACTTTTGTGGCAAATAAAAGGCCAAACATGAGGATAGATATTTTGACCGGTTTGCCAAACCTGTTGCAAAGTCCGCTTAACGATAGTATCGTCAAGCGATCACAGAGCAAGGGAATCGTGGAAATTGTAGTCCATGATCTTCGGGGCTTCAGTCTGCAGAATCAGCGAAGCATTGATGACTATGCTTACGGCGGTGGTGCAGGGATGGTCATGTCAGCCGAACCTATAGCACGGTGCTTCGATCAAATAATGGCCGAAAGAGAATACGATGACCTCATCTACATGACTCCTGACGGGGCGACCCTAACTCAATCAAAGGCTAATTCGCTATCAACGAAAAAGAATATTGCAATTCTTTGTGGCCACTACAAAGGCGTTGACGAACGAATCAGAGAGCAATACATCACCAAAGAAATCTCCATAGGAGACTATGTTTTGAGCGGTGGAGAACTGGCTGCAGCGGTATTAACGGATGCAATTGTAAGATTGGTGCCAGGAGTGCTAAACGATGAAACTTCGGCTTTAACCGACTCCTTTCAAGATGACTTACTGGCCCCACCCGTCTATACAAGACCCGCCGATTTCAGAGGTTGGAAGGTTCCTGAAATTCTTCTTTCCGGAAATGAAGGCGCAATCGAAGTCTGGCGTGAAGAAAAAGCACTAGAACGAACCAAGTCCAGAAGACCTGATTTATGGGAAAAATTCAATGGAAATGAGTAGTCTTGAATTTGTTTTTGGAATTGCTGCATAACTCAAAACTTCTTCGTAATATTGCACCCCGAAATTCGAATGGGTAATCCAAGAGCCAACGACTATGGACTTTGTAAAAGAAATAAGCGCAAAACTTAACGAACAAGCAGCACTACCCGATTTTGCTGCAGGAGATACCGTTACAGTTCACTATAAAATTAAGGAAGGAAATAAGGAGCGTATCCAGCAATTTCAAGGTGTTGTAATCCAACGCAGAGGTTCAGGTACTACAGCGACTTTTACCGTTCGAAAAATTTCAGGAGGTATTGGTGTAGAAAGAATCTTTCCTGCTGCTTCTCCTTTTATTGATAAAGTTGATGTGAACAAGCAAGGTAAAGTTCGTAGAGCAAGAATCTTCTACCTACGTGACCTTAAAGGAAAAGCGGCTCGTATTAAAGAGAAAAGATACGTTTCTAAGAAGGCAAAGTAAGCTTTTAGAAGAAATTCAGAGATTCAGACCGCCGCATTCAATTGCGGCGGTTTTTTTATCGAAACTTCAACCACAATCGATCAAATTCCTTAGCGAATTCTTTGACGAGTCCTGATTCGTTGCTCACCACTATGTTCTCATAATTCTTATGCGCTGCTGATCGCGTCCAATTGTAACTTCCCGTGATAAGAACATCATCCATCAAAGCAAATTTATGATGCATATGGACAGGACCAGGATCAAAACGAATTTCAATTCCCTTTTCTCTTAACTCAAATAAATCCGAGCCACGATCAAAGGCCTTATCATTGTCACTGATGATTCGAACCGGTACTCTTAGATTATGCCTTTCCATGATCGTTTCTGATATGCGGTCATCACTAATTGTAAAAACACAGATATCAATATTGTGAGTAGCAGATTTTAAGCTATTGACTATCTTATCTCTACACTCCTCTCCAGGACTGAAAAAAGCACTATTCCATACTTTTCTTTCATTGTCTTTAGCAATAGTTTGAAAGGCTCCGTACATCCACGAAATCAAATTTTTAACCTCTGCGCTATCCGTTTGCCCATGAGCCAAACCTTTAACTTCACTCATCAACTTGATTCTATCGTTGGTATTCAGGCTCGCACTACTCAAAGCTTCTCTTAAGCTCCGTTTCTCTGCGCGAGTCATTGAAACATCCATCAGCGAATCTCTTAGTATATCTATTAAAGAATCAATACTATCACTCATCTGTCTTAAGTCTATTTTTTATGATCTGTAGCTCCTCTTCCAAGGCCGAAAGTCGTTTTTCAAAAAAGCTTTTTTCGCTAACGCTATTAGCTATTACGGCTCTGATTTCCCAAATTCGCATCAAATCCCTGGTATCATATTCCTTGGGATAAGAAAATTCAGATTCATCACCTAATTTTAATTTGCTTAAACTTCTAGCCAAGACTCTACTCACGAGAAACGTTTCTTTGAACTCAAACAGGTAAACGCGACTAACCTCTAATGCTTCTGGTTTCTGCCTATCAGAAAGTCGACAAATTGCTACATCTCCTCTTGACAACATGGAGTCTTTCAACAGAATTCCTTCCAGCCCAATTTCATACGCCAAGTATCGACGCCCCTTCTCCAATGGTAAAGACAACACAGGTAGTTCATCTAAAGGTCGTTCATACTTAAAATAATCCTTCTCAGATTCTATCTCCATGTAAGGAACCTCAATAATTCCAGCGACTTTATTCTTAGGTGTCAAATTATTCGGAGCGTCTCCATTAAAATCATCCTTAAAAATATCCAATCGAAACAATGTATTCACACTCAAGTCCTTTAACAGTAAATCATCTACACTAATGCCAAAATAATTGGCTATTTCTACAATAGTGCTAATCTTTGGCTCTGCCCTACCTTCTTCATAAGCACCGATACTTGCACGCTTCAATTTAAATAATTGAGCGAATGCACTCTGGCTCATATTTTTAACACCTCTTATTTTTCGAATATTCTTTCCAATTAGTGTCATATCCGTGACTATTTATCGCCAATTTTATTGGCTATTCCATTTTTATTAGTATATTAGCCGTGTAAAGCTAATATAATTATCATGAATGTACATTTTATTAATCAACGGGATAGTCAACCGCCCTAAAAAAAGCCTATATTGCTTACCGGTTTTCATATCCAATAACATTTAAAACTACCAATCGGAAATGAGTGAGTACTTCGAAAAAATAAAAGAATACACATTGGAGCTTGGCTGCGAGCACAGCTTCACTAATCAAGAGGAATGTGTTTTGGTTGTCGCGCAAGAAAATGCGGGAATTAAAAACCTTGTATTGGCAATGGCCGATCCTATTTTAATTATTGAACAGTTTCTTTTCGAGATCAATACAGACTCACTAACTCTGTTCAGAGATCTACTAAAGAAAAACCGAGATATCGTTCATGGAGCATTTGCCCTTGACGAAACAGGGAAAAAAGTCATATTCAGAGACACCTTGCAATTAGAGAATCTTGATTTAAACGAATTAGAAGGATCAATCAATTCTCTCAGTTTATTGCTGAGTGAGTATTCTGATGAATTGATTCAATTCTCAAAAAACTAAAAAAAAAAGGCATGAATTTATTAAGGAGATTGTTTTCCATCGGCAAAGCTGAAGCGAACTCTGCTGTCGACAAGTTGGAAGACCCGATAAAAATGACAGAGCAAGGAATTCGCAACTTGAAGCAAGATTTAGACAAAGCACTTCACGCTCTGGCCGAAGTAAAAGCTTTGAGCATTAGATCGCGCAATGACGTAGAGTCTCATAAAGAAAAAGCAAAGGACTATGAACAGAAAGCCATCTTAATATTGCAGAGAGCCCAAAAAGGTGAATTGGATGTGGCAGAGGCAGACAGACTGGCAAGTGAAGCTTTGGTAAAAAAAGAAGAGAACAATAAACACTCTGAAAGGAGCAAACGAGAAAAAGAAAAGTTCGACCAAAGCATTTCTGACATGGACGGCAATATAAAAAGGCTGAAGCAACAAATCAGCCATTACGAAAACGAATTGAAGACACTGAAAGCAAGGGTGAAGGTGAGTAGCGCCACAAAAAACATTAACAAGCAAATGGCTCAACTCGATTCATCAGGTACTGTTTCTATGTTGGAAAGAATGAAAGAAAAAGTCGCTCAGGAAGAAGCACTTGCCGAAAGTTATGGTGAAATAGCCAAGGAAAGTCGATCAGTAGATGAAGAACTGGATCGAGCAGTGGCCGGAGCAGAAAATGCCAAAGCAGGAGAAGAATTAAAAGATCTCAAGAAAAAACTTGGGATGAATAAAAAGTAGATAGAACGAAAAATGATCGATTTTATAAATACAATATTTAATGCTGCAAATGCGATCCCTACCGGGCTAATGGTATTTGTGTTGTTTTATTGGTTGATCGTGATTACCGGATTTTTAGGCACTGACTTTTTGGACTTTGACATTGACGTGGAAAGCGATATAGATGTTGACACCGATATGGATATTGATACGGCCTCGGCAGATATTTCTTGGATAAATCACATCTTAGTGTTTTTCAATCTGGGGAAGATGCCAGTTATGATTTGGCTTAGTTTCCTCGTATTTCCTTTATGGCTGATATGCATCAATGTCAATAGTCTCCTAGGCTTCAGCGGCTTCTTCTCAGGTCTTATCATCTTCTTTCCCGCTCTACTTATCAGTCTTTTTATTGCAAAGTTCATCACATGGCCCTTTGCCCGATTTTTTCAAAAAATCGATGAGGAAACAAAGGAAAAAGAAGTTTTGGGGAGAATTGGGATTGTTACTATCCCCGCTGATGACATTAGCAATGGTCAAGCTGAAATAAACCACGGAGGATCCTTTCTAAGGATGAGCATTCGTACTTCAAAACATATAAAAGTAACCAAGGGGCAAAAAGTACTATTCGTCCAGCCATTCGGCGACAGAGGAGTTTACTTGGTAGAACCTTACGCTGAAATGGATTAACAAAACAAAAACCTATGGAATCGATATTTGAAAATTCACTTTTGGTCTCAATCGTAGTCGGGGTGATCATTCTGTTTGGAATCATCGCATTGTTTTCGCGATTTTACCACAAAACCTCACAAGGGCAAGCCTTGGTAAGAACCGGAGTTGGAGGTATACAAATATCCTTTAATGGAATGTTGGTCATTCCCGTTCTTCACAAGTTGGAAGTAATGGATATTTCCCTAAGCACCATCACCATTGAACGAAATGGGAAGGATGGTCTTGTTTGCAAAGACAACTTGAGAGCGGACATTAAAGTGGCTTTTTTCGTGAGAGTTAACGAACGTGCAGAGGACGTTAAAAAGGTGGCTCAAGCGATTGGTTGCAGCAGGGCTTCCTCAAAAGAAGCTCTAAGACTATTATTCGATGCCAAATTCTCTGAAGCGCTCAAAACAGTTGGTAAAAAATTCGAATTTGTTGACTTGTACAACCAGCGAGATGAGTTTAGAAAAGAAATTCTGAATTCGATAGGAACTGACCTGAACGGTTACATATTAGATGATGCAGCCATCGACTTTTTGGAGCAAACCCCCTTGGCATCACTAGATCCTAGTAACATACTCGATGCTGAGGGTATCAAAAAGATTACTGAAATCACCGCCAGGGAAGCCGTGAAGGCAAACTATATTCAGCGCGATAAGGAGAAAACATTAAAACAGCAAGACGTGGAGGCTCGTGAAGCTATTCTGGTATTGGAAAGGCAACTTTCTGAAAGTGAGGAGAAGCAACACAGAGAAGTAGAGAACATCAAATCTCGAGAAAAAGCTGAAATAGAGCGCGTTCAACATGAAGAACGCTTAAAATCAGAAAAAGCCAGAATTGCAACCGACGAAGAGGTTCACATTGCAGAAGAAAACAAACTGAGACAGGTTATCGTTGCTGCAAAAAATAAAGAGAGAACCGAAGCAGTCGAAAACGAAAGAGTAGAGAAGGATCGACTACTTGAAGTTACTGAGCGAGAAAGAATCGTGACCTTGGCTGATATTGAAAAAGAGAAATCAATTGAACAGCAGAAGAAATCTATTCAAGAGGTCATTAGAGAAAGAATTGCTATTGAAAAAACGGTGGTAGATGAGGAAGAACTTATCAAGGATACCCGAGCATTTGCGGAAGCGGAGCGTTTAAAGAAAGTGACTATTACCAAAGCCGAGGAGGAAGCGGAGCAGCAACTGGTTTTGGAAATTAAACGAGCAGAAGCAGCAAAACAAGCAAGCGAATTTAAGGCCAAACAAGTAGTTATAGATGCTGAGGCGGAGCAGCAATCAAGCGTTCAGAGAGCAGAAGCTATAAAAATTCTCGCCGACGCGGAAGCGGCAAAATTTGCAGCGACAGGACTTGCAGAGGCAAGAGTGATGGAAGCAAAAGCCGAAGCAAGGGAGAAACAAGGAGATGCAGAAGCAGCTGTACTGGAGTCAAGAGCCATTGCAGAAGCAAAAGGAATAGAGGCTAAAGCGAATGCTCAATCTGAAGCCGATTTGAAGCTTGGTAAGGCTGCCGCTGATGTATTGAAAGAAACAGGACTTTCGGAGGCTGATGTGATAAGAGAAAAAGCAGGTGCCGAAAAAGAGAAAGGCTTGGCAGAGGCTGCTGTAAGCGAGGAGAAATTCAACGCAGAAGCGCAAGGCTTAAGTAGAAAAGCAGCCGCAATGAAGGAACTGGATGGGGTCGGAAAAGATCACGAGGAGTTTAAACTGAGATTAAACAAAGACAAAGAAGTAGAGCTGGCAGGGATTCATATCAATAAAGATATTGCCGACGCACAAGCTGAAGTCCTTTCAACTGCACTAAGAAGTGCTAAAATCGATATCGTCGGAGGAGAAAATGTCTTTTTCGACAAAATTGTTGGTGCCATTTCTAATGGGAAAGCAATTGATCGAGCAGTCGAAAACAGCGGAGTTCTATCTAATCTTAAAGGACGTCTTCTCGATGAAAATGGTGAAGGAAAATCGCTGATGGATAACTTGAAAACCATTATCGGCACATCCGACATTGACTCGGAAGATTTGAAAAACCTTTCGATTGTTGCTCTGATCACTAAACTGATGGTCAACTCCAACGACCTTGATCAACGAAGCACATTGAGTAAAATACTGGATCTGGCTAAGAAGGCAGGTGTGGAGAATCAAACCCCGAAAAACCTCGGGCTAATTGATTAAGGGGGTTCGTTTAAAACGAAACACGCCAAACTTTTGACGATTCATGGTAGAAAATAATCAGGAGACCGAGCAGAAAGGAAAAATAGCGAAGGGCTCTTACGATATTATTCGTAATAGGCTTCAGAACCAACGAGATGACTTACGAAGCAGGCTTGAAGCTTTAAATACACAGCGAAAAGAAGTTTTTGGGTCCATATCTACGGTACTAAAAGCAACCGAAAGAGTGACCACAGATAACAATTGTCTCGCCAGAGACATTGTTTCCCTGGGTCAAAACAAATTCCTCTTTGGCTACAATGTATTTATGGGATTGAGATCTGAGACAAAAATCTCAGAAGTATTCTCATCTTTCATTTACCATGAGAAGGACAATTCTTTCAAAGCCACCGAGGCCGAATTTCTGCAGAACGAGCAGTTTTTAGAAGACTTTAAAAACCTCTATAAATACTACCGTGATACGAGGTTTATCAAATTTGCCGAGCGTGGCCCACACCTGTTTATGGTATTTCAAGTCGGTAAAACCACTGAAGACATAAAGACCTTTAAATGGCTGGTGGGAAATGGTCAGGCTACCTATGTTGACAATCGAAGCGATCACGAATTTACCTTTCCCAATCAACAAGAGTTCAGCTGGATAAAAGCGACAAGGGATATGCAAAGGCATGGTGTTCACCCCCATGTATCAATTGAAGACAAGGTTTTTGTAGAAACCGTAGGAGGAAATCTAACCATAAAAATTGAAGACAACACCAAGTCAGGAAAGGGGATTTTGGAGGAACCCGTAGACGAAAAAGATCAGACCCTTGACGATGCTGAGATATATTATGCTCCTCTGGGAAATCTGATGGCGCTTAAAATAAGACCGTATAAAGAGGACCATTTCAGGCATTTCATTTATAATGAGAAAATCAAACAGGCTTTAAGGGTTGATGCCATGGCTTCTGCCTGCGTTCTTTTACCTGATGATCAGGGATTGATTTTCGCTGAAGGGTATTATGTTCAAACAGGTGAGTTCAAGTTGTTTCAAAACGACTTAAAAAACATGCTCTTCGAAAAGAAAATACAAGCACCAAACGGTGAAGATTTTCTTTATATCTTCTATGAAAAAGAGCAAGGAATATACGTTCTTCTCTCCTACAACATCATCGTACAAGAAGTAAAAACTCCAACAATTTGCAATGGTTTCAGCCTGTTTGAAAGTGGAGAAATGATACTTTTCAAAGCCGAAGCGGACCAAACAAAGCACCACGCCATTCAAATTTGGCAAACCCCTTTTCACTCTCCCAACCTTGTAATTGACTCGGAAAACAAAGCCTATCTATACAAAATCGGAAACAAAGAGGTGGTGCGAGCTATGGCAGAGGCAAACGAGCTACTAAAACTTCTGAATAAAGAAGATTCTTATGGCAACCTCTACACTGATATTACCCGGATGGCTACAGATCTGCTCGACTCGTATCACTGGTTGGATCATAAGGAAGCGGGTAGTATTAATGAGGTTCTTAAAGGCGTCCGCGATGCAGCAGATTCCGCCATATCAGAGTTTGAGAAAGTTACCGAGCTCAGAAAAAATGCAGCTGAAGAACTTTCGGAAATTGAAGCTAAAGCTTCAAGCGCAATCAATAAATCGCAAGGAAGCCACAGGAGTATCAATCAATACGTCGAACACCTCTCCAAACTTCGCGAGATGCGAGGAAAAGTCATAGGACTTAGAGATCAGCGCTACATCGACGAACAAAAAGTAAATGAATTAGAAGAGAAGCTCACCGCGGTCAGCAATAGCTTATCTACGTCATGCCTTCAATTTTTATTGAGAAAGGAAGCTCTGACACCTTATCAGACTAAGGTTGAAAAACTCAACCAGACAGTTGCCGAGATAACTAAAGCAGCCGATGCCGTTGAGCTGAATAAGGAAATTGAGCGAATAGCTCAAGAATTAGAAATGCTGATAGAAATTGTAGGAAATCTTAAAATTGACGATTCCACAAAAACGACTCAGATTATCGACAGCATTTCAACCATTTACTCTCGATTCAATCAGATTAAAGCAGTCCTTTCTAAAAAACGTAAAGAATTAGCACTGAATGAAGGGGAGTCGGAATTCAATTCCCAATTAAAGCTGATAAACCAAAGCCTCGTAAATTATTTAGACATTTCTGATAGTCCCGAAGCATGTGAGCAGAATATGAACAAGCTCATGGTTCAAGTGGAAGACCTTGAAGGGAAATTTATCGATTTTGAGGCATTCATTTCAAAGCTTTCCGAAAGAAGAGAAGAAATATACTCAGCCTTCGAAAGCAAAAAAATAGCACTTGTTGATCAGCGAAACAGAAGATCACTTTCCCTTCAAGAATCGGGAAATAGAATAACTACCGGTATACGCAAGCGATTGCTAAGCATGTCCACTGAAAGTGAGATCAACGCCTATTTCGCTTCTGACATTATGGTCGAAAAAGTGCGAAGTCTTATTAGTGACCTACTGGAAATGGGCGACTCAGTAAAAGCTGATACGCTGCAATCATCTTTAAAGTCAGCATTTGAAGACTCGCTAAGACAGCTTAGGGACAAAACCGAACTATTCGTAGATGGAAAAGATACAATCAAACTTGGCAGGCACTTATTCAATACCAACAACCAAACTGTTGACTTATCACTCGTAAAGAGGCAAGAAGATTTCTTCTTCCATATCACAGCGACCAATTTTTTTGAAAAAATTGACCAAGCCAATTTCGCTTCTCTGAAAGCAGTTTGGAACCAAGAAATTATAAGTGAAAATCATTCGGTCTATCGAGCCGAATATCTGGCCTTTAAATTATTCAAGCAAGCTGAAAACCAAGTCAACGAGTCTCCTACTTTGTCAGAGTTTAATGAATTGACTGAAAAGGAGGTTACCGAATTTGTAAAGCAAGAAATGGCAACTCGGTATGAGGAAGGATACGTAAAAGGAGTACATGATCATGATGCAGCAAAACTTCTCATGAGAATGGCTGCTCTGAATCAAAGTCTGGGTCTGCTGAAGTTTTCAGGTTTATGCCGAATGAAAGGGTTAATAGGCTGGCGCGTTATTCTGTCAGGAGATAGCCGAGAATTTTGGATTTCACAAATTGCCAATGCAACCAGAGTAAGAAAGGTTTTTCCCTCTACCTCATCATTCGGGCCATTGATAGGTGCATTGAAGGTAGCGTTGAACGAAGCTCTCAAGAGCACATATTGGGATGAAGCCGATTCAAAGGAAGCAGCCCTATTTATTTTTGATAAAGAAACATTAAATCTGCCTTTTCAATCAAGCGAAGAAGCATACAGGCTTTTCCAAGAATTTAGAACTTACTTAAAGAATAGCAAGGCCTTGATGAAGTTTAACGATTCTCTGACCAATTCTAAAGGTGCTATCGAAAAACAATTTATCCTAGCGACCAGATGGATCGAATCCTTCGCTGAACAAAATAAATTAGAAGCAGATAAAAGCCTGATCGGCGAAGCAGCGTATCTCGGGTTGCTGTCGGAAAACTCCATAGCAAAAGAGCATCGCCATTCACTTTCTGTAGAGTTGGATGAGCTCAGAGGTGATCATCCCAGCCTAAACGGGAACGAAAAGTATGTTTTACATTACAATAAGTTTCAACACCGCTTACACGATTTCGACCTTCATTCCACGGCTCAATTCAAGAAGTTTACTCATTTGCGGAAAAGGCTTTTGGAAGAGAAAAGAGAAGAAATCAGGTTATCAGAATTCAAGCCAAGAGTGCTGAGTTCGTTTGTTCGGAACAAATTATTGGACGAAGTTTATCTGCCTATGATTGGCGAAAACTTAGCCAAACAAATTGGCGCAGCAGGCGATAGCAAACGAACCGATCTAATGGGTTTGCTTCTCTTGATATCACCTCCGGGGTATGGGAAGACTACCCTAATGGAATACATAGCAGACCGACTCGGTTTGATATTTATGAAGATAAACGGGCCATCGCTTGGACATGATGTAAAAAGCCTTGACCCCGAAGTAGCCACTAATTCAGGGGCGCGAGAAGAGTTGGAGAAACTCAACTTAGCTTTTGAGATGGGTGACAATGTCATGATATATATCGATGACATCCAGCATTGTAATCCTGAGTTTTTGCAAAAATTCATTTCCCTTTGTGATGCTCAACGAAAGGTAGAAGGAGTCTATAAAGGAAAGAGCAAAACTTATGATTTCAGAGGGAAGAAAGTTGCTGTGGTCATGGCAGGTAACCCATACACAGAGAGCGGTGAACGATTTCGAATACCGGATATGTTAGCCAACAGGGCAGACACCTATAATTTAGGTGACATCATTGGTGGTCAAGAGAGGGCATTTGCCTTGAGCTACTTGGAAAACAGTATTTCTTCCAATGAAGTGGTGGCGCCACTAAACAAGAAAAGCAGATCCGACCTTCACGCGATCATTCGAATGGCGGAATCAGGCGAAACAGAAGGAGTTGAGCTGGAATCGAAACATAGCAGTGAGGAAATAGACGACTACAGAAAAGTATTCACTTTGATGCTACGTGTGCGTGACATCGTTTTGCGCGTGAACAAAGAGTATATCAGGTCTGCATCACAAGCAGATGAATACCGTATTGAACCACCATTTCGGCTACAGGGTTCCTATCGAAACATGAATAAGCTGGTAGAGAAACTAAGCCCGATAATGAACGAGAAAGAGTTGGAGATTACGGTACTATCGCACTACGAAAACGAAGCACAAACACTCACTCAAGGAGCAGAATTCAACTTTCTTCGCTTTAAAGAACTAAACAAGCTTACCTCAAAAGAAGAGGAGGAGCGCCTTGCATCCATTCGTGAAACCTTTATGCGCAATCAAAAACTTAAGGGATATGGATCAAATAAGGATGCTCAATTGATGGAGCAAGTAGAACTTATCTCTAAAGGATTATTCAGTATCAGCAAAGCAATAGACACAAGACAAAACGAAAAATAATGGAAAAAGAATCTCACTTAGCCAACCTTATTACATTGGCAAAAGCCGATGGAATTATGCATCCGATGGAATCCCTTTTTATTCAAGGAGTTGCAGCCCGAATGGGAATAGATAATGTGGCCTTCACACGAATAGCCCGAAGTCCTGAGATCGCATCAAAAATGGTTCCCACCAACGATGAAACGAGAGTAAGACATTTCTGTGAACTCATCGTTTTGACTCAGGTGGACTTTATGGGAAGTGATGAAGAAAAAAGGCTACTTGAGGAGATCGGAGAAAGAATGCATATCCCGAAAGAGAAAGTCACAAAACTTGAAAAGTACCTTTCTGAAAACAAGCTACCCCAGGACTATACGGAACTCTATAACAACCTCTAGAGAGGCTATTCCTCTCTAAAGAAATCCAGTGCACGTAGATCGATCACGTGCACATCATCATAGTAGAAGTGCAGTATGTCGACATAGCCAAAACCCAATTCGGCCATCCGCATGGCTCCTTCTTGACTCAAACCAATGCCATGTCCGAAGCCTTTTCCGGAAATGACTAAGGAGTCTCCATCCGACGTGATGTCAAAAAAGGTTGACTTCAATTTCCAATCCATTCGGATGTCTTTGAGCGGGATCTTGTAAGCCGGATCAATAAAAAATACTTGACGATTTGGCTGTTTGTAATTGGTAGCCATCTCGGAGATTTGCTCATCCTGATTAGAAAGGTCGTATTTCTGATAAAGGTACTCCAGCCATTTATTCCTGTGGACCTTTTGCTCCCATGTGTAGTGCTCCCCTGTTCGGGAAAACTCGTCTGATCGCGGGCTTAAATAGGGCAGCTGCTTGGACCAAACATCATCGCTACTCACCGTCTCACCACCGCTGTTTGAATGAAATGCAGCGGTAACAAGATTCATTTCACTATCCACCAAAACTTTCCCTTCGGTTTGGCGCACCGCTTCAAGAATACTTGGCTCCCAGCGGCACTTACCGTGGTATACCTGACTATCGACGAGGTCATTCAGGTTAAAGCCTTTCGCTAAAAACTTGCGCCGATTACTCAAGGCATAAGTCCTGGAAATAATGGCTTGTACTTTATAGAACTCCAGCTCCTTTTCTTTACCCGACTCTGCTTCAACGACACCCGCAACGTACTTTTCCAAATTCACCCGATTGATTAATCGAAGTTCATTTTTGAGTGGTTTTATGATCAGGTGATCGTCATATACCCTTTCGTCCTTTTTGGGTGACAAGACATAGATTCTGAAAAAGCCCTCATCAGTCAGACTCATGAGTCGAACCTCTTTGAAAAGACCTAGTGTCCTTCCGGGGAAACTCACCTTCACCCGCCCGTTGGATAAAGAAAGACTAACTCTTTCACCTGCCCTTATTGTAGCCTCATTGTGACCATCAGCAATGACCGCAAATGATCCTATTTCAGGAATAACCTGCACAGCTGACGGGTTTATCGGATCAAGGATTCCAATGTCAATCAACTCAAAATCAGTAGCTGCATTTGAGAAATATGAGACCAAAAGAAAAAATGCGAGAAAGGCTCCTCTCATAAAACGAAATTAGCATGCTGGTGATGGCATCTCCTATCAATCATTCAGACTTTTCAACATGAGTTCTGCGGTAAGCGCAGAAGCACCCTTTCCGCCGAGTTTGTCATAGAGCTCGTCGTACTCTCGTAGCTGCTTGGCGCGGGGTTCCCCGTCCTTTGCAATTTTGGAAAACTCCGAATCGAGATTCTTGAAATTGAATTCGGTTTGGATCAATTCCTTCACTACTTCTCGATCCATGATCAAATTGACCAGGGAGATATACTTGATCTTCACCAGATTTTTGGCAATCACATATGAGATAAACCCTCCTCTGTAACAAACGACTTGTGGCACTCTAAAAATGGCTGTCTCAAGTGTTGCCGTGCCCGATGCCACAAGAGCAGCGCGAGCATAAGAAAGGAGCTGGTAAGTCTTTCCGGAGATCAGCTGCACCTTTGACTTACCTATAAATTCATGGTAGTATTCCGCGTTCTGCCCCGGAGCTCCCGCAACCACAAAATGATATTCAGGGTGCTTCTCGGCTACTTGCAGCATTAGCGGAAGCTTCTTACTAATCTCTTGCTTACGACTGCCCGGCATGAGCAAGACAAGCGGTCTGTCTGACATTCCGTGCTCTTTAAAAAACAGTTCCTGATCGGGAAGGGTTTCTTTAAACTGATCAACGGCATCAATCAGTGGGTGGCCAACAAAATGCACATCCACGTCAAACTTGGCGTAAAAGTCTTTTTCAAAGGGGAGAATGACATACATCTCGTCTACGTAGGCCTTGATCTTCTTTACCCGATTTTGTTTCCAAGCCCAGATTTGCGGAGAGATGTAATAAAAGACTTTAATTCCTTCTTTGTGGGCAAACTCCGCCATCCGAAGGTTGAACCCTGGATAGTCAATTAAGATCAAGACATCGGGAGAAAAGCTGAGAATATCGGCTTTGCAGAGCTTGAAGTTTTTCAGAATAGTGCCAATATTGGCAATAACTTCAGCAAAACCCATAAAGGCCAAATCGCGATAGTGCTTGACCACATCGGCCCCCGCTTCGCTCATCAAGTCACCACCCCAAGCGCGAATTTCTGCATCCGAATCCTTCTTAATGATTTCCTTAACCAAATTGCTTCCGTGCAAGTCGCCCGAAGCTTCGCCTGATATGATATAATACTTCATTACCAGAAGCGAAGGTAAAGAACCAAAGGAACGTAGATAAACAGAGCCAGCAGAACTCCTCTTCCGCTTCGGTATCGATCAGAACGAAGAAAAACGAAAAAAGGAACCAGATTGAAAATCAAGCTGAGGGCCACAATGGAAGATTGAAAAGCCTGAACTCCGATGAATATGGTATTAATAAAATAATCGAATGGTTTTTCGAAGTAGATGGACCACAGCAATCCGTAGATGGCAAAACCGATCAATGGGCTTATCAATCCCGCAGCCAAGCCCAGGGGCATACTGTCATACTTTTTCTTAGGCATCATAATCCCATTCGTTTAGCTCGGCCATAGCGTGGTGAGCTGTGAGGTCAAATTGAACGGGAACGACGGACACATAATTGTGATCCAATGCCCAAACATCGGTATCGTCCCCTTTGTCGGGATTTACAAACTTTCCGGTTATCCAATAATAGATTTTTCCCGAAGGATCTTTTCGCGGCTCAAAATCATCTTCCCAAGAAGCTTTCGCCTGACGGCAAACCCGAATACCTTTGATCTCTTCGATCGAGACATTGGGAATATTTACATTCAAGCAAGTATTCTTGGGGACACCCTTCTCTAAGGCGTTCTTTACCACTTTTCTTACCACTTCTTTACTGGCTGTAAAATCAGCTTCGGCACTGTGATCGAGCAAGGAGAATCCAATAGATGGAATACCCTCCACTGCTCCTTCTACCGCGGCCGACATGGTACCGGAGTAAATGACATTGATGCTGTAATTTGCTCCGTGATTAATTCCAGATAGAAGCAAATCAGGCTTCCTCTTGAGAACGCGGTAAATGGCAAGCTTAACGCAATCTACCGGAGTGCCCGTGCAGCTGAATTCCGTTACTCCTTCCACATCACTGACTTCTTCTAATCGAAGAATATCGTGCACCGTGATAGCATGTCCCATTCCACTTTGAGGGCTATCGGGAGCTACTACCCAAACATCACCAAATTCTTGCGCAACCTCGATGAGGCTTCTAATACCGCCTGCCGTAATTCCATCGTCATTAGTAACGAGGATGAGAGGCCTTTCTTTTTTTTCGCTCATGTTGGACAAAACTAAAGAAAAAGAAACCGAAAAATCGCTTTGAAAAAGACTTGAATCTCTTCATCATACCCATAGCGAATTCATATATTCGACCCCCGAACCACCTGAATAAAATCAACATGTCAGCACTCATCGAATGCGTCCCCAACATTAGCGAGGGACGAGACCCTAAGATCATTAAAGAAATCGCCTCAGTCGTAGAAACCGTCGAGGGTGTAAAGCTCTTGGACGTAGATCCGGGTAAGAGCACTAACCGCACGGTGATCACCTTTGTCGGTGCTCCCGAACCCGTTATTGAAGCGGCTTTTCGATTGATCAAAAAGGCGAGTGAACTGATTGACATGCGCAAGCAGAAAGGAGAGCATCCACGAATGGGCGCTACCGATGTTTGTCCGCTGGTGCCTATCTCAGGAATTGAGATGGAAGAAGTTGCCAAATACGCTCACAAACTCGGCGAACGAGTAGGAAGAGAGTTGGGAATTCCAGGCTATTTCTACGAGAATGCAGCCAAAGAGCCAAAACGTAAAAACCTGGCCTACTGCCGATCGGGTGAATACGAAGGCTTGGACAAACTGAGTAAGCCCGAATGGAAGCCCGATTTCGGCCCTGCTGAATTTAACGACTCGGTGAAAGGAACAGGAGCGACAGCAATTTCGGCGCGAGACTTCTTGGTAGCCTACAACGTCAATTTGAATACAACTTCGGCTCGAAGAGCTAATGCCATCGCCTTTGATATACGCGAGGCAGGAAGAGTGAAGAAAGATGGAGATGGCCTTACCGGCAAAGTAGTCACCGACGAAAACGGAGAGCCAGTCAGAATACCGGGGACGCTGAAAGCGGTAAAAGGAATTGGGTGGTACATTGAGGAATATGGCATTGCCCAGCTTTCGCTGAATCTCACAAATATCAAAATCACCCCAGTGCACAAGGCGTTTGACGAAGCTTGCGAGAAGGCAAGAGATCGCGGAATCCGCGTCACGGGTTCAGAAATTGTAGGTTTGGTTCCGCTTCAATCACTGCTCGATGCGGCAGATTACTTTCTGAAAAAGCAAGAGCGCTCATTGGGCATCTCGGAATCTGAGAAAGTAAAAATTGCCGTAAAGAGTCTCGGATTAGATGACCTGACCCCTTTCGATCCATACAAAAAAGTGATCGAGTACATGATCAAAGATGATTCGACTAAGAAATTGGTCGATATGAGTTTGACAGCTTTTGCGGATGAAACTGCTTCAGAATCTCCCGCCCCGGGAGGTGGAAGTGTTTCGGCTTACATCGGTAGTTTGGGAATTTCGCTCGCAACTATGGTGGCTAATCTTTCTTCGCACAAGCGCGGATGGGATGACCGATGGTCAGAATTCTCCCAATGGGCCGAGAAAGGTCAGGAATTGAAAGAAAAACTCATTGCAGCCGTTGATGAAGATACGGCGGCCTTCAACGAAATCATGAAGGCCTTCGGAATGCCAAAAGACAAGCCCGAAGAAATTCAAGCCAGAAAAAAGGCGATTTCAGATGCCACAAAATATGCGGCAGAAGTTCCTTTGAAAGTGGCTCGCCTGGCAAACGAATCTTTTGGAGTGATCAAAGCCATGGTAGAAATTGGTAATCCGAATTCCATTACTGATGCGGGGGTCGGAGCTCTATGCGCTCGGGCAGCTGTAAAAGGAGCTGCCATGAATGTGCGAATCAACCTAAAAGGATTCAATGATTTAGACTTTGTAAGTCAGGCTATTTCGGAAGTTGAAAAGTTAGAAAAGGCAGCAGATGAGCACGAAAAAGAAATCAATAAAAAAGTGATGAAGGCAATCGCATAAAGCAGGATAACCGAAGTAGATGGTTTTGCGTAAGTAACAAGAAGAACACCCCTTATGGTAGCTAAGCCCACAAATAGGCAGAAGCAAAATCGATTTTGGTACTTTTTTCCGTTTCAATTGGCATTGCTCCATTTGAAGCGAAACCACTTCTTGTTATTATTTTGGATCGTTCTATTCGCATTTACAACCCAGGCTTTCGCCAACAAACTGGGAATTCCTTCTCAATTTCTTTCCCCGGAATATCAAGGCGTTGTGGGGATCACTTCATTCATGATTCTTGGTTTTGCCTTGGGTGCCTTTATTATGGCATTCAACATATACACCTACATTAACCATGCACATCGTTTCCCTTTCCTAGGAACACTCTCAAGACCATTCTTTAAGTTTTGCATCAACAACTTCATTATACCTGTTGCATTTATTATTACCTATATCTGGAGTTCTTCAGCTTTCTTGGGAGCGATCGAACTAAAGACCAGTTTTGAGATTTTCCTAGACATGTCGGCTTTCCTTTTTGGAAACGCCCTGTTCATCGGCTTGGCATTTATTTACTTTTTCCCTACCAATAAAAACATCTTCAAAATTACAGGGCTTTCGGAAGCTGAGTTTGAAGCGAAACTAGAGAAGAGTATAGCCCGCAATAAAAAAAGGGGGTATAGAATTCCGAGCGTCACCGAGGGCTCACGCTGGAGAGTTGATACGTATCTGGTAAATCCGTTTCGGGTGAATCTGGCTCGCGAATCGCAACACTACGATACTGAAACACTGAAAAAAGTCTTCTACCAAAACCACGTGAACGCTTCTCTTTTTGAAGCCATTATCGTACTAGTCTTCTTTGTGATCGGAATCTTTCAACACAACGATTTTTTTGTGATACCAGCTGCCGCTAGTGTATGCTTGGTATTTACGGTAGTATTGATGGCCATCAGCATTGTCATGTCCCGACTTAAAGGGTGGACGCTGACTTTCTTCGTGATTCTCTTTCTTTTGGTAAACTGGGCTTCTTCGAATTGGGACATTTTGAATCAAGCCAATTACGCTTACGGCCTCAACTATGACAAGGAGCCGGTGGCCTACAATCTTGCCACCATTGATAGCTTGAACAACGATCTGGTTCGAGTAAATATCGACAGGGAGCACCATGAGCGAATCTTGAAATCAAAAGTGATTCAGATCGGTGGAAGAGACAAGTCTGAAAAGCCAAAACTGGTAATTGTAAATGCGACGGGGGGTGGCCTTAGGTCGACACTTTGGACAATGCGCACCCTGCAATACGCAGACAGCATAACACTAGGTAAACTGATGCAACATTCCGTATTGATGACTGGCTCGTCAGGGGGAATAATCGGGGCTTCCTTTTTCAGAGAACTGGTACTGAGAAAAGATTCTTTAGGCGAGAGCATATACGGCCAGACATACCGAGATAAATCTTCAAGTGATATTCTCAATCGTGTCCTGTTCACTTTCGCGACAAACGATATTTTTATTCGCTTCAGAAGGACACAGGTTGATGGGAAATCTTACATCCTCGACAGAGGAAAGACATTCGAAAACCAGCTTAATCGCAATACGGACAACGTCATGAACAAAAAACTTCATGACTATTATAAACCGGTTTCGGGTGGATTGATTCCCATGATTGTGATGGCACCTTCTATTACAAATGACGGTAGGCGATTACTCATATCATCCCAGCCCATTTCTTTTCTGAGTTATGAATATCCCGACTTAAGAGATCAGCTCAATATTGGCAGTGAAAACATCGAATTCGGCAGAATCTTTTCGCAGCACGATGCCAATGATTTGCGCTTTACGTCAGCGCTTCGGATGAACGCCACTTTCCCCTACATCATGCCCTATGCCAATCTGCCCACAGAGCCGAAAATAGAAGTGATGGACGCAGGGCTCAGGGATAACCTAGGTACCAAAATCACGGCCCAGTACCTTAAGGTATTTCAGGATTGGATTGAAGAAAACACCAGCGGTATTATCATACTTCAGATTCGAGACACAGAGAAATTTACCGAACCCAAAGAAGGCAATGTCTCCATTCTCGATCGCTTAACAAATCCGATCGGATCGTTCTATGGAAATTACTTCAATGACCAAGATTACAATATGGATCAACTCCTTGAAATCTTGCAATCGTCATATGAGGTACCCATTTATAAAATTCCTTTGGAGTTGCGCTATGAGTTAGATGAAGAAATTCCATTGAGCTGGCACCTCACCGCTCTGGAAAAGAAAATGATCAACGAAGCAATCTACCGTCCGCATAATGAGGAGTCGTTAGTGAAACTTAAGACACTGCTTCATTAAGCTCGACTGTTTTTAGTTAACTTCGGCCGCCATGGGAATTCGTCGATGGTTGACCATCTTATTTCTACTTCTCCTCAATAATCTCACCGCTCAGAACATAGGTGAGAAAACGAGTGTATCGCTAATCACCTGCGGATCGGGAAACGAACTGTACTCAACATTCGGTCACAGCGCACTCCACATATACGACCCCACCACAGGGCTCGATCGAGTGTACAACTATGGCACCTTTGATTTCGACACACCGAATTTTTACGTCAAGTTTTGCCGAGGTCAGCTCAACTATTTTCTAAACGTCACCGACTTCAACCGATTCGTAGGGACTTACCAATATGAGGGGAGATGGGTGTACCGTCAAGAGTTGAATCTTACTACCAATCAAAAGGCGGAGATTTTTGCTTTTCTCGAAAACAATGCCTCGCCGCAAAACAAGTTTTACAAATACGACTTCTTCTACGACAATTGTAGCACTCGGCTGCGAGACGTTATGGAAAGGCTATTGGGAGAATCCTTAGTTTATCCTGATGTGAGCACAGACACCACTGCGACCTTTCGGCAAATGATTGACCTCTATCTGATCGATCTGCCTTGGAGCGACTTGGGTATTGATTTAGCACTGGGTATGCCTTGCGATGAGGAGGCCGACTTTCGAGAGAAGATGTTCCTACCGGATTACCTGATGGCTAATTTAGGAAAGGCCAAAGTGCTCCGAGACGGGGAACTAATGCCACTGGTAAAAAAGGAAGGACTTGTTTTGGCAGAAAATCCCAATCTCACCAAATCCGATGCGTCTTCCATCTTATGGATTTTTTGGGTCTTGATGATTTTCTGTTTCATCACGGGCATCTTCATTCATCCCAAAAAACTGAAATGGTTTGACATTTTCTTTTTCATCCTAATTGGAATTCTAGGCATCGTGATCGCTTTGCTTTGGTTTGCAACTGAACATAGCGCCACCAAATGGAACCTTAATTTGCTGTGGGCGGCACCCTCTTGGATTTGGGGGGCGATTCTCTTAGTACGCAATAAACCAAGCAGTAAATTTTTCAAGGTTCACGCCATTATTACCTTTACCATAGTGGTATTCTGGATTGTCATTCCTCAGTCGTTCCATCAGGCGGTCATTCCGATTGTTTTGGCTTTAGCAGCCAGAAGCTGGTCATGGCAAAAAAGAAGATTCATCATCAAAAAAGCGGCCGATGCTCCCCAAGTTTGAGAAGAAGTTGAATAGTATGGATGAGTCCTTGGCTGAGATGATTGCTTTTTTGGACCAATTGGACTCTGATCAATTGCATCATAAGTCAAACGGAAAGTGGAGTGGCGCTCAAGTCTTTCAACATCTTCACGATTCTGAAAAAGGAACTACGGGATACCTCCAAAAGAAATTGCAGGCCCCTCCCGGCGAAGTTCCATCAGGAGGAATTGCTGCTGCCATTCGATCAATGCTCCTGAGGCGAGCACTGAGAAGTAGAAAAAACCAATTTACGGCGCCGAAGGTTTTGGGTGAAATTCCTGAAACGCCCAACTACCTTGAGTTGAAGCAGAGCTACCTTGACATCCGAAAAGAAATGAGAGAAATCTTGTCGGACATTGATTCAAAAGGATCGTCGAAAGAATATTTCAACCATCCAAGAGCAGGAAGATTAACCATTGGTCAGACTCTCGGATTTTTAAAAGATCACTTTGACCGGCACTTTGACCAAGTCAAAGCAAGAACAAAACAGTAGTATGGCGAAGAAGAATAAAAAGAGGATTGTATACAGCACTAGTCCCGATTTCAATTATTCCTACAGCGATCATGTTGGGGTAAAGACTTTGCCTCCCAATGAGCAGGATCTACGCGTTTGGATTGATCGCAAAAAAGGCGGAAAAGTGGCCTCGATTATTAAAGATTTTGTGGGAACGGATGAGGATATGAAGATTTTGGCCAAAGAGCTCAAAAGCCTCTGTGGAGTTGGCGGAACAGCAAAGAACGGCGAGATTTTGATTCAAGGAGATCACCGCGATAAAATAATGGATTACCTCAAGAAAGAAGGCTATGGCGCAAAGAAAGCAGGTGGGTAATCCATCGGACAATAAACGATTCCAAATGGTGGCCACCACCTTGGAAGGGCTTGAAAATGTCTTGGCTAAGGAACTGATGATGATCGGTGGAAATGACGTGCGCACGGGGAAGCGCGCAGTCTACTTTTCTGCTGACATGGATTTGCTTTACAAAGCGAATCTGCGGCTGAGAACTGCCCTGCGCATTCTCAAACCGATAAAGCTTTTCAGGGCCGTGAACGAAGAAGACCTTTATGACGGCATCGCCTCCATCGACTGGACGGAGATTTTTGATGTCAATAAATCATTTGCGATCAAGACCGCCGTCAGTGGGAAATTTTTCACCCACAGCCACTTTGCAGCATTGAAGTGCAAGGACGCCATCGTCGATCAATTTCGGGAAAAGTTCAACGAGCGACCCGATATCGAAACACGCGAACCAGACTTGGTTTTTCACGTGAGAATTCACCGAGATCAAGTGACTGTTTCGTTGGACAGCTCTGGAATACCGCTCAACAAAAGAGGGTATCGCCAAGCTGATGCAGCCGCTCCGCTAAATGAGTGTCTCGCCGCAGGTATGCTCCTGATAGCGGGCTACGAAGGAAAGCGAAATTTCGTGGACGGCATGTGCGGTAGCGGAACCTTATGCATTGAGGCCGCATTGATCGCTAATAAGATTGCTCCGGGCCTCCTTCGCGAAGATTTTGCTTTTATGCATTGGAAGGATTTCGATCCTGAGCTATATGAGATCATTCACAACGCCACTGTGAACAGAATCAAGGAGAGCACCCATGAAATCATGGGTTACGACGAGAGTATGTCGGCAGTAAAACTGGCAAGGAAAGCAGCGCAGGCAGCTGGTGTTGAGGAGTCAATCAACTACAGGATCACCGACTTTTTTGACGAAGACCCACCCGAAGCACCAGGCATTTTAGTGATGAACCCTCCTTACGGCCAACGGATAGAAATGAATAACATCGAGCTGATGTACAGTGAAATCGGTGATAAATTCAAGAAGGCTTACCCTGGCTACCAAGCATGGATACTGTCAGGTCATGAGGATGCGATGAAAAGCGTCGGTCTGCGCACTTTTGATACGCACCACTTGATCAATGGAAAAATTCCTTGTCGGTATTCGGGGTATCGGATATATAGTGGATCGAAAAACTAGTAACCCAATAGAGATTTCACCTTTTCAGAAAGTAAGGCACTCGCCAAAAACTGTTTTTCCAAACTACCCACAAACGGCACCGCCGTATCCATACTGGCACAGCGCATCACCGGTGCATCCAGCGCATCGAAGCAGTTCTCATTGATCAAAGCGGCCAACTCGCCGCCGAATCCACCAAAAAGGGTGTCCTCGTGCAATACGAGTACCCGACCCGTTTTGCGCGCTGATGTGAAAACAGTTTCCGTGTCAAGTGGTACTAAGGTGCGCAGGTCGATTACTTCGATGGAAGCGTCATGGTTATCGGCTTCCGCCAATGCCCAATGCACGCTCATGCCGTAAGTCACAATGGTGAGGTCGGTTCCTTCTCTAACAGTATTGGCTTTGCCGAAAGGCAGATTGTAATAGCCCTCGGGCACCTCTGATTTCAAACTTCGGTAAAGTGCTTTGTGCTCAAAAAACATCACCGGATTCGGATCTTCAAATGCTGTGATCAAGAGACCTTTGGCATCTTCCGGAAAAGCGGGATAAACCACTTTCAAGCCCGGGATATGCGTAAACCAAGCTTCATTGCTCTGCGAGTGAAATGGCCCCGCTTGGACTCCTGCTCCTGTCGGCATACGCACTACCACGTCGGCATTCTGCCCCCAGCGGTAGTGAATCTTGGCCAAATTGTTCACGATCTGATTAAAGCCTTCGGTCACAAAATCGGCAAACTGCATTTCAACCATGGCCTTCATTCCCTTGATGGAAAGGCCTAAGCCCGTTCCTAGAATAGCAGCTTCGCAAAGCGGGGTATTGCGAACACGTTCTTTTCCAAATTCCTCGACGAAGCCTTCGGTGATCTTGAAAACACCACCATAGTCGGCAATGTCTTGTCCCATCAAAACCAAGTCGGGGTGCATACGCATAGCTTCACGCAGCCCATCTGAAACAGCATCGATCAGACGCATTTCTTTTTTTTCTCCGGTGGGTAGAATCTCTTTGAAGTCATATGGAGCATAAACATCTCCAAGCTCCTTTTCGATCGAGGCTTTAATGTCTTCTTCGGCGTAAGCCTCCTTGAGTCCTTGTGCTATTTCAGCTTTGATCCTTTCTCGTTCTCTTTCTATCTCCTCCGCTTTCAGTACGTTGATTTCTTTAAGAAAGTCTTCATAATTGGAAATTGGATTCTTTCTCCCCCACTCTGCCATCAGCTCGTCGGGAACATACTTCGTTCCCGAAGCTTCCTCGTGTCCGCGCATTCTGAAGGTGAGGCATTCTACCAATACGGGACGAGGGTTTTGACGAATATCTTCCGCTAAATCTCTTAATGCGGTATAGACTTCCAAAACGTTGTTACCAGCCAATTGGAGGGATTCCATTCCGTAGCCGATTCCCTTATCGATGAATTGCTTGCAGCGAAATTGCTCTGAAGAAGGAGTTGATAATCCGTAACCGTTGTTTTCAATGATGAACATCACGGGGAGATCCCAAACGGCGGCCACGTTTATACTTTCGTGGAAATCGCCCTCACTCGTTCCGCCATCTCCTGAAAAAACTGCCGTCACGGCTTTTTCGCTTTTCAATTTGTGTGCCAGCGCTATTCCGTCAGCCACTCCCAGTTGAGGCCCGAGGTGGGAAATCATCCCCACAATTTTGGCCTCCTTCACACCGAAGTGAAAAGAGCGATCTCGACCATTGGTGTAACCATTGGCCTTGCCTTGGAACTGACTGAACAAACGATTCAGTGGCAACTTCCTGGTGGTAAACACCCCCAAATTTCGGTGCATTGGAAGAATGTACTCTTCATCGTTTAAGGCCATCGTAGCTCCGATGCTTATCGCCTCTTGGCCAATGCCCGAAAACCATTTGGAAATTTTTCCCTGACGGAGCAAGCTGAGCATTTTCTCCTCAATCAATCTCGGCTTGAGAATGTTGCGGTAGATGGCTAGAAGTTGCTGGTCGGATAAGTCTTTTCGATCGAAGGTGGTTTGCCTGTCCTCGGCAGTGATCATAGGTAAATTGTTTAACCAAAGGTAGACAAATTTGAATTTGACAAAACGCAAAAAAGCCCACTCCATTCAGAGCGGGCCCTTTTTTAGCTGTAGTCGGTATTAGTCTACAATAAGTTTTTCCGTCGTAATCAGTTCATTTCCAGCTCTCGCTTGGAGGAGGTAAATTCCCTTGCTCAATCCATTCAGATTCAATCGCTGAATTCCTGATGAATTTGGAATCAATTCAGAAATGAGTTTCTTTCCTTGCAGGTCATAAATTTCGAGAGAGATTTGGTCTTTTTCCAAAGCAGTTTCAATGGATATTTGAATTTCAGATCCATCCGATGGATTTGGGAAAATCATTATTGACAACTGATCATCTTGTTCCATGGAATAGTCGGTATTCGGAAGAACAACCAGACCACTTAAACCTTCCACGGTGATTTCACATCCGTTGGAATAGTCTCCTTGAAGTCCTCCTGAGTTAGCCTTAACGGTCACGTTATAGGTATCTCCAGAAATGAGACCTGTAACAAATGACAAAAGCACATTTCGATTTGGTCTCACGATCTCAATCGGGTTTTCACCAGGCTGGGAAACATTATCAAATCTGAAGGTATATTGCTCAGCAGAGCAAACCTCAACCGCAGTAAGAACCTGGCTTAAAGAAACGGTTACACCGCAAGTGAAAAGCATTGGATTCACTTCCGTATTTGGAACAAAATTGTTCATATTAATTTCCTTAGCCAGACTGATTGTGCTTTCATTTCCCTGAGCGTCAGTGGCAAAAACCGTTACCGAATAAGTCGTTCCTAATTCCAATCCATCAACCAATTGAAGTGGACAAATCGGACTTGTTGTTCCAGAGTTGTATTCCAATTGATCCGAACCATCATCAAATACCCATCGGTAATTCGTCGCTCCAAAAATTCTTCTGGCTTTCACAAAATCACACATGTTATAAAATCCATCTGCAAAATTGTCAAGCAAGAACGTGGTAGGACCATCAGCCATCGAGATGGTACACGAAACACCATAGTCTCCAAGATTAGGACCTTGATACATGCGTGCTCTCACCCTCACATCGTACGAACGACCGTATTCAAAGTTTTCAAACCATCCGATGTAAAAGTTAGGATTGGTTCCGTTTGGTGATTCTACTTCATACGTTTCGAACGGCGATTCTAGCTCAGTAAATTCAAATATGAAACCGTCTAAAAGGAAATTCGGATTTGGTAGAGTCGCTCGAATCAAACTATTGGCGGTGAGTTCTGAAGCTCCACAATCGGCGGGACGCAGTCTAACGAAAGGAATGTGCGCTACACCCGTAGTGAATGACGTGGTTGCCGGAGCTGATCCACCTGCATGATAAACACGGTATACATATTCCTGTCCAGGTGTCAAATCGTTTACCCAAAACAGTTCACGGAGTCCTGCACCTGCTTCGTTTACACAAGCGAGTTGCGTTCCATCACAGCCATCAAATACTTCTACAGCAGGATCAAAATCACCTGAAGTTTCCACTCTGAAATAGCTGGTACTTCCTACCGCCGTGAAAGAGAAATATGGATCGGGATTATTTCCGGGTCCGTTGCATTGAGGTTCCAAAGAATAAGTGACAGATGAAACATCACCACCTATTTCTGAGTCAGCGAATGTGGTTTGAGATATTACTGTTGAAGCATTCAAACAATTATCACCTGTAGGGCAAGTGAAATCAAGGCCACCTTGAACCAATTCACAACCGGAGATACTTTCACTCGACACGGTGATTTCAACGGGTGAACCAATATTGAATGGTCCAACATTTTGAACACCGGTAGCACTAACTCCTGTAGTAGCGGTAACACCTGCATCGTTAGAAATAGAAACAGATGCGCTGTTTCCGAGAGATGTGATATCTACATCAACTGTAAACGTTCCCGCTCCACAATTATCAACAACAGTAAAATCTACTGTCGGAGCAGTACAACCCTCACAGGAAACTTGCCAAGCCCATCCCAATTCAAAATTGAAACTACCGTCTTCACAGCTTCCGCTTACATCAGATGTAGCTGTCATAGACAAGCTTCCACTTGTGGCAGTTTCACTAACTCCTGTTAAATCACCTCCATTGCTTCCTTGAAAGAGAATTGTTCCTGCCCCATCGCTACCGTCTCTGATAGTGATTTGATCAAGAACGTCTTCCAGCTCTCCCGAAAGGAATGTCAACGTGATGGGAGAACCATCAGGCGAACTATATAAAAATGAAGTGTTATCGTTGTTTTGATAGCAATAAGATTGATCGAGGGTATTACCACAAGTCAATACGTTGTCGCAAGCCAAGCCTACATCTGTTACGAGTTGGCTAACATTACATGTATTATCGTCATTATGAACTACGTTAATGGTAGCTGAAGTTCCTAAAGGAAACGGGCCAACGGTTTGAATTCCTGGAGAAGTAATATTCGTAATGGAAGCAGCGCCTCCGTCATTGGTTATGTTCAATGAAGTGGCATCTCCCAATGAAGAAATAAAAACGTCTACCTCATATTCATTGCCTCCGATACATGATTCTGAAAAAGCAACCGTAGGTGGTGTACAAGTCGTTGCTCCATTGGCACAAATACTGTAATCACCTTGAACATTATTGTTTGTTTCCCAAAGTTGTATGAATACGGTTTCGCCTGCTGTACCTGTCAGTTCGAGTTCAGGAAAAAATCCCGGACCACTATTGGCATCGCAACCTATTAGCGTTAAGCTACCGCAAGTTCCTGAATAAGCTGCAGCATTAATGTTTAATGCAGGTGGTGTCGTGCCCGGGATCAATGTAGTAGAAACCGTTACAATTCCTGAAGCAGGAATGACTATTGAATACCATCCATCTCCGCCCGAGTAAAAATCACAATCAGCACCTACAGGTACTTGACCAGAGTTGGTCAATCCTGTATTTGAAGCCGCGCTAAACACGCAACTCCCAACATTTACAGTGAGGGATTGGGCACTCGAACAGTCATTTCCCTGACCATATGAGTCAATAGACCATGAGCCAAAAAAGGTAATCATGATCATCAATAATAAATTTTTCATTTTGGAATTGAGTTTAAGGGTTAAAGAGTACTTCGTCTGCATACGAGGGCTTTGCAAAATAAGATTCAAAATACCCCTTTGAAATTCGTGAAAATTATGAGAAACAAAAAAGCCCGCATTTCTGCGGGCTTCAGATTCAATTTCAAAATGAGTACTATTCAGTGATTACGACACCTACTGCTTCAAAATTCATGCTGATCTCAGGCTCTGTAATTGCTGCAATCTCTTCAGGCGATTTTTCAGCATCTTCGGCTAAGTGCTTTAAATAGTCAACATCCAGGGTATCCGTAAATGCTACTCCTTCCATAATTACATTCATTCCTCCTACACCTTCTTTAGGAACGAAGAATCCGTAATCCTTAAATCTCACTCGCATCTCTTCACCATTCCCCATATCCACTGTCATCCAGCATCCCTTCACTTTACAAGTCTCATTGATGGTAGCTTGAAGAGTCGTGTAAAGTGAATCCTTACCTTCCATTGCTGTTAAAAAAGCTTCAGGTGTCAAGGCTCCAGACGTTTCGATGGTATCACCGTAATAATTCATAGAAATGGTCTGTGCAACCGTTTCAACTTCTGGAGTTTTAGCTTCTGTGTTCTCAACTGTTTCGCTACAAGCGTAAAATCCGAGTAGTGCTAATGCTAAAAGTAGTCTTTTCATGGTTTAATATTTTGCCGCAAAGATAGTTAACGCTTTACAATCTTGAACTCGGTCCGTCGATTTATAGCACGGTCTGCATCAGAATTATTCGGAACCAATGGCTTTGATTCACCAAACCCTTTAAAATTCATCTTGTCGGGGTTCACACCTGATTCTTGCAAGTATCCAAACACTTCAAACGCCCGATCAGCACTAAGAGCTAGATTGGCTTCTGCATCTCCTACATCATCGGTATGTCCGAATATATCAACTTGATAAGTTGGATTATCGTTTAAGTAATCGGCAAATTCACTGAGTACAGATTTTGATGCCTCATCGATTTCAGAAGAACCCGTTGCGAAGCGGATATCGTTCATTCGATATGTCTTTCCTGAAACCAGCTTCTCGACCTTCATTTCCAAATCACGCACCGTTTCCGCCGTATCGGCTAAAGTGAATACGCGGGTATTAAAGGCTAGATCTTCTGTATCGCTTTTTACGCTCACTACGACATCTTCGTCTTTTCTAAGATTGACAACTGCGGCGTAAGTCCCGTCTATATCGTCAACTTTAACCTCCTTCACTTCTTTGGTCTCGGCATATTTGATTTCAATCTTCGCATCGGTCACCAACTCACCTTGTTCATTCTTTACATCACCTTTTAAAATCAGCACCTTCTCAGGTCTGGCTTCCTTCGGAACGTCAAATGCATATATATCCAGTCCTTTAGCTGAAGCGACATTCGACGATGCAAAAAGCGCAATTTTTCCGTCGGTGCTCACAACCAAGCCGTGCTCATCTTGGGGAGAGTTTACGGGGTAACCAATGTTCTTTGGCCTCGTCCAACCGCCATCATCTTCTTGCTTGCTGTAAAATATATCGTAGCCGCCTGCTCCGAGGTGACCATTGCTGGCAAAGTACATCGTTCGGCTATCAGCATGGAGAACAGGGCTCTTGTCGTTTCCATCAGTATTGATGTCATCGCCAATAGGTTTGGCAAGAGACCACTCGCCAGTCGCAGAACGCTCCGTGTAGAAAATATCAATAGTTGGATTTCCGTCTTTATCAGGCGTGGTCGTCTCTCTTATGGTGGCGAAATAAAGCGTATTTCCATCTGCCGACAAGGTGGGCTGCGCCTCCCAGCCATCTGAAGTATTCACATTCTCACCTAAATTTTCCAGCCCGGTCCAATTGTAAAGGACCTTACCCGCATCATTCGTTTCTCGTTCATATCTCGAAACATAGAGATCGCAGTTTTTATAGCTGGAAGAAACAGGCTTGCACACTGTAATGAACATCTCGCGATTGTCCAGAGAGAGGGTCACTCCTCCATAATTATCTCCGACATTGAAAGGAGCAGGAAGAGATTCAGCATTGTCGTATTCACTGGCACCATCGATTTGTTCAGCCATCATGAATCGCTCCACCTCTGTCGCGTACAAGTCGCCTTTTGCTTTTTCCTTAGATTTCCGAGTGAAAAATATCAGCTGGTTATCGGGCGATAACATAGGCAAGTACTCTCCTGCTGCTGTATTCACATTTGCCAGCCTTCTCGGATCGTAGTCCACCGGATTGGAATAAAATTCATTGTAGAAACGTACTTCGGGCAATACAGATGCAATATCCCCTTCTTTTGCTTCGTGATCACGCGACGTTTTCCCAGCCTCCTTATCGAAAGTCAAAAAGCCTTCAAAATACTTCTGAGCATTCTCGTAGTCTTGGTTTGCATATGCAATGATTCCAGCGTAATAATAAGCATCTGCGTGGTAGTTCGGACAGGAAGTGATCACTTCTACAAAATCGTTGTAGGAACGATCATACCCCGTATTTTGCTCCATGGCTAAGCCATATTCCGCTCGGGCTTTTCCAAAAAGACATTCGATGCATTCAGGGTCTGCATCAAGTGATTTTCGGAAAACATCAATTCGCTCACCGAGGTCCAGCCGCGAACTGTTCATCGCTTCATCTAAAAGCTTTTGGGCTTTTTTCGACGAAGATGGACCGCAATTCTGTGCCTGCAACGCAAAACCTATCAAGAAGGTCACGCTTAGACTTAGATATTTTATTGCTTTAAAAATCATGGAACTTACTCTCCGTTATTGATCTTATCTGCTTGTTTTCTGGCGTCAGCCATAATCTTATCAGCTTGCTTTTGGGCTTCCGCTACCAATTTATCACCTTGCGTGTCCGCTTGCTTCCTCAACTGATCGGCTCCTATTTTTGCACCAGCTTTCGCAATCGGATTCTTCGCATCCTTGATCAACTTATCCGCTTGCTTATCTGCTTCCTTACGAAGGTCATCCGCAGCTTTTTCAGCCTCTCTCACCAATTTATCGGCTTGCTTTTGCGCATCGGCCAATATTTTATCCGCCTCCTTAGCAAGCTCTTCCTTGGCATTATCGATCTGCTTATCCACCTCTTCTTTGATGGCTTCAGTAGCTTGCTCTTTAACAGAACTTTCGCCCTCCATGCCTGCAAAGGCAGGTTTGATTGAAGGATCATAAAGATCTCCCTCGATCGTTACGTCCATATTGATGTATTCACCCAAAGACATGTTCCCACCGAGAAAAGCATTGGCTTGACCTAAGAGCCCTTCAGCCATTTTGTTGAATTCACCTCCTAACTCTTCACGTGGAATTTTCATCTTCATGAGGTAGTCGATCTTTTCATCAAAGCTTACCCAACCGCTCACATTGGCCGTCATTGCATCGATTTTTACATCGAAAGGCGAAGTGGTAACTTTTCCGTCTTCAATTACAAAAGTTGCATCTAAGTCTTGAATGCGTTGTTCTTTCAAACCAGGCGCTTTCATAGTAGTCGAAAGCTTTTCAAGGAAATCGCCACCTTTTAAAACCACCTCATCACTCACTAAAGAGCCACGTCCTTGCATGGTTTCATAAATGGGCTCCATATTCTGATCGAGAATTCCTTCAACCTTCAAATCAGAGCTCACCTTACCTTTCGCGTGCTTCGCAATCGGGGCAATCTTTTGAACAGTGTTGAACGTATTAAAAGCTTGGTCAATCTCAATTGAGTTTAGGTCATATGCAAAGTCATATGAGGGTTTATCCAGGTCTTGAGTCGAATAGCTACCGCTAATACCCATGGTTCCTCCAAGCCCCTTAGCAACTAATTTCTCCAACTCAGCCCTCTCATTTCGCAAGGTGATTTTTCCTTTGATATCCGAAAGAACAAGATCGTCGTAAGTAATTTCTCCGATAGTGGCATTCAAGACCAAGTCCAGATTATCAGGAATTGGAACGACTCCAGAAGCGCTATCGCTTGAAGCTGTCTCAACTTCTTCACCAGTTGACTCTTCAGCCGTTACTGTTTCCTCTCCTTCTTCTGATGTCATGAATTTATTGACGTCAATCTTGTCAGCACCGAAATTGAATACTCCTTGGAGCGTAGTGTCCTGAAGAGCGTAAGCCACATAATTGCTGATGTAGCCATCCATCTCCATATTGATGCCTTCGTAAATCAACTTCACCGTTTCGACATTCAATCTTTGTGGAGTAAAATCCATTTTAGCAATCGGCAATGCCACATCTACCTCTGCATCTCGATAAATGAAATCATTCATTGCCGCAGCCCCTGAAGCATCAAAATCATTGAACCGCTGGTTCTCGATAGCGCTAAGATTTCCATCCAATTTGAAGTGGGCCGAAAGAATACCTGCCATCTCAAATTCTTCTTCCATAGGAACCACGTCGCTAAAGCTGCCCAAATCGAGATCGGCGTCCACTTTCGTGCGAATGTTCGGATCACTCATCGGATTGCGCAAAAAGAGGTATGCATCGATTGTATTAGGCTTAGCAGCTGTTTTCCCAATTTCCATGTGAAACTTGGGAACGTCCACCGCTATTTTATCCAGATCATTTCCTTCGGGGCTTTCTACCTTCGCGTCAATGGCGATGTTTTGAATGCTCTTTGGCAAATCGGGATATTGCACCGATCCATTATCAACTTTAAGCTCGGCCATAAAAGCAGGCATGTTCTGCTCGTTGTAGGTTCCGCGAACATAACCATCCAACAAGACCGATCCCGAAGCACTTACACCTTCTAAATCTTGGGTGTAATATGCAGGAATCAAACTCATAATAGCTGTAAGCTCTGCCGTTTCTGTGGCAAAGGTGATATCCATATCGATGTCGTCAGTCGGCATGGCCACAAAACCATCAAACTTAAGAACCAAGGCATTCACGTCGAGTTCGTTTTCCATAAACTCAAACCGCATTTCTTCAAGGTTCATGGCCAAATCGGCAATCAAATCAGCTTTGAGCGCATTCGCATACTTGATGCCGTCATAATCAACGGTGAAAGCCTGAATATGCGTTTCGGTCTTAAGCGTAAAAATATCCTGAGCAAAATCTCCATTGCCGGTATGATCCAAATCGTCGATGACCAAGCGCATAGGCAAGGTGGCGTCATCGTAGATAATTACCCCATCTGAAATACTGTATTCTTTTATCGACAAGTTGAGCGGGGCACTCTCTTCAGTGACAACCTCTTCTTCCTCGGCTGAAGAATCATCAGAGGCAATGGCGATGTCGTAATTGGCAGTACCGTCTTCCAATACCTTCACCATGAAATAAGGCCTCTCGAGGTTGATGCTTTTCACCACGATTTGATCTCCACTAATGACGCTCATCACATCCATCACGAGTCCAATATTTCCAATGCTGGCCAAAGTGTCGCCTTCGAAATCTTCGATACCGACAACACTCAATTCTTCAATCCCAACGGCCAGGTTCGGGAAATTGCGAATAAGCGAAAGCCTTACATCGTTAAACTCGACTTTCGCGCGGAGATTCTCGTTGGCTTGCTGTTTTACCAGATCAACGATTTTCCCTTTAAAGACAAAAGGAAGAATCAGCAGGAGCAGAAAGATAGCCACGACAATGATGGCAATAATTTTCAGCGCTTTTTTCATATGTCCTCTCGGTAATTTAGTTCGTTTTCAGATTTCGCAATCACGGTTGAAACAGTTGCATCTCCCGTTACATTTACTACGGTACGACACATGTCTAAGATACGGTCAACGGGGAAAATTATTGCGATCCACAATGGATTCAACCCGACACTTTGGAGTACGATAATAAGCATCACAAGGCCCGCACTAGGAACTGCAGCCGATCCAATAGAAGCCAAAGTGGCAGTGAGAACAATTGTTAATTGCTGTCCAAGGCTAAGATCAACATAGTGTAACTGAGCCAAAAAGATAACGGCAACCGCCTGATAAAGACTTGTCCCGTCCATATTGACGGTCGCCCCAATGGGAAGCACAAAGCCGGTAATGCTTCTGGAAACGCCAATGTTCTCCTCTACACATTCCATGGTAACAGGAAGTGTTGCGGCACTGGAACTCGTAGAAAAAGCGAGGAACTGAGCGGGTGCAATTCGTTTGAAAAACCCACGGTAGGTCAACGGTTTAACCACCGTTTTCGCGATAAGCGGATAGAAAACAAAAATCATAAAGGCCAACCCAACCGCCACCGTGATGGAATAACTTCCGAGTCCTTTGAATATTTCGAATACTTGAGCAGGCGTATCGGCCATGGTGGAAAGCACACCTGCCATCAAGGCAAAAACAAAGAAAGGTGCGGCTTGCATGACAATGTCTACCATTTTAAGGAAGACCTCATTGGTTCCTTCCACAAAGGCCTTCAAGACGCTCACTTTTTCTTCGGGAACAATTGCCAGACAAAGACCAAAGAAAATGGCAAAGAAGATGACTTGGAGCATTAATCCATTGTCGGAAATGGAGAGAATGATATTCTCGGGAACCATGTCCACCAAGAACTTTAGAGGGCCATCTTCCTTTGAATCATCAGCGGTCTTGAGCTTTTCTTGGGCTTTTGCAAGACTTTCCTGGTCGGCTAACATCTGAGCCTCCTCCGTGAGATAATCAGCGTAGGCTGGATCTCCCGAAAAGTACTTGCCGTCTTTGATTTCGATCTCATTCGAAACAGCCCAAGTTTCATAAGCAATCCGATTTTTAATCCGAGATTCTTCATCGACAAAACTTCCCGGCTGGATGACGTTTACCAGCAAAAGACCAATACCAATTGCGGTAACCGTCGTAATAAGGTACAATCCCAAGGTTTTGGCTCCGAGTCTTCCTAGCTTCGAAACATCCTTGAGTCCTGCGATTCCCGACATGATGGAAAACAGGACTAACGGAACAGCTATAAACTTGAGCATTCGGATAAAAATTACCCCGAATGGATCAATCCAATTTTTGGTAAATTCATTCCACCCAAGGTAACTCGCCAAAAATGCCCAGATAATTCCGAGCACCAATCCTATGATGATTTTCCAATGAAGTGCGAGTTTGGTCATAATCGTATCGTGCGGTTTCTGAGAAGGTGATCGGCCAAGATGAGTGCAGTCATAGCTTCGACAATGGGCACCGCTCTGGGCACTACACATGGATCGTGCCTTCCTTTTATTTCCAATTCAGTTTCTTTCCCTTCTCGGGTAATGGTTTGTTGTTTCTTTCCAATGGAGGCCACGGGTTTAAACGCCACTCGAAAAACTATATCCATTCCATTTGAGATACCGCCTTGAACGCCTCCACTATGATTGGTTTGAGTATGTGGCTTGCCGTCCACTATTTCGAAACCGTCGTTGTGATCGCTTCCTTTCATTTTGGCGGCCTCAAATCCGCTTCCTATGTCAAAGCCTTTTACAGCATTGATGCTGAGCATGGCCTTGCCTAAATCGGCGTGGAGCTTATCGAATACGGGTTCGCCCAATCCTGCAGGAACGCCCAGAGCTAGTCCGGTAACTATCCCCCCAAGGGTATCGCCCTCATCGCGGGCTGTTTCTATGGCCGTTCTCATGGCTTTCGCCGAATGTGGATCAGGACAACGAACTTCATTTTCGACGGCAGTCAAATCCAGCTCTGTGTGCGGCTTATCAACTTCAACTTGTCCAATAGCGCTCACATAAGAATTAATTTCAATCCCTTCTGCTTGTAAGAATTGCTTGGCAATAGCTCCTGCCGCCACTCGGCAAGCCGTTTCACGAGCAGATGATCGCCCACCACCGCGATGATCTCTAATGCCGTATTTGGCCTCATAAACGTAATCGGCGTGCGACGGACGAAAGACATCTTTGAGGTTTCCGTAGTCTTTTGATCGTTGATCGGCATTGGGAATAATGAATGCAATTGGAGTGCCCGTAGTTGTTCCTTCGAAAATTCCCGAAAGGAATTTAACGGTATCCGACTCTTTTCGTTGGGTAGTCAAATCGCTTTGACCGGGCTTCCGACGATCCAGTTCTTTTTGGATGGCATCCATATCGAGCGAGAGACCCGCGGGACATCCGTCTACAATTCCTCCGATCGCCTCGCCATGCGATTCGCCGAAGGTGGTGAGCTTAAAAAGGGTACCTAAGCTATTTCCCGCCATGCGGCCAAAGATAGAAATCTTTCGTGCGGAGAAGTATAGATTTCAATGGAGGATTGAGAAGAATTTACTCGCCTTTTTAGGCTTTCGCTTTTATGCATTCATCCCATTTAGAATGCTCCTGATATGATTCGCACTTTGCATTTCGCTGTAGATTGCTTCAAAATCGTCTTCTTGCATCAACTGTTTGAATCGTTCCAAATTCCGAATGTATTCTTCGAGCGTCTCGATCACATTGGCTTTGTTTTGCTCAAATATTGGCGCCCACATGGCAGGGGAACTTTTTGCCAATCGTACAGTAGATTCAAAACCACTCCCCGCCATATCGAAAATATCCCTTTCGTTTTTTTCTTTCTCAATTACCGTCTTTCCCAGCATGAATGAACTGATGTGTGACAAATGGGAAACGTATGCTATGTGTCGATCGTGAGCGAAAGGATCCATGTAGCGAATGCGCATACCTATCTTTTTAAAGATCTCTAAGGCCCTTTCTTGTAGTTTGAAAGCTGTTTTTTCCACCTCACAAATGATGTTGGTCTTTTCCCTGTACAAATCCTTCAAGGCGGCCTTTGGCCCCGAAAATTCAGTTCCCGCAATAGGGTGTGCCGCCAAGAAATTACGCCTCTTCGGATGGCCCGCCACGGCTGAGCAAATCCCTTGCTTCGTAGATCCAGCATCAATGACTACAGCATCGTCGTGAATGACATCGAGTACTTTGGGAATTAAATCCAAGCTTACATCTACCGGGACAGTAATAAATACAACATCGGCCTTTGAGAGATCGTCAATTGTGGCTTCTTCATGAATGACATTCAGGTTTTTGGCTTCAGCCAAATGCGCAGGATTATGATCGACTCCATAGATTTTTGCCTCAGCATAAGCATCTTGAATATCCAGGGCAAAGCTGCCTCCGATTAATCCCGTACCCACTATATATACGTTCATATTTCTATTTTCGATTTACAAGTATAGAAGTACAACCTTTAACTTCAGGTATCAGAAGTACTATTTACGAAGTTTGATTCTTTGTTAACTATTTGAATGGTTTTCTTTGTCACAAACTTGGAGTCATGAAAATTCTCATCAAAAACATCAAAGGACTTGTCGGTCACTATGAAGAGGCACCCGCTTTTTTGCGCGGACATCAGATGGACGAACTTCCTGTTTTAGAAAACGCCTTTTTGGCAATTGAAGATGGAAAGATTGGGATGTACGGAAAGATGGAAGACTGGGGTGGTATAACCGACTGGAGAGATTTAGAGGTGGTCGATGCGGAAGGTCGATTCGTGCTGCCTTCGTTTTGTGATTCGCATGCGCACTTGGTTTTTGCCGCTTCGCGCGAATTGGAATTCGAAGACCGCATCAAAGGATTGACTTACGAAGAAGTTGCAGCCCGAGGTGGCGGAATTCTCAACTCTTCGCGAAAGCTCCGAGAGATAAGCGAAGACGAGCTTTTCGAAAGAGCGATGGTGCGTTTGAAAAAGGCTCAGCTTTCGGGAACGAGTGCCATCGAAATCAAAAGCGGCTACGGACTTGACACCGAGTCAGAATTAAAAATGCTGCGCGTCATTCGTCGCCTCCGCGAAGAATCGGGGATGATGATCAAGTCGACATTCTTGGGCGCGCACGCTCTGCCACCTGAGTTTAAAGACAATCGCGAGGGATACGTCGACCTCATTATAAAAGAGATGATTCCCGAAATTGCCAAACAAGGATTGGCCGATTACGCCGATGTCTTTTGCGAGAAAGGCTACTTCACCACGGCTGAAACGCTGGCCATTGTGGAAGCTGCATCACAGCGCGGAATGAAGAGCAAGATCCATGTCAATCAGTTCAATGCGTTCGGCGCCATACCCGAATTGGTGAAAGCGGGTGTAGTTTCGGTTGACCACCTCGAAGTATTGGGCAGAGGCGATACCGCCGCTTTGGCAAATTCAAATACCATTGCTACGGCACTTCCGCTTTGCAGTTTGTTCCTGAGCATTCCCTACACGCCAGTTCGCGAATTGATTGATAACAATGCTATCGTGGCTCTCGCCACCGATTTTAATCCTGGCTCGGCCCCTTCGAGCAACATGGCTATGGCCGTTTCTTTGGGATGTATCAAAATGAAAATGACTCCGGCCGAGGCTATCAATGCAGCGACGATCAATGGCGCCGCTGCCATGGAAATATCGGACACACATGGAACAATCACCCAAGGAAAATCGGCCAATGTAATGATCACAGAACCTTGCGAGCATTTGAGTTATTTGGCTTATAGTTTTGGAGAGCCTGCGATTGATGGGGTGATATTGGAGGGAGAAATTCTTAAAAATTTCGATTAGCCTGTTAAAATTGGAGAATGGCTCCTACTCCTCCTGGAGCTGCATTAAGGCTCAAAATCATATTCTCACCTATCACCACCTTCTTATGAATCAAGACCATCGCCACATCAAAAGCAAAAAGAAAGGCCCCTTGAAACATAATCGAGCGGCCATACCCTTTCCAGAGGTCGGGGTTTTTGGAAACGTTCTTTGAGCGCTCTATCATCCAAGCTCCCGCGGCAATGTATCCTAAGTCGAGGCCCGCATTGAAAAGAAGTGTCTTGTCGATCCCCATCTGCTCTTGGAGGAGTTCCAGCGCAGTACCGTCAGTCCCTAGCTTTGCCGCACTGAAATACCCAAAACCCGCAATAGCCAAGTTGACTCCATTCCAAATGGCGTTCATTTCCCAAAAGCGTGAATCAACTCCGGTGGTGTTGGAACGCATCACCAAACCAGAGGCGATATTGGCCACAGCCCAGCTTCCCAGAACCATCATTCCCGTTTGACGGTAGTTCTGCTCGGCCTCCCAAGATTCAGTTAGGGATTGGCCGAAAGCCAAAAACGAAACAAGCAGAAAGACGGAAGTGAGAATGGTTGATTTCATAATAAAAGAACAGACATTTATCTGCATAGTTCAAATCTAGAAAATGAAAAAAGCCCGCAAGCGGGCTTTTAAGTCTATCTTTTGTTAATAGGTCAAACTAGTGTTCGATCAAGTAAGTTCGGTAGCAAGGCAGGCGCAATTTGGGGAACCAAGGAGTTGACATAAAGTCAATGACTGTTCGCAAAATAAGAGTAACGCAGCTAATGAGCTTTCATGTCGGACACTAACCGCATTTGCTGTGCCCGCAGTTTTTGCAATTCAAACATCCTTCTTCGTAAACGAGTGACTCCTGTCCACACTCTGAACACTCGACTCCTTCGGCTACCGTGCCCGAAGGAACGTATTGCTTGAGCGCTCGGATGACTCCGTTCTTCCAAGTGTTCAATGTCTCGTCGTTGAGGTGGAGATTTTCCACCATGTGCACCACATCAGCGATGGGCATACCGTGACGGAGTACTCCGCTGATGAGCTTGGCGTAATTCCAGAACTCAGGGTCAAATGAGCGCGAAAGTCCTTCGATAGTTACAAAATATCCGTCCTTGTCTTGGTAGCGAAAGTCGTAGCGACTTTTGCCCGTTTCTTCGTCTTTGCTTTTGATGACAAATCCCGCGTCAACGGCTTTTGGCAGGTGAAAAGACTCTTCGGCGTGACCCGTGAAAATCTCGTAAGGTCGACCGTTCAAAATACCGACAACTGCCAGCCATTTCTCCGAATCGTTGTTGAAGCGTACGACATCTGCCTCCAGAGATTTCGGTCTCGCAGGAGCAGGATTCTCTGATACGATTTCTTTGGTTTCAGGAGTGTCGGAGATAAGTACACCCGAGCGCGAACCGTCGCGGTAAACGGTGATTCCTTTGCAACCACTTTCCCAGCCGGTTTCGTAAATGCTGGCTACCATTTCTTCCGTGGTCTCGTTGGGGATATTTACCGTCACAGAAATCGAGTGATCAACCCATTGCTGAACTTTTCCCTGAAGGTGTACCTTGTTTACCCAATCCACATCGTTTGCTGTAGCGCCGTGATAGGGTGACTCAGCGATGAGCTTGTTCAATTCTTCATCGCTCCAGTTTTGAACTTCCTTCACGTCATGGCCTTTGGCTTTGAGCCAATCGGCAAATTTGTGGTGGAACACCGCAAACTCTTGCCAGTGGTCTCCTACTTGATCCACAAAGTCGGTGCGAGTGTTTTGATCGTTGGGGTTAATCTTTTTGCGACGCTTGTACGAGACCATAAATACGGGCTCAATTCCAGAACTCGTCTGAGTCATCATACTCGTTGTCCCCGTTGGCGCAATGGTCAAAGAAGCGATGTTTCGTCGACCGTGCTTCTTCATGTCCTTAATCAGCTGAGGATCAGCTTCAGCCAAACGCTGGATAAACGGATTCTCCACTTCTCTTTTCCAATCAAAAATCGGGAAGCTTCCACGGTCTTTAGCCAAGCTCACAGAACCGCTGTAAACAGATACTGCGAGAGACTTGTGCACTTTTTCCGAGAAGGAAATAGATTCTTCTGAACCGTATTTGATACCCAATGCAGCCAGCATATCACCCTCTGCAGTGATTCCAATCCCCGTTCGGCGACCTTGGATACACTTCTCTTGAATTTTCAACCACAGGTTTTTCTCGGTAAGCTTGATCTCTTCACTTTCAGGGTCGGCATCGATCTTGGCGATAATCGCGTCGATCTTCTCCATTTCCAAGTCGATGATATCGTCAGCGATACGCTGTGCCAATCGACCATGAGCTTCAAATTTTTCAAAATCAAAACTCGCCTCTGGCGTAAATGGATTCTCTACGTAGCTATAAAGATTGATTGCCAATAGGCGACAAGAATCATAAGGACACAATGGAATCTCGCCACAAGGATTGGTAGAAGTCGTTTTGAATCCGAGATCAGAATAACAATCAGGGATGGACTCTTTGGTGATCGTGTCCCAAAACAGGATTCCTGGTTCGGCGGAAGCCCATGCATTGTGAATAATCTTCTCCCAAATTCGCTTGGCATCCACTTCATTGACGTGAGTCGGAATGTCTGAATCAATTGGGTATTGTTGCTTATAAGTTCCGCCTGACTTTACCGCTTTCATGAATTCATCGTCGATACGAACAGAAACGTTTGCTCCCGTGACCTTGGTTCCGTCCATCTTCGCGTCTATAAAACGTTCCGCATCGGGGTGCTTGATTGAGATACTCAACATCAATGCTCCGCGGCGTCCGTCTTGTGCCACCTCGCGAGTAGAATTGCTATAGCGCTCCATAAAAGGAACAACTCCCGTTGAAGTAAGCGCTGAATTTTTTACCGGTGATCCCGTAGGACGAATTCCCGAAAGGTCGTGCCCTACTCCACCGCGACGCTTCATGAGCTGCACTTGCTCTTCATCCGTTTTCATAATCCCTCCGTATGAGTCACTTTTGCCGTCATTTCCAATTACAAAGCAATTGGATAAAGAGGCCACTTGGTGTTTGTTTCCAATTCCCGTCATCGGTCCACCTTGAGGAACGATGTACTTGAATTTTGCCAAAAGGTCAAAAACCTCATCCTCCGAAAGTGGACTTGGATACTTGTTTTCGATACGGGCAATTTCCTTCGCCATACGTCTGTGCATGTCGTCAGGATTCTGCTCGAAAATGTGTCCGTAAGAGTCTTTAAGTGCGTACTTATTGAGCCAAACACCAGCGGCCAGTTCATCGCCGTCAAAATACTCAGTAGCGGCCTTCAGGGCTTCATCATACGTATGGCCAACTTTCTTCTCTTCAGTAATTACGGGGGTTTCCAAGGTTTTTGTGCTCATTTTTCGGGATTATAGAATTTTTAAAAACGGACTTTAAAGGTACACGAGGAATTCATTTTTCGTCTATCGAAAAAGGAGTAATCCCAATAAAAGCATGCACAAAGAATTGTTGATATCGCCGTTACCTTCGATGGAATAACGGGTTGCGATCGGATGGGTTGTTGAAAGCTTTTGACAGCAGATTTTGAGCTAAATCACAATGTTAGAAACTGTCATATTACCGTTAAAAAACAATGCTCACGAACCGGTGAGGGTGATGCTTTTTCTTACTATGAAGCTCCCCTTTTGAGTTAAGATAAGGTCACGCTAAATCCGTATTTACGCAGATGATCCATTTAGACAATCGCAGGACACATTCATCCGGCGGTATCGACTAACTTGGCTTGCTATCCAAAAAATCGACTAGCTTCGATTTAAAGAATGAAGAATTCATCTCAGCAATTGAAGCCACCGAAATCTCCACAGGACATTCCACCGAGCAAGCGCCCGTGAACGAACAGTTTCCAAATCCTTCGACAGCCATTTGGGCCGTCATTTCCAAAGTTCGCTTGGTTTTCTCAGCCTTTCCTTGAGGAAGGGTGTTGAGGTGGTTGATCTTTGCGGAAGTAAATAATGCCGCCGAGGCATTTTTACAAGTAGCTACGCAAGCTCCGCATCCAATGCAAGCGGCATGATCCATCGCTTTGTCAGAAATATCCTTCGCAATCGGTATGGCATTGGCCTCGGGAGCGGTTCCCGTTTTTGCAGAAATGTATGCACCCTTCTCAATAATTCGATCAAAGGCCGATCGATCGACCATAAGGTCTTTGATGACAGGAAATGCTTTCGCTCGAAATGGTTCAACGGTTATCGTATCACCATCCTTGAAGCTACGCATATGCAATTGACAAGTAGTAATATGATCGTGTGGACCATGAGGACGACCGTTAATGAACACGCCGCACTGTCCACAAATTCCTTCACGGCAATCGTACTCATAAGAAATGGTTTTCTCCTTTCGGCGAACGAGCTCTTCGTTGAGGTAATCCAATGCTTCAAGGAAAGACATCTCTTCAGTAAGCCCTTCCACCGGGTATTCTACCAACTTACCTTCAGAATCAGGACCGTCTTGCCTCCATATTTTAAACGTCACTCTCATTTGTAGCTTCTTACGGTTGGTTTCACTTTCTCAAATTCCAGCTCCTCTTTGTGGAGTTTGAATTCCCCTTGCGCATATTCCCAAGCAGAAACGTAGGTGTATTCTTCATCGCGACGAAGAGCCTCCCCTTCTTCAGTTTGGAACTCCTCGCGAAAATGAGCGCCGCAGGATTCTTCGCGTTGAAGGGCATCGATGCACATCAATTTGGCCAGCTCGATGAAGTCTGCCATACGATACGCCTTTTCCAACTCGCCGTTATGCTCCGTCGAAGTTCCCGTCACACAGACATTTTCCCAAAACTCCGATTTGATTTCATCAATTTGCTTCAAGGCCTTTTTCAATCCAGCTTCAGATCGACTCATCGCACATTCATCCCACATGATACGTCCCAACTCACGGTGGAAGTCATCAACGGTTTTTTCTCCATTTATCGACATGAGTTTGTCCAAATACTCCGCGACCTCTTTTTCGCTTTCCGCGAAAGCGGGGTGATCTGTAGATAGTGATGGGTCGGCCAGATGATCTGCCAAGTAATTATTGAGTGTATTCGGCAATATAAAGTAGCCGTCGATGCTCGCCTGGAGCAAGGAATTTGCCCCAAGGCGATTGGCACCGTGATCGGAGAAATTGCATTCGCCTAAAGCGTACAAACCAGGAATGGTCGTCATTAATTCATAATCCACCCAAAGACCGCCCATCGAAAAATGCGCCGCGGGAGAGATCAGCATGGGTTCTTTGTAGGCATCTATTCCCGTGATCTTTCGGTACATATCGAAGAGGTTACCGTAGCGATCGCGAATAACATCCAATCCAAGTCGTTCGATGGCATGCTTGAAATCAAGGTAAACGGCATTCTTCAAGGTTCCGACTCCGTGGCCCGCGTCAATTCGCTCCTTGGCTGCTCGCGAAGAGATATCGCGAGGTGCGAGGTTCCCAAAACTCGGATACCGTCGTTCGAGGTAGTAATCGCGCTCTTCTTCTGAAATTTGGTTGGCTGGTCGCTGATCTCCTTGCTTCGATGGAACCCAAATGCGGCCATCGTTTCTCAAACTCTCAGACATCAGAGTCAGTTTTGACTGAGCGTCGCTGGCTTGGGGAAGAGCGGTAGGGTGAATTTGTGTGAAGCTCGGAGCGGCAAAAAAGGCTCCTTTCTTGTGTGCCTTCCAAATGGCACTTCCGTTGCAACCAATGGCCAAAGTTGACAAGCGGAAAACGCGGGAATATCCACCCGTGGCGAATATGACCGCATCTCCCGAAAATCGCTTAAGCTCTCCCGTAGTGAGTTCGCGAGCGATCACTCCTCTGGCTCGACCATCGATCAGCACCAAGTCCATTATTTCATGGCGAGGAAGCATGGTGACTTTCCCCGCATTGATATTCTTGTAAAGTTGTGAGTAGGCTGCCATCAGCAATTGCTGACCTGTTTGACCACGGGCATAAAACGTGCGCTGCACCTGAACTCCGCCGAAACTTCGATTGGAAAGGACGCCGCCATATTCCCTGGCAAATGGAACACCTTGCTGCACAAAGTGATCGATCAGTGGAGCCGAAAGCTCTGCTAATCGGTAGACATTGGCCTCACGCGAACGGAAGTCGCCTCCCTTAAGCGTATCGTAAAACATCCTCCAAACACTGTCGCCATCGTGTTGGTAATTCTTGGCGGCATTTACACCTCCTTGTGCGGCTACTGAATGGGCGCGTCGGGCAGAGTCCTGATAGCAAAAACAAGTCACTTCGTAACCAAGTTCGGCCAATGAAGCCGCAGCGCCTGCTCCTGCCAATCCCGAACCTACGACTAAAACCTTCAGCTTCTTTTTGTTTGCGGGATTGATCAGCTTGCTATCCATTTGGTAGCGCTGCCATTTCTGTTCCAATGGACCTTCGGGTATTTTGGAATTCAGACTCATCTCAAATACACGATTATAGGGATTAAGGCAAATCCTGCCGTCATGATCAATGCATAAACCAGCGCTACTTTCGATAGAATGTTCAATCCCTTAATGGAATGAAAGCCCAACGATTTGAAAGCACTTTTCAAACCGTGGTGGAGGTGAAAGCCCAGCGGAATAGCCGTGATTGCATAAAACGCCGCGTAAAAAGGATTCTGAAAAAGCGTGTAGGTCACCGAATAAACGTCTAAATATCCATCCACATCGAGAGCCACAGGTTCGCCGAGTCCAAGTTTGATTCGCGACCAAAAGTTGACCAAATGAATCACGATAAAGAGTAGAATCAAAATACCCAGCCATCCCATATTTTGCGATGCCCATGAGCTGTTCGCTGCCGGCTTATTCACTTCGTATTTCGTCGGTTTCGACTTTCGATTTCGAATGGTGACGATGGCCGTAAAGACCACGTGCAGGATAATGGAAGCATAGAGCAAGTAAGCGATTATTGCCACCAAAGGGTTCTCGCGTAAGAAGGTAGAATAGGCATTGTACATGCCTTGTGATAGACTCTCGGGAAGAAGTAGGATCAGATTTGCCGAAAGGTGAACGATCAAAAACAGGCAAAGAAAAAGGCCTGTTAACGCAATCCAAACTTTCCTAGTTATAAGGGGGTTCATTCTACCACAAATCTATTCTTAGCTCGTTAAAGCTAATCGAAAAATATCATGTGCCCCCACAGGATGACCTAAAACTGACGAAAATCACCTCTTCCGACCGGGAGCTTTCCTCTTCACTTTATTACGGACGTAAATCAACTTATTTGAACCACGATTACCCTGTCTTTGCTCAATCTCGAACTCACCGATTGAGTCAATTAAAGGCGTAAGCTTCTGAAAACCATAATTCCGAGAATCAAAATTGGGCTGTTTTTTCTGAATCAAACTTCCTACATCACCTAAAAAAGCCCATCCGTCATCGTCGGAAAGATCAGATATGGATGAACGGATCAATCGAATATCTCGAGCGGTAATTTTATCAACGCCGCTCGTATTATCATCTTCTTCGGAAGGCTTGGTTTCTTTCTTGTCATCTGATCGAGACTTCAATATCTCCACATAGATAAACTTGTCGCAAGCCACAATAAAAGGCTCGGGTGTTTTCTTCTCCCCCATTCCCAGTACGAGCATTCCTGCTTCTCTGAGTCGGGTAGCAAGCCTAGTAAAGTCGCTATCGCTGGATACAATGCAAAAACCACTCACCTTTCCCGAGTAGAGAATGTCCATCGCATCGATGATCATCGCCGAATCAGTAGCGTTTTTCCCCTTGGTGTAGCCGTATTGCTGAATGGGCGTAATCGCGTTTTCAAGAAGTAAATTCTTCCATTTCGAAAGGCGGGGATTGGTCCAGTCGCCATATATGCGCTTGATAGTCGGATTACCGTATTTGGCAATCTCTTCCATCATTTCTTTTACGTGGGCTGAGGGTATGTTGTCACCATCAATTAAGACAGCTAGCATTGAATTTTCCATTGTCCAAAGGTGACGATATTTTTAGAAGTGATATACCTGACATGGTTTTCTCAAAATTGGTAACTAAAAATAATTTCAAAAACTTGAACAATTCACCATCTAACTAAGTTAGATTCCCCACTTTTGTACCCGAATTGAAACCGACAATCACCCAACGAGAGTCTGCAACCCGAGAAGGCATAATCTCCGAAGCCCTGAATTTGGCTAAGGAAGAAGGCTGGAAAAAGGTAACCGTACGTGCCATCGCGGCACGTTTGGATTACAAGCCTCCCGTGCTCTATCAGTTTTTTGACAACAAGGATCATCTGATTCAAACCATTTTAAAAAATGGATTTGAAACGTTGAGTGCTTCCTTGATGGAGGCAAGGATGAGCCAAGATAATCCCGAAGAAAAACTGCTGGCAATGGCGAAAGCCCGTTTTCGCTTTGCAACGGAGCACGCGGCCCTGCATTCCTTAATGTTCACTACCGACAATCCTGCCTGGTTTCGAGAGACTGTTTTTTCCGGAATGTGCCAAACCCGAGAAATCGTGACTTCCCTGATCCAAGAGATTTCAAGAAGAGAAGACGAGTGCCTCGACTTGGTAACAAACTTCATTTCCCTGATAAAGGGCTATACATTTTTTGCCACCGAGCTTCCCGCTGACCTCGCCAAGAGTCAGTTTTTTGGCTTGAAAACTCCCGAAGAAGCATTGGCAGAAGCCATGACAAGATTTATAAATTCCATTCAACCCAATGAATAAAAGACAAATCATTATCGTCCTCGCCGGAGTCGCTATTCTAGCGCTCGCCTTCCTCCTTTCCGGAATGCTGACAAAGGAAGGAGCAGAAAAGCCCAAAGAGTTTCAGATGCTCACTGCTGTTCAACTCAAAAAGATGACTCCAAACACCATTGTGCGCACTATCCCGATTACCGGAAGGTTGATTCCTAAGCAATCGGTGATGCTTTATGCCGAAGTAGGCGGAAGAGCGACTTTTGGTTCGAAGCCGTTTAAAGAAGGGGTGAGTTTTGGTCAAGGCGAAGTCTTGTTGCGCATCAATAGCGATGAACTGCAAAGCAGCCTCAGCGCCAAGCGCAGCAATTTTCAAAGTTTGCTGGCCTCTGTTATTCCCGATCTAAAACTCGATTTTGTCGATGCTGCCTCAGAATGGGAAGAATACCTTTTTGAAATTGACACCGATAAAAAGCTGCCACCACTCCCTGAGGTTGAAGACAAGAAGCTAAAGCTATTCCTGAGCGGTCGAAAAGTATTTTCAGAATACTACAGTGTTGCCGAAATGGAAACGCGCTTTGACAAACACACCATTCGCGCTCCGTTTCGCGGGTCTTTGACGAAAGTTGAATTGGACGAATCATCATTGGTACGAACGGGTCAGCCCTTGGGAACGATCATTAGCTCGGGGCAGTACGAAATCGAAGCGGGTGTGAGCTACACCGAGGTGGATTACATGAAAGTGGGGACGACCTTTACCATGGCCGACATCAACACGGGGAAGGAATACCAAGCGAAGGTGGTTCGAATCAATGATTCGGTAGATCCCCAAACGCAGCAGGTGAAGGTCTACGCTGCCATTACAGACCCCGAAGCGAAGAGTGGGATTTATTTGAAAGGACAAATTCCTGCAGGTGAAGTCGAAGAAGCCATTGCCATTCCTTTGGAGGCATTGGTCGGGGAAGACCAAATCTACCTAATCAAGGATTCTATTGCTACACTCCAAAAAGTAGAGGTCGCCTATAAAAATGGCGAGCAAGCGATCATTTCTGGCCTCAAGGGTTCGGTAGACGTGGTAATTGACAAGCATAACGAAGCATTGAATGGATCGAAAGTAGCACCCGTAAATCTGGCTGAATGAAAAAGATCATCGCATTTTGTGTTCAAAATCAATTGCTGGTTTACTTGGCCATGTTCCTCGTGATCATTGGCGGAGTGATCTCGGCGAAGCGAATGAACACCTCGTTTTTTCCAGCTCAAAAGGAAAAATTTATCCAAATCAACGCCATCTATCCCGGAGCTTCTCCAAGTGAAATTGAAGAGGGAATCACCCTAAAAATAGAGGAGAACCTGAAAGGAGTAACGGGCATAGACCGTGTGACTTCTACCAGTAGCGAAAACGCCGCAAATATTCTTGTCGAGATTGAGACCAAAGCCAACGCTGATTTGGTATTGCAGGATGTCAAGAATGCCGTGGATCAAATTTCGAATTTTCCGGAAGGAATGGAGCAAATTGTGGTTTTTGTCCAGGAGGTGGTCAACTTCACTTCTAAATTGGCATTGGTAGGTGATGTTGACATAAACACCTTGGAAGAAACCGCTGATCTTGTAGAAGATGAATTGCGCTCTTTGCCAAACATCTCTCAAGTGAGCGTTTATGGATACTCTGAAGAGGAGGTAGAAGTGGCGGTGCGCGAGAACGACCTTCGCTCCTTTGGATTGAGCTTTCAGGACATTGCCAACGCTATCGGTCAGCAAAACATTGAGGTGACAGGAGGACGAATCATGGCCGACACCGAAACAATCATTCGCTCTGATCACAAAGAATACTCAGCAGATGAGCTTCTGGATCTCACGATAAAAGTATTGCCCGACGGGCGTCGAGTGGAACTACGGGATGTGGCAGATCTTCGTGAAGATCGAGCCGAAACCACGAATGCTGCTTTTTTCAATGGGCAACAAGCCATTACCATCACGGTAAATACATTGAACGAAGAAAACATTCTGGATGCGGCAGATGCCGTGGATCAATACCTGATGGATTTTAACAAACGAGGTGGTGCCGTAGAGTTGGTTTTGATCCAAGATGGAACAGTCACACTCAAGGAACGAATTACTCTGCTTCAGGAAAATGGAATTCTAGGGGCGGTTTTAGTCTTTATTCTTCTCGCGCTCTTTTTGAGAATCAGACTGGCTTTTTGGGTTGCCGTAGGTATCCCGATTTCTTTCTTGGGGATGTTTATTATCGCCAACTTGGTTGGGATCACCATTAACGTACTGTCCCTTTTCGGGATGATCTTGGTGATCGGTATTTTGGTGGACGACGGAATCGTCGTGGGAGAAAACATCTTCCAGCATTATGAACGGGGTAAGAGCAGACTTCAGTCGGTAATTGATGGAACTGCAGAAGTGTTTCCGTCGGTTCTCTCGGCCATCCTTACCACTTGTGTGGCCTTTGCCTTCTTCCTTTTCATAGAAGGTCGTTTAGGAGAATTTTTCGGTGACGTAGCCATCGTCGTTATCGCGGCATTGGGCTTCTCTTTGATCGAGGTATTACTCTTTCTTCCGGCTCACTTGGCACACATTAAAGACCTTTCAGATGAGGCTCATCCAAACAAAATAAAAGAACAGGTTGAGCAACTATTGATCAGGTTTCGGGATGTGGTTTTCCAACCCATCATGAACTTCACAATTCACCATAAGCTTTTCACGTCCTTGGTTGTAACTGCAGCATTTATCCTTACCATCGGAGCCTTCAAAGGTGGATTAATACAAGGTGTTTTCTTCCCGAATATCGAACAGAACACGGTCAATGTGACCTTGGAACTGCCTTCAGGAACATCAGAAAGAGTGACCGTAGAAACCATGGATTACATCATGGAAAGGGTGATCAGACTGAACAAAGAATACGCTGATCGAGAAGATGTAGGCAAAGAGCTTTTTACGGACTACGAGGTACGATATGGGCCACAAAGCAATGAAGCCCTGGCCACTATTTATTTAGTCGGATCGGAAGAACGAAATATCAGGAGCTTCGATATATCGAATGATCTGCGAAGAATTGTTGGACCTATTCCCAGAGCGGAAAAGTTGAGCTATGCTACGCAAAGTCCTTTTGGAAAGCCGATCAATATTTCACTGGCAGGAAATGACTACAATAACTTAAGAGCAGCCATTGATGAACTCAAAGTGGCCATTATGGCAACAGGTGAGGCAAAAGATTTGATCACCAACGATAAGGTAGATCAGCCTGAGCTAAACGTATCATTGAATGATGCAGGGCGTGCAATGGGCTTCACCGAGCTCGGTTTGATTAGCCAGATCAGAAGTGGTTTCTTCGGTTATGAGGCTCAACGCCTGCAACGCGGTGATGACGAAACAAAAGTTTGGGTGCGCTATGCACGTGAAGACCGACAAAGTCTTGACCAGCTTGAAAACATGCAAGTGCGCGCACCGAATGGGCAGCTGGTTGCGGTGAAGGATATTGCCACTTTGGAGCGCCAAAACGGATTGATCGCCATCAACCACCGCGATGGAAGAAGAGAGATCACGCTCGAGGGAGAAATAGCCTCGCTGGAAACCAATGTGGTGCAGCTCTTGGGCAGAGTTCAATCAGAGCTCCTTCCTCCTATTTTGGCAAAATACCCGGGCATTGATGTGAGCATGGAAGGGCAGCAAAGGGACACGGCAAAGCTTCAAAAATCAATTGCGACAGTTGGCCCTGTGATCTTGATTTTGATTTTGGCCTTGCTCATTATTAGCTTCCGTTCTTACAGCCAATCTTTCGCCTTACTGATGCTGATCCCGTTCGGATTGATCGGAGCGGCTTGGGGGCATTACATCCACGACCAACCCATGAGTATTCTTAGCTTCTTGGGATTAATTGCTTTGATAGGGGTATTACTCAATGACGGCCTCGTTTATATCAATGCCTTCAATGGCTACTTGGGAGAGGGAATCAAGTTCAACGATGCTCTGAAGAAAACGACTCTCTCTCGTTTTAGACCCATCTTCCTGACTACCATTACCACTTCAGCGGGACTTGGACCACTGATTTTTGAGAAAAGTTTCCAAGCGCAATTCCTCATCCCAATGGCCATTTCGATTGCTTACGGGATGATCGTTGGTTCTCTTCTCATCATCATCTTTTTGCCAATTACACTTACACTCACCAATCGAGTTAAAGTATTGGCAAAATGGCTTTGGGTAGGAGAAAAACCCTCACGGGAGTCGATGGAACAAGCGGTGAAGAGAGCGAATCAAGAAAAAATAACTTTCAGCGAATCATGAGAATAGGTATACAACTTTTCCTTGTACTAATACTGATGGTGCAATCGATCTCGGCTCAGGAAATCGACTTGAATCAAGCCATTGCCATCGCTTTGGAAAACAATTACGACATTCAAGTAGCGAGCTATTCGTACGAGATTGATCAAAACAATGCCGAGCTCGGAAATGCGGGATTCATGCCATCAGTTTTCCTATTGGCCAATGGTTCATATAGTAGTCAAAATACTGAAGTCACTTTCGCCAATCCTGAGCAGCGGCCTATCGAGGGAAATGGAGCAACGACAATTGGATATGGTGCCAGTGCCAATTTGGAATATGTCCTTTTTAATGGTGGCCGACGCGTGCACTTCCTGAATCAGCTTGAAACATTGAGCGAAGACGGGAGATTGCGACAACGGCTTTCGATGGAGAGCACAACCCTTCAGGTTTCTACACGATTCCTAGAATCACTTCGGCTGAAGGAAGAGGCAGAGATTCTGGAAGAAACCATTGAGCTATCACAAAAGCGATTGGAACGCGCCGAACAAGGGTATGAATATGGTAACACCAACAAGCTTCAAGTATTAAATGCCGAAGTAGATCTGAGGAGAGACAGTATTGAATTGGCTCAGAAAGATTTGGAATACATCAAAAGCCTGAGAACATTGTTTGTAAGCATGGGCATTCCTGCAGATACGACATTGGCTTTAGGCAGTGACTATGAATTTTCGGCTTTTCTGGATAAAGAAACTCTCCTGAAAAGAGCACTCGAAGCCAATACCATTTACTTACGTTCGCGCAATGGACTACTTACGGCCGAAGAAAACCTGGACGTAGCCCAATCCGACATTTGGCCTACATTGGCCGCCAATGCGGCTTACCAATACCAATACAGCGACTTTGAAGCCAACTTCTTAAATACCCAAGAGAACCTTGGGTGGAACGCGGGTCTGACATTTCGGTTCAATATTTTTGATGGAAATCGAGTACAACGGAATATTGCCAATGCAAAACTCAACCGCGATATAGCTGAGGTTGAAGCGAAAAGATCGGAGAACGAAGTCGTGCAATTGGTCAATAATGCCTACGACACCTACCTCACTAATCTGGAACTCCTCGACATCAGCGAACGAAACCTCGAAGTGGCGCAAACCAACTTCGAGCGAAGTGAAGATGCCTTTGCTACAGGTCAGATTACGGGTATCGAATTGAGAAACGCACAGTTGAATATGAATGATGCTCAAACAGCCATCGTTCGACAAAGAATAATTACAAAAGTAGCCGAGCTAGCTCTCTTGTTTGAAGCAGGAGCATTACTGGAATAATATGAATCTGAAACAATTTATCTTAATTGGAAAAGCGGAGGGAATCTCTTCTCTTCTGCTCTTTTTTGTGGCCATGCCACTGAAGTACATGGCCGACATACCGCAAGCGGTAACTTATGTGGGAATGGCTCACGGAGTCTTGTTTTTGGGCTATGTGGGCTCAGCTTTACTAAATGGTTTTGAGCGCAAGTGGAAATTTTCAAGCTTCGCACTTTTGGCTTTAGCCTCTATTCTACCGGGCGGACCACTTTACCTCGATCCTGTAGTATTGAAACGAGAAGGAGAAATCGTTTAGTCTAATAAAATGATTTTTTGGCTACTGGTCTGTTCGCCCGCCATAAAGCGAACCGTGTAATTTCCCGGAGGTAAATCCAAGTCGACAGAAAGAAGATTTTCTCCGACCGTCCATTGCTCTCTAGAGTAGACTTTTGAGAAAACTTGCTTCCCCGTTTCGTCGATTAATTCGATTTCGACAGGAGTTAATTCCTTCAGATTAAATCGAAACGTGAAATCTCCGGTTGATGGATTCGGATAAACCGTTAAGGCTAAACCATCACTTTTTTTTTCATTCGCGTCGCCCGTCGACAAGGTTTCGAACACCAAATAAACCGCCAATATTTCTGAGCTAGCCTCGCTTTGGGTTCCGTTGTTGATCCAGAAAATATTACGATCGGTGCTTCTGATTCCTCCGTAGATGTATCCCAACAAAATCGAATCTCCCTCCAAGGCATCCAAGTCGATGACTCTATTCTCAAGAATGGGCAAATCATCCAGTGCAATAAACTCCGCACTCGCCCCCAGCAGGTCGGGCATTTCACTGTCAAGTTTGTACTCGGCCATGCTGCCATCGGCCGATCGGGTAACCTGAGCAATTGTGCGCACAAAAGGAACATTGTCGTCCTGAATCAAACCGCCATCTACCTCATAGTACTGCGCCATTCCGCCGAAGAAAACGGTGTGCATTTCATTGGTAGCGTCGCTGTATAGCGGAATATGCGCGCAGTGGTAGTGATTGTAATATTGAGTGAAATCGTTGTTAACGGTATAGCCATCTTCCGAAATATCTATAGAGTTCAGCCAAGGCAAGTCGTCTGAATTAAAGACGCCCGAAAATGCCGTCAACCCAAAAGAGCCATCAGGCATAATTTGGGAAACGACGTTGTAATCCCTTCGGTGAAGATTTGCTGCATCGTACCACTCTTCCAGATGCGTGATCTCTAGATTTTCACCGTCATCGACCAAGGTAAATCTACGAATGGAGTTGGTGTATTCTTGTACGAAAGTGGGATTATTCATAGGGTTATAGGCCCCATCGAACCGCTGACCGCCAACTAAGTAATAGGTTCCATTTATATAATCCAGGTAACCGCCCGTTACCGCAAATACCTCATCCTCCACTTGACGGAAGTGATCTTGCAGATCGCCGCCTGACTTAACAGCGCTGATTACGGCAGGCACATCAACGGCAGTCAGCCGTGGATGGGTAATATGGTCATCATTGGAAGGACTAAAGCCATAACCTCCGATGACGTAGAGGTAATCTCCTTGCTGATAAAACTCAAGATTTGTGGAGCTGAGTTGTTCTCTAAGGTTGGTCTCCAAACTGCTGATCGGAGCTGACCAAGATTCGCCTTCTTCAGGGTTTACCACGATGAGTTGGTTATTGTTTCCCGCCTCATCAAAAGAAGCCCACGGCTGACGTCGGTGCAGGCCGTCAAGTCGACCACCGATGATGAGCCAATCTCCTTCGTGCGTTCCAACCGCGTAGGACTGAACACCACCTAAACCCGAAATCTCAAGTGGTTCCAAGTGAACTTCGAGCAAGGTCTGCCCGAAGAGCAGAGATGTCCAAAAGACAAAAAGCAAAGAAAGAAGTCTAGCGTGCATGGCGATAGTAGTTTGGAGTAAAGTTAAGGCCGATCTATCATACCCGGAGTGACTCAAGTCGCATTGCTAAACCGAAGAGCTATGTAGTTGTTAAGAGCACCATGAATCATTCCGAAAACCTTCTTCCCGCAGACGGAGTCGTCCACCTTTTTGAGAATTGGTTGAGCTCGGAAACGGAGCAGCTGTTTCGGGCATTGGCCAAAGAAGTCGACTGGAAACAAGACGAAGTGGTCATGTTCGGCAAGCGAATCACCATGCGCCGACTTACGGCTTGGTATGGCGATCGGCCGTTTGAGTACACCTATTCGCAAGTAAGTCGTAAAGCCTTGCCTTGGTCGAAGACCCTCGCGGAAATCAAAGCAGAAGTTGAGAAAATATCGGGAGAAACCTTCAACTCCTGTCTACTCAACTTTTACCACAATGGCGAAGACTATATGGGTTGGCACAGCGATGACGAACCCGAACTGGACCCCAATGCATGTATTGCCTCAGTGAGCCTTGGCGCTGAACGAAAATTCTCTTTTAAACATAGAAGGAGCAAGGATACTAGCTCAGTTTTTTTGAATGACGGAAGTCTCTTGCTGATGAAACCACCCACTCAAGAGCATTGGTTGCACACTTTGCGCAAAAGCAAGAAGGTGACTGAAGGGAGAATTAATTTGACTTTTCGTAAAATGCGGATAGTGCCTTGAGTGCTTAACTAAGGCACAATAATCTTCTTGGTACTGGAATCATTCCCAATACGAAGCTGCGCAAAGTAAATACCCGTGGCGAGCTCGACTCCATTCAACAAAACTTTGTACTCCCCGGGACTTCGCATCCCCTCTATAAGGGTTACCACCGTTTTTCCAGATTCATCGAGAATGGAAAGAGCGACCTGAGTATGAGTGGTAGTTGTGAATTGAAAATAGGACTGATTGGTGATGGGGTTCCCGATAGTACCGAATTGAAAGCGATCATCACTTCGATCTCGGACTGAGAGAGGGTTTTCAAAACCTACAAACGTCACTGTATTATTACCACTATTTGGAATAGCGAGAGTATCGATTTCTTTGGCGTAACAGATGTCGGCAGGATTAGAAATTCCCGGTGCTTCGATCGTTTCGGGCGTTCCTGAAAAGTCGGAATTGAACTTAGAGATCCGCAAAGGGCTCCACGAACTCACAAAGTAATTATCGGCTGCGTCGTTGTCGATTCCATCGCAATTCCCAAGAGATGTTCCGGTCAAGGTACTTACTTGATACGTTTGAAGATTTACAGCTTTGATATCGGCACTTCCTCCCCAATTCACAAAAACGAGACGATCATTGGTCTCGTCATAAACGATACCATTGGGGGTGCTACCCGTATTCGCCACTACCATTTCTGAAGTCGGGTTATCGAGATCGGTCACGTCAATCTCGTAAATTCTGCCATTGGAAAAGTCAGTGACCCAAAGTCGATTTACACCATCACTGGCCATCCCATTCAAAAAGCCTGAACCTGGAATGCTCAAGCTCATCACCTCTTCTTCCGTTGATAAATCGTACCCTTTTATTCCATTACTGATGGCAAAGAGGGTATTGTTCATCACCTCCATTCCAAATCCTGCAGCACCATCACCAAAGAAGGACAATTCAAGGGTAGGTTGATCCATCGCAATTATCGAATTGGAATTCGACACCAAAAATCGGCTGTTCTCATGGTCGTACTCCACACTCTCAATGTTTTGAAGAGCCTGCGAAAATGATAAAAAGGAAATGGTCAGAGAAAGGAGGAGTAGAGATGTTTTCATGAGCTGATGATTAGTGGGAGTCAAATGTAGCAACCTTGCTGAGAACCTAGACTTTCTTTGGAAATCGGAGTAAATTCTTTTCTGCGGAAGTTTATACATTGGTCCCTATGAATAGACGTCTTCTCTTCCTTTTTTCAGCACTGCTTATTATCCTTGCTTCGTGCACTGCAGGTAGAATGATCATTTACAACTTTGCTGACATCAAGGATTATAAGAAATTCGCAAACCGACCTATCCAAGCACCTTCAGATACCTGGACATTTTCTTACGGTGATTCTTTGAAACCTCCTAAGACTATAACTGCCGACGGCGAATCGATGGCATGGAGAGATTTTCTGGAAGAGTATAAATCAGTTGCTTTTCTACTGATTCGAAACGACACCATTCTGATCGAAGACTACCTCAATGGCTACGATGAAGAATCTATCGTAACATCTTTCTCAGTGGCGAAATCGGTGGTTTCGATTCTTTATGGAATTGCTATTGAAGAAGGCATCATAAGCGGCGTGGATGAACCGGTTACCCAATACATTCCCGAGTTGAAGGAGGCAGGGTTTGACAAGGTCACAATCGAGCACTTGCTTCAGATGACTTCGGGCCTGAAGTTTAACGAGAGCTATGCCAACCCATTCGGTGAAGCAGCCAATTACTACTACGGTAGCAACCTGGAAAGGCTGGTAACGCATGCAAAGTTGGAAAACGAACCAGGTGCGGAATTCAATTATGTAAGTGGAGACACCCAAATACTCACACTCATTCTTTCTCGTGCCCTCGGAGAAAAAGCGGTAAGCGCCTATTTCGAGGAAAAAATCTGGAAACCTCTTGGTATGGAGTTCGATGCTTCTTGGAGTTTGGATAAAAAGGATGGCTTGGAGAAGGGGTTTTGCTGCCTTAACATGCGTGCTCGTGATTTCGCAAAAATCGGGCGACTTTATTTGAACAAAGGCAATTGGAACGGAACCCAAATCGTACCCGCAGATTGGGTAGCCCAATCCACAAAAGTTGACAGTTCTAATGGGAGTGCCGACTATTATCAATACCAATGGTGGCTTTTTCCTGAAAAGAATGAATTCTACGCCAATGGAATTTTGGGGCAATACATATTTGTAAGTCCTGATAAGAACATCGTAGCAGTGCGATTGGGGAAGAAAACTGCCGGTGTCGGCTGGTCAGGGTTTATCTCGAAATTGTCTGAGAGCTATGGACAGCAAATTCAAGAGTAACTTTTCAATATCCGCTTCAACCCGATCATCAAATTCTGCTCTAAGGTGGAGTAATCTCCATCGGCCTTGAACAGTTTTAAAACTTCTGAAGTGAGGGTCGCCGCATCGGCTTGAGAATAGTTTCCCTTTTCCATATAATAGCGAATTCGATCAATTCGCTGGATGTCGTTGTGCTTTTCGAAAATGCGATTCACCCGGTTGAAGGTCGATTCATCCACCTTAGAAAGAATATATTCTCTTTCCTCTTCATCAAAATTAAAATCAGCGTGGGTGGCGAATAAGAGAAGATAAGTAAGAAAATCTTTGTGAAATTCAGCTTCCATAATTCTGATGAAGATAAGCTAAAACTTAAGTTTACCGAAAATAAAGATCATTTTCAGAAACCTAAAGACGCACATATGCTACCGCTCTGATAGGCACTTTGGTTTCCGTTTTTTGCCCTGAAATTTTAAATGGATTATACTTGTGTTCTTATTTCCATTAGTCTATGAAACATATTGCTTTGTGCTTTTTTCTTTTGCTAAGCGTAATTACATCGGGACAGAAAATTGCTTTCACCGAAATACCCGAATGGGTAAAAGACGAGATCCCGGAAATTACCTCAAAAACAACCAAGAATGATGTGATTGGTGGTGCTTATACATCGGTGATTGACTACCAGACTAACCTGATTACAAAAGACGACTATTTCTTCACGAGAACACACGTACTTACTGAAACAGGCGTGTCATGGTCGTCTGAAATTAGCATAACGATTGATACCATTTACAATGAGCTCGATTTTCACTATTTCCGAATAATTCGGGACGATCAAATTATCGATCGAACTTCAGACCTGACATTGGATTTTCTTTCCAGAGAAGACAACCTAAGTCAAGGAATTTATACCGGTGCGGTAACGGCACACGATATCTTAGAAGACATAAGAAAGGGGGATATCATAGAGTATGCCTACACTATCAAAGGAGAGAATCCCATATTCGAAGGTCACAGTTACCGCAGTTATGCTCTGGCATCTATAAACCCTATTGACTATTACCGACTTCGCTTAATAAAAGATCCGAAAAGTGAGTATTTCATTTCAGCATTGAATATGGAGGATTTGCCGACGTGGAATAAGAATGGAAAAATAGAAGAACTAGAGTTGGTGAGAACAAATTTAGAATCATTCGAATTTGAGGAATCTACTCCACCTTGGCACATAGCTTTTCCTTACTTTTTCGTATCAGCTTTCCCCGAAATGAGCTCAGTAAGCAATTGGGCCGTGAAAATTTTTGAACTGGAAAATGAAAGTAAATTGGCCATCTCAACCTTATTTGAGCAGATCACAGCAGGAATAGACAAGGAAGAAGAGAAGATAGATGCCATCATCAGATGGGTTCAAAATGAGATTCGATACATGGGGATAGAATCAGGGATAGGATCAATTAAACCATTTCAACCCGCCCAAACCATCGAACAGCGCTATGGTGATTGCAAAGACAAGACGCTGCTCTTGGTTTCCCTTTTAAAGGAGATGGATATAGAGGCCTACCCGTATCTAGTAAATTCCACGATGCAGCACAGGCTTGGAGACCTAGCACCCGGTGCCCAAATCTTCGATCATGTTATCACCTATTTTTCTTATGATTATGAAGATTACTATATCGATCCTACCGTATCATTTCAAGGAGGTAGCCTGGGTAAGAGAGCAACTTTTGACTACGGTTTAGGGCTTTTGGTGAAAACAGGTACCGAACTGAGTGAGATGGAAGGACAAGACAATGAATCGTCGATGTTGATAGAAGAATCCTTTGAAATTGTTGATTTCGAAAATGCCGGAATGCTTACCGTAAAATCGACTTTGAGCGGAATGAACGCAGACTATATGCGCATGTATCTCGATGTCTTTTCTACACGTGAATTATCGAAGGAGTTTAGAGCGGTCTATGGTGTGCTTTACGATGTATTTGAAAAAGAGAAGCTGAATATCTCTGATGATCTCAATGCCAATATTATCGAGATTACCGAAGTCTATGAAACTCAATCGATTTTTAAAACAATAGAACAGGAGGGTAAAGAGTTTTACCAGATGCATTACGAGCCTTTAAGCCTTTACGACTACGTGAGCAGTATGAACTGTGAGTACAAAAACTATCCTGTATATGTCCCCTACCCTGTAAATTTCAAACAGATTACCAGTGTAAAACTTCCTCTGCCTCTGATCATACCTCTGGACGTAAAAACTGTAGATAATTCGGCATTTAACTACCTGTATTCAGAAAAGATGAAAGACATGACTGAACTAGTACTTTCCTACACTTACCGAGCGAAAACGAATGAGATTAAAAATACAGAGTTCAATCAAGTTTGTCGGGACATGCAAGGAATCATACAAGAATTGCCGCTTACACTCACCTTTCCTAAAAATCTTTAAGTCCTGAAAGCTATTCCAAAAACGAACCGTTAAGGAAAGTCAGGTATAAAAAGAGGTCACACCACTTTGTCACTCAGATACAGGGCACTCGGATTTAGCACAAACTAAACTAGTACATCCTTGAAGGGTTCTCCTGCTCCATATCTCCAAAACGGAAACGAAGTAGTCCCATTACAAAAGATAAATTGGGACGATCATCACGGAAGAAGTACATCACATCTCTCGATGCTACGCCTAGTTCCCAGCTTCCTTCATTAATGACGAAATTCACTCCAAACGGAACTCTGAATCCAAAGTTGTCTCCTGCACCAATTCCCGCCGACAAGCTCACTGAAGAGGCCACGAGGTATTCCGCTCCAAAAGCAAATGCCATTTTCTCAATATTTCCGGGTTCTTCATTTAAAGGAAAAGCGAAATCCAAACCTACTCTGAGTTTTTCATCATGAAAATAGCCAAACCCTGCCCGAAACTGGGTAGGTAGATTTACCTTTTGTTCGCGCTGCCCCTTCCAATCAAATACACCATCATCACCAGCGAAAGAATCGTAATTTCCGAAGACATTATAGCTGTCGATTCCTTGAGTTTCAATATCGAAAACGATCGTATCGGCCGAGCTGTATACGTTGCCATCAAAGTTTATCGACCCAATATCAGTAATGGAAGCAGAAACTCTAAACTGATCACTTATTTCCGCATTCACACCAATATCAAATCCAAAACCATCACCAACGGGAGAATAACCTGAACCCTCTTGAAATGAGGGGTTGTCCTCGCCATCACCAAGATCTATATCCAACGCGGGAGATGCTGCGATGAAAGCATCTTGAACTTGGCCTCCCTCTAGATTCAAATCTACAACGAAGAGACCTTGTAAGTACTTTACTCCTACCCCCGCATTGATAGAAATATCGTCATTCTCGTATACATTGCGTCCATAGCCAAAGTTCAATTCAGTAAATGCCATTGACTTCAATCTTGAATCTCGGTACAAGTCACTCGCGAATTGTGGATTACTTGCAATACCCAAGAGAACGTCATCAAGCCGGTCTGATTCTGCACCGCCATTGGGAATAATTGACGTTGTACCATCTTCATTTTGCACTTCCCACTGGTCAAAGTACGGATCAATATATCCGGTAAACAATTGACTCGCACCCACATCATTGAAAGTGGAGTAGAAAGAGGTACGGAAGTTTACACTTACTGCAAAATATCCTGCGTTTTCCGTATTCACCGCAAACCCGAAAATGGTGGTATACAGATTTACAGAATAGTCAGAATCGGCAAAATCAATTCCTGCCTGTTGCTTTTCAGCGGCAGTCAAACTCCCGTCTACATCGGTTATCCCATCCCACAATTGTTCCTTAGTGAATGCCTCGCTATAAAAAGACAGACCTGTTTGTCCCAGGCCAAGAGTGTACTTTTTGTTATATGGATTTCCAAAGGCAAGGTTGGCAGGGTTGATACCCAGCGCATGATAATCAGTTGCGAAAGCGAACGAAGCACCTCTACCGGTTTCGGTAAAAGCAGCATTTTCCATTTGAGCGGAAGCGAAGAAGGTACAGAAAAAAGCACCTACGAGGGTTAGTGTAGTTTTCATTGTCGGATGATTGGTTGCAACGAATATAAGTAATTCGAAAAATTACACGTATCACTACATCCAGCTACCCTCGTATTTCTCCACTGCATATATCAAAGAGTTATATACTTCTAGAGCCTCACGCTCATTCAGAAATCGAACGGTTTTGCTTCCTGCAGCAGTAAAAAAAGTGAGGTGACAGAGCTTTCTTCTCTTCAAGATAATATTCTGTGTGAGCTGTAGCGACTGAGTCTTGTATGAAGGAAGAATTACTCGTTTGGGAAACAACCAGCCTCGGAGAATATAGACATGCTTTTCATCAAAATGGACGCGAACCGTTTTACCGTATCGGTAACCATAGGCTGCAAACATTCCGACCAAAAGTAAGATAGCGATACCAGGATAGGAGTACTGCCAATAAAGGATTCCAGCGAGTGGAGCGAAAATTATTGCACCGATTATAGCGTGCAAACGAGCATAGGCCCATGGATCTCCATCAATATGCTCATCGGGTTTTTGAGCTCCCGGGAAGACTCCCGTTGCCAGGTAATTGCTTTCTTCTATCCGTAAAGCGGGAATTTCAATGGATTGTTTATTGGCTACCTCCCCCACTGAATTAGACGGCTTGATGGTAGCAGATTCGTAACCTGCAAGCTTTCTCAATGGGTTCGTCTCCCATTGAATGTATTGTATTTTGTTTTTCGGAATGCGGTACTCGTTTCGCTGCAGGAGACCCGTAGATATTTCAAGAGCTTCACTCTTTAAAACGGCCTTCAAATCAAAAAACCGCAAGAGCGTTCTGACTAAACTTATAAGCACCGATACAATAGCGTAAAAAATCAAAAAGCTGATCACAACGGCTATTCCTGCATCCGTAACTTGAGAGGCGTAAGTGTCGACATAGCCTTCAATGTATTCTTGTAACAGTTCCTGATACTGACTAGCATAACCAAACACGAATGCCAACGCGATGAAACCTGTCTTCAGGTGGTTCTCGGTAAGGCCTACTTTCAAGAGATCGAATAGCCCCAACTTGACCAATACTCTTCCTTCATCTTCGGGCAACTTAGCTTTTGGTGCTTCCGCCTGATCTACCTCAGTTACTTCGTCAGTCTCACTAGTATTAGTGATGAGAAGCGCCTCTTTCTTTTGATAAAGCAAATCGCGTAAAGCGTCGGCACGGTCTCTTTCTAATGCTGGAATTTCAAGCTCATTTCCACGAGATCCCGCCGTATCGACTTTGAGAGCCACCAAGCCCAAAAGTCGTTGAATCACGTTTTTGGTGACTTGAATGGATTGGATTCTCTCGATGGGAACGGACTTTCTGTCTTTAACCAGTACTCCTTTGTGAATAATGAGATTATCTCCTTCTACATGAAACGTGAAGTTGCGGTATTGCCAATAGGCGAATAGTGCAAATAAGATGAGGAGCGGAATTATCGCAATGCCCATAATAGTCCAAAACATGGGAGCAGCTGCTGCAACAGCAACAAGCGAAATCAATAGAGTCCCTAAAGCGCGTAAATTCCTGAGCAGGTATACAATCACTCCAAGGTAACTTTGACGGGTCGGCTCGTGGATATCCCAATCCTTATTTTCTTCACTCATAAATTGCGGCTTTCTTTGCTACAAATTCTTTGAGTTGTTCGGCCTCATCAGCCTCAAGTCCCGGAATAGACAAGTCAGAAGTACTTCCTCCTGCCGTGTAAATTTTAAGTGTACTGAGTTCAAATTTTCTCTCGATGGGTCCGCGTGAAATCTCTGTGTGTTGAATTCGGTTAAAAGGAATGGTAATCATCGAGGAAAAAATCCACCCTTTTTTATAAGTCAAATCTCTTTCGCGGAGCGCATATGACCTCTTTCTATAGCCGATGGGTATGGCAATAAAACTTAAAAGAATCAAAAAAGCCAATCCGCCGCCGATAAAGGCGAGCCAAATACCGGGCGCGATTATAGCCGGTATAGTCAACCCAATTATGGGGAAGCTCCAAAAGATTACTGCCAACAGTCTTCTGTAAGTCATGTAACGAACAGGATGCTTTTGAAATGACACTTCCTCGATCACCGGCAGCTCATTGATTGGAACTACTTCATTATGCCAAGTTTCTTCCATGCGTCGAAATTAGGGCTTCCGCCGAACAATTTAAATCTATTTTTGTCCAATTAAGTCATATGGAAAACATCACACCAGGCCATTGGGTTTTCGCAGGGATTTTTGTTGTGGCATTCGTTACCGCCATGGCGCTTGCTTACCGCAAAGATTTGAACCGCCTAAAACCGCATTACAAGAAAATTTGGCTACTCTTTATAGCCATGATAATCATCTATTTTATTATTTTCGGCCTCAATAGAATTACCTAATTATGAAAGCATTCCGACGCTTTATTATCGCCGCCTTATTTGGCCTCGCAACAAGTGCCTCAGCACAAGATGCATCAAACGATTACAGTTCCAATAAAAGCTATGTCTCATTCGAAGGAGAAATGATCTTTTCATTCGCTGAGTTTGATACACCGGATGGGGTTGATGTAGAGCAAAACATGCGTTGGTCTCCCGTATTCAACATGGCGTGGCACTACAACTACGATGTAAGCGACCATTTTGGCTTAAACCTTGGTTTGGGATTTAGAAATGTCGGTTTCATTGTGAAAGCCGATCAAATCGATCTTGAAGATGAAGACATTGATCGAAAGAAATTCCGCACCTATAATTTGGGTATACCCTTAGGTTTTAAAGCCGGAAGGCTAGATCAGGAAAATCCTTTGTTTTTATTCGCTGGTTATGAAATCGAGTTTCCTTTTCACTACAAGGAAAAGGAGTTTGACGGTGGAGATAAGCTAAGAAAACGAACTGATTGGTTCTCTGATCGCACGGAAGATTTTCAACAAGCCGTTTTTGTAGGAGTTCAGCTACCAGAGGGTTTTTCGCTTAAAGCGAAGTACTATTTAACTGATTTCTTTGACCCTAATTTTTCTGAAACCGTTCGGATCGATGGAACAGACAGTGATGTTGTAGTCAAGCCATATGAAAACTTCAACGCCAGCGTCTTTTACTTCTCCATCACTTGGTTTCCATTCCAAGATTTAGAGTATGCAAAAAACAAATACTTCTAATCTCTGGTTAAAATAGGAATAAGGCCTCTGATAGTAAAACGAAATAGAGTTCTACTAGACTATTCTAATTAACAGCAGTAAAGCTTCATCAGGAACGAGGCTTTGCTTCGATAAGAATTTGTGTTTTGATTCGTTAATTGCGGGATGCTGCGCCTAGCCATTTTAATCGTTTTCTCAATATTTTGCTATTCGACTTTCTGCCAAAGCTGGGCTGAAATCAGTCCGTTCCCTGGCTTGTCGAGAGATGATGGAATCGCTTTTTCCATAAATGGCAAAGGGTATGCGGGAACAGGGTTTGCAGAAGGATTCGTTCTCACCAACGATTTTTATGCTTACGATCCCAATTTAGACTCTTGGAGCCCAGTGGCTTCACTTCCATCTGAGCCACGTCAGTATTGTGGTCGTTTTACAGTAGCTGACACCGGCTATGTCGTCTGTGGATTCGGACAATCAGGGTACCTCAACGAGCTTTGGGCTTATCATCCGGAAACGGATACTTGGACGGAAAAAGCCCCTTTTCCCGGAGAGCCTCGATCCTCGCCCATTGCGTTCTCCATTGCCGGAAAGGCATACGTCGGTACCGGAAGAAACGGAGACGACTATTTTGAAGATTTCTGGGAGTACGATCCTGAACGAGATGTATGGACTCAGCTCAACGATTTTCCGGGAGGACGTCGATTCGAATCCATCGGTATGAGTTCAGGCAGTTTTGGCTATGTAGGACTCGGTCGACTACAAGACGAATCTTTTGCCAATGACTGGTGGCAATTTAATCCTGCGACTAACCAATGGCTTCAAAAAGGTGATTTCCCCGGTGCGAATCGATATTACGCCATTGAATTCAGTTTTAGTGGAAAAGGCTACATAGCGGCAGGTCAAAACGTAAATTTGGAATACCTTAATCAAGTATTTGAATACGATGCATTTAATGACCAATGGACCGAAACCGCACCAATTCCTTCTGTGCCGTTAAAAGGGGCCTTCGCTTTTTCCATTGGCCATTCAGCATTTCTGGGAGTAGGAATTACGTCGCAAGATGTGCGCCTAGACAATATGTACCGCTTTGAAAATCCAGCGAAGGGCCAAACCATACGTGTGTACCCAAACCCTGCCACTGATGTGGTCTTCTTTTCATGGACAGGGGAATCACCAATAAGTATGGAGCTCTACGATAGCCACGGAAAACTGATCAGCACCTCTTTGATAACCGAACAATACTATCTCCGAGAGCGTTTAATCGCTCTTTTGTCAGGTGGTTACGTTGCTCGATTTCATTGGAAAGATGGTAGCGAGGTATCCAAAACTTTCATTAAAGGAGGCAATTAGACCACCTACTTGCCGCACTGGCGACATAACACTGTAAATGATCTTCCATCGAGAATTAAGTTCATTTTTAATATTCATATTGCACCCTTCAAATCTGATCGTCATTTTCACACGTAGGTGATTTGAATCGATTAAAATATGCTTCACCCGTCTAAAACCGCTATCATCTATTTCGCCCGCAGCGCCGGCGAAGATTATAAGCGAAACCGCTTTTCTGAAAGAGATGTCCATGGTCGGTTAATCGACCGACTCAGTCGCCACACGCTTAGCACCATTAGAGCGACAGGACTGACAATACTTCTCTCAAACGAAGCGAATCAAGAAGGTGAAAACCTGGCTGAAAGACTCGCTCACGCTTTTTCGGAGGCCTTCGCCAAAGGCTATCAAAATGTCATTGCCGTTGGAAACGACACTCCTGATCTTGATGCGAAGACTCTGATTCAAGCAGCAAATGAGCTTGCCGATGGAAATCCCGTTTTGGGACCTTCCCTCGATGGAGGAAACTACCTCATCGGTATTCGAGAAAAGGATTTTAAAGAAACGGCATTTTGCCGAGCTCTCAAGGTTCCGGGAGAGACTCACGCAAGACTCGGCAGCCTCCTGGGGAAATATGAGGAGCTCCCGACCCTCATCGATGTAGACGATGAGAAATCGCTGAAAAGGTGGCTCCGCTCCTTCTCATCTGATTCTAAAAAAACTCTTTTCCGAAAGGAGATAAAAGGAATACTTGCCGTTCCTTCGACGGGTAGAAATTACACTCCTGCGATCAACCTCCGCTTGAGTGAATTTAAAATTTCTGATCGAGCTCCACCCCTCCGACTGGCCTCATAAGTATCTATTCCCCGTTCACCCGTTTTTAAACTTATCCTTTTCTAATGAAAAAGCTATACACACTTTGTGCCTTGGCCTTACTGCCTTTTTTTGCGCAAGCGCAAACCCTCACGATCACCCTTAAATCATTGACTCAATCCACGCCAATAGATAGCATGGAGGTATTTCTTGTGGGCCCCAAAGACATCATTTCCGATTTTACCGATAAAAAGGGAGAGGTGGTTTTCCAAAACTTGGAAGCCACTGCTAAGTACCGCGTTTTTGTAGAAGACAATAACAAATACCAGTATACCGCCTCACCCGAACTAAGCGTAGACGGTGGCAAAAAGTATTTGATGCAAGTACCCGACCGCATGTCGGCCAGCTTAGGAGAAGTCTTGATAACAAGTTCGCCTATGGCCAAAATGAATCGGCAAGATGCTACTGTCTCAGGTCAGCTCAAGAAAGAAGAGTTTATGAAAATGCCCATCGAGGGTCGCGATGTGACGAGGGGCTTGTACCGCTTACCGAATGTGACCCAAGCTGTTTTGGGATACGCTGAAGGGCCAAATATCAGCATCAACGGGTTGAATGGAATCTTTACCAATTACCTCGTAGATGGAATGGACAATAACGAGCGGTTTCTGGGAAACATGAAGATTAACACGCCCGTTGGATTTGTAGAAAACGTGACCGTTCTAACCAATAACTACTCTGCAGAGTGGGGAAATTCGAGCAATGGAATTGTCAATGTGCTGAGTCGCTCAGGAACAAATGAGGTAACGGGTGAAGCATTTTACTTGACTCGCCCAGGATCGGTGATTGACTCACCCTCTGATTTTGCTCAGCGCGACCTTTCGGGGAACTTGGTGAAAGATGGTTTCCAGCGCCACCAATTCGGGTTCTCAGTTGGTGCACCCATCAAGAAGAACAAGACATTCCTTTACATCAATGCAGAGCAAACGATTGACATCAAAGACAATCTCTTGAATTCACCCGAACTCGACGTAAACGAGACGGTTCGTGGAAACAACTATTTCACATTCATAAGCGGGAAAATAGACCACAGTTGGTCCAACAAATGGCGATCCTCACTTCGCGGACAGGTAGGAAGAATCTACATAGACCGTCAAGGTGGTGGACTGGAAGGCGGAGTAACCTTTCCGTCGGCAGCCTCGGCTCAGGACAACGATACGTACCTCATTGCCTTTAAAAACACCGGAGTAATCAATAGCCGATTGAGCACCGAGGTAAACTACTTACACAGCTATTTCCGCTGGAATTATCGGCAGCCTGTGAATCCCGAAAACCCCTCTGTGACACTAAGAGATCCTATGCAGCAGACCATAGCAGTTATTGGTCAGGCAGGTTCCATATTCGACGACAAAGAATACACGCACCAATTCCAAAACAAGTGGTTTTACGATGCAGGAAATCACTATATCAAGGCAGGTGTTGAATTCATCACTTCCGATTTCAACTTGACAGGAGGTGGGAATCCCAACGGGAGTTACCTGGTTGATTTGAACGAAGAGCAACTCGCCGAAATTCGCAATAGCGGCGTGGGTGCAGATTTGAATGTAAACGATGTTCCGTCTGATGCATCCGTGTTTCAATACGATGTGGAGTTGCGGCCGAGATCACTCGGAAGAACTCAAAATGTGACTAGCGCTTACATCGAAGACAGATGGTCCATCAACAATCGCCTTACGGCAAATATTGGATTGAGATGGGATTATGACAATCTATCCAAATCAGGAGGAACAGAGGGAGATTGGGACAATATCGCCCCCAGATTCAGTTTGAATTTTCAATTGACTGAGAACAGTGTGATCCGAGGTGGTTATGGGATCTTCTACGATAAAATAAAGTACTCCGTTTACAGCGATGCGCTGCAGTTCAGCAATAACTCGAGCGATTTCAAAGCGCAGCTCGCCGAGCTTCAAAGACTCGGAATACTGGATGCCGATGCCGATTTAGATCGGATTACCTTTGAAGGAAATCTCCAAGCCACGGCTCCTGATGTGGACTACTTGCAAGGGCCAACCGCGGAAGACCTCAGCGATGAGCGCGAAGGTATATTTAGAAACAACACACGCATTCTCAACCCAAACGGTTGGGACAATCCATACAGTCATCAATTCTCTATTGGTTACCAATACAAACCCGATAACGAGACGCTCTTCAAATTTGACGCGGTACACACGCGTACGGAAAATCTATACGTCGTGAGGAATCTCAATGTAGCCTCTCCTTATCTTTTTGAAGAGGGAATCGACCCTGACGATGTCGTAGCCAGATCAAGAGACGAAGCAGATGCCAGCCGACCCGTCGCCGTATTCAGCGATGATGCCGGTTTCTATAGCGTGGTTCAAGGCGATACGCTCAGAGGCGGAACCAGAAACGTTTTTATGACTACAGGTGATGGCCGTGCAGAATACACCGCGTTGAACTTTATGCTCCAAAAAGAAGTGAACGATGGTAAACTCGGATTTCGATTGCTTTACACCTTGAGCTGGACCAAAAGCAATACCAGCAGTATCAATACCAGAGCTCAAGATAATAACGATTTTGATGCAGAGTACACCTGGGATGAGAATGACCGTCGCCATGTATTGAGTGCGGTTACGATTTATCAACCTATCAAAGGATTATCCATTTCGCCAACAGCTTTGATTCAAAGCGGTCAGCCGGTAACACGAGTGGCTGATGCGACGATTTTCTATTATTTTGATGACGATGGAAACCAAAGATTCACAGGAGATCTAAACGGAGACGGAGAAAACTTCGGTCTACCTGCCGACCGATGGCCTGGCGTCGATGAAAATACGGACAGATTGCCTTGGGCTGCTACCTTCGACATTTCGGTAAAATACCTCTGGAGCTTTGGGAAAGACAATCAAGGAATTGAATTTAGCGCAGATGTATTCAATTTGTTCAATGCTCAAAACTGGTCGGGCTACAATACGACGCGATCGGTGAGTAACCAAGCCCAAGTAGGCCCTCCAGACTCATACAACTACCGATTGAATTCTGCTTCTCCGCCACGTCAATTCCAGTTCGGAGCGCGATACATCTTTTAAAAAATTGAGTTATTTTTAGAGCAGATTTAGAGCTATGAAATTTGAACTCAAAGTAACAGACCTCTCGAGTTTAGAGAGTTACCTCAAGAAAAATGAGGTGATCAAAACCGAAGAAAAAATCACTCACTTGGCAACGGCAGGAGAAGGAAATATGAACCTGACCTTGCGCGCTGATTTAAGTGAGAGAAGCCTGATTGTCAAACAGGCCAATCCGTTCGTACAGAAATACCCCTCGATAGCTGCGCCGGTAGAACGAGCCGAGATGGAGTACACCTTTTTCACAGAGGCAAAGTCAATTAAGAAAATAGCGCACTATTTGCCTAGAGCGATTTTTTATGATGGCGAAAATCACATTCAAGTGATAGAAGACTTGGGCCGACAAGGTGACTATTCCAAATACTACTCACCCGATCTCAAATTTCCTCCACGCCTCACGCATCATTTGGTTGAGTTTCTGCAGCTGTTGCACACTTCGACTCAAAAAAGCTCAGCTGTATCAAACTTCAAAATGAGGGAACTAAACCACCAACATATTTTTGACATACCTTTTAATCCGACAAGTGGATTGAACCTCGACGAGACTCAAAAAGGACTTCAAGCACTTGCAAAAAAGTATGTTTTGAATAACCCAGAACTGCGCAAAACCGCAACAGAACTCGGCGACATATACCTTTCGGTAAAAGGGCCCGCACTGCTCCATGGCGATTTCTTTCCAGGCAGTTGGCTCGATACCGAGAAGGGGGTGAAAATCATCGATCCTGAATTTTGCTTCTCGGGTCCTGTAGAGTTTGAGCTGGGAGTTTTCAAAGCCCACTTGATTTTTTGCGGAATGAGCAACAGAGGCATCAACACCATTTTGCGGCGCTATGGCGATTACGATAAGCTCCGCGCCGATCAATTTGCCGGAATTGAAATTTTGCGACGCCTTTTTGGGGTGGCACAACTGCCGTTGTCGCGCACCATTTCAGAGAAGGAAGAACTGACTCAAACAGCATTGAATTTACTGAACCTATGAGAATACTCGCACTTGCACTTTTTGCTTTTTCCTTTTGCCAAACGGCATTTTCACAAGAGACTCCGAAGAGAATTTGGTTTGATACCGACATCATGATGGGTCTCCCCGAAAGGGCACCACGAGAAATCGACGACGGCGTAACGCTGATTATGGCCTTGGCCCAAGACAATATTGAAATTGCAGGAATCACGCTTATCACCGAGGTGGATTACGGCGAAGAAATCACCGAGGAGATTCTGAAAAGATACGCTCCCGAAAGAAACATTCCCGTTTACAAAGGCTCACCCGATTGCGACGATTTGGGAACGGAAACGGACGCATCGAACGCTTTGGCGGAAGCCCTGAAAAAAGAAAAAATGGCCATACTCGCTCTGGGACCTGCCACCAATGTCGCGACCGTACTAATGAACCACCCTGAATTGGCCGATCAAATTACTGAGATTGTCTTTTGTGCGGGACGCACCACGGGCTATGCCTTTCAACCTGGCTTAAGGCAAAACACCGTTCACGATTACAATTTCGAGAGAGATGTGGAGGCTTTTCGTGTCGTCCTGAACGCGGGAATCAAAGTCGTATTAAGCGGTTTTCAATGCAGCGAATATTTACTGCTCAGCCGCACCGATACTGACTTTTTAGCCAGTGGAAGCAAAAACGACCAGTGGCTTAACGCCTTTATGGTTCCATGGCAAGAGCGGGCACGCGGCATGTTCGGGATACCTGGTTTCATTCCATACGACACCACTCCTCTAGGCTACTTAACGCATCCTGAGTATTTTCTTGTTCATGAGGATATGCCCACTGTAATCAATTATCGAAAGAACGATGCGACGATGGGTCGAATGCGCTCAGATGAGAAGCACTACTTGGAGGCGGGTTATGAATACACCTCCGATTGGAAGGTAGATTTTGCCTACAGAACCCTTCCGGGCTTTGAGGAGATTGTGATCGAGTCGTTGAAGTGGGAAGAGTAGTCACAACTTTCCCCTATCTATAAGAGCGAACTATTCGAGCGCACTCAATAACTGACTATTCGCTCGTTCGATTTGTTAATAGTTTGAAAATGCATTTTCATTCTGCCTCGGAAATAGGAGATTCGCATTTGCTCACTTTATAAGTTAAAAATGAAAGCTCTTCTCGTCGCGATTTCACTTATCGTTTCAACCCCATTTTACAGCCACGCCTGCAGCATGTTCAAAATCACCAAGGCTGGAAAAACCATTGTTGGCAACAATGAAGACTGGATAAGTCCAAACTCGAAATTTTGGTTTGAAGGAGGTAAAAAAGGTCACTATGATGTGATGTACATGGGCCAGCTAAACAATTTTGCCCAAGGAGCTATGAACAGCGCGGGACTCGTTTTTGATGGATTTGCCATGGACTATCTGGCCGTCAACAATGCGGAGGGTAAAGTCTCGATTTCCATAAGCGATGCTGTTCGCGAGATCATGCAAACCATGAATGATGTTGCTGAAATTAAAGAATACTTAGCGACCATCGATCTGAGCTTTTTAACTACGGGGATGATTGTTTTTGTCGATAAAAACGGTGACTACCTCATCGTAGAAGGCGAAGAACTGATCTTAGGATCTGAACCAGAACAGTGCTTTTCAAATTTTTACTACTCTCAAATCGAATCTACTGATGAAGTAGAACTGGTTAATTTCAGAAATGGAATGAAATACCTTTCTGAAAGTGAAGGGAAGGCTACAATCGATTACACCGGCGAAGTCATGAAAAACATGATGAGTCCTGAAGGTTCTACACAATACACTACGGTATACGACTTGCAAGAACTCACGGTAAGGGTTTATCTTTTTCACGATTACACCAATTTTGTTGAATTCACACTGGATGAAAAAATCCAAGAAGGTGACCATCAGGTAATGATAGCCGAGCTCTTTCCGCAAGATTCCCCTGGATACAGAAACTATGAGCAATACAATAATTCCGATCACCCTACCTTTTACTTAGAAGAGCTAATCGGAGAAGAATCCATCAATGAGGAAGAGTTCGAGCAAATGGGGTTTTCTTGGATGGTGAACACCATTGGCTATGAATGGCTCGATGATAAGGGTGATGCCAAAGGCGCGATAGAAATATTCAAATTTGGGACGAAACTTATGCCGCATAACGCCGACCTTTTTGATAGTTTGGGTGAAGGGTATTTTAAAAATGAGCAGTTTGAAAAGTCAGCGGCGGCTTATCGCAAATCGCTGGAGCTAGATCCCAAAAATGAGGGTGCCAAACAAAAGCTCAAAGAGATTGCTGCTCTGAAAAAGGAATAAAGAAAGACAATTCGTCTAGTTGCTTATTCTCTTCAGCTCATCGTCCATTGCCCCTCTTGATCGACGCATGGTTTTGAGCTTTTGATTCCCGAAGTTCCAAGTGGCTCCGGCTCCGAAACGTTGATTATCGAAGGATCTCGCTCCATCGGTTTGTATTCCGCCATAATCGCCCTGATAGAAGTAATCACTATCCGTTCTAAAGACATCACTTCCCGTAATTCGCACCTCCAATTGGCCATCGAGAAACGACTTTCGAAAACCGAAATCCAATCGCTGGTTTCCCTCCACATCGACCGATCCACGCCAGATCCAGTCGCTGTATCGCATATACGTCAAGTCCATTTTCACTCCCCATGGTAGTGATATGCTGTTTTGAATTCTGAAGCTCCAGGTCAATATCTCCAAGTCGATAATAGTTCCTTCCAAATCGCCGTCATAGGTGTTATAACCTCCATCGGCAAAAGCGATAAACTCCCAAAATGCATTTACCTCGAAAGGGTAACTCGCAGAGATGGAATAGCGCGTAGTGTTCTGCATATTGCGCGGGATAAGGACGTTGCTTTGATCGCCGGTAATCTCAACAATCGTGGCAAAAAAGTCCGTTGTTTCGCTGTACGAATTGGTGATGGTCAGCTTCTTTTTGAATGCGTAGGTAAGCTGGTAGTTCATGGTATAACTTGGGCTGAGAAAGGGGTTTCCCTTCCAAGCACTCAGCTCACTTAGGGGTGATTCAAACGGATTTAAGTTTTGGTAATTCGGCCGAGTGATTCTGCGACCTACGCTAAGGCTGAGAGCGTGATCTTTATCATCGCTGAACGAAAGACTTACATTTGGAAAGAAGTCCGTGTAGTTTCTCTTTACATCATTGTTGTCTACTTCTTGGGCACTTTCAAGTCTTCCACGTGAATCCGTGTTCTCCATTCGAAGTCCTGCACTGAGGTTAAATTTGGGAGATAGCTTGACATCGGCTATCGCGTAAAGGGCGGCTACTTTCTCTTCGTAAGTAAAGTCATTGCTTTGAGAAGGATCGAGTACCTGTTCGCCGTCATTCACATTGTAGAAAGCAAAACGATTGTCAGTGATGATACTTGCATATTTCGATCCGACCGATAGGCTCCATCCCTCCCAATCCTTTTCATAATCGACCTTTCCCGACCACAGATCGATGTACGTATCAGAGTCGAAAGCATTATCCGAAACATCAATAACTGTTGTGCCATCAGGAGCAAAAAAGGTATTCGGTTGAAACGTGCTTCCCTCCGAATTGAAATCCCCAAAGCTCATATCCGCCGACAATTTGGAAGAGGAACTCAGTTTCCAATGGTAGTTTAAGTTGAAGTTGTAGTTCGAAGATTCTTGATCGAGTAGAGTCTGTGACTCCAGAATTTCGTCCAAGGATCCCGTTTCGAGCAGAGAAATGAATGTGGTACTCTCGAGATCATCGTTATTGGAATTAAGAATGGCATTCCCCGAGAAACTAAGGCTGTGCTTATCATCTATCGTATACTCCAATCCCGTCGTAACGGTATAACCATCAAAATTCCTGATTTGATCTGAAGCGAGCTCAAAAGAATAGCCGTTCTGTATTCTTGTTTCACGAAAGTTGTCATACGTTTCATTATCTACTCGACTAACGCCGAGGTTGGCCTTCAACTTTTCACCGCCGTAATTGAGATTTACGCTTTGATTGTTCCTAAAATAGTCTCCTTGTGTAAAGGAAGCTATCGCACTTCCGTTGAAACCCGTTGCGACATTTTTCTTCAGGTTAATGTTGATGATCCCGGCATCACCTTCCGCCTCGTACTTCGCGGATGGATTCGAAATAATCTCAATATCCTCAATATTGTCAGACCCCATGTTTTGGAGAAGGTTGGCCAGATCATTTCCCGAAAGCCTGGTAGGCCTTCCATTGATGAAAATCCGAACGCCCGATTTGCCTAACAAGGCGATATTGTTGTCCATATCTACGTTCACTCCCGGAGATCTCCGCAATAATTCCAAAGCATCAATACCCGAAACGCTGGGAGTCGTAGCTACATTGAACACAATTTTGTCGGGACGTACTTCGATCATGGATTTTTGGGCGACGATTTCTACTTCTTTCAATTCCAGATTATCACTCAATGCGATCTCACCCAGATCAACATCTCCCGAAGTGGCATCGACAGTAAACACATCAATACCGCTCTTGGTGAAACCTACCATACTCACCTCGCAGAAGTAACTTCCAGCGACCACGGATGAAAAATTGAACTCCCCGTCTTGATTGGTCACTGCTCCTTTGATAAAACCAGTGTCCGCAGCCGAAAAAAGAACCACATTGGCATAAAGCAATGCCTCACCTGAATCATTCACGACCTTGCCTCTGATCTCACTCTGAGAAAAGCCGGTCAGAGTTAAAGCGCAAAAAATGAACAATAAAAGGCCTTGAATTCGATGAGCAGTCTGGGTCATTAATTTGTAGTCAGGATTAATCTTGCTTTTTCGAGCAGATTCTGTAAACGGTTTAGTTTTGCCTTGTGGCAGGCGAAAGTACGTTTTTCAATTAGCACCACCTGCGGTCTTACCAGCCAAATACCCACTCGTCCAAGCGTGCTGAAAATTATAGCCGCCGGTTACGCCATCTGCATTGAGTACTTCTCCCGCGAAGAAAAGACCGGAATGCTTCTTAGATTCGAAAGTGCTTAGATCAACTTCACTCAAGTCGACACCACCTGCCGTTACAAACTCTTCTTTGAAGGTCGTTTTTCCATCTACCTGATACGGGCACCGCACCAAGATTTCGATAAACCGATTCATGGTCTTGGCGGGTAAATCGGCATATTTCAGCGATTCGGGAATCTCTGCCTTCTGGCAAAGACGCTCCCAAAGCCGTTTAGAAATCTCAAACTGAGGATTGCTGGCAATCTGTTTGGTGGGATGATTTTTTCGCATTTCCTGTAAGATTGACCGCACACTGTTCTCACTTTGCCCCGTCCAATTGATGTGGATGGGAAATCGATAGTTTCTGGAGTGTAAATCAATCGCGGCCCAAGCTGACAGCTTGATCACGGCAGGAGCGCTAAAACCCCAATGGGTGATAAGAATCGGCCCGTCGTCTTTCCACTTGCTGCCTGGCACAGATACGATTCCGTTATCCACCGAGAGTCCTTGCAAGTCTTTCATATCCGAATCGGGAACATTGAAGGTAAAAAGCGAGGGAACGGGTTCGACGATTTTTAAACTGAGATCGCGCAGCCATTGGTAGCTCTCAGATTTCGGGTAGCCGCCCACCGTGACAATTACCTTATCGGCCTTGAAGGACTCACCGCTTTTCAGCTCCAGACTAAATCCATTTTCGTGGGGTTTTAATTCGGTGACTTCCGACTTGGTTCGGATTTCAATCCCTTTCGATTCGACCTCCTTCATCAGGCAATTGATGATGGTTTGGGAATTATCCGTAATCGGAAAAACCCGACCATCGGATTCGGTTTTGAGCTTGACTCCCCGCGACTCAAACCATTGTCGGGTATCGTTTACGTCAAATTTGTTGAAGGATTTTTTCAAGGACTTCAAGCCGCGTGGGTAGAACTTCACCAATTGGCTTGGATAATCACAGTCGTGGGTGACGTTGCACCGTCCGCCTCCGCTCACCTTCACCTTGGACAAAAACTTTGTAGTCTTTTCAAGAATGATCACTTTGGCTCCGTTCTCAGCCGCTTGGATTGCCGCGAAAAAACCCGCTGCGCCCCCACCAATAACAATTGCATCCCAGTCCTTTCGAATCATAAAAATACGTCAACACGGTGATAGATGCAGCTAACTGCTAACTGCTAACTGCTAACTGCTAAAATAATTATTCTTCCCCCCAATCACTTCCTCTTCCCGGTGTATATGGCACTTTCATTTCAACCAGCCTCTTTTCCATCGCTTCCACTGAGCTGGCTACACCACGCATTTTTTCGAGAATTTCCACGTACTCCTCCTCGGCGATAGTGATTTGCTCTTTGGCCGTTTTGGTAGGCTCTGCCGTATTCCACCAGCTGGAATAAGCCGCGTACCCTACTCTTCCATTAAGGCTAGGCTCAGTCTCTATATCGCGAGATGATCGCGTTTGATCGCCGTAAATAGCCAATCGAATTTCGTAGAGTTCATCTTCCAATTGGCGAATTTCATCCATCATCGCCATAGGAACTGCGGGATACATCTCCACCGCTTTTTCGATGTATTCAAGTTTCTCCTTGTTTTCGCCATAAAGCTTATTGGTTCCTGAAATAGAGCGTTGCAACTCAGCTACCTTTTCCTGAAAAGCCAACACCTCTTCTCGGTCTTGCGCCATCAGCGTTTGTCGGTCGAGCGGAGTGACCTCAAAGGCCACTGGCTCATGAATTTGGGTAAACTCGCCATTGATATTTTTGTACATCTCGACGGTGTATGTTCCGGGCAGCGCAAGCATCCCTTCGTCGGGAGACGAGTAACGACCGAGCTTTCCTGTTTTCAACTTAATAGGCGAAGTCGTGGTGTGGCGTAAATTCCAAGTAAGGCGGTGCATTCCCTTACTCACTGATTCACGCATTTTGCGAATGGGTTCACCTGAGGAGTCTTTGATAACAAAAAGCAGATATGGGGCTTCTTCTCGATCCTCTTTTCTCAACTCATCCAAGGATGGATACGCCTCGTCGAGGTTTTCGTTTCTCAGTTCCTTCTCTTTCTCTTTCCGCTGATCTTCGAGCGTTTTGATTTCTTCACCCAAATAGTAGGTGATCGTTGCACCAAAATCAGGATTCTCAGAAATGAAGAGCATACCTCCCTGAGAGCCCTTTCCTCTTCCTCCCATTCGGTTGTCTTTGACATAAAGCAGAGCGTCTTTTATCGGATAGATATGCGCATCCTTCGCGACTACCTCATCTGATAAATCGCGCAATGGAGTGTAGTCATCGAGTACGTAAAAGCTACGTCCGAATGAAGCGACCACCAGGTCGTTCTCCCGTCGCTGAATTTCCAAATCACGGGCAGCGATCGTCGGAATTCCACCTTTGATTTGCAGCCAATTTGCTCCGCCGTCATTGGTAAAGAACACCCCAAACTCCGTACCTACAAAGAGTAGGTCTTCATCTACGTGATCTTGAATGATCGCATAGGTAGATCCTCTTTCAGGGAGATTGGAGGTAATACTCGTCCATGACTTTCCGCGGTTGTCGCTACGGTAAACATAGGGCTTAAAGTCTCCTTCCTTGTGGTTATTAAAAACAGCATAAACGACATTTTCGTCATAAAGAGACGCCTTCAACATATTGACGTACGTGCGGTCAGGAACTCCCGAGACGCTCGCGACCTTCGTCCACGTATCACCGCCATCCTCTGAAATTTGAATCAGCCCGTCATCGGTGCCTGCGTAGAGCAAGCCTTCCTTAATCGGCGACTCGTCAAAAGCCACGATATTTCCATAGATCGACGTCGATTTGTTTTTCATAACCGCATCGGGACCCCATACCTTGTCCATCACCTTGAAGGTATTTCGATCGAGTTGCTGTGTCAAATCAGGACTAATTGTTTCCCATGAATCGCCGCGGTCTTCGCTTTTAAAAACCTTATTGGCTGCGAAGTAGAGTCTCTTCGGATTGTGCGGGCTGATTAGAAGCGGTGCGTCCCAATTCCAGCGGTAAGCTGCTTCGTCTTTGCCCGGCTGAGGCTGAATGGCCACGCGTTCTCCGCTTTTCTTGTCATAGCGCACTAACCATCCGTATTGGGCTTGACCGTAAACGATGTCGGGATTGGTCGGGTCAATGGCGGGTTCAAATCCGTCACCACCGTTGGTGATAAACCAATCAGAATTCATGATGCCGTGCTGACTAGTCGTCCGCGATGGTCCACCTTGGGTATTGTTGTCCTGAGTTCCACCGTATACATTGTAAAATGGCTCAGCATTGTCAACGGCTACTTTGTAGAACTGCGTGATGGGAAGATTCGGATAGTACAACCAGTCTTCTGCTGCATTCCAAGTTTCGTAGAGACCACCATCGCAACCAACACGCCAGTGATCGGGCTGATCGGGATCGATCCACATGCAGTGGTTATCCACGTGCTTGTACTTTTCACCCGTTTCTTTAAAAGTCTTTCCGCCGTCTTCGGTATGATGCAACCAAGTGCTCATAGAGTAAATGATGTCCACATCGTAGGGATGGCAAACAATCTCTTGGTAGTAGTTTCCACTAGTCTGATAATCCGACATTTTCTTCCAACTCTCACCGCGATCCATTGAGCGGTAGAATCCGCCATTATCTGTAGCTTTGATGATCGCATAAACCACATCAGGATTGGCAGGAGAAATGTCCATTCCGATTCTACCCATGTCGTTCTTGGGCAAACCACTTTCAAGCTTTTTCCAGTTAGCACCCCCATCAGTACTTTTGTAAATGGCCGACTCAGGACCACCATCGATGTAAGTGAATACGTGACGCCGTCTCTGATGTGCCGTTGCATAAAGCAAATCAGGATCTCGCGGATCCATGTGTATTTCGTTAAAACCGGTATGCTCTGAAACCTCGAGTATGAGCTCCCAGTTTTCGCCGCCATCGGTGGTTTTGTAAATACCACGCTCACCTCCTGCACTCCATAGCGGACCGTAAGCCGCGACGTAAACAGTGTTTTCATCATCAGGGTGAATGGCAATCATACCAATGTGTTCCGACTCTTTGAGTCCCATATTTTTCCAAGAAAAACCGCCATCGGTACTTTTATAAACTCCATCGCCGTAGGCTACACTTCGCTGGTTGTTGTTCTCACCAGACCCGACCCAAACAACACTCGAGTTGGAAGGAGCCATCGTAATACACCCCGTCGAATAAGAACCTTCTCCATCAAAAATCGGTTCGAAGGTGGTTCCGTTATTAATTGTTTTCCAAATACCACCTGAGGCGATCGCCAAATAAAACTCATGGGGTTTGTCAGGGTTCACTGCTATGTCGGCGATTCGGCCCGAGGTAAGAGCAGGACCAATATTCCGAAATTTTAACCCGCTGTATGCCGAGGCTTCGTATCGGGGTTTCTCTTCTTCTGATTTATCTTTCTTCTGGGCTGAAACGCCAATAGCTAGGAACAAGCCCAAAATGAGCGGGAGTGCTTTTTTCATAATTCTCAATAGTGGATTTTATAATTCGTGAATATAAGGAAGGTCCTGAAACTTATCTTGAGAAGTCTGATAAGGCGCACTTGAACACTTCATCGATTCCGAAGGCTAATACTGATGAATGACTTTTGTACATTTGCAGCCCGAAATCGGCGAAACTGACCCCTCGGAATTGAACTTAAAAACACGATAAATGCCCATTAATCCTACTATAATTTACACCCTTACTGATGAGGCTCCTTATTTAGCGACTCACTCATTTCTTCCCATTGTAAAAGCCTTCACGTACACAGCCGGCGTGCATGTAGAGACAAGAGACATCTCCTTGGCCGGGCGAATTCTATCGCAATTTTCCGAGAGGCTCTCAGCCGAACAGCGCGTTTCTGACGATTTGGCCGAACTGGGAGAAATAGCCAAAACACCCGAAGCAAACATCGTAAAGCTTCCGAATATCAGTGCCTCTCTTCCACAGTTGGAAGCGGCCATCAAAGAGCTTCAAGGAAAGGGGTACGATATTCCCAACTATCCGGAAGAGCCAAAAAGCGAAGAGGAAAAAAGCATACAGGCTAAGTACGATAAGGTAAAAGGTAGCGCCGTGAACCCGGTATTGAGAGAAGGAAACAGCGATAGACGCGCACCCAAAGCCGTGAAAGATTACGCTAGAAAACATCCACACTCGATGGGCGCTTGGAGTAGTGATTCCAAAACCCATGTATCAAGCATGAACGGTGGTGACTTTTACGGAAGTGAGAAATCCGTAACCATGCCAAATGCGGATGTAGTTTCCATCGAATTGGAAAAAGCCAACGGTGAAAAGCAAGTGTTGAAAGCCGGTCTTCAAGTACAGAAAGGAGAAATCATCGATGGCTCTTTTATGAGTGCAGCGAAATTGAGAAAGTTTCTCGTTGAGCAAAAGAAAGACGCAGCAGACAAAGGAGTTCTTTACTCCATTCACTTAAAAGCAACAATGATGAAGGTTTCCGACCCCATCATTTTTGGTCATGCGGTAGAGACTTTCTTCAACGAAGTTTTTGAAAAACACCGAGAAACGCTGGAAGCAGTAGGTGCTGAAGCGAACAACGGTCTTGGAAGTGTGCTCACCGCTATAGCAGAATTGCCATCAGAAAAGCGCCATGAAATTGAAAGAGATATTCAGGTAGCTTACGAAAACGGCCCTGATATCGCTATGGTCAATTCAGACAAAGGCATTACCAACCTTCACGTACCGAGTGATGTAATCATCGACGCATCGATGCCCGCCATGATTCGCAAATCGGGTCAAATGTGGAACAAAGACGGGAATCAACAGGACACGAAAGCCATCATTCCGGATCGCTCTTATGCCGGCGTTTATGCGGAGACCATCGACTTTTGCCGAGAGCACGGCGCATTCGACCCAGTGACTATGGGTAGCGTTTCCAACGTGGGGCTTATGGCCCAAAAAGCCGAAGAATACGGTTCACATGACAAGACTTTCAAAATTCCGGCTGATGGTAAAGTGGTGGTTAAAAACGCTGCAGGAGATGTACTTATGAGCCACGACGTGGAAAAAGACGACATCTGGCGCATGTGTCAAACCAAAGATGCACCGGTGAAAGACTGGGTGAAACTTGCGGTAAACCGAGCGAAAGACACAGGCGACCTGACTATCTTCTGGCTCGATGAAAACAGAGCACATGACAGAGAAATCATCAAGAAAGTAAATCTATACTTGCCTGAGCACAATACGGAAGGATTGGATATTCGGATCCTTTCTCCCGTCGAGGCAACAAAGCTTTCTCTTCGTCACATAAAGTCAGGAAAAGATACCGTATCTGTAACGGGTAACGTTCTTCGTGATTACCTCACCGACCTTTTCCCTATTTTAGAAGTAGGAACCAGTGCGAAGATGCTTTCGATTGTTCCATTGATGAATGGAGGCGGACTGTTTGAAACAGGTGCGGGTGGATCAGCTCCGAAACACGTTCAGCAATTTGTCAGTGAAAATCACCTCAGGTGGGATTCTTTGGGTGAGTTTTTAGCCCTATCAGAATCTTTGAATCACCTTGGAAAAACATTTGACAATAAACGAGCACTTTTACTCGGAGAAACACTTCAAGAGGCTACCGGAAAATTCTTGGATGAGAATAAGTCTCCTTCTCGAAAAGTAAAAGAGCGCGACAATCGCGGAAGTCACTTTTTCCTTGCTCTTTACTGGGCAGAAGCATTGGCCGCACAAGAGGAAGATCAAGAACTCAAGCAAGCATTTACCGAATTGGCCCAAGAGCTTCGAGAAAATCTCGACAAAATAAACCTAGGACTTCTTGACATTCAAGGAGCACCAGTTGATTTGGGAGGTTATTATAAGCCGGAAGAAAATAGGGTAAACAGTTCAATGCGACCAAATAGTACGTTGAATCAGGCAATCGATAAAATTTCCGAATTGGTTTAAGATCAATTTTGGATAGAGAATACAGGAGGATAGTCAACTATCCTCCTTTTTTTTTGAGATTTTTTCTATTTTCGGAGGGACGAAACAAGAAAAATGATGAGGAGACTATTGAACCTTTCCCTTGCAACCTTAATTCTCAGCTCCTGTGCCATTCACACCGGCAACACTTCGAGCAATGCGGCGGTAACCGATGACAACTTTCGAATAATGGATCTGGCCATTGGCCAAGCCCAAACAAAACAAGTCTTCGGAATCGGCGGATTAAATCCCGATGCCCTGGTCCTTGAAGCAAAAACGGCAATGTATAGAAACTACCCACTGGAGGCAGGTCAGATATATGCCAACGTAACGGTAGATTACAAGCGTTCGTTCTACCTTATAGTGGTTACTACCATGGTGACGGTGAGCGCAGATGTGGTTCAATTTAATCCTTCCGAATCTCAGAAAAAAGAAGACATTTTTTCAAAACAACAAGCAGGCAGACCAAGTGCCGAGCCTATGGCCAAACCCTCGGGAAGAAGCACAAGCGAATACTTGAAACCTGGTGAACAGGTGGGCGTCTATACGATGGGTGACTTGAAAGTGATGAAATTAGAAAACCAAGTCGGGAAGAAACGCTACGAGCTGCTTTCCACCGATTCGAGCAAATTCATTTATGATGTAAAAAGCATCTACCTCATTGATGAATTGACTTATGATTTCGAACATGGGTATTCTGTGGGTGAGCAGGTTAAATGGGAAGTTCGCGGAGAATCTAAGACGGGAATGATTATTGGTGTGAATGAAAATATGCTGGTAATAAAAAATGAAGATAAGATCACCGAATTTCCACCCGAAGATGTAAACCCAATCGAAACAGAATAAGTTATGAGACGAGTTGCCGCTTATTTATTTGGTCTACTTTTTTTGAATTCCTGCGCCTTCCATTCGGGAATGATGACCGCAAATCTCCCGGATAATTTCGATCAAGAAATAATCGCTCAAGCGGAAGGTCGTGCCTCTGCAGTTTACATTTTTGGAATTGGTGGTCTGGATCACAAATACCTTGTAACCGATGCAAAGAAGAACCTTTACTCCAACTACCCTTTAGAAAAAGGTCAAGCCTATGCTAATTTGGTAGTGGATCGGCGGCTGTTTCCTTTTCTGTTGGTCAACGTGAATCAAATTTTCGTTACAGCAGATATTGTAGCCGATCCCTCTCTGAAGAATGATTCTCTTCAGCACTTCTTTGAGCCACCAATCAATGAGAAGGGGCTACAGATATTTTCGAAAGAAGGCATTTGGATAAAAGCGAATGATGAAGTTGCAATAGTAAAAAGCAAGAAGAATGAAGTTGGAAGAATTGTTAGAGTCTTAGGAAGAAAAAAAGTGATGGTTACTTCTCCGGCTTTTGGTGAGAAGAAATATAAATTGAGGAAATTCTTTTTGAAGGATCAGAACGTCCGATTCAAGGATGTCGATTACTTTGTTGGCCAATCTGTACCTGCAGAATATAAAGGAGATGATGTTACCGCCACGGTTTCCGGAATCAACCACAAGTATTTACTCTTACAAACAGATTCAACTTTTTTAGTGCGCTCCATCCACGCGACAAATGAACTCTTGGAAGATGCCGAAAGTGAAGTAAATTCTAAAGGATCTTCTGGTCCAAGTGTAGAGCCGCGACTACGCTCTCCTCAACCAAAATAAAATGCGTTTCTGAAGCTGTGATTATCAAAATTCTAGATGAGAAATCTATTACTGTTATGACTGTTGAACAGGAAGCTATTTAGACCAAAATCAAGAAACATCGAGGTATAGCCAAGAAACGCTATGACTAACCAATTAATAGTTCTTAAAAGACGATGAAAACACTAAAACTATTCACCTTAGCTGTGCTAGCCACTGGCATCAGTTCCTGCGCCTTCCATCAAGGAATGATGAATGACAGCGCCAGCCTGCACGGGCAAGATTTTGAATTAATCGGAATGGCAGTTGGCAATGCACAAACGACTCATGTGCTCGGAATAGGGGGACTTGACCCCACCGGGCTTGTTCTTGATGCAAAGAGAAGTATGTACAACCGCTTTCCACTTAGAAAAGGACAAGCATACGCAAATCTCAGCGTAGATTTCAAGCGGTCATTCTTCTTTATTGTTCAAACAACCCAAGCCACGGTGAGTGCCGACATTGTTCAATTTGGAGAGTTAGAAACGGATAGTCTCCAAAAACTTTTTCAAAATAACCTGGAGCTAGCGTATACTACAAACCTTGACGACAGTGAGGTTTTAGGAATTATGCTAAACGGGAAATTAATCAGAGTAAGCATTCTAAGAAAATCAAATAATGGCCACTTAACCCTGATCGACCAAAACGGAAAAATTTATGAAAACATGAAGCAATATCTCCTATTCCAAATGAAAAAGGGATATACCACCGATGAAATTGATTTCAGCGTGAGAGATCAGGTCGGTTTTAAAATTGATGAAAGTACCTTAGTGAGAGGAATGGTGATTGGAATATCGGGGTCAACCATCGCCATTAAAGCACAAGAAAAAACCTATCAAATCTTTGCGCAGGATATTTTCGAAGTTATCAAGTAAGCTTAACCTGTTAACTATTGCCAAATTCTTATTCCAAGCTACGGTCTGAAATCCTTATCTTGTTTCAATCAAATGAAATCCGATATGAGACAGACGATATTCACGACACTGTTCTTTTTTTTAGTCAGCACGACGTGGGCAGGTAATCCCACACCATCTCCCAAAGCCTTTGTGAAAAACGAGGGCCAAATCCGTACGACTACAGGAGTGGCAAATGACGCCGTTCAATACCTCTGGTCTTCGCGCAACGGGATGAACGTCCAATTCAAAAACTCAGGTCTTGCTTTTGATACTTACCAGAAAAGCGTCGATGATGGATCGATACTCTTTCACCGCATGGACATGGATTTCATTGGTACCAACACAGATGTACGGTTGCTCGCTCGAAACAGATCAGACGAAGAGCTAAACGTGATCAAAGGAGATGAGCGATTCGAAAAAATCGGCCTATACGAAGAACTCATTTACAACAACGTTTACGACAACATTGACATTGTTGCCCACTCCGGTGGAGCGCATTTCAAATATGATTTTGTTCTAAAAGAGGGAGCTCAAGTCAGCGATATTCAGATGAGCTACAAAGGCTTTGATGCCTACGAAGCCGAGGCAGGAGCTATCACTTTCATCCTTTCGGGAAAAGAGATTAAAGAAAATATTCCAGCCAGCTGGCTCAGTGAAACGGGAGAACAAATTGAAGTCGAGTACCGAATTATTGAAGAGGGAGAGCATTCAATCATTGTGGGATTTGAGATTTGCGATGACAATCATCAGAACAAAACGATGGTCATTGATCCCGAGGTAGTTTACGAATGGTCAACATATCATGGTGATAGCCTATACGATACGGCAAATGATATTGTGGCTGATTCACTTGGCAACGTATTCATTGCAGGAACTACGGAGAGTTTAGAGATGATAGCCTCTGAGGGGAGTTACCAAAATACTTATGCGGGTGGCGGCACTGATGCCTACCTTCTCAAATTCAATCAGCACGGTCTTCGGCACTGGAGCACTTACTATGGAGGAAGCTCCGAAGATGAAGGTTTGGGAGTCTGCGTCGATAATTTCGAGCACGTTTATCTGGTTGGGCGCACCAACTCTATCGACTCTATTGCACAAGGAGAAGCTTTTCAAGATTCATTAGCGGGAAATCAAGACGGATTTGTGGCAAAGTTCGACCGTCTGGGAACGATCATTTGGGACACCTATGTAGGCGGCCCAATGGATGATAATGTCGTTGCATGTGAAGCATTCAACAATGGGTCAATTCACGCATTGGGGACTACGGCGAGCACATCATTCTTGGAGGATAATAGCCTGAATGTCCCTCAACCCCATGGTGGAGGAACCGATGCCTTTTTGGTGCAATTGAATTTTTCGGGAGAAGCAGAACGCGGTATGTATCTCGGAGGAACAGGCAACGAAACGGCAGTTGGATTTGCGATCAATGCCATACCTGAGTTGTTCGTAGCCATCAACACGGATGGCTCTACCGGATTAGCCACTTCAGATGCAGCCAACACAGTACCGTTAGGAAATTCAGACGGTGTAATCTTCAGCATGGACACGACCTACAATGTTTGGTGGTCGAGCTACTTTGGTGGAGCGGGTGAAGATATGATCACAGACATCTGCGCCAAGCAAGATGAATTGGTCTTCTTTCTGAGCGGATATTCCGATTCAGAAATAGATGGAATTGAGACCTTCACAGATTTGGCAATGCCGTCAGGTGGGCTGGATGGATTCATCGGAAGTTTCAGCGATCAAGGATTCAACGACTGGTTCACTTACGTTGGGGGCCCATTGGATGATCAAGCCATCTCCATTGACTTGGATGGTGATACATCCATATTCGTACTCGGAAATACGCTTTCAGAAGAAAACATTGATCTCCCCGAAGATGAATTCACTGACCCTACTACCCTGGGCGGCGAGTACGACGCTTTTCTAACACGATATGACATGAATAGTGGAGCAAAACTTTGGGGCAAGTACTTTGGCGGAGAATTGAACGAAACGGCAAAAGGGATGGATGTATACGGCGTTTCCGCAATATTCTTTGCCGGTGAGACGGCGTCAGACTCAACCATTTCCTTTGCTAATGGCGAAGAGGAAGAAGCCCACCAAGCAGAATATGGGGGCGGTCTTGCCGATGCATTTGTTACCAGATTTACAACAAACCGATCCACACCGCCCTATGACATTTGCGTTGGAGGAAATCAATATGGAGTTGGCCAAGGACATTATGATCCAGCCATTTGCTTGGGCGATAGCATTTTAGTAAGTGTAGGCGGAGGGTGCTTGGCACAAGGAGCTATGTGGGTATGGTATGCTGATACGTGTGGAGGTACTGACAATTTTATAGGAGAAGGGAATGAAATTTGGCTCGCACCGGATACCACCTCTTCATTTTACATTAGAGCGGAGAGTATAGATAATTACACCAGTTGTTCATCGGTAAGAATCATCGTTGAAGAACCATTTGAAATTACCGCGACTGTCACCGATTCTATCTGCGAAGGAGAGGAATTGATATTCACAGCCGACAGCGCCCTCACATATGAGTGGATAGGACCTGACACCATTTCATTTTCGGGATCACCCTACACTCTGGATAGTGCCACGGTCGAGAATATTGGCTGGTATTATGTAACGGGAACAGGCCTTGCATGCACCGATGATGATTCAGTGCAGGTCACTACAATCTATCCTGCCCCGTTCATCCAAGCCGACTTGTTTAACCCTACTTGTGTAGGACTGGCCGACGGAACCATTACGATAGAGCCTTTGGACGAAACTATTACCGCTTTCTCTTGGACAGATATCCCGAGTGATACGCTCTTCCGAGATAATCTTTCTGCTGGTTTTTATCCATACTCTGCGGAAAATATTTACGGATGTACGATCAATTCCGGATTCGGACTTTCAGACCCTGCTAACCCTGTAGACAGTATTGCCGTTACACCTGATAGCTGCGGTCAAAGTATCGGTACAGCCATTCTTTCTTTGTCGCCAAATGCATTGGACGAATATGAATTAACATGGTCAGGGGGCGTTCCGGTCAATACTATCGAGGCTCTAGACTTGTCGGCCGGCACTTACACCATTGAAGCATCAAACATCTACGGTTGCACCTTCGAGAATAGCTTGACAATTGGCTCATTTGGAGATTTCACCACTATCATAAGTCCCGACTCACTCTTTCTGGAGTTTCTCCAATCTGAAACCGTCCAAGTTTTTAATACACCCGAACCAGACAATCCAACCTACCTATGGACTCCGGAGAATGGTCTGAGCTGCACGGATTGTAGCACTCCTGTTGTGAACCCTGCTGCCACTACAACCTATGTTGTTCAAGTAACCAGCGAGCTTGGCTGTACCTCTTCAGATACGCTCTTCGCGGAGCGAGAAATCCCACCGCCGACTACATTCATTCCAACCGTATTTTCTCCAAATAACGATGGGCTCAATGACCAACTGTGCATACTTGGAAATGGAATACTGGAAGTTGACTTTGCCGTGTATAATCGCTGGGGTGAAGAAGTATTCGCTACCAGTCGATTGGAATCATGTTGGGATGGCACCCACAATGGCGAGCCCGTATCGGGTGCCCTAATTTATACTTTTAAAGCCGTGCTTGAAGAAGGTGAACCCGTTGAAGAGTCTGGCAATATTCAGATTCTCAGATAGTATTGAGGTGTTTCAGATACGTCATATTGGTATTGTTATTTTCTGCGGAATTAAGTGCTCAAGACGCGCTGTTTTCGCAGCAATATCTTTTGCCCACTTTAATCAATCCAGCTGCAGTAGGCAGTGGTAATGATTTCAGGGCCGGGCTTAACTACCGCAATCAATGGGGATCGGTGGCGAAGCCGTTCAACACCATAGCTGCGAGTTTTGACACCCGCTTGACCAAGAATAGCCGATCCAAAAAGAAAAACGGTTTAGGTGTGGGAATCAACTTCCTGCGCGATAAGGCCGGAGATCCCGAATTAACTACCCTTCTCGTAGAAGCACAAGTAGCTTACCGCGTTCAGCTTTCTGCAAACTCGACTCTCTCGGGAGGACTCTCCACGTCATTTGACCAAAGAAGCGTAAATCCAGCTGATGGAAAATGGGCCAGTCAATTCAACGGAGTATTCTACGATCCAAGCATTGGAAGCGGGGAGTCTTTTGCAGGAGACAGCGAAAGTCATCTGGATTTGGGGGCAGGTGTCGTATATGAAATGCAAAAGAAGCCCATAGGCCGAAGCAAAAAATTACCCCTACTATTTCAAGCCGGTCTGTCAGCTTACCACCTCGGCCGGGTTTCACTTTCCGATTCCCAGTTGCTCACACAAGAAATTGGAGCGCGGGTGACAGGTTTTGCCAATGCCCAAATTGGAATCAAAGAAATGATGGCTGTAGTCCCTGCAGTATTTGGTCATTACCAAAATGGTTCCTCCAAAATTGTAGCGGGTGCATACTTCAAGCAAGTCTTGGTATCCGGAAATACGTTTATTAAAGAGATCAATCAGTCATCCATGATGATTGGGGCTTTTTATGAGCCCTCACGAGCCGTCATTGTAAAAGGTCTGGTAGAATGGGGAAACTACACCCTTGGTTTGGCATACGACATCGACATTTCCGATGTGGCCGATTTTGGTTCATCGGCCAGAGCCTTTGAGCTGAACTTGGTGTATCAATGGGGAAGGAAGAGGTGACAACTTCACGAAAGTGAGATTGCCTCCCTCTGGTCGGCGGACTCAAGGGGGGCTTCGCAAATAAAGCCAATCGCTGCGCGCTTGTTCTTTTTTGCTTTTGGGATTAGGCCAAGCTTGCTTGGCAACTGACTTTTGTTGCAATAAGAAAAATTGTTTCTATTTGAGAGACGAGATTGCCTCCCTCTGGTCGGCGGACTCAAGGGGGGCTTCGCAAATAAAGCCAATCGCTGCGCGCTTGTTCTTTTTTGCTTTTGGGATTAGGCTCAAGCAAGCTTGGCCTAATCCCAAAAGCAAAAAAGCCTTCCATCTTGCGATGAAAGGCTTTGTTTGCGGTCCGGACGAGACTCGAACTCGCGACCTCCTGCGTGACAGGCAGGCATTCTAACCAACTGAACTACCGGACCTCTTATATGCTTCTCATTCGAAGCGGAGGCAAAAGTAAATGATTTTCTTAATTGAACAAACCTATTTTGAGGAAAATAAAACTTTGATTTGAAATGATTCGCAATCACTTCATTTTCCCCCTCTTAATCAAAAACTTGAGCAAGATTTGATTAAAGCCTTCGGCAATATCGGCCTCAACTAAATCAATACCGTACTGTCCACAGCGAATTTTAAGCTCTTCTCGGAATTTTTTGATCTCCGTGAGGTAAGTTTCCCGTATCTCATTCGGGTGCGCCTTCACTTGCTCACCTGTTTCAGTGTCGATAAAGGTATATGGTCTGTTTTCAAAATCGAAGTCGAGTTCGGTCTTCTTGTCTGTAACGTGAAAAAGCACCACCTCATGTTTATTGAACTTCAAATGCTGAAGTGCTGAAAACAGCTCTTCCTCACGATCTGAATTGTCGAACATATCGCTGAACACAATCACAAGGGAGCGTCGCGGGATTCGCTCTGCGACTTCGTGAAAAGCGTCAACCGCAGACGTTTTAGCTCCTGTTCCCTCATCCGCCATAATCTTCTCCATCTCGGTGAAGAGAAATTTGTGGTGTGCAGTAGTGCTCTTGGCCGGTGAATGAAAATTCACTCCTTCATCGAAGGTGGTAAAACCTACCGCATCTCGTTGCCGACGCATAATTTCAGTCAGAGCTGCGGCTGCATAAACGGAAAAGGTAAACTTGCTGTGTTCATCGTCGCCTTTTGGCTCGGGATAGCGCATGGATCCCGAAGTATCAAGAAGAATCCGACAGCGTAAATTGGTCTCCTCCTCGTAGCGTTTTACGAAAAGCTTCTCTGTTCTGGCTGCGAGTTTCCAATCGATGTGTCGCGTGCTCTCGCCTGTATTGTATATACGGTGTTCGGCAAACTCTACCGAGAAACCGTGAAAAGGACTTTTATGTAATCCGGTAATGAAACCCTCCACCACTTGTTTGGCCAAGAATTCAACCTTGGTGAGGTTTTGGTACCGATTGCGATCAATGTTTAATGGCATAAAGTCGAAGTTAGAAAAACCAACGGTGCTAAACCAAAAAAAGCGCCTTAGGGGCGCTTTTAATTACTTTTAAAGTTAGCCTGAACTAACAACAAATAATGTGGCTGAAATGAAAATTCGATAACAAGGCTTTCGAAGTTTTGGAATTCAGGGAGTTGACAAATGTCAATGACTGATTACAAAACAAGAATAACGCAGGTAGCGGATTATTCAGGCAGCCACAGATTACATTTGGCTATCAAGCTTTTCAGTCAGAACGTTCTTAGGAACAGCTCCTACACTCTTATCAACTACTTCTCCATTCTTCAAGAAAAGGATCGTAGGAATGTTACGGATTCCGTACTTCATCGAAATTTCAGGATTCTCATCCACGTTTACTTTTCCGATAACGGCTTTTCCATCGTATTCTTTTGCAATCTCTTCGACTACAGGTCCGACCATTCTGCATGGTCCGCACCATTCTGCCCAGAAATCGATCAAAACCGGTTTGTCTGATTTAAGTGCCATTTCTTCGAAGTTTGCTTGTGTAAATTCAACTGCCATGATAGTATAATTTGAGATCAAAAGTATTTCAAGTTTCGTTGTCGCTTTGACAACTAAACGACGTTGTTCAAATAGGGCACAAAATTAAGCCTTTAACTTGTAGCTGACTCCGTGAATGGTATCTAATTGCTTTATGGAATCATTGGATAAATCTATTCTCATAGATCGAGATGGCATACGAACGGAAAGTTTTCGCACAGGATCAACCACACGAAACTCCACAGCGCAGGTGCCTCCGTTTCCATTTTTGTGCATTAGCGGCTCCAATCCTTTCAGTAACTCCTCGGAAATATCCTCAGCTCTAACCTCGAGCAGCACTTTCTTGGTGCGCTTCTCCCTGAGCTCATTTAGCAATTCGATTCCTGTAATTTTAAATTCCAACTCACCTGTCTTGCTCCATTTCTTGGGCATGACCTTCCCACGAACCAATACGAAAGCTCCTGTGATCAAAAAGTGTTTCAACTTCAAGTAGTCTTCAGCAAAAAGGAAGAACTTATGGGTATCGAAAAAGTCTTCCAGCTCGAAAGTTCCAAAGGGATTTCCGTTTTTGCTCATACGGTGCTGAACGGCTCCCATCATTCCGGCTAATGCCAATTCCTTTCCATTGATCGGATGGAGGTCGCTGAGCAATCGAATATCACCACGGGTGAAGTTTTCAAGCTCCAGCTTAAAATCGTCAAGTGGATGGGCTGAGATGTAAATCCCGACTACTTCCTTCTCTTTGTTCAATCGCTCCAGTGTACCCCATGGAGCCACAGGAGGGGCTACGGGAGTTTGCACTTCTACGGCTACGGTATTTCCGAAAAGGTCGGGTGGGGCATCCTGTGAATCTTGCAAGGCTCCTCCAAATTTCACCAATTGTTCGGCGAAGTTGGCACCACTCGCTGTCTCGGCAAAGTACTGACTGCGGTGAACGGATTCAAAACAGTCCAAGGCTCCTGCCAATGCTAGGTTTTCCAAGCATTTTCTGTTGACGTGTCTCTTGTCCGTACGCGTCACGAAGTCATAAATATCTTTGTAAGGACCGTTGGCTTCGCGCTCTTCGACAATGGCACGCACGGCATTCCCCCCTACTCCTTTGATGGCCGCCATTCCAAAGCGAATTTGATCGTTTTCGTTGACAGTGAATTTCAGATTTGACTCATTCACACTCGGCCCGAGTACAGGCGTTCCCAAGCGGCGACACTCTTCCATAAAGAAGGTCACCTGCTTGATATCGTTCATGTTATTGCTGAGCACCGAAGCCATGTAGGCTGCGGGATAATTAGCCTTAAGATACGCCGTTTGAAAGGCCACCCAAGCGTAGCAAGTGGAGTGAGACTTGTTGAAGGCGTAGGATGCAAAAGCTTCCCAATCCTTCCAAATCTTTTCCAGTACCTTTTCATCGTGGCCCTTGGCTTTGGCCTGCTCGATGAACTGAGGCTTCATTTTGGCCAGGACATCGTGCTTCTTCTTACCCATTGCCTTTCGCAAAACGTCGGCCTCACCTTTGGTGAAATCAGCCAATTTTTGCGAAAGCAACATCACCTGCTCTTGGTAGACGGTGATTCCGTAGGTACTGGTCAAAAGCTCTTCGCAATCAGGCAAGTCGTAAGAAATTTCCTCTTCTCCGTGCTTCCGGCGAATGAAGCTGGGAATGTACTCCATCGGCCCCGGACGGTAGAGGGCGTTCATGGCAATGAGGTCATCAAAGGTCGTCGGCTTCAAGTCCTTCATATGCGCCTGCATCCCTGGCGATTCGTATTGGAAAACTCCAACTGTATCACCGCGCTGGAAAAGCTCGTACGTTTTTGGGTCGTCTAGTGGAATTTCATCGGGATCAATATCAGTCCCATACCGCTCTTTTACAATCACCACGGCATCCTTAATCAGGGTAAGCGTTTTCAACCCGAGGAAGTCCATCTTGAGTAGTCCGGCATCTTCTACCACGGAGTTGTCGAACTGCGTACACCACATGTCGCTGTCCTTCGCAAGAGCGACAGGAACGAATTTGGTGATGTCATCAGGGGTAATGATCACTCCACAGGCATGAATCCCGGTATTCCTGACAGAACCCTCCATAGAGTGGGCCTGGTTCACCACGTCCGACTCCAATCCTTTTCCTTTGGCTAAAGCCAAAAGTTCATTGATACCAACCACCTCATCATCGCGAAAACTGTCTTTGATGGTCTTGTCGTCCATTTTGAACAGCTTCTTCAGCTTCGAGTTGGGGATAAGCTTCGCAATGCGATCAGTATCAGAAAGAGACAACTCCATCACACGACCTGCATCGCGTACAGACGATTTGGCCGCCATCGTCCCGTAGGTTATAATTTGAGCTACCTGATTGGAACCATATTTTTCAATTACATAATCGATTACTTTTTGGCGGCCTTCGTCGTCAAAGTCGATATCGATATCGGGAAGCGATACACGATCGGGATTGAGGAAACGCTCGAAAAGGAGGTCGTACTTGATCGGATCCACATTCGTGATACCAATGCAATAGGCTACAGCCGATCCTGCGGCGGACCCACGGCCTGGCCCAACGGAAACACCCTGATCGCGAGCCTCTCGGCAAAAATCCTGAACGATCAAAAAGTAACCCGGATAGCCGGTGTTCTCGATAGTTTGCAGCTCAAAATCGAGGCGCTCCTGAATTTCGGGAGTGATTTCCCCATAGCGCTTCTTCGCGCCTTCAAGAGTAAGATGGCGCAGGTAGGCGTTCTCTCCTCTTTTTCCGCCGTCTTCATTATCCTTGGCATCAAGAAATTGCTCAGGAATATCAAATTTGGGCAGAAGTACTTCGCTCGCTAGCTCGTAACTCTCGAATTTTGCCAACAGTTCTTCCATATTCTCAATGGCCTGCGGCATGTCGGCAAAGAGCTTCTTCATCTCATCCCCCGACTTGAAATAAAACTCGTCGTTGGGAAAGCCATAGCGGTATTCGCGCCCGCGCTTTCCAACGTATTTCTTCGGTTTGTTCACCGATTCGGCATCGCGCACACAGAGCAGAATGTCGTGTGTGGTGGCATCACTTTTATCGGTGTAATAGGTATTGTTTGAAGCGATTGCTTTTACGCCATACTTCTCTCCGAACTTGATCAACGTCTCGTTAACGATGTCCTCTTCCGGAATTCCGTGACGATTGAGCTCGATGTAAAAATCCTCACCGAATTGCTCTTTCCACCAAACGAAGGCCTCCTCAGCTTGGCTTTCGCCAACGTTTAGAATCAAGAAAGGCACCTCTCCCCAAAGTCCACCAGTGGTGGCAATGATGTCTCCTTTTAGTTCGATAAGTGTTTTGCGATCGATTCGAGGAACGTAGTAAAACCCTTGAGTGAATGAGATCGAAGAAAGCTTGGCCAAATTGTGGTAACCCGCCTTATTCTTGGCCAAAAGAACGGTCTGGTATCCGTTGTCTTTTTTGGTTTTGTCAGCGAGATCAGCGCTAAGGTTGAATTCACAACCCACAATCGGAGTGACATCATTTGCCAAAGCCTCACGCACGAAGTGAAAGGCCGCCATCATATTTCCATGATCGGTCATTGCCACGGCAGGCATGCCGTATTCTTTGGCCTTAGCCACCAAACTACCCACAGTAGACGTAGATTGGAGTATCGAAAACTGCGTGTGGCAATGAAGGTGTGCGAAGACCATGTCTTCCATCTCTCCGATATCAGCTTTATTGACCTGCTTGAGGTCGGTGGCCGTTTCGGGAGCCATTTCGGGAGCCTTCTTGAAATTGGCTGCGGCTAATGTCGGTGGCTCGTAAACGATCTCGGCGGGATTGGTTACTTCGTCGACCGTGAAGACTTTTCGCTCGATCAGCGCGAAGAAGCACTTTGCCGTTGCGTCCACATCGTAAGCCGCATCGTGGGCATCTTCAAACCCCACTCCGAATAATTTGTGGTGGAGTTCGGTGAGTGTAGGCCATTTAAACTTACCGCCTCTTCCACCGGGAATGGCACAATACTCAGTCGAAAGATCTTTGGTATCGAGCTGAGGCGCATCAACGACGGGATAAGGCAATCCTGCTCTGAAGAATTCAGCACCGATGACGTTGACGTCGAATTCAATGTTGTGACCGGCAACGTATTTGGCTTTGGCTCGAGCCTCTTCAAATCTCGCCAAGACTTCTGTGAGAGGAAGCCCCTCTTCCAGCGCTCGCTCGGTGGTAATCCCGTGAATTTTCACTGAGTTGTACGGAATGGTAAAACCATCCGGTTTTACAATCAGATTTTCGGCCGAGATCAGTTTTCCCGTTTCGTCGTGCAACTGCCAAGCGATCTGAACGACTCGGGGCCAGTTCTCGCTATCGGTTACAGGAGCATTGTAATTATTGGGAAGACCGGTGGTCTCGGTATCAAAAATCAGAAACATGGGTGGGGTGCTGTTTGACACAAAAATACCGAATCCCATTCCGAATTTGAGGCGGTGTTAATAAGAATTAATAAGTCGGAAGTGACTTATTCGATCACCGTCTCCCCTCCCATTCTCTATGAAACTGCTCCAGAAACGATTCCATAAAAGCGTGTCTTTCCTCTGCCATTCCCTTGCCTGAATTCGTATTCATTCTATCCTTTAGTAGAAGTAGCTTTTCGTAGAAATGGTTGATCGTAGATGTCCGCGTTTTGGCGTAAGCCTCGAAATTGCCGTGAAGAGTAGGCTCCAGTACAGGATCGTGAATGGGTTGGTTGCGGTGGCCTCCATAAGCGAATGTTCTTGCTATCCCGATGGCACCAATGGCATCGAGCCTGTCGGCATCTTGCACCACGGCCGACTCGATGGATGAAACGGGCGTTTCAACCCCTGCGCCTTTAAAGCTGGTTTCGGTGATGATCGTGCTCACCCGATCGGCAAGTTCCTGATCGCCTCCATATTCCAATATGATCGACTTCGCCTTGGCAGGCCCTGCAGTAAGGTCGTTGTCGTGAAATTTGTGATCTGCAATATCGTGGAGCAAAGCAGCCAACTCAACTACCTCCATGTCTGCTCCCTCGGACTGTGCGAGTTTCAGAGCTACTTTTCTAACCCGATCGATGTGGTACCAATCGTGGCCGGTACCTTCTCCTTCAAAGGTGGCCTTTACCAATTCAACAATACTTTCTACAAGACTCATGGCCTCAAAAATATACCTTTGACCTCAGTAAATGGAATCCTGCAAACTGATCAGTGCAGTTTATTCTCTTAAAAACTGATCATTTCCTTCGCGTATTCAAATAAAAAGCAGATATTTGCGGCCCTAAAAATTAATAACGGAGGTTTTCGTACCTCAATATTTAATGATTTATGCCAGTAAAAATTAGACTTCAACGTCACGGAAGAAAAGGACAACCTTACTTCCACATCGTAGCCGCTGACGCGCGTTCACCACGAGATGGTAAATACATTGAGCGCCTCGGATTCTACAACCCCAACACCAACCCGGCTACTATAGAGGTAGACGTAGATACTGCAGCGCAGTGGTTGGTAAACGGAGCACAACCAACTGATACGGCAAGAGCAATTTTGTCTTACAAAGGTGTGCTTTACAAGAATCACCTCATGAGAGGTGTTCAAAAAGGTGCATTCTCTGAAGAGGAAGCCGAAAAGCGTTTTACTGCTTGGTTGGAACAGAAACAAGAGAAAATCGAAGCCAAACAAAAAGGCTTGGATACCGCATCTGATACCGCCAGAAAAGAAAGACTTGCGGCTGAAGCTGAAAAGAGCCAAGCACGTGCAGCCGCTATTGCCGCTGCCAATACTCCTGAACCTGTAGCAGAGGAAGTTGCTGAAGCGACTGAAACTCCTGTAGATCAAGCGGAAGCTCCTACTGAAGAAACTCCTGCTGCTGAAGCGGAAGCAGCTCCGGCGGAAGAGGCTAAAGTTGAAGAAGCTCCAGCTCAAGCTGAAGAGCCGAAAGCTGAAGCAAAAGAAGAAGCTCCTGCTAAGGAAGAGAAAGCTGAAGTAGCTGAAGGAACAGCTGAGGAGAAAACTCCTGTACCCACTCCCGAAGCTGATCCTGTAGAAGCTAAGGCCGAAGAGGCAAAAGAAGAAGCTCCTGCTAAGGAAGAGAAAGGTGAAGAGCCTAAAGCCGAAGCGAAGGAAGAAGCTCCTGCTGAAGAAAAAGAAAACAAAGAGGAAGAGAAGAAGTAATTCTTTTCCAATCATCAAATTCGAAAACCTTCGGCAGATTCTGTCGAAGGTTTTTTTATACCTATGATATTATCTCACAAAGACTGTTTCAACTTAGGACACATTGCCAAGAGCAAAGGTTTTAAAGGGGAGCTCTCTCTATTTCTCGATGTGGATGAACCCGAAAACTACCAAGAACTAGATCGGATTCTGGTAGATTTAAACGGGGTATTAACTCCATTTTTTATTGATGTTTTTCGATTGAAAAACGATGGTTATGCCGATATAAAACTGGAAGGCGTTGAAACCAAAGATGACTCGGTGAGACTTTCAGGCAAACGAGTTTACCTGCCTTTGACAGATCTTCCCCCACTTCCCGGAGACGAATATTATTTGCACGACTTGGAAGGCATGGAGGTAATCGATGAGAGTCACGGAAACTTAGGAATGGTTTTGAAAGTATTGGACTACTCCAATAATCCACTGCTTGAAGTGAATGATGGAAAAGCAGAAGTCTTAATTCCCATAAACGACCTTTTCGTAAAAAAAGTCGATAAGGCAAAAAAACAAATCTTGGTGGACCTTCCCGAAGGACTCGTGGATGTGAATAAATAGAGTGAGCAGACCCTTCCGTTTTAAGCAATTCACGATCCGCCAGAACCACGCACCAATGAAAGTGGGCACGGATGGAGTTCTATTGGGAGCATGGGCCGGTAGAGGAGTTCCCAAAAAAATTCTTGATATCGGAGCAGGTACCGGGCTCATTGCTTTGATGTTGACACAGCGATTTCCTGACGCGCGCATTACGGCTATTGAACCCAACAGTGATGCACTTTATGATGCGGAGTTCAATTTTAGGAATTCCCCATTCGCCGAAAGGCTAAAACTGGTCAAGACCAACATTCAAGACTTTAAAACGGAAGATCGTTTCGACCTGATCGTCTCTAATCCTCCATTTTTCACCAATTCTCTGGTCTCAGAGAATGAAGGTAGAACCGAAGCGCGGCACGCCCATACACTGAGCCCTGGTGATTTGGCGAAAGCCACTGCCCTACTGGCTGAAAATGGAAAAATAGCAGTGATTTACCCGACTGAGACCTACATCGCTTTCAGCGCTGCGATGCGCAAAATCGGATTCTTTGAAGAAAGAAGAACAGAAGTAAAGCCAACGGCGACGAAACCTTTTCACCGCATTATGGGAGTTTTTGGAAAAAGCAATCAACCAACAGAACGTGCCGAGTTGGTCATCGAAAAATACGGCAGACATCAATACAGCGAAGAATATGTTGAGTTGACCCGTGACTTCTACCTTTTCGACGATTCCAAGAGCTAAAACTATTTACAATCCTATCTTCGTATCTCTCTATTGGTAGGGAATCCCATCAACGGAATTGTTTTATCTTGCGCACTATTACGTTTTTCACTCCGAGTAAAATGATTAAACGCAGTTTCTTTTACACCCTGTTTTTGCTTCTAGTATTGGCGTCATGCAACAATGATGGTGATGACGAAAGTGATTTCCCCAGCAGCATAGGGATCAGAGGAAAGGTATTGACTCAAAATGAGTTTCAGCAGCCCTTGTATGAAGAGCGCGACGGAGTGGAGCTTCAACTCGAAGTGGGCTTCCGTGAGTTTTTCCTTGACGCTGACAATGTCGGGCAGTGGCAGTTGGGCGGAGCTCCCGTTGGAACTTATGCATTTACCCTTCAAAAAGAGGGCTACGGAACGATTGAACAAAGAGGAATTCGAATTAGTACGGTAAATCCTGAATACCCCGTTTTTAATGGATTTCAGACCATCCCGACTTTTGTGTTGACAAAGCTTCCGATAACTCAATTTGAAGATATTGAGCTCGATCTCACCTTTACTGAAATGGGCGAAGACACGATATGGAATTTGGATATGTCGGCCGTGATGAGCCCAGCCCCACCGCCAACCGGTCAAGCGAAAGGTTACCGCGTTTTTTGGGGAACCGATGAGTTTTTGAGTACGGAAAATTACCTCTTCCAGGCTCACTACACTTCCACATCACCTGAGATTACTTTAAACTACAATGATCAAATTTTTGATCTTTTGGGTGTTAAATCAGGAGATGTCATCTACGCACAATTCTACGGTGACGCTAATTTCAATCTTGAAATCACAAACCAAGACGGGACGTTGACTTTCCCTAATCTTTCGGCAGAGCCGAGCCCGATTGTTTCGGTAGCTCTACCCTAAGCTAGCATTTTCTATTTCTCTTTCGTTGAATTCAATTCCATGCTCCTCTAGCTCGGATAATATTGGCTTATACAGCTCAGGAATTGTAGGAATGTGCACCCCGGAGATCTTGAACTCACCGTTTAAAACCAGTCTTGCGGCCATGCCAACAGGAAGTCCTACAGTCTTGGCCATCGCCGTTCGAGGACTTTCGTCCCCTATCACAACGAGACTCGAATTAATCTCTTTCAATTCTTCTTCACCTGGCTTCTTGTAGCAGAGTTTATGCCACATGACAATCATGTCTTTATCACCTGGATCTAGTGTCCATTTCTTCTCCAGAATGTGCTGTAGGATTTGAGCAGGACTAGATGGTTTATCCAACCCTATCGGTTCGTCATCAAATATTCCGATCCATTTCAATTTATCAATGATCTCGCTATCCTGATCCAGCTTCATGTAGTGCATCAACTTTAGCTCTACACTGTCGTTTTGATTAAAAGCCAAAAACGCATTTGTAAATTGACGATGCGTCATATTCGGACAATCCTCAATAGTATAAGAATCATCGGTCATTCCCATTTGCACAAAAATATTCCAAGCTCTACAAAAACCCACACGACGCAGAGTTCCGCGATAAATAGTAGGTATACCTTTCAGATCGTAAGTACCTCGATAGTTCAGCGAATCGCGATTGGCGTATCCTTCGAAGCGACCATACCCTGGAATCTCAATAATCTCAGTACGTCTAAATAGCTTTTGGTAAGGAATGTATTTGAATCTGCCATTGTGTTTAAACTGCACCGCACCACCTTGTCCGGCAAGTACTACGTTGCGCGGATTCCAAGTGAACTTGTAATTCCACGGATTGTTATCACTCTCGGGAGCTACCAAACCACCGGTAAAGCTTTCGAAACAGGCTATTTCATTTCCTTGAGATCTTATTTCATCAAGGAGTTTCATTGCCGACATATGGTCTATACCCGGGTCAACTCCGAGCTCGTTCAAGAAGATCAAACCCTTTTCTTTTACTTGATCTTCCAACTCGCGCATCTCTTTACTGACGTAGCTTGGTGTTATCAAATTCTTGCCTGCATTAAGGCAATCTTTTGCCACTAAAATGTGCAAGAAGGCCGGCAACATGCTTATGACCAGATCAGCTTGGGAAATCAACTTCATCCGCTGCGAGTCATTTTTGGCGTCGAGCTGAACCAATTCTACATCGGCATCGTCTACCAGAGATTTAGCAGCTTCGGGATTCGCATCAGCAATGATAATCTTCCACTGATTTTGTCCTGATCTTTCTATCAAATAATCCAAAAGTGAAACGGACGATCTCCCCGCTCCAAGGATCAATACATTTTGCATAATGGCAATTCTTTATTCTAGGGAAAACGAAGTTATGACTCTATGGTAACCCATCATAAATTCTCACGTATCTTCTTTTCAACAGAGCTACTGCATAACTTGATTGGAGCATTTGGCACGAGCGTTGCTAATCTCTGAACAGAAAAAAGTTAATTTAGCTTCTGACCTCTTAAACATGATTAAAAATTTACCTGAATATTTTCATAAATCAATGGATCACTCGTCTTTGAAAGACGGTAATTCAAAACATGAGCTCAGAGGCTACAGTAATAAATTGCAATTTTCTTCTTAAGACAAGAAATGCCTCTACTCAAAACATACAACGTTAAACTGATCAGAAAGCTGGTCTATTGTATGGCGATATGCTTCATAGCATACGGATGCAATGGCTCAAAATCGCTGTCAAAAAAGGCTGTAAAGCTTGAAGAGGCAGGACTATACTCAGATGCTGCTCTCTTTTATTACAATTCCCTACTCAAAAATCGAAACAATGTAGATGCCCGTATTGGCTTGACCAAAATGGGCCAGCGAATGCTGAATAACAAGGTGGATGAATTCACCAAAACCAAGGCCATGGGAGAAACCAAAGAAGCGGTTTATTCCTATTTGGAAGCCATGGCTTACCACGATAAGGTGGAGCGATTGGGAATAGACCTAACCTACCCACGCTACATTACTGATGACTATGAAGATGTAAAAGCCGCATACATCAAGGAGCTATATAACGAGAGCAACGAATTGATGGCTGATAAGAAGTTCAATCAGGCTACCATCTTGCTAAAGGAAATAGAGCAGTTGGAACCTGGTTATAAGGATGTTTCAGCTCTTAAAAACACTGCCGTAAACGAACCACTTTACATCGCAGCAGTGCAGCATTTTGATGGTGGGAGATACAGATTGGCTTACTACGAATTTGATGAAATCTATCGGGTTGATCCCAATTACAAAGATGTAGCTGTACTTCGGGATGAGTGTCTCGACTTAGGCAAATTCCCTGTGGCAATAGGTGAGTTCAAGAATAGTTCTAAGCAAAAAGGAGTGAACGATAGACTGACTGCTTTTGTCATTACCGAACTGTCGGCGATCAATGATCCCTTTTTGAAAATTGTCGAAAGAGATAACTTGGAGTTGATTCTGGAAGAACAAAGAATGAGCCTGAGCGGAATTGTCGATGAAGGGACTGCTGTAGAAGTTGGAAACTTGCTCGGCGCAAAGGCAATTATAACGGGAACCGTCATTTCCTACGCCGAGCGCAGGGGCCGATTGAAAGTTTCTGAAAAGAAAGGGTTTGAAGGGTACCGAGTAAAACTTTACAATAAAGAGACTGACAAACACTACTACCAGACGAGGTATAAGCCGGTAACATACAAAGAGTACTACAATGCGAATGAAGTATCCATCTCATTCCAGTACAAAGCCATCTCGCTGGAAACCGGTGAGGTACTGTTTTCTGACATCGCAGAAAAAAAGATTTCTGATGATGTGTATTATGCGTCGTATGAAGGTGAAGCTACGAAACTCTACCCTGCAAATGATGATGGAGTGATTACATCTCGTTCTGACAAAAACCGACTCTTAGGTATGTTGAGAGCCGAAAGGACATTGCAAACAGTAGATCAATTAGCAAATAGTGCCTACTCAAGCGTAGCTTCTGACCTCGCCTCAGAACTCACAAAACTTATGCGCCAATGAGAGTTCTGAGCTATGTCTTTTTATGTACCGTCCTTCTATTTTCTTGTTCAAGCCAAAAAAAAGTTGCTACAACAGAGAACTTCCCTGCTTCGCCCACTTGGGTTCAAAGTAGACCAATTACCAACTCTTACTATGTGGGAATTGGAGTTGCCCAAAAAACGCCGGGAACTGATTTCAGAAGTGCGGCCAAAGAGAATGCCTTAAGCGATTTAGCCTCAGAAATAAAAGTGAACGTCAATTCCAACTCTCTCTTATACACCCTTGAACGCGAATACAAATTTGAACAAGAGTTCAGAGAAACCATACGAACGAGCACCAATCTTGATTTGGAAGATTTTCAGCTTGTAGAACAGTTTGAAGATGCCGATGCATATTGGGTTTATTACCGGCTCGATAAATCCACATATGCAGAAAAGCAACGACAGAAAAAAGAATCGGCTGAGTCATTGGCTTTGGACTTTCTAGCGAAAGCCGAAGCCGCCGAAGCTGATGGACGCTACTCTGAATCGGTCGACTATTACTTGAGAGGCCTTCAAGCCATCGAGGAGTTCTGGGCAGACAAAAACGAGGCTGTCTTTCGCGGGCAATCAATATTGCTCGACAATGAACTATTCAGCGGACTCAAATCAATGCTCGACGGAGTGGTATTGGACCTAAGCAATAAGCCAAGACTCACTTTTCAAAACAGTTACCAAACCGAAGCAGAACTATCGGTGGCTGATTCAGAATCGGGCCAACCGCTTTCGGGTGTTCCTATCAACTACGTTTACCAAGGCCAGTACGGAAGAATCAAGGGTTCGCTTTCCACCAATGTCAATGGCAGAATTACTATACCCATTTCGGAAGCAGAACGGTCTACTAAGCCAAATATGCTTTCAACCGAAATCGATACAGAACAACTTTTTGAACCTTTCAAGGGAGACAGCTTTATGCGAAAGCTGACTGAATCTTTGAGAGGCAAAAGCATCTCTTCTCGGATCGACTATTCACCACCCTTGGTGCACATCGATGCTGATGAAAGAAATTTGGGAAACGAAATGAGCGGTGAACCAATAAGTGCTGCCATTATCGCGTCGCTCAATAGAAAGGGGGTGCGGTTTACGAAAGATCCCAAAAAAGCCGACGTAATCATCGAATTAAAATCTGATACGAAGTCTACGGGAGAATCACAGGGATTTTCAACTGTAAGACTCGAGCTCGATGCCAATGTAATCGATGCTCGAAAAAGTGAAAGTGTATACAAGATTTCGAAAACCGATATTAAAGGAGTTGACCTCACTTTTGAGAAGGCCGGACTCAAAGCTTATCAAAATTTCACTAAAAACATTGAATCAGAGCTGATGAGAAAGCTCGCAAACGACTTATTTTAAACACAATAGCCATTTGGCACAATTTCTGAATAAACTAACAACCTAATACGGAAACAATGAGAACAATTGCACGAAGCACCGGAATTGCAAAAACTGCCTTTTTATTTTTGGCGGTAGGACTAGCCTTCACGGCTTGCAAGAAAAACAAAGAAGTAGCAGCTCCCGCAGGAGAAGTTTTAATTAACGAGTACTGCGCCGGAGAAGAGTATTTCAGCAACGATGAATTCTTCAGATCAAATGGTTTGGGAGAAAGCATGGATCAGGCCACAGCCAAAAAGAAAGCATTCAGTAATGCGAGAGCTGATTTAGCCTCTGCGATCAATACAACCATCCAAGGAACAATTGATAACTACGTGAATTCACGTGAATTCAACAACCGCGAAGAGGTAGAAGAAAGATTTGAAGGTTTGACCCGTGAAGTTCTGGACCAAGAACTAACAGGTACTAAGACCATTTGCCAAAAGGCAGTGAAAGTTACGGAGACCGGAAACTACAAATACTATGTGGCAATCGAGTTGAGCGGACAAGACTTGATCGGTGCTATGAATGAAAGGTTATCTCAAGACGAAAGGTTGAAAATTGACTATGACTACGAACAGTTCAAAGAAACCTTCAACCAAGAGATGGAAAAATTGAAGAAAAACTGATCCTCGACTCTATGAATCAGGAAAGGCGGCCAGGAAGGGTCGCCTTTTTTTGTTCTTGACTATTTTTGACAAATGAATTCAATCGAAAAGTCAACAATTGCCATCGGTGCTCTTTCTATGGCCATGGCGGTCATACTCGGGGCGCTTGGTGCTCATGCTCTCGAGGCGCTTATTTCAGCTGAGCAGCTAGACAGTTTCAAAACAGGTGTCCGCTATCAAGTGTGGCACTCTTTGGCACTCATCGTCCTTGGATTTTCAGGGAGTAAATTACTCAGCACGAAAAATTTCAAGATTCTCTCCTCTCTCTTCATTGGGGGTATTATATTCTTCAGTATTTCTATTTATCTCTTAAGCACTCGAGATCTTTTGGGCATTGAATCTTGGAAGTCCGTGTTGGGACCAATTACTCCTATTGGAGGCTTATTACTAATTGTAGGCTGGCTGTTCTTTGCATACAGGGCTTGGACAGCAAAGAAGACAGGGATATCTGTTGATTGATTTGTTAAAATGATCCTGTTTAATAAACTTTTCCACGATACAAACTGTCAAAAGTCAGGAATTCTCATTCTCTATTATGACCTCAAACCCTTACCTTTGACATGTAACACCAACTGAAGAATTAAACCATTTACTATGAATAATTACGGAAGAATTCCTGAGAAACACGATCTCTCTTATCTGGGTTTAGAAAATGTGGGAAGCGCATTTTGGAACTTAACACCAGCCGAATTGGTAGAAGAAACGTTGGTTCTAGGACTAGGGTCGCTTTCAAGCACAGGTGCTTTAGCTATTGACACGGGAGACTTTACAGGAAGATCTCCTAAAGACAGATTTATTGTAGAAGACGATATTACCCGCGATGCCGTTTGGTGGGGTGATATCAATAAGAAATTTGATTCCGACGCTTTCGATCGCCTTTATGACCGCATGTGCGCCTACCTAACAGGCCGCGAAGTCTATGTGAAGGATGCAGCCATTTGCGACGATCCTAAGTATCGTGTACCGGTAAGGGTTGTCACCGAATTGCCTTGGAGCAATATGTTTGTAGACAATATGTTCCTGCGTTTGACGAACGAGGAAATCGATAAAAACGATCCCGAATGGAATATTGTTTGTGCCCCAAATTTCTTTGCTGTTCCTGAGTTAGACGGAACACGCCAGCCAAACTTCGCCATCATCAACTTCACCCGTAAAATGGCCATTGTAGGTGGGACTGGATACACTGGTGAAATCAAGAAAGGGATGTTCAGTGTATTAAACTTTATCCTTCCACACCAGAAGAATGTACTGGCTATGCACTGCTCTGCCAACATTGGCAAAGACGGAGATACAGCCATTTTCTTCGGTTTATCAGGAACTGGTAAAACAACACTTTCTTCAGATCCTGAGCGAGGATTGATCGGAGATGATGAGCATGGTTGGTCAGACGATAGCGTCTTCAACTTCGAAGGGGGATGTTATGCGAAATGTATTGATCTTACCGAGGAACAAGAACCTGAAATTTACCGAGCGATCAAATTTGGAGCTATTTTGGAAAACATCGTTTTCAAAGAAGGTACATCTGAGCCGGATTATACGGATTCGACTAAAACTGAAAATACGAGAGTTAGTTACCCAATTCACCATATTGAGAATGCGGTAAGTCCTTCGAGAGGAGGAGTTCCAAAGAACGTATTCTTTTTAACTGCTGATGCTTTCGGAGTGTTGCCTCCGATCAGTAAACTGACTCCCGCCCAAGCCTCTTACCACTTTATTTCAGGTTACACGGCAAAGGTTGCCGGAACTGAAGAAGGAATCACAGAACCTGTTGGCGCATTTTCGGCTTGTTTCGGAGCGCCATTTATGCCATTGCATCCGGGGGTTTACGCAGAAATGCTAGCTGACAAAATGGAAAAAAGCGGAGCCAATGTTTGGTTGATCAACACAGGTTGGTCAGGTGGTGCCTACGGAACAGGAAGCCGAATCAAATTAAAGTTCACGAGAGCCATGATTCACGCAGCTCTTGACGGGCATCTTGATAATGTTGATTACCACAATCATGAGATATTCGGATTGGCTATTCCAAATGAATGTCCAAATGTTCCTACAGAGATTTTGAACCCGAGAAATACTTGGGCCGACAAAGATGCCTACGACAATAAGGCCAATGTCCTTGCAGGCAAGTTTGTAGACAATTTCAAAAAGTTTGAGTCAGGCGTATCTGAAGAAATTCTGAACGCAGCACCTCAAGTAAAAGAGAACGCTTAAACACAATACATTACTCAATGAAGCCCCATGGATTTCCATGGGGTTTCTTTTTCTCAAATAATGCACTTCTTCTTAGACCCTGAATTCGATCCGAAACATGGCTTTCTCAATCCTGAGGAGAGCAAGCACGCTGCGCGTGTTCTTCGATTGAGGGAGGGCGATGAAGTTCTGATCGGAGACGGAAAAGGCGTGCAATACACTGCCAAAATCAGCCAAATCTCCAAGCTGGATGTCAAGGTGAGTGTTTTGGAGAAGAAGAGCTACCCTAAACCACTTCACCGTGTGACAGTAGCTATTTCACCTACAAAAAACCTGAGTAGATTCGAGTGGTTCTTGGAAAAGGCAACCGAACTTGGCATAAGCGAAATCGTTCCATTGATTTCTAAACGAACGGAGAGAGCGAGAATCAAAGATGAAAGGTCTGAGAAAATTATTCTCAATGCTTCAAAGCAATCCCAAAGAGCTTTTGTCCCGATCCTTAGGCCGATGATTACTTTCGAAGAACTTGTGAGAAAAGATAGCAACGGGGGATTGATCGCCCACTGCATTAGCGACAAAAAGCGCACACCCATTGAGGTAAACCCCGAAGGATCTGAATCGCTGATCTTGATCGGGCCCGAAGGTGATTTCACTCTGGAGGAAGTTGAACTAGCGGAACAGGCAGGATTTAAAGGAGTTGTGCTGAATGAAAACAGATTGCGCACCGAAACGGCAGGAATTTTGGCCGTGGCAATGCTTCAAATGTCTTCGCGTTAAGTTTATATTTGACTGAGCATGAAAAAACTTCTCTTCCTTTTCGTATTGATTTCAAATTCCGTCTTTGCCCAAGACGGCTCATTTTCATTGGCGGTACTTCAATACCGTGGCGGAGGAGACTGGTACTCCAATCCGACTTCCGTTCCCAATCTGGCGGAGTTTTGCCGTGAGCAACTCAACATGAGTATTGGTGAAACGAAATATGTTGAGGTAGGTAGCCCTGATATATTCAACTATCCTTTCATCCACATGACGGGGCACGGAAATGTGGTGTTCAACAGCAATGACCGTGAAAACCTTCGGCTTTATCTACTTGGAGGTGGCTTTCTGCACATTGACGATAATTATGGAATGGATGCTTTTTTGAGAAATCAGCTAGAGCAGGTTTTCCCCGAAAAGGAGTTGGTTGAAATTCCTTTTGACCATCCCATCTACCACCAGAAATACGACTTCAACAAAGGGCTGCCAAAAGTTCACGAACATGATGGAGCGCCGCCGCGCGGTTACGGAATCTTTCACGAAGGAAGACTTGTACTCTTCTATAGCGTAGAGTCTGATCTCGGAGATGGTTGGGAAGATCCTGCCGTGCACAATGATCCTGAAGAGACTCGTCAAGAAGCCCTGAGGATGGGCGCCAACTTGGTTCAGTACGCTCTGGTAGGCGAAAAAACAGAAACACCTTAGAAAATGGCAACATACGACTCCAGAAGAGCCGCATTCCGTCACTATCGAAAGAAAGCATTTCACTATTTATTCAACACTTCCACTTTTATTGGGAATGTCATAATAGCGCTCGGAATAGCCTATTTCATTGATATACCGGATTCGTCTCCCGCGATGAACTACGTGCTATTCCTACTCATTCTCGCAGTCGGCTTGTGGCTTACTGAAGCCATTCCTCCTTTTGCCGTGGGAATCTTCATCATTGCCTATCTGGTCTTTGTACTGGGCTCAGACTACTTCCTCGTATCGCCTATGGACGTATCGGTCTACGTGGGCACTTGGACAAGTAATGTTATTTGGCTCTTATTGGGAGGGTTCTTCCTTGCCGAAGGAATGCAGCGAGTGCAACTCGATAAAGCCCTGTTTCAATTTACCGTAAAGCGGTTTGGGTCCAAACCGACTAGCCTTCTCTTTGGACTTATGATGATGACTGCCGTCGCGAGCATGGTCATGTCGAATACAGCCACTGCTGCCATGATGATTACCAGTATTCTGCCATTGGCTCGAAGCCTGGGAAAGGAAGCACCGATGACCAAAAGCCTATTGATCGGAATCCCTGCAGCAGCATCCGTTGGTGGTTTGGGAACTATAATCGGTAGTACGCCAAATGCCATTGCAGTAGGGGCTCTAGAGGCTGTTGACATCAAAATCGAGTTCCTCACCTGGATGGCTTTTGGAGTTCCACTAGCCCTATTCTTGGTTTGGAGTTTTTGGGTTTATCTAAGCAAAAGGTATGTCCCTCAAGTCAAAGAACTCGACTTGAGCTTCATGGAGAAAGAAGACGAAGCGCATCCAGTTGACAAAAAAGAACGTAACATCATGATTTTCACGTTGGTTTTTACCGTATTGCTTTGGAGTACCGAAACTTTACACGGTATTCCTTTGGCGGCAACCTCCGCTGTACCAATTGTTATTCTCACGCTTACGCGAATCATCCGCGCTGATGAAGTCAGATCACTACCATGGGACACTCTGATGCTCGTTGCCGGTGGTCTTGCCCTTGGTCATGCCATCGTTGATGTTGGCCTTGCCAATGAATTTATCGTATTGCTGGAAAGCATCAATATGCCCATGGTCGTCTTGGCCATCCTTTTTGGGTATTTGACTTTGGCCTTGAGCAATGTCATGTCAAACACGGCAGCTACCTCGATTCTAGTTCCGATAGCACTCGGGCTATCAGGCACCTACCAACTTTCGGTTCCATTGATTGTGGCGCTCTGCGCCTCATGCGCCCTTTTTCTACCTGTCTCTACTCCCCCGAATGCAATAGCCTACAGCACGAATCTACTCGAGCAAAAAGACTTTAGAATCAGCGGTGGTTACTTCTTTGTATTGGCCCCTGTGATCATTTTTCCGCTGGCGATGCTGGTGGCGTATCTGATAACGATGTATTAGGTACGAAGTATTAAGAAGGCCACCTATCAAAATGACTTTGTACTTCGGTCTTAAAACTTCAAAAAACTCACTCCACTCCCACCACAATCGTGGCCCTATCTCTTCCTGAAGCTCCGAAAAAGCCCAGCGCTATATCATCAGGATCATTCACATTTTCAATGTTTCCTCGAATGGGTGAAGGAGGAGGATCGAAAGGTCCACCCACAAAGGCTGTCTGCGTTTGCAACAATTGTAAGAATTCGCGTGCGTCACGCGAGATGCGTTCTTGAATGATCACAACTGTATCAAACTGAGAGTAAAGTTCATCCGTCACGTTAAAATCAGGAATTGGATTTCCGTCTACGAATTGGTCATCAGTAACAAAAATATCGAACGGTTCACGCGCTTCTTCTCCGTTCAGAATAGAACGCCAGCGGTAGTTGTCACCAAGACCGGCAGGCTCTATGGTAAAGATAAGGACATCGTAAATATCATCGATATTTTCACCGTCATCTACATCGGGTTCATCTTCCGATAGCTGCCATTGGATATCTAGAATCGGAACAGGCTCGAAAATTTCCTCGAAAGAAGACAAGTAGCGTTTTCCATTTTCTAAGACAATCTCCAGTTGGTAGGCTTTACCAACAGTTCCCGAATCGGGATAAGTATAAACGCCCGGGCTTGTTTCCGTCAATAGAGTTTCCATTCCTTCATTGTCGCGGATAAAGACATTGGCTCCGGACACGGGCGCGGGATCGGCTTCGTCAAAATAGGCGGCCGTAGTGGTGAGAATAACATCATGCGGCCGATTTTCATTGGTAATCCAACCTTCTACGACTAAGAATTCATCGCCTTCGGGCAAGTCGAGTTCTACAACATCTTGGCAAGAGCTTAGTATTGCTGTAGCGGCCAAAAACAAAAAGAGGTTTTTATATAAAGTTCGTTTCATGGCTATTAAAATTTGAGGTTATAAGTAACGCCCGGAATAATGCTTCCGAAGATGCTCAAGCGCACTGCTTCAGTCTGAGCGGGATTGTCTTCATTTTGACGGAAGAAAATGCTGTATGGGTTTCTTCGTCCATAGGCATTGTAAAGGGAGAAGGTCCATGACCCTTCCCAAGTATCCGGTCTATTGAAAAAGAAAAAAACTTTATCCGTTTCATTGGGAATCAAGGTGGCAGAAAAATCCAAGCGGTGATAAGCCGGTGTTCTGGCCCCATTTCGATTGGTATAGTTTGGAACAACGATTCCTTCGTACACGTACCTGGAATCGGGATAAGTAATCGGTCGCCCCGTCATAAAGGCAAAGTTTCCACCAAACTTCCACTTTTCGTTAAGTTTAAATTGAGCCACTACGGAAATGTCATGAGTTTTGTCGTAATTCGATGCATACCAATCGTTTCGATTGATGCCATCCACTTGGAGCTCACTTCGGCTTAAGGTATAACTCACCCAACCGGTCATTCTACCTTTCACTTTCTCGACTTGAAATTCCAAACCATATGCTCTTCCAATTCCTTGCAAAAGCTCCGTCTCCACATTGTCATTGAGCAGCAGCTCTGCATTGTCCTTATAGTCCAGCAGATTTTGGTAGTCCTTGTAATAGACCTCCACCGATGCTTGGTACATATTGTCATCAAAATTGCGGAAGTACCCAACCGAAATCTGATCGGCAATCGCAGGATCCACATACTTACCGGCAGGCGTCCAAATGTCGATCGGAGTAGCTGCGGTGGTATTTGAAACGAGTTGGATGTACTGACGCATTCGATTGTACCCTGCCTTAATCGACGATCGTTCAGAAAAGGTATAGTTGATTGCAAACCTTGGCTCAAATCCACCAAAATCGGCAATTACTTCTCTGTTTCCGAAACTCACGGTATCCACGATGGCTAAATCCGAACTCGGAATGTCGTCTTCGTACATAAATACATCACGCGCACCGTAATTGAAGAAATGGCTGTACCGCACACCATATTCAATGGAGAGTCTTTCTGTGATGGTTTGCTTATTACTGATGTAAGCAGCAGCTTCCAGTGCATTTTCTCCTTGTACTTCAATTACATTGAAAATAGACTGCTCTCCAATTCCTTCGGCACGACCGGGAGAAAAGCTGTAGAACGTAGCGTGCGCACCAAACTCTATGGTGTTCTTTACATTGGGGAAAAATGAAAAATCAGCTTTAAAAGCTGTGTTTTGAATCCCCGCTTCCCACTCAAATGCGTTTACACCTTCCGGCACACCGAGAGAGTATTCATAGTCACTATAAACGGCAGAAAAGTTGGAGAACAGTCTTGGGTTAAAGAGGTGATTCCATCGCAAAGTGGCTGTATTGTTTCCCCAGTAGCTTTCAAAATCATTGCCGAATTTAAAACGGTCTGCGCCGAAGTAACCGGAAAGAAAAAGTCGATTCTTTTCGTCAATCTTGTAGTTCAGCTTGGCGTTTACATCGTAGAAGAATAGTTTGTCCCCTCTGAAGTCCTCATTAAATATGGGTAGCAAAATATCGCCGTATGAGCGTCGACCTGCGACCATAAATGACATCTTGTCTTTGATGATAGGACCTTCAAGTAATAATCGACTTGATACCAGTCCGATACCAGCGTTGCCTGCAAACTTTTTAGAGTTTCCCTCTTTTTGACGAACGTCTAGAACACTGGAAAGCCGCCCACCGTACTTGGCGGGAACACCACCTTTGTAAAGCGTCAAATCCTTTACGGCATCGGCATTGAACACCGAGAAAAAACCGAACAGATGAGAGGAATTAAATACCGTGGCCTCATCCAAAAGAATAAGGTTTTGATCGATATTTCCTCCGCGAACGTTGAACCCCGTAGCTCCTTCTCCCACTGTAGAAACTCCCGGTAAAAGCTGAATACTTCTGATGATATCTACCTCTCCCATGAATTGTGGGATATCCTTCACCATTTGAGCATCCATCTTCTCAACTCCTATGTCGAGGTTCTTGACATTCTCATTTGCTTTATCGGCGGTGACCTCAACGACTTGGAGTAGTTTTCGATCTGGTTGCATTTCGACGTCGTATGTGCGATCGCCGGTTAATTCTACAGATTCCGTTTGCGCGGCAAAACCAAGGTAATTGAAAGTAATGTTGTACGTGCCTTCCGGCAAAGAAATCGAGTAGAAACCGTAAACATTTGTAGTGGTTCCGGAAGCGATTTCGTCCACGTAAACGGTGGCACCGATCAGGCCTTCCCCGTTCTCAGAATCCCGCAGGTATCCGCTCAAGGTATACTTGGACTGCGCAAGCGCTGAAGCACTCACGAGTACAAGCATTAGTGTGATAATTCTCATGGTTAATTTATTGTTTCGTTTTGGTTCTTGCTCCTAGTGACACGTAAATCCCAAAAGGTTGCACGGGAATCGTAAAAATACCGACTGGATAACTGCGCAAAGGTGAAAGAATAATATGCAAGGGAATCAACTTTTGTACGAACGGCGGCCATAAGGTTATGAGCGGCATTCGTCTGAGAGGTAATTTATTCTAACCAATATATCATCAATTGTTTGGGAAATAATTTTCGTTATTTCCTCCCCTCTCTCAAAAATCATAAAATGATTGCCTCCTTCGATCATCGTAGCATCGGTGATCTTTGATGCGGGGAAAACCCGGTCGATCGTTCCGTGGATGCGCACCGTGGGAAGCTTGTTTTCAGGTGGTTCCCATTCGAGGATAGACTTAGCCCCAAACTTCATGAAATCAGGATCAGAATCGTGAAGCATATCCAAAAATAGCTTCCGCCCTTCGGGAGACTTCATCGTAAACTGATCGGCAAATTTGGCTATGCCTTCAAGAGCGGGTTTATTAAAAAGTGAAGCCAATCGAAGTTGGCGAGCCCATTCAAATAGCAGGGGCATTTCTGCTCGTGAAGTCGCTGTGGAGATGAGCACCAATCCCGAGGGATTGGTTACGTGCGCCAGCTCCTGAGCAATCATTCCACCCATGGAAATTCCACCGAGAAAATAAGGCTCTTCGAAAGTGTAGTGCTCCGCTAAAAGCTGTGCATAGTCCCTTAACGTTTTCGATTCTTTGGGATGAATAAATTCCAATGGAACCAATTCGTAGCCTTCGATCGAGCCGAGATTTTTAAATAGGCGAGTATCGGCACCCATGCCGGAAAAGAGGTAAATCTTTTTCACTCCTTGGGGAATTTCTTGACTTGTGTTTGGTACATGATGATCCAAACCAGATTCCAAAGCAAGGTGAAAACAAGCACGGCAATTCCAAATTGGCTAAAGCCACCAAAGACGGCAGGAATAAATGCCAAACCGATTTGCGAAGCGATGTAGAGTACAAAACCGATTCGGTTGAGTCGAAACATCAATATGACCCCGATCATCTCAATCCCAAAAAAGAGAAAATTGGCAGCTGCTACATTTCCCATCGTCAGCATCAGGTTGAGGTAATAGGTCTTTACATCGTCGCGAAGCCCTTCCATCGGTAATTCAAATTGATCAAGCCGCTCCATGAAGCCATCTATAAAGGCCTGATCCACATCCGGCGGAGCGATGGCTCCGAGCACTCCCGAGATAATTCCGTAAGACGCGTTGAGCAAACTCAGGAAACAAATGACTTTGAAGAATTGGGTATGGATAGGTTTCAAATGGTGCAATTAAGAATGTTCAATTAGGGATGTTCGATTAAGAATGAGCAATTGAGAATTAAAAATGTTCAAGTTCGATTAGCGTTCCTGCTAACTGATTAGCAAACGGCCCTAAAATTGTGTCACGAGTCGAGAGCGGACAATCCTCATTTTAAATTCTTCATTGTCATATTCATCATTTCTTTTGAAGATACTTACTCACCAAAAGTTCATCTAAAAACTCCTTGCTCTTCGCAATTAATAAGTACATCTCTTGATCGTGCTCGATAGCAGGAACAGTTTTGCGGTAAGCGGCATACAGGTTTTTGATGCCGGAAGCACAACCTTCCGTTCCCCTAAGGTGAAGCGCTTGGCAGGCATTCAAAAGCTCAATGGCTAGAACGGACTGCACGTTTTCTACAACTTCCATGGTTTTCACAGCAGCGTTGGCTCCCATACTCACGTGGTCTTCCTGCCCGTTGGACGAGTCAATGGTATCAACAGAGGCGGGCGTGCAGAGCTGCTTGTTCTTGCTCACGATACTCGCGGCTGTGTATTGAGGGATCATAAATCCCGAGTTCAATCCTGGGTTCGCGACCAGGAAGGCGGGCAAACCACGGGTTCCTCCCACCAATTTATAAATTCTCCGTTCGGAAATGCTGCCGATCTCGGCCATAGCAATCGCCATAAAATCCAGGGCCAGTGCCAAAGGTTCTCCGTGGAAATTTCCTGCCGAAATGATCTCATCCATTTCGGGAAAGATGGTAGGGTTGTCAGTAACGGAATTGATCTCATTCTCAAAAACATCGAGGCAGTGGTTCACCGCATCGCGGGCCGCTCCATGCACTTGAGGAATGCAACGGAAACTATAGGGATCCTGAACGTGGGCTTTGGCCTTGTAGAAATTCTCGCTGTCGCCCAGCAGGTTTCGGAAATGCTCTGCCACCATTCGCTGTCCCGGCTGACGACGCACTACATGCACCGCATCGTTAAACGGTTCGGGGCGTCCATCATACGCCTCGAGAGACGTCGCGCCAATCAGGTCGGCCATGTCGAGTAGCCGTTTTGCATCCAGGCAAATGGCCACTCCATAAGCACTCATAAACTGAGTACCGTTCAGCATCGCCAAGCCCTCCTTACTTTTCAAAGCCAAAGGCTCCAAGCCGTAATTGGCCAAAATCTGAGCAGTTGGACGCTTCTCGCCTTTTTCCCAAACTTCGCCGAGACCGAGCAACGGCAAGGCCAAGTGGGCCAATGGGGCCAGATCGCCCGAAGCGCCGAGGCTTCCTTGATCGTAAATCACAGGAAGGACATTGTTGTTATAATGCCAAATCAATCGCTCTACCAATTCAAGTGTAGCGCCCGAATGGCCGTAAGACAAGCCTTGAATCTTTAGCAAAAGCATCAATCTGATCAGCTCGGGCCGAATTGTTTTTCCCGTTCCCGCCGCATGGGAGGTCACCAGATTTTGCTGCAATTGCCCAAGACTTTCATTGCTGATTGTGGTGTTGCACAATGAACCGAACCCAGTGTTAATTCCATAGATCGGATCATCGGATTTCTCCATTCGTTGGTCCAGATACTCCCGGCACTTGATAATTTTCTTCTTCGCTCCTTCACTCAACTCCAACTTCGCACCTGAACGAACGATCTCGTCTACTTTGTCCAGGGTTAAATATTCATCAGAAATGGCGTGTTGCATCAAGTGAGTTTTTGAATGAGTTCGTCAATGTCGAGGGCAAATTGCTCGCCGCTCTCCATGTCTTTCAGGGTCAGGTGGCCACTGTTCATCTCGTTCTCCCCCACTAGTGCCACAAAAGGTACTTGTTTGTCGTTGGCGTACTTCATTTGCTTTTTCATCTTGGCCCCATCGGGATAAAGCTCCGCACGGATGCCTGCCTTTCTGATTTTCACCAAAGCATTGTGGCAGTAGTCGGCTTCGCTTTCGCCAAAATTCACAAAAAGCAATTTCGTGCCTTCGGTCTCCTTATCGGGAAAGGCATTCTCGGCTTCGAGAAGATCGTAGATTCGGTCGGCACCAAAAGAGATTCCTACTCCCGACATGTTCGGCATTCCGAAAATTCCCGTGAGGTCGTCATAACGTCCGCCGCCACAGATACTACCTACTTGACTTTCTGTCAATGGCCTCACCTCGAAAATGGCACCAGTGTAATAATTCAGTCCGCGGGCAAGACTCAAGTCCAAAACGATTTTGGCCGATTCCATTCCTAGCTTCTCAATCTTTTCCAAGATAAATCGGAGTTCCTCTACTCCTTTTTGACCTTCTGGGCTTTCGCCCAAAAGCGTTGCAACTCGATTCAGCATCTCGGCATTGGGCAATTTCTCGGCGGCTATTTCCAAAAAACTTTTAAGCTTATCGATGGCCGACTCGGGAAACTCCTGCTTTCGCAAATCTTCCAAAACGGCATTCATAGGCATCTTGTCCAGCTTGTCAATGGCGATGGTCATCGGCACCAAACGGTCTTTCTCACCGATGTATTCGGCCAGAGCTGCGAGCAGTTTTCGGTTATTGAGACGAATCTCAACAGGCAATCCCAGCTCGGAAAATACCTCATCGAAAATCTGGCAATACTCCACTTCACATCTCAGCGAATCGGTTCCCACCACATCGGCATCGCATTGAAAAAACTCGCGGTAGCGGCCTTTCTGCGGACGGTCAGCTCTCCAAACAGGTTGAATTTGGTAGCGCCTGAAAGGGAAGCTGAGGTCGTTTTGGTGCTGGACGACGAATCGCGCAAAGGGAACGGTGAGGTCGTATCTTAATGCAATATCCGCCAGATTTTTTTCCGACAACTTCCCATCTTCAGTTTCTCCTTGATTTAGGACAGCGCTGAGTGCTTTCTGTAATTTTTGATCGCGTTGTAGAATCTTAAAAATCAATCGATCCCCTTCATCGCCATACTTCCCTGTTAAGGTTTCCAAGTTCTCCATCGCGGGAGTCTCAATCGGCTGATAGCCGTACTTCTCAAAAACCGCACGTATCGTCCCGAAGATGTAGTTTCGCTTGCGAACGACGTCAGGCAGAAAATCTCTTGTTCCTTTAGGGGTGTTGGGCATATGTTATTCAGTATTAAGACGGCAGTATTAAGTATTAAGAGTAAAACCCGTCTTTATACTTAATACCTCGTAATATCGTCAATTATCCACGTACCAACTTCCGATACTTAATCCGCTTCGGGCTCACATCACCCAATCGTTTCTTCTTGTTTTCTTCGTATTCGCTAAACGAACCTTCGAAATAGTACACTTGTGAGTCTCCCTCGAATGCGAGAATATGCGTACAGATTCGGTCGAGGAACCAGCGGTCGTGAGAGATTACCACGGCGCAGCCCGCGAAACTCTGAATACCTTCTTCCAAAGCACGAAGAGTATTCACATCAATATCGTTGGTCGGCTCATCGAGCAGGAGCACGTTTGCTTCTGTTTTTAAAGTCATTGCCAAGTGCAGTCGGTTTCGCTCGCCACCGGAAAGCACTCCGACTTTCTTGTTCTGCTCGGGGCCATTAAAGTTGAATTTGGAGCAGTAAGCACGTGAGTTGACTTTCTCTCCGCCTACTTCCAAAAACTCCGTTCCACCTGAAACAACTTCCCAGACTGTTTTCTCTGGATCGAGATCATCATGTTGCTGATCCACATATCCGATTTCTACCGTTTCGCCGATTTTGAATTCACCTGAATCGGGTTTTTCCTCACCCATTATCATGCGAAATAAAGTGGTTTTACCTGCACCGTTCGGTCCTATGATTCCCACGATACCTGCGGGTGGCAATTTGAAATTCAGTCCTTCGTAAAGCAGACGGTCGCCGTATCCTTTCGACACATCCACCGCTTCGATTACTTCGTTCCCGAGTCGTGGACCGTTAGGAATAGCCAAGGAAATGCGTTGTTCCTTGTCCTTGGTGCCTTCAGCCATCATCTTGTCGTAGTTGGCGATACGTGCTTTATTCTTGGCTTGGCGGCCTTTTGGATTCATGCGAACCCATTCCAACTCGCGCTCCAATTCTTTTCGTCGCTTGCTCTCTTTTTTCTCTTCCTGCGCAAGTCTCTTGGATTTCTGGTCGAGCCACGAGCTATAGTTTCCTTCCCAAGGAATACCCTGTCCGCGGTCGAGCTCGAGAATCCATCCCGCTACATTGTCTAGGAAGTAACGGTCGTGAGTCACGGCCAGTACCGTTCCTTTGTACTGTTGTAGGTGCTGCTCCAGCCACATTACCGATTCGGCATCGAGGTGGTTGGTAGGCTCATCGAGTAGCAAGATATCAGGCTCTTGCAAAAGGAGTCGGCACAGTGCGACGCGACGACGTTCCCCACCCGAAAGGTTCTTTACAGGAGTATCACCTTCAGGCGTTCGAAGGGCATCCATGGCGATCTCTAATTTCGTATCCAAGTCCCATGCACCGAGTGCTTCGATCCGCTCCTGTACTTCCGCTTGGCGATCGATCAACTTCTGCATTTTGTCGGGGTCGTTCATGATCTCTTCGTCCATGAACTTGTTATTGATGTCTTCATATTCCTGAAGTACGTCGGTAATTTCTTTCACCCCTTCCATCACGATTTCCTTCACTGTTTTGGATTCATCCAATTCGGGTTCCTGCGGCAAGTAGCCAAGAGTGTATCCAGGAGAACGAACTACTTCGCCTTTGTAGGCTTCATCTAGACCAGCGATAATCTTCAACACCGTTGATTTTCCCGCCCCGTTGAGACCGAGGATTCCGATTTTCGCTCCGTAGAAAAAGGAGAGGTATATGTCTTTGAGTATTTGCTTTCCTTGAGGTGTGGTCTTATTGACCTTCACCATGGAGAATATGACTTTTTTGTCGTCGCTCATAGAGGTTTATTTTGAGGGGGCAAATATCGGAAAAATGCGCCGTTTTATTTAGGGTTTCTTAGGACTTGCTAAACAATTCACTCCAGCCTCAAGCAAGAGACTTGCATAAGTCAACTCCTAGAAGGGAAGGAGCTCACAGTATTCAAAAACATGTGGAGAGCAGATTAACAAAAGATGAAATCTACTATAAGACTGAAGGAATTCTTAAGGAGCGACCAACTCCCCATAGAGATCATACGGAGCACAATCCGTGATCTTCACTTCGGCAAAATCACCAATCCGCGCATAGCCCGTCGATTTAGGAATAATCACTTCGTTGTCCACCTCGGGTGAGTCAAATTCGGTGCGACCGATGTAGTCGTTACCTTCTACTCGATCGATCATCACCTTAAAGGTTTTACCAACTTTTTCTTGATTGATCTCGTGTGAAATGCCGCTTTGCAATTCCATAATTTCATCGGCACGTTGCTTCTTCAATTCTTCAGGGACGTCGTCCTCCGAATTAAAAGCATGCGTATTCTCCTCGTGCGAATAGGTGAAACAGCCCAATCGGTCAAAGCGCATTTCGCCAACCCATTCCAACATTTCAGCGTGGTCTTCTTCACTCTCGCCAGGGTATCCGGAAATGAGGGTTGTTCTCACAGCGATTCCGGGAACCTGCTCGCGAATTTTGCGGATCAATTCAGTCGTCTTCTCTCGGGTGATTCCTCGTCGCATCGCTTTGAGCATTCGCGTTGAGGCGTGTTGAAGTGGGATATCGAGATATAGGCAAACGTTTGGATGCTCGCGCATCACATCGAGCACCTCCATAGGAAAGCCACTCGGAAAGGCGTAGTGCAAACGAATCCATTCGATTCCTTCCACATCAGCTAAAGCCTGAAGCAATTTCGCTAACTCTCGCTTCTTATAAATATCAAGGCCGTAATAAGTTAAATCTTGTGCAATAAGCATCAGCTCTTTTACTCCTTTCGCTGCAAGTCCCTTGGCTTGCTCCACCAATTCCTCGATTGGAGTTGAGCGGTGCTTACCACGCATTAGCGGAATGGCACAAAACGAGCAAGGTCGGTCACATCCCTCTGCAATTTTGAAATAGGCGTAATGAGATGGAGTCGTGAGCAATCGCTCTCCCACTAACTCATGCTTGTAATCAGCCTTCAGAGTTTTCAGCAATCGAGGTAATTCACGCGTACCGAAATAGGCATCCACTTCGGGGATTTCTGTTTCAAGATCTCCCTTATACCGTTCCGAAAGACATCCCGTAACGTAGACTTTATCTACAAATCCACGCTCTTTGGCATCAGCCCATTGAATAATGGTGTCAATACTCTCTTGCTTGGCATTATCGATAAATCCACAGGTATTGATGATAACGACTGAGGCATCTCCGTCGTCACTTTCATGCACCACGTCATACTTATTTGCCTGAAGCTGGTTCATCATTACCTCACTGTCGTAGATATTCTTTGAGCAGCCTAGAGTAACTACATTAACCTTGTTCTTTTTTAGGGTCTTCGTCTTCATCCTACACCTTACTTGCTGAAAAGGGAATCAACAAATTCGTATTTATTAAACACTTGTAAGTGCTCCATTCCCTCTCCTACCCCGATGTACTTTACGGGAATTTTAAATTCATCTGATATTCCTATGACGACACCTCCTTTGGCAGTGCCGTCGATTTTAGTCAATGCTAAAGCCGTTACCTCTGTGGCTTTAGTGAACTGACGCGCTTGCTCAATGGCATTTTGACCAGTACTCCCGTCCAATACCAAAAGCACCTCATGGGGCGCTCCCGGGACGATCTTATCCATCACGCGGCGAATCTTGGTCAGCTCATTCATTAAGTTCACTTTGTTGTGGAGCCTTCCGGCCGTATCAATCAATACCACATCGGCATTTTGCGTTACCGCAGATTGAAGGGTATCGAATGCTACTGAAGCAGGATCAGCACCCATACCTTGAGAGACAATTGGAACTCCTGCTCTTTCAGACCATATAATGAGTTGATCTACCGCTGCCGCACGGAAAGTATCAGCTGCTCCTAACACAACTTTCTTTCCGATCTTCTTAAACTGATAAGCCAACTTTCCGATAGTGGTCGTTTTACCAACTCCGTTCACACCCACTACCATGATCACATAAGGCTTATGGGTATCAGGAACAGAATATTCAGTGGCAACTCCTGAATTATTCTCTTCAAGCAAAGCAGCTATTTCTTCACGAAGAATCTTGTCGAGTTCTCCTGTACCGAGGTATTTATCCTTGGCTACTCGCTCTTCGATGCGCTCTATGATTTTGAGCGTAGTATTCACTCCAACGTCCGAAGAGATCAAGATCTCCTCGAGTTCATCGAGCACTTCTTCGTCAACCTTTGACTTTCCGGCGACGGCTTTGGTAAGTTTGGAAAACAGACCGGTTTTGGTTTTTTCCAAACCTTCGTCAAGCTTTTCCTTCTTGTCTTTCGAGAAAAAATTAAAGATTCCCATGCTTTGATCTATTAAAACACAAAAAGCCTTTTTCCGAATTTTGGAAAAAGGCTTGTAAAATTATTACATGGAGGACTATTTGTCTTCTTTGAAGAAGTCGCCCACTTTATCGTTGGTTACGATTTCTTCACGAAAGCTGTAAGAACCTGATTTAGACTTTATCATCTTAATCACTTTTGAGTGGTTCTTTCCGCCACCTGTCTGGAGTGTTGCTACGGTCTTCTTTGCCATGACTCAGTATTATTTAATCTCCTTGTGGACAGTCTTTTTCTTCAAGATAGGATTGTACTTCTTGAGCTCCATTCTGTCCGGAGTGTTTTTTCTATTCTTGGTAGTGATGTAACGAGAAGTTCCGGGCATGCCCGTCTCCTTGTGCTCAGTGCATTCCAAAATAACTTGAACGCGATTGCCTTTCTTTGCCATTTCTACTCTTATTATCCGTTGTAATAGCCTTTTTCTTTCGCTCTTTTCAAAGCTTTGGCTAATCCAATCTTGTTAACCGTGCGAAGAGCTGAAGTCGAAATTGTCAGTTCGATCCATTTTTTCTCCTCTGCGAGGTAAAATTTCTTTCTTATCAAATTCGGGTTAAAGCGACGCTTGGTTCTTCTGTTCGAAAACGAAACATTGTTACCAACCATTGCTGTCTTGCCCGTAAGTTCACATGCTTTAGCCATGATTACTGTCCTTTAGGGTGTAAAAAGTGGGGTGCAAATAACGGTATTTTCTATCTATTATTCAAAGGTTCCCGAAATAATTTCTTGTCTCAACCAATTCAAGACGCTAAGCATTGATATTCTGATGTTTCGCTCACGACTTTTACCCAAATTGAGTCTTTTTGACAAGGTTTTTCCAGGACCTGCGACAGAAACCCATACCGTTCCAACCGGTTTTTCTTCGGTACCACCATCAGGACCTGCTACTCCTGAAGTAGCAATTGCATAATCTGAACCCAGTTTCTGCCTCACTCCTTCAGCCATTTCTCTAACCACCTGTTCACTCACAGCACCATACTCTTCCAGGCTTTCTTCCTTTACACCTAAAATGATCGTCTTAGCTTGGTTGCTGTATGTAACCATAGATCCCATAAAGTGGGCTGAAGAACCCGGAATAGAAGTGATCTCGTGAGCAATTAATCCACCGGTACAACTTTCGGCGGCTGCCAAAGTCAAGCCGCGAGACTGAAAAAGATCCTGAACAGCTTTTGCGACCGTATCCTTTTCCCTCCCAAAAATATATTCAGGAATCCTCCTTTCTAACTCCGAAATGTAATGTGCTATTTTATCAGATACCTCGTCTTTATTAGCACTATCAGCATAAGCAGTAAGTCGCAACTTAACCAAGCCAGGTGAAGGCAAATAAGCCAGAGATACACCGTCATTTCTTAATGCAGTTTCCCAATCGCTGATTATCTCGGCAAGAAAGCTTTCACCGATGCCTTGTGTTTGAATCGTCTGATGCAGGATTGTCTTTGTGGGGAAGAAATCTTGGAGCATTCGTAGACCATGGTCCTGCATTATGCCTTTCATTTCGTAAGGCACTCCAGGCATTGAGATCAATACTTTCCCATTTTTCTCAAACCACATTCCCATTGCGGTGCCTCTGGTATTGCGAAGGATTTTAGCGTCTTTGGGAAGATCGGCCTGTTTGCGGTTCGACTCGAGCATTTGCAATCCCTTGGCCGTAAAGTAGGAATCGATCTCATCTAAAACTTCTTGATTCCGCTCAAGGGTAGTCCCAAAAAATTCTACTAAAGTTACTTTGGTCACATCATCTTGGGTAGGCCCAAGCCCGCCGGTCATCAATATCAAATCGGCTCGATTAAAAGAATCGTCTATAGAGTCACGAATGGCCTCAGGGGTGTCGCTGATGGTAACTATTCTATTCAGCTTTACACCTATCAGATGAAGTTGCTCCCCAAGCCAGGCTGAATTGGTATCTATGGTTTGACCGATTAATATCTCGTCGCCAATGGTAATTATCTCCGCTTTCACAGCGCAAAATTACGCATTAATAAGAGGGTTAGAAACAAAAAGAATCGGCACATAGGCCGATTCGTATTCTTGATCTTGCAGGTTTCTTGGATGCTTATTGCACCTCGTGATAGGATGGCTGGTTGCTCGTATCATGCTTGGTGTAAGCCGCGCATTTCTTTTGTCCGCTTGAACAGGATTGGATCAGAGCCACAACTGCTATTCCTATTACTATGGAGAATAACTTTTTCATGCTTGAGGTTTCTTTATTCTCGAAAGTATACCTGAATAAGCGGTGAAGGTTTCAAAAAACTACAACACCAACCATTTATCCTCAAATAAAACCACCCAAATAGTACTTGGTTAAATTATGGTACTTTGTTTTGCATAGTACTGTATTAAATATGTATGTTTGTATCGGTTAAACATTAAACAAGTTAAATAAATGGCAAATTCAAAAACAGGGGCCGAATACAAAAATCCCTATGGCAGGGAAATTCAGCACCTAATTCACGAATCAGAACGACTCCAATTATGAAGATTGAAAACACAAAAGCGCAAATGCGGAAAGGAGTCCTTGAGTTTGTGATTCTTCAACTGCTCAGCCAAAAAGAAATGTATCCATCGGATATTATAGGCGAGCTAAAGGAATCAAAGCTCATCGTAGTTGAGGGTACTCTCTATCCCTTGCTGACGCGACTCAAGAATGCGGGTCTTCTGGACTACCGCTGGGAGGAATCCAAATCAGGCCCCCCGAGAAAATACTATAAGCTCACCGAGCTAGGAGAACAATTTCTAAGCGAATTGAGCCAAACATGGAATGAATTGGTTCACGCCGTTAAACAAACCACTACCAAGGACTGACTATCATGAATAAGACAATAAACGTAAACATAGGCGGACGCATTTTCAGTATAGAAGAAGATGCCTTCGCCAAATTGGAAAAATACTTGGAGGCGATTCGGAACTCATTCGAAGGTCACCAAAGTGCAGACGAAATAATATCTGATATCGAATTGAGGGTTTCTGAACTCTTCTCAGAAAGAATCAATGAAAGCAAGCAGGTAATCGTCTTTGAAGATGTAGAAGCGGTCATTGCTATTATGGGTAAACCTGAAGACTACATCGATGCAGAAGATGAAGAAATGGAACAGGAGTTTAAGAGAAAAACCTCAGGAAAAAAGTACGAAAAGCGTGTTTTCCGGGATCCTGATGACAAACTATTATTTGGAGTTTGTAGCGGTCTAAGTGCCTACTTGGGCTGGGATCCAATTATTCTAAGAGCCCTGTTTGTAATCTCAACGATCGCATTCGGTGTGGGACCAATCGTGTACATTATACTTGCCTTGATTATACCGAAGGCAAAAACCACTGCTGAGAAACTCCAGATGAGGGGTGAAGCAGTTACAGTAAACAATATCTCAAAGAAAGTAAATGAGTCATTTTCGGATATCAAAGACGATATCAAAGATTTTGGTAAAAGAAATGACATCAGCGGTGACCGCGTCAACAGCGCGGGAAAGCATCTAGGCGACGTCATCAGTGATTTTTTCGATGCACTCGGAAGAATTCTGAAAGTCCTGATTGTCGTCTTGGCAAAAATCTTGGGAGTAGTCTTTTTTCTGGCAGGAGCATTCGCGTTAATGGCTCTGATTACCGGACTCTTTGGAATTGATTCGTTTCTATCAGCTACCGGTTCCGGTGAGCTAAGAGAGTTTATGAATTCTACCTTGGCTGACTCTACCAATAGAGGACTATTCGTAGGAGGAATAGCACTGGTACTAGGAGTTCCGGCCGTTTCAATACTCTTACTTGGAATCAGAATACTCTTTCAGAAGATTCGCTACTCGGGTATCGTTGCGATAGCATTAATTGTCATTTGGTTCGTAGGTATTGGGTTACTAGCTGCCAGTGGTGTTCAATTATTCGAGAATCGTCAAACGAAAGCAAGATTTACGGAAACCCTGCAAATGGATGTCGATTCTCGCATTGATACTCTGATTTTGGATATTGAAGGAAGCGAACTCACTCGATTCAAATTTTCCGGAGACTTTATTGACGGCTCGATTTTTTTCGAAGGTGGTGTAACAATTCCATGGGTTGATTCGACTAATGTAGTGTACGTCGGAAAGAACACATTAACCACTAGGCAAGCAGCTGGAGATCGTTTTCTTTTTGAAGTTGAAAAATCGGCGAGAGGTTCTTCGCAAAAAGATGCCATCAGGAACGCTCGTCAAATGAAATCGAGCTGGTCGATAAGCAACGATAGTTTGAGGGTATCACCTTATTTCATTCTTGAAAAGGGAAATAAGGTAAGGTCTCAAAAAGCACGCTACATTCTCTACATTCCTATAGGAAAAGCTATAACACTAGCACCTAGTTCTAAGGAGGTGATCTACGATATTCCGAATGTCACCAATACCCGTGACCGAAATATGTTGGGCCATACGTGGCTGATGACAGAGAAAGGACTAAAGTGTAGGACTTGCCCAATTAGTGAAGAGGAAAAAGCACAGGCAAGGGAAGACATTTTACAAGAATCAGCCAAGCAGATTGAAGCGGAATTACCAGAAGACTTAGACATTAATAAAGACAATGATTAACTGCTAACCATTAAACAAACCAAACAACATAAAGCAGGCCCTTTTAGGCAGGGCCTGCTTTAAAAAAACTCAAAGCCATGACCAAGAAATATGCACCCGCCCTGATCCTGATAGGATGCTTCGTAGTTGTAGCCTTTCTTACTATGATTTATGGTTTCACGCATGCGGCCCCATTTACAGAGAAACCACCCGAAGCAGAAAAAACAACCGCCACTTATTCGATGCCAAACATCGTCCCTTCCGTTTGGCTGGGAAAGCATTGAGCAGCAGACCGTTCTTATGAATCCCCACCCACTACTGAAAAATGGCATTCGCTTTTGCTATCTTTGCAGCATCTAAATGCCACCTACATGACGACCGAAGAACAAAACGTTTCCGTAGAGGAGGAAGCGTTTATTCAAGAGATTATTACAGATTATAAATTAGCATGCGAGAGCCGTGAGGCTTCACTTTTGGGTAGAAAAGAAGTTCTGACGGGAAAAGCCAAATTCGGAATTTTCGGAGACGGAAAAGAATTGGCTCAAATTGCCATGGCGAAGCAATTTCAAAATGGCGATTTTCGATCCGGATACTACCGTGATCAAACTTTTATGATGGCCATAGGGGCGCTATCAGTAAAAGAAGCTTTTGCCGGTTTATATGCACACCCCGACCCTGTGAAAGAACCAGCCAGCGCAGGCAGGCAGATGGGCGGACACTTCAGTACCAGAAATCTGGATGAAAATGGAAACTGGAAGAATCTTACAACTCAAAAAAATTCTTCTGCAGACATCTCTCCCACTGCGGGACAAATGCCCCGACTTGTTGGGTTGGCGCAAGCCTCAAAAATCTATCGTAAAAACAAGGAACTTCATGCAGGATTTGAAAAATTCTCAAATCAGGGAAATGAAGTAGCGTTTGGAACCATAGGTGATGCAAGCACCAGTGAAGGAGTATTTTGGGAATCCATCAATGCCGCCGGTGTTTTGCAAATACCCATGGTCATGTCCGTTTGGGATGATGGATATGGAATTTCTGTTCCTAAAAAATATCAAACAACAAAAGGTAGTATTTCTGAAGCTCTCAAAGGATTTCAGAGGTCAGAGAATAGCCCGGGATATGAAATTTTCAAAGTAAGAGGCTGGGATTATGTCAACCTCATAAAAACATATGAAGATGCTGTAGCTATATCTCGCAAAGAGCATGTCCCTGTGCTTATACACGTCGAGGAGGTAACTCAACCTCAAGGCCACTCCACATCAGGTTCACATGAACGATATAAGTCAAAAGCACAATTGGAGTGGGCAAAAGAACACGATTGCATTGTCAAGTTTAAGACTTGGATTCTCGAGCACGACTTATCTACGGAAGAAGAGTTAGAAGCCATAGCCAAGCAAGCAAAGAAAGATGTTCGCTCAGCACAGAAAGAAGCGTGGAAAGAGTTTCAGGATGATATATTAACTGAACGCGAACAGTTATTCTCAATTTTTGAAAAGGCAGAAGGAAACGGAGAGATCCGGTCTGTTCAAAACGACCTGAAGTCCTTAACGGAACCTCTTCGCAAAGATTTGCTTTCAGGTGCAAGAAAATTACTTTATAGTTTTCGAGATAGTGATGATCCGATCCGCAGCGAATTGCAATTATGGATAGAGAATTATCGGAGTCTCAATAACGATCGTTACAGCTCTCATTTGTACAGCGAAAGCGAACAATCTCCTCTAAAAATCGGAGAAATCAAACCGACCTACGACTCTGATGAAAAGGTCGATGGACGAATTGTACTACGCGATAATTTTGCTGCACTGTTTAAGAAATACCCGGAGGTTTTAACCTTTGGCGAGGACGTTGGAAAGATCGGTGGAGTCAATCAGAGTATGGAAGGAATGCAGGAAGCGTTTGGAGAAATTCGAGTTTCTGATACGGGTATTCGAGAAGCCACCATTATAGGCCAGGGAATCGGCATGGCGATGCGCGGACTCCGACCTATTGCCGAGATCCAGTATTTGGACTACTTGCTTTATGCCCTGCAAATAATGAGCGATGATTTGGCAACAGTTCAATACCGCACCAAAGGAGGTCAAAAGGCCCCATTGATTGTTCGCACAAGAGGCCACAGATTAGAAGGGGTTTGGCATTCGGGCTCACCAATGGGAGCTATTCTCGGCGCTATCCGAGGGATTCACATTTGTGTTCCCCGAAACATGACTACTGCCGCAGGTATGTTCAACACCTTACTGCAAGGAGATGATCCCGCTTTAGTAGTAGAACCGTTGAACGCATACCGCAGTAAAGAACGACTACCGTCAAACCTGAGTGAATATAAGGTAGCATTGGGAATACCTGAGATTGTGAAGGCAGGAACAGATCTCACTATCGTGTCATACGGATCCACATTCAATATTGTTGAAGAAGCGGTAGAGTCACTTAGCTCGATGAATGTGGACGTTGAGCTAATAGATGCCAGAACTTTATTGCCTTTCGATAAAAATCACATGGTTGTTGAAAGTCTGAAAAAGACTAATCGACTCATGATTGTAGATGAAGATGTGCCTGGTGGCGCCTCTGCTTTTCTTCTTGACAAAATTTTAAATGAACAAGATGGATATTTCCATCTCGACAGCAAGCCAATAACCCTTTCAGCAAAGGCTCATCGACCGGCTTATGGGACTGATGGTGACTACTTTTCGAAGCCAAATCACGAGGATATAGTTGAAGCGGCCTACGGAATCATGCATGAATTTGACCCGTTTTCCTATCCACCATTATACAATTAAGTGTGCGCAAGGAATTGCTCAACAATTCAATTGTGCAGAAAATATTTCCTAAAAATTGAGACGGTAAGTCGCGTCACATCGATGATTTCTTTATTTTGGCACTCCGAGGTGTAAAATTGACACCATTATTTCTACAACGAATGAATTTGACGATAACGTGGAAGGCGGCGGTGTTCGCACTAATTTTTGCATTAATTAGCTCTTTTTCCTACTCACAAGGCACTATTAAAGGGACGATTTCGGACGATGACACAGGCGAAACCCTGATCGGTGCATCCGTTGTAATAAAGGGAACAACCACTGGAACCACCACTGATATTGACGGTAATTTCTCACTCGATGTAAGTCAGAACCCGCCAATCACTTTGATTATAAATTTCTTGGGGTATACGGCTCAAGAGTATACTGTAAGCTCCTTTGACGAAAAGGTAAAAGTGGCTTTGGGCACTGACAATGTTTTGATAAACGAAGTGGAGATAGTAGGAAGTAGGATCAGTGAAAAAAGTAAACAGGCCCCACTTACAGTTGAGTCTATGGACGTGATAGCAATCAAAGAGGCACCCTCCGGAAGCTTTTATGAAGGTCTGGGAAATCTAAAAGGTGTTGACATCACATCAGCTAGCTTAGGTTTTAAAATACTCAATACCAGAGGTTTTAACAGCACATCTCCCGTTCGTTCGCTTCAACTAATCGATGGAGTAGACAATCAATCACCTGGTTTGAACTTTTCACTCGGAAATTTCTTGGGAGCCTCAGACTTGGATGTACAATCTGTCGATATCGTGGCTGGTGCGAGCTCGGCATATTACGGCCCGGGAGCCTTTAATGGAGTCATCGATATGAAGACTAAGGATCCATTTCTTTTTCCTGGATTGACTGTTTCCCTCAAAGCCGGAGAACGATCGCTTTTTGAAGGAGCAATTCGTTGGGCTGAGGTCTTTAAAAACAAAGACGGAAAAGAGAAATTTGGATACAAGTTGAACGTATTCTATTTGAGTGCTTTGGATTGGGAAGCTGAAAATTACGACGCTATAGAAGGATTAGCCGTCGATGAAACAAACTTCTCGGGCTATGATGCTGTGAACAGATATGGAGATGAAGTAACAACCGGTGGAAATATTTTCATCAACGACCTGGGACCTAGCATTGAACAGAGACCGGCTTTGACGAGGGTTTACCGCCCCGGATACCGCGAAATAGACCTGGCCGATTACGATACCAGAAACCTTAAGACCAGTGCAGGATTATACTACAAAATCAAGGACGATTTGGTGCTTGACTACTACTTTAATTATGGAAACGGTACGACGGTCTATCAAGGAGACAACCGCTACAGCCTAAGAGATATTCAATTTTTCCAGCACAAAGTACAGATTGAGAAGAAGGACAAGTTTTTCTTCAGAGCTTATGCAACCAGCGAGGACGCAGGCAATAGCTACGATGCCGTTTTGACGGGAGCATTAATGTCAGATGCGCACATGACGGAGGGTACGTATTACCGTTCGTACTCTCAAAACTATCAGACTTTTAATGACGAGCTTTTCATGGCAGGAATGCCGAGTCCTGATAGTACTGAATACTCTTCTACGCGACCTAATTTTATTGACTTTTTTGATCCCGAAACAGGCACAGCTCCAGGCTTTGCTGAGGCAAATACTGCCTGGAGGATGATGGTTCAGAGCGATCAATTGCAGTGGGCACAGGACAACGCAGAGTTCATGCAAGAGTACAACGATCTCATTCAGAGAACTACCAAAGGACAGGGTGAAAATGCCTATTTCGAACCGGGAACGGCAAGATTTGATTCACTCTTTAACGATGTGACTTCTCGATTATTCACAGAGGGCGGATCTCGCTTTTACGACAAGTCCAGTTTGTATCACGCACAGGGAGAATATATTTTTGACACAAGGTTTGCGAAAATAAGAGTTGGAGGTAGCGGTAGACTTTATCGTCCCAATTCACGCGGAACAATCTTTGAAGATACTCTGGAATACACACGAGAAACGATCATGAATGAAGACGGTACTACTTCAATCGTGAGAACGGACTCGAGCTATCGAACTGTTACCAATTGGCAAGCCGGAGCTTATGTTGGATTAGAGAAGAAATTTATCGATGAAAGGCTAATACTTCAAGCGACTTTAAGAGTAGATAAGAATGAAAATTTCGATGCTATTGTCTCTCCTGCAGCAAGTTTAGTATTTCAATTAAACGAAAACACTGTGCTGAGAGCAGGTGTATCATCAGCCGTTCGTAATCCCACAATGGCCGATCAGTTTCTGTACTATGATGTCGGCCGGGCCATTCTACTTGGTAATTTGTCAGGGCAAGATTCTTTAGTTACTTTGGAATCCTTTGATGAAGCACGGAACAGTTCTCTCTTCGACTGGAATCGTCTCGAATTTTTCAATGTTGACCCTATCCGACCAGAAAAAGCCAGAACATTTGAGGTCGGATATCGAAGTACCTTGTCAAACAAGATTTATGTGGACGCTAGCTATTATTACACCTTCTATGAGGATTTCATTGGTTTCAACATTGGTTTGACACTGCCTTATACTCCTCAAGCCGAGCGACCTGACTTTACCAGCTTACAGGTTTTCAGAGTTGCGGCCAATGCCACAGAAACCGTTACAACCCAAGGATTCTCAGTTGGAGTAAATTACTATTTCTACAAAACTTTCGCTCTCACAACCAATTATAGCTGGAACAATCTGGTGAGTGGTGAAGATGATCCGATCATCCCGGCGTTTAATACGCCTGAACACAAAGTAAACGTTGGAATAAATGCAAGAGACCTAAAAACAGATCTGGGCTTCATGAGACTCAAAAACTGGGGATTCAGTGTGAATGCCAAATGGGTAGATGGGTTTATTTTCGAAGGCAGTCCGCAGTTTACAGGTTTTGTTCCGTCATACTACATGGTGGATGCAGCCGTGATGACCAATTTCAAAAAGATCAACACCACACTGAAATTAGGAGCTTCGAATCTTACTGACAATAGAGTATTCACTGTTTACGGTGGACCTTACGTTGGAAGAATGGCCTACTTTTCCATAATTTATGAATGGCTAAATCGATAAATGTCTTATTTTACAATTCAAATAGCAAAAACAAAGCACGTATGAAGAAACACCTACTCGGCCTAAGTCTGGGATTATTCCTAGCAGCCTCGTTACAAACACAAGCGCAGCGATATGCTACAGAGATTTTCTCCTCGAACGAGGTCGAAAATGACGTGGTATTTGGAGCCAATGTGAATCCATTCTCTATTCCCGGTATCCTTACTGATCCTGCGACTTGGACCGCTGAAATGACAGCGTTGAATGAAAATATTGACAATGATGAACCATTCCCAACAGAATATTTCATTCCGACAGGAGCACCAGGTGGAGATCAGACATTGGTAAAACTCTCATCATTGGAGATGGACATATACACTCCTCCCGGAGAAGATGATTTGGATTCGCGTCCACTGATTATTTTCATCCATACGGGTAACTTCCTTCCCGCTCTTTTCAACGGTTCTATTACTGGTGATAAAATAGACAGCGCAGGTGTAAACCTCTGCCGTCAATGGGCTAGAAGAGGATTTGTTGCGGCTTCTATTAACTACCGTCTCGGATGGAACCCTGAGTCAACTGATGCAGACGTACGTCGTGGAACTTTGCTTCAAGCGGTTTACCGTGCATTGCACGACACACAAAGCGCTGTCCGGTTTTTCAAGGCTTCTGTAGATGACGGAAATCCTTATGGAATTGACCCTGATAAAATCGTCCTATTCGGACAGGGCTCAGGAGGATACGTTGCACAAGCTTATGTTACACTTGATGATTATGTTGAAGAAATAGCCAGTTTGCCCAAATTTCAGGGAAACGATGGGCCATATGTTATTCCGGCCATTGATGGTGACATTGACGGTGGACCAGGCGCGACAAGACTGCCCGACCCACGTCAAGAAGCTGGAATATCCAAAGAAATTCACATGGGTGTAAACGCAGGTGGAGCACTTGCCGATAGCTCTTGGCTTGATGCGGGAGAAGTTCCAATGGTAAGCTTCCATTGTATCAGAGATCCATTTGCGCCGTTTGATGATGGAACTGTAGTCGTTCCTACTACGAATGAAAATGTTGTAGATGTGAGCGGAGCAAACGTATTTGTTCAAAATGCGAATGATCTTGGTAATAATGATATTATTCAAACGATGCCTTCAGATCCATTTACCGATCGCGCTCGTTCATTGTATGGAGAGACGTTTGACTATATTCTTCCGACACAACCTACCATGACGGTAGCATCCACTCCTGAGGGATTGTTCCCAATTCTTCTTCCGATAAATGAGCCAATTCCTGGTGTTCCTTTCTTTAATGAGAGTGGGCCTTGGGATTTCTGGGATCTTCCAACCCTTGAAGCTGTAGTTGCTGCTACAAATGCTGCAGCAGGAACTGCTTTTAACGCGCAAGAACTTCATCAGACCGGTATTCTTGGAAATCCGGGAATGGGTCCTGAAAAAGGTCTTGCCTACATTGATACTATTCAAGGATACGCCGTGCCGCGTATTATGTGTGTATTAGGTTTAGAGGGAGCTAGCTGTGGTCCAAATAGTACCGATGATGTAGTTTATGAAAACTCAACCATTGTTTATCCTAATCCTACTCAGGGAGAATTGACGATTCGAAATGATGAATTCGTTATTCGCAGAGTTGAGCTTATGGACATCACAGGTCGCGTTGTCATGAATGAAGTAGTGAATTCAGGAATCTACTCAATGAATCGGACTGACTTTAGCGATGGAGTATACCTCATGCGCGTAGTCTTTGATGACAATCAGGTTACCAAAAAAGTTCTTTTTAACTAGTACTAAGAATTGAATTAATCTTGAAGCCCTTTCGCCTATGCGAAGGGGCTTTCTTTTTACCTTTACGCCGTGAAGAAACACACCGAAAAAGAGTCTCATTACGACGACTTAGAAAAGAAAAGTATCGGAACAATCTTAACCGAACTCAATCAGGAAGATGCCAGAGTTCACCAAGCCATCAGCGAAAAGCTGCCGCAGATTGAACAATTTGTATTTGAAGCTACCAAGCGAATGAAAAACGGTGGCCGCCTTTTTTATATAGGAGCCGGCACAAGCGGCCGACTGGGAATAGTCGATGCTTCTGAATGCCCACCGACCTTCGGTGTGCCGCATGGCTTGGTCATAGGAATTATCGCAGGAGGTGACTCAGCCATTCGAAAGGCGGTCGAATTTGCGGAGGACAGTGAAAATCAAGGCTGGAAAGATTTGACTGAGCACAAGATTGGTCCTGAAGATACGGTCGTTGGAATTGCTGCTTCAGGCACTACACCCTATGTAATCGGTGCCGTAAAAGAAGCGCGACAAAACGGCATTCTTACCAGTGCCATTACCTGCAACGAAGGGTCACCATTGGCGGAAGCCGTAGAATACCCCATCGAAATAATCACGGGACCTGAATACGTAACGGGTAGCACCCGAATGAAGGCCGGAACGGCTCAAAAGCTTGTTCTCAATATGATCTCAACCAGCTTGATGATCCAGCTGGGAAGGGTAAAAGGGAATAGAATGGTAGATATGCAGTTAAGCAATAATAAATTGGTAGACCGAGGAACAAGAATGGTGATGGATGCGTTAGGAATCGACTATCAAAAAGCAAATGAATTGCTTCTAAAGCACGGCAGTGTGAGGGAGGCGATAAACAGGAAATAAGATTAATGCACAGTATTGAGCCATATTTTAACTGGAGGGAATTTTACACTGCAGAGGAAGACCCTCGATCTCCTTTTTATGGAAATGAATACAGTGAATTTGAATTCACCAATGCACTATACGATCACCTCATACACCCGCAGTGGGATCAATTCGGCTCTCCTTCCCTCTTTGTAAAAGTACTATACGCCAATTATAATGAGGGCATTGTGATTCTTGAGCTCTTTGGCGAGTGGAATGATTGTTTGCACAACGACATTATGTTTTTAAAGCGTGATCTGGCAGACCATTTCATCGGCTTAGGAATAGACAAATTCATTTTAATCGGTGAGAACGTATTGAATTTCCACTACTCCGATGATTGCTATTATGAGGAGTGGTTTGAAGACATTTCAGAAACAGATGGATGGATCGCATTAGTCAATTTTAGAGATCACGTTCTTAAGGAATTCGATGAAGTAGGCGCAGACAATTACTTTGTACTAGGGGGCCGATTACAAGAAGTGAATTGGCGCACTAAGAAACCCACAAAAGTGGCAGATTCCATCTCGGGTTACGTTCAAAAGCGACTAGAGCTTTTTTAATTCTGAGACGAGCTTTTTATCAATGGGAAAGGTGAAATGCTCTTCGCACAGATCACGAAGTTGAATCCACTTAAATTGCTGATTTGCCTCCCTTGGCTCAATTGGTCTAATACTTTCTAGTCCCTCTGATTTCACCAAATAGTAGATTGAAATCACCTGGTGATCCTTGTTGAATGCAGAAATCTGAAAAAAGTCGGTGGTATAAATATGTCTCACAACTTCCACATCAAGCCCCGTTTCTTCTCGAAATTCTCGCTTGAGACAATCAGGCGTTCCTTCACCAAATTCAAGCCCGCCACCCGGCAATTTGGTAAATGAAAAATCCTTTATTGTTTCGTCGCTCAGGAGGATGTGATTTTCACAAATCAACGCACCGTATACTCTTACGTTAAAGGGAAAACTCATTACAACTTCGTGGCTCTCATCATTTCTCTTTTCCCGGGTGCTCCGGGAATTTTCTCTACCTCAAACCCTGCTGAAATCATGTTTCTTCTGGCCGAACCTTTTGAAGCGTAAGTCACCAAGATTCCACCCTTTCGCAATAACGAAGCACAAATTTGAAATACTTCAATTTCCCAAAGCTCACTTTGAGCGCGATGTCCGAAAGCATCAAAGTAGAGTAAATCAAAACTGCTTTCCTGATCTGAATAATCAAAAAAGTCACCCTCAATTTTTTCCAGAATAAAATTCGAATTGATCTCCACCTTTTGCCCCCAAGTAGCTCCGGCAATAGCATGACAATCTCGAGCGTAATCAGGTGATGGTAGTAAGAGCGAATATCCCAAGCTGCAGTGATCAGAAATACTTAATGGGTATTTTTCAATGGTTCGATAGTGAATTTTGCAGTTTGATTTCCTTGCGAAATCGGAAGTGAGATAGGCATTGAGCCCCGTTCCAAAACCCATCTCAAAGACTTTTATAAGTTTCGGATTATTTTGATCTACTAAGTACTCAATCCCTGACTTAATATAAACATGCTGTGATTCTTGGAGTGCACCATGCGTAGAATGATAGGTTTCATCCAATTCCGGGAGATATAATGACTTACTACCATCTTTCGTCTCGATAACCTTCATACACTGCAATAGTTTGGAATTACAATTTTGACTTTATGATTGCCCGAATTCAACCACAATAAGTTCTATTTTTCGGCAAAGTTCCAAAGTTCTATGAGAAAACTACTGTTTTTATTCGTTTTTGTATGTGCAGCTCTTTACTCAGAAGCCCAGACTTGGGTTGATCTGATGACAGACGATAATGTGAATTTCTACGAGGTTCAAGAGGCCTTTGAAGAAGAATGGGGAGATCAAGGGTACATACGAGGTCGCGGCTACAAGCAATTCAAACGCTGGGAATACTTTATGGAACCACGCGTCTATCCTTCCGGAGAAAGAGTGTCGGGAGTGAAATTTATGGAGGCATTGAAGGTGATGAACAAGATGGGTGGCTCAGAAATGAAATCGGATAATCCGTGGACACCTGTTGGACCCACCTCATGGACAGGATTCGGATGGAACCCCGGGCTTGGCCGAGTGAATGCAACATATGTTGATCCTACCAACTCAGAACATATATATGTGGCCACACCGGCAGGTGGACTATGGAAATCAACTGACAACGGAGACTCATGGACCTCACTTACTGATACATTGGTTGCGATAGGGGCAAGCGCCATAGCTGTAAATCCCGAAAATACAGATGTCATTTATTTGGCGACAGGAGATGGAGACGCAAATGACACCTACAGCTTTGGTGTCATTAAATCTACAGATGGCGGAAACTCTTGGACGCCCACTAATTTGGGTTTTGACATCGAAGATCAAATTCGTTGCACAGACTTACTGATGGACCCTCAGAATCCTGAGAAGATTTACGTCACGTCTTCACAGGGACTATACGTTACCGAGGACGGTGGTGAAACTTGGGATCAACCACTGAGTATATTCTTGAGGGATGTAGCCATTCACCCGGGAAATTCAGATATCGTATATACTACCGGAACCAGATTCTACAAGTCTGAAAACGGAGGTGAAAGCTTTGATCAAATCACTTCAGGTTTACCTTTTTCCTCAGAGGTAAATCGTTTGGAAATGGCCGTTACTGCTGCAAATGATCAATTGGTCTACATTCTGGCAGGAGACGCCGGCGACTCAGGATTTCAAGGTTTTTATAGAAGTACCGATGAAGGAGAGTCCTTTGAATTAATGAGCAACTCACCGAATCTTTTAGGGTACTCACAAAGCGGAGATTCACCGGGTGGTCAAAGCTGGTATGATTTGGCCATTGCCGCTTCGCCTACTGATGAAGACCGAGTATTTGTAGGAGGAATAAACGTTTGGGAAACCACGAATGGGGGAAACAGTTGGAGTATCAAATCACATTGGTACTACCCACCTAATATTGCATACACTCATGCAGACATTCATTCGCTTGACTTTTTTGGAAACGCTCTCTATTGTGGGAGCGACGGAGGTGTTTTTCGCTCAGAAGATAATGGAAATGCGTGGGAAGATATTAGCGAAGGTCTTCAAATCAGTCAGTACTACAGGATTGCCGTTTCAGTGAGTGATCCTGATAAAATTCTAGCTGGTGCACAAGACAATGGTACAAATCTTTTCAGTAGCGACAACGCATACGAACACATACTCGGTGGAGATGGAAACGGAGCGGCCATTGACTATACGAATGATGACATCATGTATGCCTCTTACCCCGGAGGGGCGTATCAACGATCTACCAACGGAGGTCTCTCTTTTCAAGACTACACAGATGGCATAAATGAATCAGGGGCATGGGTTACTCCTTTTGAAATTCATCCGACCAATCCTGATATTCTTTTTGCCGGGTATGAAAATGTTTGGAAAAATGAAGAGGGCTTTTGGACCTCTATTAGCAATTTTAACGCAGGGACTACTTTAAGAGCCCTACGCGTAGCCCCGTCGAATCCCGATGTGATTATGGCTTCCACTTTTCAATTGCTTTACCGAACAGAAGACGGTGGCGAAACGTGGGATGAAATAGGAAATGGACTCCCCAATTTGTTCATCACTTCGATAGAAGTAGATCCCCAAGACAGCGATAGGATTTGGGTAGGGCTTTCGGCATACGAAGAAGGTCAAAAAGTATATTACTCTGACAACGGAGGAGATAATTGGGAGAATATAACCGGCAACTTGCCCAATATTCCCGTGAACTGCTTACACTACCTTCAAGGCAGCAATGACGCGATCTACGCCGGCACCGATGCAGGAGTATTCTACATTGACGGTGATCTCGAAAATTGGAGTCCATACAATGAGGATCTGCCAAATGTTATCGTCAATCAAATCGTATTTCACTATTCAACCCAACAGATCTTCCTAGCAACCTACGGCCGAGGAGTATGGAAAAACGGATTCTTCAATTCGGACGACTTAGCACCGATTCCTAATTTCTCTGCAAATAATACCGCCATTTGTCCAGTCGGCGAAGTAATATTTAATAACCTATCGCTCAATGCCACCTCTGGAGTAGAATGGACATTTGAAGGCGGTCAACCCGAATCAAGCACTGAATCAAGCCCTCTAGTTACTTATTCAGAATCGGGTTTTTATCCGGTAAAGATTAAGGCGATAAATGGAGATGTAACAGACAGCTTGACGATAACGAACTACATTCAAGTATTGAATAATGAAAGTGCTCCCTATACAGAAGATTTTGAAGAGCAAACCGAAGACTTGGAAGATTGGATTGTATCAGAACCTGAGCAGAACATCACTTGGGATTTTAATCCTGAAGTAGGTTTCTTGAGTGATAAATCTGTTTTCATAGAAAACTATAACCTGATCGGGAATGGCCAAATAGAACTTACCAGCCAAGTCATTGACTTATCTCAACTGGACACAGCTTTCATTTCCATGCGAGCAGCCTTTGCCAGAAAAACGGATTCAGGTTACGAGGCTCTCCGAGTATTTGTAAATACTGACTGCACCGATGACTGGACCTTCAAAAAGGTATTCCCTGCCTCGAGCGCCTTACCTTCAGTCGAACCAACGGATACTTATTTCATTCCCCAAAACGAAGATGAATGGAACTATTTGGTAGTGACCAATATTCAACCCGAGGAACGAACGGAAAACTTCAGGTTTCGATTTGTTTTCTACAATAACGGAGGAAACAATATTTACCTCGATGACATAAACCTCTCTGAAAACAATGTACTCAGCTCTTTTGAGCAATCAACATTTAGCGGCGAAGTGAAATTGTTTCCAAACCCCACTACTGATAAGGTCAATATCGCACTGACGCTCACCAATCCCGAAACTGTTTCACTCCATTTGATGTCAACCGACGGAAAACTCTTGTTCCAAGAAGGTCCTCATGAAATGAGTCAGGGAACACAAAACGTAAACCTTTCATTGGGTTCGATGGCTCCCGGATCTTATATTCTTGAAGTGGTTGGCGAGTCTGGAATTTCTCACCATAAAATCATCTTAGCCAAACAGTAATCAATCGATAATTTTAAACTCAGTTCGGCGATTTTCTTGTCGACCTTCAGGAGTATCATTGGTAGCGAGTGGTTGAGATTCACCATATCCTTTTGCGATCATACGCGATGGATCTATACCATTGCTTTGCAAGTGTGAAACAACTGATTGAGCGCGCTGCTCCGAAAGATTGAGATTATAATCATCGCCTCCCACATTATCGGTGTGGCCTGATATTTCAACTTTTATGGTTGGATTTTCAACCAGTACCTTCTCTAATCGATCAAGTTCAGCAGTTGATTCATCGCGGATGGTGGCTTTATTGTAATCGTAAAAAATATTTCGAAGTACAATGGTCTCCCCTATCTTAATGCGCTTCATTTTGATGACTTTGTAAAACTCACGATAGCCTGCTGAGTCGGGAATATTGAAGTTTAACGAATTGAAAAGGTAGCCATCAGCATTTACATTCAAACCGTAATTTTTACCTGCGGGTAACGAAACCAAGTATTTACCCGAAGAGGGTTCAACTTGAAAAGAAGCAAGAACCTCAGCTGTAGAATTATCGATCAAATCTATGGTCGCGGCAACAGGTGCCTCTGTTTCGTCATCTAAAACCAATCCCATAAGGAGAACCATTTTACTGGTTCGGATCTCTACTGCGGGTTGTAGTGGAATCTCGATTTTTCGCTCATTCGACCCGGCAATCAGTCGATCTTCAACATTGAGGACTGGTTGCTTTTCAGGCCCTAAAAATGTCAATCTGTAAATATCTTTTTCGCCATAACCTTCTTCTCGATCTGAGGAATAGTAAGCCGTTCGGCCATCAGCGGCTACACTGAAGAAGACATCATCGTCCGGTGTATTTATAGGAATACCCAGATTGACCGGTGTTTTCCACCTTCCATCGTCATATTCGGAATAGAAGATATCATTTCCCCCAATTGAGTTATGACCTTCTGAGCTGAAGTAAAGGGTTTTTCCGTCGGGATGCATGTATACCCCATCTTCGTCATAGGGCGAATTGACAACAGGGCCCAAGTTTTTGGCTTCCCCCCATCTTTCTTTTTCCACATCCCACTGCGCTTCATAGATATCTTTACCTCCGAAGCCACCTTCTTTCTCGCTAATAAAAAACAGCGATTGTCCATCAAAAGAGAGTGCTGCAGCAGACTCGTGTGCATCCGTATTGATTGTTTTGTAAAGTGCTTTAGGTCTACTCCACTCGTTGTTTTGATAAACGGATTGATAGATGTCGCCTCCCCCCTTTACGTCACCTCGGAATACGAAAAGCGTTTTTCCATCAGGCGAAAGACCCGAACCAGCATCATGGCCAGAGGTATTTACATCCTTTCCAATGTTTTTCAAGGGAGACCATTCACCGCCTGAACTTCTGCTATAATAAACATCCTCAAAGGGTAAATTATCCGATTCGTCTTTAAGTCCTCCTTCATTTGATTCTCTTCTAGCGGTTATGATCAGTAATGTCTCATCAGTAGAAATAAGCGGAGCATACTCAGGAGCAGCAGAATTTATTGCCGATCCGAGATTGTCAACCCAAACCCGAACAGGTGATTTTTCGAATTCTTTTCCGTGCTTAGACTCAGTCAAGCGTTTTTGCACTTTTTGGAATTCAATTTGTTCACCGTCAGATTCAGTCAGCACCTTTAATTGCTTTTCAAACTCAGCGATGGCTACATCCCAGTTTGAGTTGAGTTGATGGGCCCAACCGAGTAAATAGTGGATGTTGTATGGATCGAGATTGACATCTGATTCATAAGCCTTCGTCAAAAAAGGAAGACTCTTTCTCTTCTGAGAAGAAAACAAGTAACACACCCCCAATTTGTAGTTCAACTCAGCGTTGTCAGGATTAAATTCATGAGCTGCGGTGTAAAAAGGAATAGCCAAATTGAAATACGCTCTTCGGTCTTCTTCAAAGATCCGATCTCCTTCTTTTATATTCTTAATTGCCAGTTTAAAACCATCCTTATCATTGGGAAAGTTTTCTTTTTCGAACGGGACATTCTGAGCATGAGCAATAGAAGCAAATCCCAAAAGGAGAATGATCAATAATGTTCTCATGGCTCAACGTATTTACAAACTGAAGCTTGGTAATCAGCGGCATTTTTTACGTGAAGGGTTGCTGCCATTTCCCAGTCGCTACAGGCACCGCGAATGTCGCGAACCATCTCTCTTGCTATCCCGCGATTTAAATAGGCAAATCCATACTCAGGATCGAGCGATATGGCCTGACCGGCAGCGTCAACAGCTTCTTGGTACTTTTCCAGCCTGATGTAGGCTGAAGCCAAATTATTGTGTGCATAAGCATACTCCGGTGATAGAGCCGTTGTGTTTTTGAAATCTTCCACAGCCTTCTCATAATCTTCCCCAAGGAAATAAGCATATCCCCTGTTGTTTAGAATCATTGCATCTTCCGGTTCAATTTTGAGTGCATCGGTATAGGCATCAATTGCCTCATCGTAGCGCTCTAATTTTCTCAAAACGGTTCCCAAATTGGCGAAAGCCGTTGCCAAATCGGGGCTCACTAATGCCGCTTGTCGATAGTCTCGCTCTGCTGATTTAAAGTCAAGGAGAAGCTGATATGCCGAACCCCGATCGTGCAGCACCATGCCGTCAGAAGGGTGATACCGCAAATATGCGGTATAGTTGTCGACAGCCTCTTGATAAGCCTCATTTCTCAATTGAATATTTCCGATGGCTAAGTATGCCAAGTCGGCTTGATCTTCTTTTTGCGCAGCAGTTTGATATGCGCTCAAGGCATCTTCCTGTCGTCCCAGTTCATCCAGAATAGCTGCTCGTGTGAAGTATCCATTAGAGGCAGTATCCGTTAGAGCCAAGTACTGATCTATGTCAAGTAGCGCACCACTCAAATTATTTAATACCAAAAATGCAGAGCTACGATTGTAGTATGCTTTGGCAAATTCGGGCTCGAGCTGGATGGCTTCTGTAAAATAGATAATGGCAGAATCTGTCTCTTGTACTTCGGCTTTTTGGAGAGCGAGGTTGTAAAGACCAAGGGCTTCAACGGAGATGCCACCTTCTTGCATGTCTTTTCCCAACGTATCAGCAGCTACTTTTACCAGAAGAGAATCATCCTGAGCAAAACTGCAGATACTGAAAATAAGAAAGGTGAAGAGTAAGGTTCTTTTCAAGTGGATAAGATTTGTATGAATTTACATGTTCTACGTATAAATTAGTCTTAAAGGTTGCCACAGTTATTCATCGCCATTGGTTGAAAAGGCTATTTTTGCTCAAAACAATATTTATGGCCCAAAAATCCATTCTCAATAAGAAATCTATTGCCTTTTTAGAAAAGTACATCAACAATGCCTCTCCTACAGGTTTTGAAACCCAAGGACAGAAGATGTGGCTCGATTACTTAAAACCCTACATAGACGATTACCAAACGGATATCTACGGTTCGGTAGCTGCGGTGATCAATCCGGGACAAGACTACAAGGTGGCTATTGAAGCCCATGCAGATGAGATTAGCTGGTTTGTACACTACATCACCGATAAGGGATTTATCTACTTGCGTCGAAATGGTGGTTCAGACCATATGATTGCTCCAAGTAAGAGAGTAGTCATACATACGGACAAAGGTCCTGTAAGAGCGGTCTTCGGTTGGCCTGCTATTCACACAAGAAATGTGGCAAGCGGCAAGGACGAAGCACCGAGCATGAAAAACATCTTCTTGGATTGCGGATGTTCATCAAAAGATGAAGTCGAAAAGCTAGGAGTTCATGTGGGCTGCGTGGTAACTTTCGAAGATGAGTTTATGACTCTCAACGAGAAGTATTACGTAGGTCGCGCCTTTGACAACCGTGCGGGTGGTTTTATGATTGCCGAAGTGGCAAGGCTACTTCATGAAAACAAAAAGAAGCTACCCTTTACCCTGTACATTGTGAATTCCGTTCAAGAGGAAATAGGTCTCCGTGGAGCCGAGATGATAAGCAGAACGCTTGAGCCAAATATGGCTATCATCACCGACGTTTGCCATGACACTCAAACCCCGATGATAGATAAAATCGAGCAGGGTGATTTCCATGCGGGGAAAGGACCCGTATTGACATACGGACCTGCGGTGCAAAACAATCTTTTGAAAAAGATTATTGCCACCGCTGAGGCAAAGAAGATTCCGTTTCAGCGGGCAGCAGTGAGCCGCAGCACGGGAACAGACACCGACGCTTTTGCATATTCAGGAAAAGGAGTTGCCAGCGCCTTGATATCCTTGCCACTGCGATACATGCACACTACAGTAGAAACCATACACAAAGATGACGTGGAGAATGTGATCAAACTGATTTACGAAACACTGCTCACAGTAAAGAAAGGAGAAAGCTTTAGCTATTTCGACTAAAAGGGTTTGCCGGATTTCATTAAGTGGTAAGCTCTTGTAAGCTCCCTCAAATACGCCGATATAGGCGCCATTGCTTTAGAGGTCTCTTCGGAGACCTCTTTTTTTGCAATCCGCAAAGTGAGGACTCCATAAAGCGCAGTAAGGGCTGTTTCTATGTCGCTCTTTGGAACTTTCTCACCTTTCTTTCTAAACTCTTCTAAGACAGGTTGAGCCTCTTCATATGCTTTTATAAAGGGTGCACTTTTGGTTATGGTGAGCAGTGTTTGTTGAAGCATCGCCAATTCATTCAAAACTTCATAAGTCTCGAGGTGATGACCACTCACTTGAAGAGAGCTTCTCTCCATATCTCTGGCCATTTCTGCCAACCAACTTCTCGTTTTCAATCGCTCGGCTTCATCTACAATAGATGGCAGGATTTCAGCATCCAGTCTGGATAAATCAAAATCAATGCCTCGCAAAAGGTCTTCCATTTGCCACAAAAAAAGGAGATACTCTGAGATGTTCTCCTTTTGTTTATGCTTTGCAATGCTATACATTACTCTGTCGTATTCTCTTCTGATTGTTGGGTAAGATCAGCATCATACTGATCGTTTAGCTTCTGTAATACCTCATCGGTTATGTCGTATGAATCTTTAATCCAAAGTAGATTTCCTCCCGGTTGGAAATTTAAGATCATATCGTAAGTTCCATCGGAATTGTACTCTTCCAGCATCTTGTTGACTCTTCCTGTATACTCTACCTGCAACTCTACTTCTCTTTTTCTAAAATCAGTAGCGAGGCGTTCTTGAAACTGCTGTATTTCGATATCTAAATTCTGCAATTCCAGCTGGGCTTCCTGAACTTGCATCTGGGTCATGGTAGGCGCCTGCTTTTGCAATTCCATAGCGCGTTGCTCAGCTTTTTGCAACTTTCGGTTGATTCGTTCTTCAATCACTCGTTGCTCTTTTTCCAGCTCATCTTGCGCATCCATCAAAAACCTGTACTTGGTATTGACTGTGTCTCCATAAATAAAAGCTACTTTCAAACCCGATACTTCAACCTCAATTTTCGCACTGTCAACAGCGCTTTGAGCAGATTCATTTGGCAAATCTTTTACTTGAGAATCGTTGCAAGAGACCATTAAAAGGACAGCAGCCAAGGCTGATGTAAATAAGATGTTTTTCATGTTCAGGATTTATTGAGGTTAGCGTATCGGTTGCGGTAAGAGTCGGCAAAATCTTTTCCCATTTCCGAAAAACGTTTTAAAACAGAAAGGAGAAAGTCTTCAGTGAGCATAGCTTCCAGCTCGTCTAAGCCTGCTACTTCGGTCGAATCAATCTTAAAGGATTGCTCCAGGTGGGCATCCTCAATTTTGATGATGTACTTATTATTCCAAGAAAAGACGGTGATCTTAAAACGAAAGTGTGGAATTTCCTTAACGACGCGCATATCCTAGATTCAGGAGCGCAAAGATAATAAAGTAGGGTGATTGGGAATGTTTTATCCAAGTTTGGCGAAAGCCTGCTCTTGACGCTCAACCAAATCATATTCCTCAAAGGTGAAAATAAGACTATCGATCATAACGTTATAGTCTTGGCCGATTTCAAGCATATCTTCATCGAATCGCTCGTACATCCAGTGAATATTCACCTTGACACCTTTCTCTTGGAGGTCGGCTAATTTGTAGAGTATGAATAAGATTCTTTTTGAAGAAGCGATATTGAAAAAATCGAAGCGAAAACGGAAATCAACAACTGAAACTTCACTTGCAGAAAGACCATCAACCCAGTCTAATATAGGGCCGAAAAACTGCTCAGCATCAATAGGAATGGATCTACCTGCCAACAAGTATGTACCTTCTCTCGTATCGAGATGAACATAGGGGGTGGATTTGGTTGGTCTTCTGATAAATGCTTCCATAAATCTTTTGATTACAATTAGCTCTTACTCCTTTAGCTGCCCTAAGGTTCGAGTTTTTAATCGAATTATCAAGAGAATTTCTACCAATGCCGGATTATGGCAGACTAATATTGATCAATGAAGGATTAGAAATTTTGGTTATCCACAAAACGTCGTTGAATTCTTATTTCAAAGACTCAACAGATCCTTAAATTTAGCAGACTGCCTGCGCGAAACTTCCAACTGTTCGCCGGTTTTCAGTTTAATTTGAAGTCCTCCGTTAAACCAAGGTTCAATGTGAATAACCTCTTTTAAATTGACTATGAACTTACGGTTAATGCGGAAAAAGTCCTTTTCAATTAAGCGCTTCTCCAGGTTGTTAAGGCTTTTCAATATGAGGGGCTTGCTGTTTCCGAAGTATACACGAACGTAATTTCCTTCTGACTCAAACATCTTGATATCCTTGAGGGTAACAAACCAACACTTATCGCCGTCTTTGAGAAAAATTTGATCTTCCATAGTTAATGGAGAATCATTTTCAGACTCGGTGTCATCCTCTTTCGTTTTGTCAACTCTCTCTTGAACCTTTAGTAAGGCATGGTCTAGTCTTAACTCATCTACAGGCTTCAGCAGATAATCAAGAGCGTTTACCTCGAATGCCCGAATAGCGTAATCGTCATAAGCTGTGACAAAGATAACTTCCGGCGTAGCTTCCAACTCTTCCAGCAATTCAAACCCTGTCTTTCCAGGCATCTGAATATCGAGGAATATGAGATCCGGATTCAATTCCTCAATTAATTTTTTGGCCTCATCAGCATTTTGCGCCTCCCCGATAATTTCAATATTATCGTGCTTTTCCAATAGACTTGAAAGCTCTTTGCGCGCCAGACGCTCGTCGTCAATAAGAAGTACCTTCATTTTTAGCATTGATTAGTTTGTAAGGAATGAGCACTTCGCAAACAACTTCATTCCCCTGATTGTAAATATTCAAATTTGCTTTTCCTCCGTAGAGCAGTTTTAACCTTCGCTTGGTATTTTCAAGTCCGACCCCCGTGGAATCATTTATCACATTTGATTTTGAAAGTTGGCCCGTATTAATCACAGAAATCTTCAATAATTCACCTTCCACAAATTCAGAAATCACCGAGACTTTGCCCCCTGAAGGCAAATGGGCTATACCGTGCTTGATGGCATTCTCTACCAATGTTTGAATTAATAGAGGAGGTATGGAGCAGTTCATGTGTTCAGGGCCGAATTGAATTGAAAAACTCAGGCGTTCCTCATACCTGATCTTCTCAAGTTCCAAGTAATCCTTCACCACTTTCATCTCTTCGCCGATATTCACAAATTTCTTCTTTCCGGATGCGAGACTGCTCCGCAGGATATGACTCATTTGGGTAATACTCTTTTTGGCTAAAATCGGATTTTCATCTACCAGCGCCCGTATACTATTCAATGCATTAAAAATGAAATGCGGATTCATTTGAGATCGGAGGTTGTTTAGCTCGACCTCGTTCATGGACGCTGTCAAACGGAGATTCTTTACTTCTTCTCTTTCGTAATTTTTGAGATAGATGGCAGCAAAATAGAGGATATTCCAAAAAAGAAAGATGGTGATAAATGGAATAATCAGTTCGATGATAATGGCGTAAGGCATCACTAGAATCGGGTCGACATCGACGAAAAAAAGATCGGAGATGAGGCCATATATAAACGCTGCAAGAATACCAGTCACAATCGAAAGGATGATCAATCTTGGCAGTAGTCTATAGATCTTTGTTTTGAGCAAACCACTCTTGATAATCACTAATCTCATAAGGTGAGAAAGCCCCACACCAAGAATAAAGTTGACGATCAAAACCTTTACGATCCCTACATCTACATTACCCACCACCAAATTGGTGAATAGGATAAGCAGGATGTAGCCAAACCAGCCGGCCACCTGTGAGAGCCAATAGAGTGCTTTTTCGTCGCTCATATTGTGACGAAGATAGCAGTAGAATTGATTTCTTTCTCCACTCAATTGCTGAGCTTACCTTTACCCCCTATGAATTTCTTAGCCCACCAATTTCTCTCTTTCGAAATCAAACCCATCATGGTGGGAAACTTCATAGCCGATACGGTAAAAGGAAATGCACTGAAAAATTACGATGTACCCATTCAAAAAGGTATCGTTTTACACCGATTTATAGACAGTTTTACGGATAGTCATGAAATCACATTACAAAGTAGAGAAAGGCTATACGCTCATTTTGGAAAGTATGCGGGTGTCGTACAAGATGTTTTTTATGACCATTTCCTGGCTATCAACTGGTCGGATTACCACGATCAGGATTTGAACGATTACACTGATTTCATTTACCTGACTTTAGGCGGCTATCGCTCTGTCTTTAATGAACGAGCTGAACGAACCTTTCAGTACATGCAAATGCAGGATTGGCTCGGGAACTACGCTACTCAGGAAGGAATTCATCGGGCACTGACAGGCTTATCGCGAAGAGCAAGTTTTCCCTCCAATATGGAAGAATCACTTCCTGCTTTGGCCAAACATGGCGAGGCTATATCAAATGACTTTAAAATCTTCTTTCCCGATCTAATTTCTGCCACTCAATTGAAGCTGGAAGAATTGAATTCTTGAAACTTCTCAATCTTCCTCTCGTATCCATGCTTTGATTTGGCAATCTAAGTGCCGCATCTGAACGCATGCAAAAGCATCGCAACCATATCGCATGGATGGTGATTTCTCTTCTGGCCGTAACCCCTCAAGGTTGCGAAAAAGACGACGCACCACCCAAAGTCCAAACAGCTTCTATCGAATTACCCGAAGAAGTTATAGTGGGACCTGACCTTGAAGCAATAAAGGCCAGAGGGAAACTTGTAGCCCTGACACTCAATTCTTCTACTTCATACTTTATTTATAGAGGGCATGCCATGGGCTTCGAATACGAGCTACTTCAGCGATTTGCCAAAAGCATTGGCGTGGAATTGGAGATTCAGCTGATCCCCGACGTGAACACCATGTTTGATATGCTCAACAAGGGAGAGGGTGATCTAATAGCCTGTAACCTCGCCATTACAAGCGACCGTCAGGAAAAAGCCGCTTTTAGTGAACCATATAATTTCACTAAGTTGGTTTTGGTACAAAGGCTTCCGGATAACCACCAAAATATGAGCAATCGTGAGATCAGTAAAAATTTACTACTCAGACCTTTGGATTTAAGTGGTAAAACTATCTACGTCAACCGCAGATCGCCTTCTTATGAGCGATTAATCAACTTGCAGAAAGAATCAGGAATCTCTTTCGAAATCATTAAAGCTCCGGGCTACATAGATCCTGAGAAGCTAATCCAAAAAGTAGCCGATGGAGAAATCGACTACACCGTGGCTGACGATAATCTAGCCAGCCTAAACGCAACCTATTACAGCAATATAGACGTATCAGTACAGCTGAGCTTTCCGCGTCAAATCGGATGGGCCGTTCGCAAGACAAACGCCAATCTATTGGAAGCTGTGAATGACTGGTTTGAGAATGATCGATTAAACTCCGTTCATGCATACATCTACAAAAAGTACTTCAAAGCTCCCAAAGAAAAATGGGAGGAATACAATGGAGAATTCTCTTCGCTAAATGGAAATCGAATCAGCAATTATGACGAGCTACTCCGCGAGTACTCCGACATAATCGACTGGGATTGGAGACTATTGGCAGCACAAATGTATCAAGAGAGCAAATTTAATGAGAACGCACGCTCATGGGCAGGTGCATTTGGTTTGATGCAATTTATGCCGGCTACAGCCAAAATGTATGGCGTTGATAGTTCATCGGGACCGAGAGAACACATCCGTGGTGCAATTCTTCATTTAAGCAGGTTGGAAAGCTTTTGGCAAGATCGTATTGCTGACCCTGAAATTAGAATCCAATTCACTTTGGCCTCATACAATGCAGGATTAGGTCATGTACTTGATGCTACAAACTTGGCGGCCGAACTAGGCTATGACCCCATGATTTGGGAGAACAACGTAGCCGAATGCATTAAGCTCAAAAGTCAAAAGGAATACTACACATCAGACGTGGTGAAACACGGTTATTGCCGTGGTGAAGAGCCTGTTACATACGTCAAGAAAATCATCAATCAGTACAGGCACTACAGTCGAGTAATCGACCAGAGTTAGCTCAACTAAAAAGCTTCACTGCCAATTGCCGAAAATCGAGTGCATTGGTATAATTCCTATCCGAATAACAGCTTACCATTACCTTTAAATAGGCGGGCTTTTTGTTGTAGGCCACATACTCCAATAATATATTTCCGTAACGCTGATCAATCGGTAATTCCAAAGAAGGATCCAAAGATGGCTTCAGGTAGTGACGCTCCATTTCTTGGACAGAATCGGATTTTTCTTGGTATCGCTTCTCACTGGAATAAATAGAATAACCTTCTTCCAGAGCCCTGTCTTTGAAATGATCGAGGATAAAACTGAATTCTTCTACTTCAATACCGGTTCGGTCGTCAAAGAAAAATCCATTGGCCTGTGGAGTCTTATGAATATGGAGTAAATCGGTCTCCTGACCATTAAGAACATCCTCATGCAAACTTGATAATCGAGTAAAAACTGCGGCACTTCGGCTCGAGTCTTTCCATTCCTGAAAATCATAAAGAAACTTATCGCTTCTTTTTAGTTTCTCTTTAACAGGAGGCATTTCCTCCCGGGACGAATCCGATTTATCTCCAAAGAGTTTATTGAGTATACGGTCTACAAATTCTTTTGCCATTGCGTTACATTTGGCCTATGAGCGAAAAAAGAGAAATCAAAATTGAAAAAACGGCTCGATATTTCACCCATGGCTCCGATATAACCAAGGCAAAGCGGGTTTGGTTCGTCTTGCACGGATATGGTCAATTGGCCGAATATTTCATTCGAAGCTTCAGACATCTGAATCCCTCCGAAAATTTTGTGATTGCTCCTGAAGGAATTCATCGATTTTATTTAGAAGGATTTTCAGGACGGGTAGGAGCTTCGTGGATGACCAAAGAAGAAAGGCTAGACGATATTGACGACTACGTGAAGTACCTAGATCAGCTCTACGACGCTCAGCAGATTTCTTCAAATTCAGAAATAATCCTACTTGGCTTCTCCCAAGGAGTGGCTACAGCTATGCGATGGTTAGCTTTGGGGAAATCTTCTCGCTTCAATCGAGCTATCCTGTGGGCAGGCTCTTTTCCACATGACCTAAAACCACAGAAGGCAACCACTGCTTTACAAAACCTTAAGGTGCACTGTGTTATTGGAAATAAGGACCCTTTTCTAAACGAGGAACACATCCAAAGAACCAAAGATCATCTCGCCGAATTGAAAGCAGAGGCCCACTGGTACGAATACAACGGTGATCACCGAATACCTAAAGAAGCTCTGAACGCAGTACTTATAGAGTTCAAGTAAGAATCTTTTTCATATATTAACTAAATAATTAGTTGTTTAACTATCTTTTTAGTTACATTTGATTCATGAAAACATTAACGAAGGCTGAAGAGCAGGTAATGCAATACTTATGGGAGTTGAAGGGTGGCTTCGTTCGAGAAATCATAGAACGCTATCCCGAGCCAAAACCAGCGTATAATACTGTATCGACCATTGTCAGAATTCTAGAAAACAAAGACTTTCTCATCCACAAGGCTTTTGGGAAATCACATAAATATATCCCGACTGTCAGCAAGGAGGAGTACCGAGCCTTTACCGCTGAAAAAGTAGTTGAAGGCTACTTTGGCGGCTCAGCAAAAAACTTGGTCTCCTATTTCATAAAGGATAAGAACATGGACATATCCGATCTCGATGAAATTTTAAAAATGATCGAGGACGCTAAAACCAACAAGAAATGATGAACGCCCTGTTGTACGCGCTGGAGGCGAATTTGTACTTATCACTATTCGCCATCTTTTATTTCTTCGCCTTGCGAAAAGAAAAGAATCACCTGACTAACCGGATGGTTTTACTATCCTCCATCCTAATAGCCTGGACCATTCCAGGTATCAGCTATCTGGAACCAGTGTCGGGTCTTTTACCCAGCTTAAGGTTGGAGGCCATTACCATCTCGCCTAACACCTTGGCGGATTCACCAACGGTATTCAACTTTTCCTTTCAAGAAGTTCTGGCTTCAATCTACGTTTTAGGGATTATGGTAGGGTCTGCGATTTTCATCAAAAGACTCTTAGGTACCCTCTCCTTTTTTACTTGGAATTCTACGAGTCCCATTTCCTCATTGAAGCTGGTCGAAACTGATTCAAAGGAAGCATGGAGCTTTTTTAACCTCATCGCCTTAGGAAAGGAAATTCCCGCTGAAAACAAAGAGTGGATTCTTGAACACGAAAAGGTTCATGTTGAAGAGAAGCACTCAGCGGACAAACTTTTGATCCAGTTGGTGAAAATTATCGGGTGGTTTAATCCGGCAGTCTACTACCTGGAATTCGCCTTAGAGGAGAACCACGAGTTTCGCGCAGACGAAGTGGTCTGTGAAAGATTTTCAAATACCATTACCTACTCGCATGTGCTGGTAAGTCAGTCTTTGGGAGGAATTCCCGTCAATTTGCTCGGCAATCAATTCTCTAAAAAAACACTTCTCAAATCCAGAATACAAATGATAAATCAAACTAAACAAACAGGTAAAATGAAGTATCTCTTAACCATTCCCGTGTTAGCAGTGGCTCTGCTATTGCACAGTTGTACCAAGGAAGAGTCTGCCACAACGAGTAGCTCTGAACCCTCGGCTATAGCACAAACGGCTCAAACCAATTCAGACGAAGTTTTCGATGTGGTCGAAAAAATGCCTGAATTTAAAGATGGCATGGAGGGCTTGATTGCTTTCATGTCAGAAAACACAGTTTACCCGAAATCGGCCAGCGCTGCTGATGAAACAGGAAAGGTTTTCGTCACTTTCGTCATTGACGAAGCAGGAAATGTGACCAACCCGGAGGTGGTAGAAAAAGCTTCCGTGCAAAGTGTGGCACTGCGCAATGCAGCTCTTGAAACCGTAGGCAAAATGCCCGCTTGGACTCCCGGGGAACAAAGTGGTAAAAAGGTGAAAGTCAAGATGACATTGCCGATTAAATTCGAATTGGAATAGATTGAGATTCCTATGATCATTTGAAGGCTCGAAAGAAATTTCGGGCCTTTCTTTTTACCTTGCTTGCATGAAAAGAATCTTTACTACTCTGAGCATATTTGCTCTAAGCTTCACGGCATTCTCCCAAGAATCTGAACAAGTACTACCTAGGTATATGACAGAAGCCGAGAAGGCTAAGATGAGCACTTACAACTTTTCTCAGGCGAAAGGAATTGAGACTCCTCCCCCATTTGATAATCTCAGAACTATGGCAGAGTGGGAAGAGATTCAGGCATTAACAATCACTTGGAGAAGTTTTCCAAGCATTCTCAAGCAGATCACCCGAGCTGCAATGGAAGAAACCCAAGTGATTATATTCAGCGAAAACCCGGGCTCCACTGAGAGCTATCTCATGGGGAGCGCAGCAGGAGGACCACTGGAGAGCATGGCCAATGTCCAGATCGTCGATGCGGAATCAAACTCAATATGGATCCGTGACTATGGTGCGAATACCGTTTACGGAAACCGTGTCGACACGCTGACTTTGGTAGATTGGATCTACAACCGCCCTCGCCCCGACGACGATGTGATTCCAGACGTGCTGGCCGATGTATTGGGCATCGACGTCTACACGACCACTTCTGCGCCAAATGACTTGGTAAATACAGGAGGAAACTTCATGTCTGACGGTCAGGGAACAGCCTTCGCAAGTGAATTGATTTTGGAGGAAAACGAACCAGGTAATCCGTATAATGTAACAGCGAAAGACGAAGAAGAAATAGATGATATACTTGGCAATTTTCAAGGTATAAGCCGATACGTAAAAATGACGGCTCTCCCATATGACATTATCAATCATATTGACATGCACATGAAGATATTGGATGAAAAGACCTTACTTATAGGTTCTTATCCTGACGATATTGCTGACGGGCCTCAGATCAATGCGAACATCGATTATGTGGTCAATAATTTTTTGAATTATTTCGGTGAAGAGTATGACGTCATCCGAATTCCGATGCCCGATTCACCAAGTGGACTCTGGCCTGATGATAACCCTGCAGGATACTACAGAACCTACACGAACGGAGTCTTTGTCAATAAGACCTTTATTTATCCCTCTTATCGAGAAGAATACGACACCACGGCGGCGAGAATCTACGGGGAACTGCTCCCCGGATACACTTTGGTACCGATCGATTGCGATGATCCGGGCTCCCAGATAATTGCCTTGGCGGGCGCCATTCACTGTATTACACATAGCGTTGGGGTAAACGATCCGCTTCTAATTGTACACAACTCCCTTGCCGATACCGAAGATCAAATAAACCCTTACGAAGTAATGGCCACTGTAGAGCACCGATCGGGAATTGCCTCGTCTACTCTGCACTGGAGGCTCGTGGGTGACGATGACTTTAACTTAGTGGAAATGTCTCCGGGTGAAGGAGTAGAATGGCTCGGCAATATTCCCGCTCAGCCCGTAGGATCTGTCATTGAGTACTATGTTTCTGCTGTAGCGGAAAATGGTAAAACTCAAATGAGGCCAATCGTCGCTCCCGAAGGTTTCTGGAGTTTTGAAATACTGGGTACTGTTACCTCAGTGAATACACAGGACCTCATAAATTTGGCTAATGTTTACCCGAATCCCGCAACAGATTTGGTGAGTATTCCAATCAATGCAAGGCGCACATTGGATGTAACGGTTTACATGACGGACATCACGGGAAAAATCGTAAAGCAGATCCATTCAGGTGAAATAGCCGGAGACCGCAGACTGAGCGTTTTTGTGAATGATTTGGCTCCTGGAGTTTATACCGTAGTTGCAGAAGGCATATTTGGTAGAACAGCTACCCCTTTATTGGTGAGGTAGTTTTGGTCAATCCCATTCGCTCCAAAAGGAAGCGAGCATTCATGTTCTGACAAACTCCTTCTCGAAGCTTGTAATCAAAGTGCAAATCATCGTTTCTGAATTCCACCTCAAAGGAGTAATTCTTAATAGCTTGGGGATGATCATTCTGCATCTCGCAGAGAGAGAGATCGTGAGTGGCGATCAATCCACGCGCGGGTAAATCCAGTAATTTCTCCATGAAAAGCCTAGATCCTTCAGCTTTATCTACTGAATTGGTTCCTTTTAAAATCTCATCCAATATCACAAATAGAGCCTTTCCTTCCTCCAAATAAGTTGTGAGTTCTTTCAACCGTTTCAGTTCGCTGAAGAAATAAGATTCTCCTTCTCCCAAATTATCGGCAGTGACCATACTGGTAAAAATCTGTGTAGGACGGAAGCGCATGAGTTTTGCAGGGACGGGAAGTCCGCTCATTGCAAGAAGCAAATTGGTACCTACGGTGCGCAAGAAAGTACTCTTTCCCGCCATATTAGCTCCTGTAACAATAATGAATTTGCGCTTGCCGGAAATCAAAAAGTCATTCGTAACGCCATTCTCATGGAGCAGAATGTGGTTGGCTTCTTGGAGTATAAATTCTTTTTCAATTGTTAGCTCGGGGTAATGGAATCCCTGATGATTGTGAACGTAGATCGACTGCGAAAAAAGGGCTTCCATTTGATGAGCCAGCCCGATCCATCCGTTGAAACGTTGGGACCATTCGCGGTCCCAATTTGCCAAGCGTCTATGGCATTGAAAATCCCAAAGCAGCAAAAGATTCAGAATAATCCCGACAAAAATATTGTTTCGGCTATCTATCGCTCCGTTAATCTTTTTGAGAGATTCAAGGGCACCTTCACTTTTTGCCAAGTCGGCGTTATGGAATAGCTCTTTGAGCGAATCTGATTTTGCCTCATGGCCTCTTAACAAAGCCAAAGAATTGTTGTAGGCAGCAGCCGTTTTCAATCTGTCCTCATAGGTCTTGAAATCCGTCATGTTCTTTTTCAGGAAGACCATAACAGGGATTGCTGACAACAGAACCAACTGAAAATAAACAGCCCACTCAATCAGGTCAAGGATAAAAATCAGTGTGAGCGAAAGCATAATTGCGGGCAAAATCAACGTGAGTAAAACCATTGCCCATTTCGGATAAGCTTTAATAGCGCCTGGAGCAGTTGAACTCGATTCGGAAATCCTTTCTTCTTCCGCTATTTCAGCCACTGCCAAATAGTTAAAAATGAATTCCGGCTTATTACCGAATTCTTTGATGAGCTCCCTTCTCTCAAGAATGGCCCGGGGATCGGTTTCATTTCTCCTTAAGAGATTGGCCAATATTCCCTTTGCCTGACGTGACTTCGTCCGGTTCAAGTATTCGAAAATTGATGAAGGTCCGAATATATCGAGGTCGGAAGTATACGGATGGCTTGGATCGATGAATTCTGTCCCTGTATCATACCCTTTGGTCTTTCCGCTTAAAAAAGAAATCTCAAAGTCTGCGTAGCTTCTGATCCTTCTGGATCTGTCACTCTCAGCTTTCAAATCAACATGCCGTCGCACGACAATCAGAAAAATCGCAAAACAGACAACGCCTATACCAATAGCTACATTGACCTGATCATTGAAGTACCATATACCTGCTATGGCGATAATGAATAGAATGAGTCTGCTCCAGCCGTATAAAGCAATGCGCCTTTTCAAATCGGCAATCTTCGCTGTATACTCTTTCGAGATCTTATTGTATGTTTTCTCAGGATTCACAGTTGGCAAATGTAGCCATTGGTGTCAGTCAGCCGACTCATTTCAGAAATTTTCACATTAGTGTTGTGTATTTTAATGTAGCTACATATATTTGCGTCATGAAAATTGAAGAAGCCATTCACCAAAAGAAATTCCAGTCGGAATTTGAAAAGTTAGTGGTCAACATCATTTACACTTCCAGATGGTTGGAATATGAAGAGGGAAAGCTCTTTCGAAAGTACGATATCACTCTACCTCAATACAACCTATTGAGAATTTTGCGAGGACAATTGCCAAAAGCTGCATCGGTCAACCTTTTAATTGACCGAATGTTAGACAAAAGCTCGAATGCTTCCAGAATTGTGGAAACCTTGAGAAAGAAGGGGCTGGTAGATCGAAAAGCCTGTAAGGCGGACAGAAGAAAAGTGGATGTGATTATTAATAAAAAAGGACTAGAAGTGCTGGAGGCAGCTACTAAGGAGATGGCGACTCTACATGAAAATCATAAAAAATCTTTAACAACAAAAGAGGCAGAACAACTAAATGAGCTCCTCGATAAACTCAGATCAATAGAATAAATCAACACTTAAAACATGAAAAAAACAGTAACATTTTTGGCAGCAGCTCTTCTTAGCGCAGCAGTAATTGCAGGATCGGGAGAAAAAGAAATCTATACCGTGAACGCTGAAAAAAGCACAATTTTCTGGACAGGTAAAAAAGTAACAGGAGAACACACCGGGACTCTCGCGATTAAAAGTGGAACGGTAACTGTGGAGAATGGAATGCCTGTAGCAGCTACATTCGATATCGACATGAACTCAATCGTCTGCACAGACTTGGAGGATGAAGGGACGAATATGAAATTAGTCGGTCACTTAAAATCAGCTGACTTTTTTGGTGTAGAAGCTCACCCAACGGGTAAGTTCGTTGCCACTTCATTCACTCCAATTGCAGGAGCGAAAGACAGAGAGCCGAATTACAAAATCAAAGGAACATTGACTTTGAAAGGAATCAGTCACGAAATCGAATTCGAAGGATTGATCGCTATGAAAGGTTCTGGCTTGGTTTCAAATGGCAGCGCCGAATTTGACCGTGCCAAGTACGATATTCGCTACGGGTCAGGTTCTTTCTTCGAAGACCTTGGAGACAAGACTATCTACGATGAAGTTGGTTTGACCTTTGTTCTTTCTGCGACAAAATAATTTGAATTGAAATCATTGAAAAAGCCATCGTGCCCTGCACGATGGCTTTCTTTTTTTACATGTTTTTCCAATCGGGCTTAACCACTCTAACCTTTGGTCGCTTATCTTCCTTTACAGGAAAGAAATACCGAAAATCGATTGCGAAGTAAGCCCCTTCTATCACTCCTCTGGCAGCATAACCGGGAGGAATTCCATCTCTTTGGTAATTGACCTGAGCAGTCATAATGTCGTCAAACGGCTGATGAAAAGATCCGCCCAAATAGAAGTAACCGTCCTCCTCCGTTCGAAACTCTGCCCCTACTCCACCGAGTATTGCGCCATTCAGAACCCTATTGCTCAAGCCTCCAAAAGAATATGTGTTTCCGAGGCCAAATACTTCCACATTACTGGCAATGAAGTTGGCAGAAACTCCTAATGCCACATTCGCAAAAAGTTTTTCGCCTAAACGAATGTATACGAGTCCCTTCAAAGGGATCTCATAAGAAATGATATTTAGAAAGGATTGATCTGTTGCTCCCGTAACGAGATCACGAAAATTGAGTTCATACCGCTGACGGGTATAGTTAATACCTGTTTCAATATTCCAAACATCGGTAAGCTTAACTCTAACGACCCCGCCAAATCCAAAGCCACCTGCAAATTCATAAACGCTTCGGAATTGATTATCGGCATCTACCAATACCACACTATCTAAATTTAATACTCCGAAATTTTGTAACAAACGTATCTCCACACCAAAACTAAGCTTGGGTGGCACCTTCTGAGCTTGAAGGGACGAAAAAAGAACTGAAAGAAGAAATAAAATTAGACCTACTCGAATCCGCATTAAGTGCCAACTATCAACTTTTGGCCCACCTTAAGTGATTCGGTACTTTTCAACCCGTTCATAGCACAAAGCTCTTCAACAGATAATCCGAAAAGGCGAGCAACTCGATAAAGGTAATCACCTTTTTTTACTTGATACTCGTTCATTTCAGGAACGGCAGCCAGAAATGCACCCGACCGACTGAGCTGGATAACATTGCTGCGCAGCTCGTTCGTTTTGAAATTAATAATTTGTGAAGGCTTGATAGGAACGCCTTGGAAACGGACTTCAAAATGGAGGTGAGATCCTGTAGAATTTCCTGAGCTACCGCCCAAACCTACTACATCTCCTGCTTCTACAATATCACCCGGCTTCACTTTAAATCGATGAAGGTGTGCATAAAGCGTTTCCAGTCCGTTGTGATGCCTTACTACTACCACTCTACCAAATCCCTTGTAGTATCGAGCTACCCGAACTACACCCGGAAATGCCGAGTGAACAGGATCCCAAACTTCGAGATCAATGTCAATACCGTTGTGATTTCTTCCGTAACGCCAGCCAAAATGACTGGTCACCACGCCGTTAAAAGGGGTTTGAAAACCACAGTTCGAAAGACTATCAACCAATAATAATGTAAGAGTCGAATCGAATTTCGTGAGCTTATTTCGGAATGGGTTGGGCACTTGAGTATTCCATTCTTCATAGAATGCATTGGCCGGATAAGGGCTATTATCTGCAGGAACGTATAACTCAAATCCCGAAGGTTTCACAACGGCTCTATCAACAGCAGTCATATAAATATTGACTGCATTCAAAGCATTTTGATTCACTTCACTCGACTCGAAAATGCTGTCAATAACGAAAGGAAGATCCGAGGGTTCTTTTTCAGAAAGAGTTTTATAAATGCTCAATTGCTTGATCAGCGATACGGGAACCGTATCTAGTAAAACCAATGAATCAATAACATTTTCATAGTGGGCAGCTGAGTAATCTGCCCTTGGTACGAATTTTACTTCAGCATCATAAACGACCATAGCCGAAGCTGTATCCCGTCTTACAGGATCGCCTTCGCCAAAAGAAGAAAGTGACACCAAGAGTGCCAGAAGGATTAAAGGGGATAGTTTCATTCCTTGCAGGGATTGGATTCCGCTTTATATACTGTGAAAACAAATTAGAAGTTACCCGTTTTGGCGCAAAAAATAACCAATCAAGGCAAATGCTATCACCACCAACGTAAAGACTAGTACGAAATTGCGCATTGCGTTGGTTCCTAAAAATGGCTTGCGGTAGTAATTCCCAACCTCATCGTTCAATATTTCAGCCTTCTCCTGATAAGTACGGTGTACTCCGATCAAATGCCTTCTAACCATATCCTGACCTGCCCCTCGTTCGAAAGGAATCTCATTTTCAAGCAACAAAGCCTCAAAATAATCAGCGTGATCCTTGGCGTAAAAGTAGAAAACGGTGAAGTTCCTCTGCTTGTGGTGAGGCTCAAAGTTGGCGTATTTGACGGGTTTCTTAGCCATCAATCCACTCCGTAACAAACTCCAAAGGCTTTCGGTGACTTTTTGGCCAATCACCGGAAGGATAGCCGAAATAAAAGAGCCCGAGAATCTTATCGTTTTTGTCCAGACCAAAAGAGGCATTTGCTTCTTCAGTGTAGAGAAATTTTGGCGAAGACCAAAAAGTTCCCAAACCATAAGCTGCAGCCGTTAACATGATGTTTTGGGCAGCACAGCTTACCGCTTCAATTTCTTCCAATTCAGGGATTTTTGTGTCTGGTGTTCGCTTCATTGATAGGAGCACAAGTGCTGAAGTCTTTTCAATCCTGGACTCGATTCTTTTGTATTTGACCTCTTTAAAATCCTCCTCGGGGATTAGAGATTTATAAAGATTCAACATCTTTTGAGACAAGCCTGCTATACCCTCTCCGGTATACACTTTAAATCTCCAAGGTTGTGTTTTTCCGTGAGTCGGAGCCCAAAGTCCGTTGGTAAGTATGGTTTCAAGCATATCACGCTGAACCACTCTTTCAGTATATTGTTCAGGATAGATAGTTCTCCTGTTTCTTATCAATTCGGTTATTTCGCTGAGGTTGTATCTCATTTCTTCAATAAATATTCCGACAAAATTAGGTTAATTCGCAAACCATGAATAAAACTGCACGCATCGATCTTTGTTCCAGCCCAAGTCATCTTTTTAAATGGCTTGCCATTGGCTTCGCCATATTCATAGCTTGCTCAGCTTTCGCACAAGGTGATAGCCTAAAAATCAGAGAAATCTATGATATGGCGCTAACGGAAGGTCAGGCCTATGAAAACCTGCGACAACTCTGCAAAGATGTTGGAAATCGACTTAGTGGTAGCGAAGGTGCCGAGAAAGCGGTTCGATGGTCACAAGCCAAAATGGAGTCTTACGGCTTTGACAAAGTCTGGAAAGAGCCCGTGATGGTTCAGAAATGGACTCGTGGCGAAGAAGAGACTTGCTACCTCCTTCCCGACCGAACACCGTTAAAGGTTTTGGCTTTGGGATTCAGCGTAGGAACGGATGGCCCGCTGGAAGCGGAAGTAGTAGAATTTGAAACGATGCAAGCCTTAAAGGACGCGCCCGAAGGTTCCCTTGAGGGAAAAATCGTTTTTCTGAATCAAGGGATGAACGCCAAACTCATCAGCACATTTAGCGCTTACAGCGGATGTTCTGGTGGACGCGTTCGAGGCCCCTCTGTAGCCTCCGAAAAAGGAGCAATTGGATTCGTGATGCGCTCACTGGGACTGAGAGCCGATGATTTCCCTCACACGGGTGTGATGTATTATTCAGGAGAAACCGACAGCATACCCGCCCTTGCCTTGAGCACAAATGCCTCTTATGCTCTTTCCCAACATATCGAAAAAAACGGATCAGCTCGAATTGTGATGGAAGCCAATTGCGAATTTCATCCAGATGTGGAATCTCACAATGTGGTTGGTGAAATTACGGGCTCAGAATTTCCCAATAAGGTAATCACCATCGGCGGTCACCTAGATAGCTGGGATGTTGGCGAAGGAGCCCACGATGATGGAACAGGCGTCATTCAATCATTGGAAGTGCTGAGAATCATGAAAGAATCAGGGTTAAAACCCAGACACACAATCAGGTGCGTCTTCTTTATGAATGAAGAAAACGGAGCCAGAGGTGGTAGAGCTTACGCCGAATACTGTCGAGAAAGAGGAGACGATCATCTTGCTGCAATGGAAAGTGACCGTGGAGGATTCACCCCGAGAGGATTTACCGTAGACGCCTCATCTGCTGAAATAGACTACCTCGCCGAATGGGTTTCGCTTTTTGAGCCCTACAATGTTCACTTTATCAGAAAAGGCTACGGAGGTGTAGACATTAATCCTTTAAAAGAATCGGGAACTCCACTTATTGGTTTCGTACCTGACTCGCAGCGCTATTTTGATGTGCACCACACCGAGAACGATGTTTTCGAGAATGTCAATCAGCGAGAACTCGAACTAGGAGCGGCTACTATGACTTCGCTTATTTATTTGATAGATAAGTATGGGATGCCTGAGAAAATTGTTGACTAGTAGTCGGTAGTCAAAAATAAAAAAGAGTAAAGAGCCTCAAGATTAAGAAGTAACATTCGACTTACGGATACTCGGACACTGAATACAAAGTACAGAATACTAGCGACTAAATACTGTTATCCCCATCCAATAGATCACCCAATCCGCCCAGGATACTTCCTTCTCCTTTTCGCTTCCCACCCATTTTTGGGGCTACACTGATAATTTTGTCAGCCAATCGGCTGAAAGGCATACTTTGGATCCAGACTTTTCCAGGTCCTCGAAGGGTAGCCAGGAATAATCCTTCTCCGCCAAAAAAGGCATTCCGAATTCCTTTTACCATTTCGATGTTGTAATCGATGGATTGGTTGAAAGCTACTAAACAGCCGGTATCCACACGCAAGACTTCGCCTGCCGCCAACTCCTTTTCGAGGATAGTGCCACCTGCATGAACGAATGCCATTCCGTCTCCTTCGAGTTTTTGCATAATAAACCCTTCACCACCAAATAACCCCACTCCAATTCGTTTTTGGAATTCGATGCCTACCGAAACTCCTTTTGCAGCGCAAAGAAAAGCTTCCTTCTGGCATACAATCTTACCATTGAATTGGCTTAAATCAAAAGGCACTACCTTCCCTGGGTAAGGCGCAGCAAAGGTGACGTGTCGTTTACCAAAACCCTGATTGGTGTAGGCCGTCAGAAAAAGGCTTTCGCCTGTCAATACGCGCTTTCCTGCCGAAAGGAATTTATTGAAAATTCCTTGATTCTGATCGGAACCATCACCAAATATGGTCCGCATTTCAATGGAATCGTGCATCATCATCAATGAACCAGCCTCAGCCACAACAGATTCTTGGGGATCAAGTTCTATTTCAACACATTGAAGTTCTTCACCGATGATTCGATAGTCAATTTCGTGATTAGTCATGTTTTAGTTGTTTTTGATTCATTTGGTGCCAATCAGAACCAGCGGGGTTTTCGAATACCTCCAAGTCAAACTGACCTACGGCTGCCAAAATATGATCAAACATATCTGATTGAATTCGTTCATAGTCTATCCAGGACTGAATAGCTGAAAAACAGTAGACTTCCAGTGGAACACCTTTTTCAGTAGCTTCTAATTGACGAACCATACAGGTCATATCCTGATTGATATTCGGATTCTGTTTAACGTAGCTGAGTATGTAAGCTCGTAAAATTCCGATGTTCGTCATTCGACGGCCATTTACCACAGAGGATTTGGTGTCGATGTGCTTTTCTGAATTGAAGGTGTCGATTTCCTTTTGCCTTTGGGCAATATAATCCTTCACTAATCCCACTTTTGAGAATCGGTCCAACATCTCTTGATCGCAGAATTTGACTTTGGAAATCTTTAAGTTAATGGCCCTTTTAATTCGTCGTCCGCCACTTTCCTGCATTCCCCGCCAGTTTTTAAAACTATCGGAAACGAAAGAATAGGTCGGAACGGTGGAGATGGTCTTGTCCCAATTGGCCACTTTAACGGTAGTCAGGTTGATTTCAATCACATCGCCATCTGCTCCATATTGTGGGACGGACACCCAATCGCCGATGCGCACCATATCATTGATGGTCAACTGAATGCTCGCCATAAACCCAAGGATCGTGTCTTTAAAAACTAAGATCAACACAGCTGAAACAGCACCGAGCGCAGTGAAGATGGTCAGTGGATTTTTGCCCAGGACAATTCCGAAAAGAGCAATACCACCGATAGACCAAACGATGATTTTAGCCAGCTGAGTGAAACTGGCAATCGGCTTGTCTTTAAATTTTGGAGAGCGGTGAAGAAAAATGGACATGGCTCCTATGAAGGCCACAACGATTCGGATGATGATGAACATCACGAAAGCATCCGTAACTTGCTCTATGGCTGGGATGGCATCAGGGTAGTCACTAAAAACAATCGGCGTTAGTTCACTCACTACAAAGGCTGGAACAATGTGCCCTAGCTTTCGAAATACGCCTTGTTCTAAAAGAACATCATCCCAATCTGCATTCGTCTTTCGTATGACTCTTTCGAGCAATCGATTGATAATTTGCTGGCCAATCCACCACAAAATACTAGCTGCAAATACCGTAAGAACCAACAAGATGATCATCTTCAATAGTTGGGTCATGGCCAAATCGACACCCATACTCTCGTGGAGCCATACTTCGATAAATTCTGCGAAATCAGTTTCTGCCTGCATGTAGGCAAAAGTAAAAATTCATTGAATGCCTCAAATCAAAAACAAGGTGAACGGGTCTGCCGTTGTATGAATGGTTCATACCTTTATATCATGCAAGGATTCCTTTTTAGAGAATACATTCCCGAACTCGACAAGCGCTCACCTTTCGAACGACTCCTGGAAATCTTCCTGGAACTCATTACCTATACTTCAGGTGATGTAGACGAGGCATTGGACTGGCTGCGTGAGTTGGACAAGGAGCACAGACTTACCAACGACGACTACACGATTGAAGATTTCATAGAAGACCTATTTGCCAAAGGCTACCTACAGCAAGGTGGCGATGGCGATGGAGAAGGAAATGGCGGAGGCTCGAGCATTTCGGCAAAAACAGAGCAAGCCATTCGCAAGAATGCCATGGAGCAGATTTTCGGGAAGATGAAAAAGAGCACCACCGGCGGACACCGAACGGGTCAAGCGGGCAGCGGAGATGAACCTACGGGAGACCGCAGACCATTTCAGTTTGGAGATCGAGCCGATCAAATCGACTTTACCGATAGCATACGCAACGCACAAATCAGATCAGCGGGAGGCGAATTCAGCCTTCACGAGCAAGACCTCGAGATTCGAGAAACGGAATTGAAAGCATCAGCCTCTACCGTGCTCATGATCGACATCTCCCACTCCATGATTCTCTATGGAGAAGATCGAATCACCCCTGCCAAGAAAGTGAGCATGGCTTTGGCGGAATACATCAGCACCCGATACCCGAAAGACACTCTGGACATTATCGTTTTCGGAAACGATGCTTGGCAGATCAGCGTGAAAGACCTCCCCTATCTCAAAGTAGGCCCGTACCATACCAACACGGTGGCGGGACTGCAATTAGCCATGGACTTGCTGCGTCGACGCAAAAATAACAACAAGCAGATTTTCATGATTACCGATGGGAAGCCTTCTTGCCTGAAGACAAAAGACGGTTACTACAAAAACAGCTTTGGACTTGATCCGGTTATCGTTAATAAGTGTCTGAATCTTGCCTCTGAGTGTCGTAAAATCAATATCCCGATTACAACCTTTATGATTGCTCAAGATCCCTACTTGCAGCAATTCGTCGAGGAATTTACGGAAGCCAACAACGGTAAAGCCATCTACACAGGCCTTGGTGGCTTAGGTGAATGGATCTTCAGCGATTACGAAAGGAATCGGAAGAGAAAGGGGTGAAAATGGAGAATCTCATCAAGAGGAATCCACCCCTTTGAACTAAAGCAGGTAAGAATAATCAGCTTCAAAAAACAAATTCACTTGTCGCCGAAGAAGAAGAAGTCAAATTTCGTCTTGAATCATTTCGCTCAACTTCTTATAGTCTTTCCTCTTGTCTCGATATATTTCATTGAGTACCGAAGTGAGGTGATAACGTCCTGATGTCATATTGAGAAAAACTCTGCTGCTAAATAGCGCTTCCAGAGTTTCTTCCGTGAGAAATTCGGAAGGATCAGCTTTGTATATATCGAGATTTTGTTCCAATAAGTTGTGTACCTGAATGGAGGATGTTTTATCCAACTCCTCCCACCCGCGGAGTAATTTTAGGTTTGAAGTCCAAGAAGCGAGGGCTAAACGAATGCTATCATTTTGAATAATATCCAAGTTTCCCGATCCGAGTATATCACTCACCGTTCCGTCTTGTGACGCGAAGGATGTATACCCTGTCAGGGTCATCATTAGCTCGCCCATGTCGCTTGGCTCTATAGATTCGCTTTGATCTCGGTGAATACTGAGGATAGAATCTGCTGCAAGCGCCGTGATTTTTGACTTCTCAATTACCCTGTCCAGCTCTCGAATGCTGGCAGCTATATCGGTCTGAAAACTTCTTAGCAATTGGCGCTCTAGAGCCCTGTTCTGTCTATTTTGATTTGCCGTGTTTATTTGAATTGCGATGAGAATGCCTATCACTACCAGAACAATCTCACCAATAGCATAAAGCACATATCGCGCGAAACGATATTCTTGGAGGTTCTTTTTCCTGACCTTTCTGAAGAGGCTTATCATCTTGATCGGTATTAGCGATAGCTGTCAGCTTTGATAATCGTAAATATATGATAATCAAGAATGAAATGTTGGGATAGTCAGAGCAGTGACTAAATTGTTTCACCCATCGGCTATTACATTTTGGCGAACATTTGCCAATCCAATTCGTAATGTTACCTTTATGTTAAGTAAATATTACCTCAGAGTTATGTCAAAAAAATACTTTAAAGAGAAGGTAGAGATTAAAGGGAAGGTGTATTGGATCGGCGGGATTGTTTTGATCTTTCTATTATCCATGCTAGGATTCCTTGATAAGATGAAGGAGTCTGATAGCCTATCGAGTCTATCAGGAGCGAGCATAGCCGCACTGGCAGTGGGCATGATTATTTTTGTCATTACAAAGGTAGAGCTCAAAACCAAGGTAACATCTAAGAGCATTGATGTGAAACTCTCTCCATTTTATCGATCAAAAGTCAAGATCCCCCACTCCGATGTGGCCTCATACCGAATCGTAGAAACAGAGCCGTTCACTGTGAGAACTACAAAGAATTTCAATTCATGGTTTGAAAAGAGGTTTACCCTTACCGGTAGAAACGGTGTTTCCATCACGACCTGCAATGGTAGAAACTATTTTATAGGAACCACTGACCCCGCTGCGCTGAAAAAAGCATTGCAGAAAGCTTACGGAAGCAAATAAGGACCTTTTACACAAATAGAACTGCAAAAAAGAGAAGCCAAAATCTCTGAATCAAAAAAAAACCCCGCCAATGGCGGGGTTTTTTTATATCGTAACTTATTATCCTTTACCCTCCAAAATCATCGAAGGCCACATTCTCAGGTGGTACTCCCCAATCGTCTACCATTTTTAGAACGGCAGCATTCATCAAAGGAGGTCCACAGAAATAAAATTCAATATCCTCTGGCGCTTCATGGTGTTCCAAATAGTTATCTATCACCGCCTGATGAACAAACCCGGTAAATCCGTCACCTTCGTCATCCATGCTCTTCTTCTCCTTCCAATTATCTTCAGGAAGGGGCTCAGACAGAACGACATGGAAAGTAAAGTTCGGAAATTGCTTCTCGATCTCTCGGAAGTGATCTAGGTAGAATAGCTCTCTCTTCGAACGTCCACCGTACCAGTAGGATACCTTGCGGTCTGTCTTCAATGTATGGAAGAGGTGGAACAGGTGTGATCTCATCGGTGCCATTCCGGCACCACCACCGATGTAAAGCATCTCAGAACCAGTCTCTTTGATGAAGAATTCACCGTAAGGGCCTGAAATAGTTACTTTATCACCTGGCTTGCATCCAAATACGTAAGATGAACAAATACCAGGATTCACATCCATCCACTTGTTTTTCTCTCTATCCCATGGTGGAGTAGCGATACGGATGTTCAGCATCACAATATTTCCTTCCGCAGGGTGATTGGCCATGGAGTATGCTCGGAAAATTGTCTCCGGGTTCTTCATTTTGAGATCCCATAAACCAAACTTGTCCCACTCACCTTTGAAGTCCATTGGATCACGACCCAATTCAGGATGTGAAGTGATGTCCATATCTTTGAAATCTACCTCGCACGGAGGAACATCCACTTGGATATATCCACCAGCTTCGAAGTCCAAGTTTTCACCTTCGGGCAAACGAACGACAAATTCTTTAATGAATGAAGCGACATTGTAATTTGAAACAACTTCACATTCCCATTTCTTGATTCCGAAAATCTCCTCAGGAACATGGATCTTCATGTCGCCTTTTACTTTCACTTGGCAACCCAGCCTCCACTGTTCAGCAATTTCTTTACGCGAGAAGTACGGCGCTTCGGTTGGCAAAATTTCACCACCTCCGTCATTAACCTGACACTTGCACATAGCGCAAGTTCCTCCCCCTCCACAAGCTGAAGGAAGGAAAATCTTCGCTTCACCAAGCGTAGAAAGCAAGGTATTTCCAGCTTCCACTTCAATGGTTTTCTCACCATTGATCTCAATCTTCACCAATCCCGAGGGCGATAGTTTTGACTTTGCAAAAAGCAAAACACTCACCAACAACATAGTAACCACTAAAAAGACGGCAATTGTTGCTATGATAGTTACACTCATCTTCCTTGTTTTCTAATCTGTTTATAATTCTATTCCCATGAAGGCCATAAACCCTAGACCCATGAGACCTGTAATGATAAAAGTAATTCCAAGTCCTCTAAGCGGCGCAGGAACGTTTGAATAGCGAATCTTTTCGCGAATGGCTGCAATAGCTACAATAGCCAAAAACCAACCTACTCCACTTCCTAAACCAAACACCGTAGCATCGCCAATGTTTGTGTACTGACGTTCTTGCATAAAGAGTGCACCTCCAAGAATCGAGCAATTCACTGCTATCAGCGGCAAAAAGATACCTAGAGCTCCATAAAGCGCAGGAGCAAATTTCTCTACGATCATCTCAACAAGCTGTACCATAGAGGCAATAACCGCGATGAACAGAATGAAACTTAAAAAGCTCAAATCAACTGTCGCGAAAGATTCGTCGACCCAAGTGAGTGCTCCTTCAGCCAAGACAAAGTTTTCAAGCAGGTAGTTAATGGGTACGGTAATTCCAAGAACGAAAATTACTGCTGCTCCAAGACCTACTGCAGTTTTAACCGTTTTGGATACTGCCAAGTATGAACACATACCCAAGAAGTATGCGAAAATCATGTTGTCGATAAAGATCGACTTAACGAAAATATTTACTGCTTCCATGACCTAGTTTGCTTCAATGAGTTTTTGATTCTTCGAACGTTGAATCCAAATGATAATACCCACGGTGATCAAAGCCATCGGAGGAAGAATCATCAAGTTATTGTTCATATACCCGGCATCGAAAAAGCTTTGGGGAAGGAATTTAATCTGTCCGATACCAGGAAAACTGATCGCTCCTGACCCGAAGATCTCACGAACAATGGCGACTGCCACCAAAATCCAAGCATATCCGATTGCATTTCCAATTCCGTCTAGTGCAGATGGCCATACTTTATTACCCATTGCAAAGGCTTCAAATCGTCCCATGATAATACAGTTGGTAATGATCAAACCAATGAATACGGATAGTTTTTCTGCGATATCAGGTAAGAACGCTTTAAGAATCTGATCAACCAAAATCACCAATGAGGCAACTACTACTAGCTGAACAATGATTCGAATTCTGGAAGGGATCACATTCCTCATCATAGAGATGATCATGTTTCCAAACAACATTACAAAAAGTACCGACATACACATTACCACGGCCTGCTGCACCTGCACGGTGATGGCTAGTGCAGAACAAATTCCCAACACCTGAACGGTAATTGGGTTATCATCATTCAACGGATCGGTAAGGAGTCTTTTGTTCTTTGCCGAAAAGAGTGGTTCTCTTGGAACTGCTTCTTTTACAACTTCTTGAGTATTTGCCGCTGCGGCTGTCTCAGTGCTCATTGCTTTTGGCTGATTTGAGAATTGTTTTTAAAATACGAATCATAAACCCCGAAGGTGCGCTCCAGCATCTCATCAACTCCATTACTGGTGATGGTTCCGCCGGTGATACCATCAACTGCATGAGGATTATCAGGACCAGCAGAGCCCTTCACTACATCGACAGAGACCAACTCGCCTGATTCGTTATAGATGGTTTTTCCAATAAAGGGATTTGAAAACCAAGATTCTTTGATTTCAGCACCTAACCCCGGAGTTTCAGTCTTGTGATCGAAATTTGCTCCGTAAATGGTATTGAAATCACTTTCCAGTGCAACATAACCCCATATTGGGCCCCAGAGTCCTTTACCCACAAGCGGAATAATGACTACTTCTTCGCCCTCGATAGAAGCGACATAAAGGGGGTAGTTGCGATCATCAACACTTAGGGTCGGATCTCTAAACTCTTTTTTCACATCAACGTTAAAGGGGTCTTTCGGGTCCGTCGGCATCACTTCTCCTTCTTTGGTTGATAGAATTTCACCTTTCGAGTTCAAAATGTAGCGCTGAGTAATATTAGCGTAAAAAAGCTCCTTGGCATTTTCGCGGTCAGCCTCAACCCCGATTGAAGTAAGGATATTGATCATTTTCTTGTCAATGTTATTCTTAACCTGCAGCGGTTTCAATGACATTGCCGCAAATGAAAGCACGGCTCCCACCACCACTACCATTATAAAGGCGAAGATGAAGGTAAAAGAGTTGCTGTTTTTATCTACTGCCATCTTTAAGCGGTTTTAAGTCTTTTGAGTCTTTTATTAATGTTTCCTTGGACTACATAATGATCGATGGTTGGTGCCATTACATTCATAAATAGAATGGCCAACATAATTCCTTCAGGGTATGCCGGGTTTGCTACTCTAATCAAAATACCGAGTATCCCGATTAGGAAACCGTAAATCACTTTCCCTTTGTACGTCTGTGCGGCTGAAACAGGATCTGTCGCCATAAATACGACTCCGAACATGAAACCTCCCATCACCAACTGATGCCACCATGGCACTTGAAGGTAGAGATTGTCAGGAGATACCTGTGGACCGAGGATGTTAAAAATCAAACCCATGACCGCGCCACCGATTACGGCAGAGAGCATAATTCTCCAACTTGCCACACCTGTCCACAAAAGAATGGCTGCTCCGATTAATATGGCAAGTGTAGACGTTTCTCCAATTGATCCAGGTATAAAACCAAGAAAGGAGGCCATAAAACTATCCGAAACAGAAGCATAAGCAACTCCTGCAGTATCATAGAAATCTGCCCCGCGACTAATCGCTTGTCCAAGGAGGGTCTCTCCAGTAAACCCATCCACTACTGTTCCTCCTTCGGTATTAACCCATACTTTATTTCCCGACATCATGGTGGGATAGGCAAAGAATAGGAATACACGAGCAGTTAGAGCAACATTCAGAATATTCATTCCGGTTCCACCGAAAACTTCTTTAGCGATAAGCACGGCAAATGCAGTAGCAATCGCCACCATCCAAAGTGGTACATCCATCGGCATGATCAGAGGAATGAGCATTCCCGAAACCAAAAAACCTTCTTGGATAGAGTGACCTTTGATAATGCAAAAAATAAACTCTACACCAAGTCCTACACCATACGAAACAATTATTAGAGGAATAGCTTTCCATAGTCCGAAAACAACCATCTCCATAAAGGAAGCTTCTTGCTGAAGCGCCAAGAAATGCTGGTATCCTGTATTGTATATTCCGAACAGAAGGCAGGGAATCAATGCAACGATCACCAAGAACATGGTTCGTTTCATATCAATAGAGTCTCGAATATGAGCTCCCTTGTGCGTGGTATGATCAGGCACAAATGCAAACGTTTCCAATGCATCATACATCGGATACAACTTCTCCAGCTTTCCACCCTTATCAAAAATGGGTTTTACCTTACCCAATAGATTCTCAACAACTTTCACTTTCGCTGATTTAAATTAAGATTCAAATTCTTTTCTCATATCGGCCAATCCATTTTCAACAACTTGTTGAATGTTGACCTTTGACGTACATGCAAACTCGCAAAGAGCGAAGTCTTCAGGAAGCACTTCGTATATACCAAGTTTCTCCATCGCATCAATATCATTAACCATAATGGACTTGATAAGTTGCATTGGATAGATATCAAAAGGAAAAACTTTTTCCAGCTCTCCCGTTACTACAAATGCTCGCTCTTCACCATTGAGATTAGTGTCGAGGCGGTATCTCTTGCCCGGATTTAACCAAGATGGAAATGCTTTAGAAAGACTAAAACTGTTGAAGCCAGGAGCAAGCCATCCTTCCGTTAAGAAAAACTTCTTGTGGTCGCCTTCAGGCAATACGGTAATTTGAGAATTGTAGAATCCCAAATGTCCTTCAGCATCAACTGCATCGCCTGTAAGAGGATCGCCGTTGATAATTCTATTGTTATCTCCTTTCAGCTTTCCACCTAAAATGGAGTCCATTTTGGCTCCTATCATTGTAGTGTAGAAATGTGGATTCTCTACTTCTGAACCAACAAGGGCTACTGTTCGCTCAGCCCTAAACTGACCGGACTTCAGTGATTTCCCTATGAGTGCCATGTCCATTCCGTTGACTGTCCAAACGACTTCACCTTTGTTGATAGGTGAAACATGGTGTATAAGCACCCCAACATTACCAGCAGGATGAGGACCTTGAATGGTGTGTTTCTTCACTCCTGTAAACCCATCAAAGAAAGAATCGCCGGCTTTCACCCCCACATGCACTTCGCCTGAGGTCAAAAGATTCAAAGCATCAAGAGCAAGTTGAACATTTTCCTTTTCGCTTTCGAGGACAAAAGATGCTTCGGGTGCTAAAGGTGCAGAGTTGTAAAAACTCACAAAAATGTCGCGCGGCGTATCAGTAGGATTGGCAATAACCCCATAAGGTCTTTGCTTCACAAAAGGCCAAAGCCCCATGTTGAGCATGGTATTTACCAAAGCCTCCCTGTCGGAACCACCAGCCCAGGGAGTAAAAGTTTCGTAGCGGGTTTCGACATCAGCCAAAACCTTTACTTCCAAAATTTTACGTTTTGCTCCGCGTTTTACTTCCACTACCTCGCCGCTAACGGGAGAGGTAAACTTTACGCGTTCTCTCGCTTTGTCATAAAACAGAGGAGAACCAGCTTTCACCTCGGCTCCTTCTTTCACTGATAATTTTGGAATGGTTCCAAAAAAATCATCGGGTTTTAGAGCGAAAACTGTCGATCTTTGGGCAGCAGAAATAGTTTTATCGGCTACACCGATTAACTTAATATCCGCACCTTTCTTTATTTTTATGGCCTTAGACATGCACTTAGAGGTCCTTTAAATTTGCCGGCAAAATTAACAATAACTTTGATTTTTGTCTAGTGCTATTAAAAGGCTCATGACTATTTACAAACTATTTAGAAATATCTAAATAAAACTGTCGTTACCAGGCTATGCAAACTATTTCAAAGATGTTCTACAAGTGCGTCTTCCTTGTGTTTTTAACTTCTCCTTTTATCTCAGCTTGTAGTGCTTCCAGCTCTCTTCAATCAGAAAACGACCCTGCGGCTAAGTCACAACCTGAATATTTTGACGATAAAGAACTTCAGTATACAGACAAAATTTACGACGAGAGTATTCGAACCGTCATCCTTCATATCAAAGGATCGGAACTTGATGCACCAATCATCCCACTAAACGGAGATGAAAAGCTCATCTTGCGATTTGACGACTTGGATGAAAACACCCGTGAGATGCACTATTCATTCATCCATTGCACCTGGGACTGGAAACCTTCCGATCTGCAGGAAATGGACTACCAGAAAGGATACAATAGCGACATTATAACGGATTTCGACTTTTCGTTTAATACGGTAAACAACTACGCCAATTACAAACTCGAGTTTCCCAATGACAGAATTGGTTTAAACAGGAGCGGAAACTATCTGATTAAAGTGTATGCGAATGGAGACCCCAAAGATTTGATTCTCACCAGCAGATTTATGGTCGTAGAGCCGAGGGTAACCATAGGGGCCGGCATTCACCCTTCAAATGTAGTATCAGACCGTGAGTATAAACAAGAAGTGGACATTGAAGTGAATCTGGGCTCCATTCAAACCATGAATCCATATCGAGATATAGAGCTCGTGGTCATGCAAAACCTGAGGCACGACAACGCCATTATAGGTGTCAAGCCCAACTTCATTAAAAATGAGCAGCTCACATACAATTACCAAGGCGAATTGGATTTTGACGGTGGAAATGAATTCCGCTTTTTTGATGGCAAGAGTTTGCGCTACCGCAGTGAAGAGGTGGAGGAGATTAGACTGGAAGATGATGGATACCACATCTATTTGGCACCCGACCAGGGCAAAGCATTCAAACAATACACTTTTGAAAATGACATTAATGGAAAATTCTTGGTGAAAAATGATGACATGATCGATCCACACCTTGAGTCGGATTATGTCACAGTTCATTTCAGTTTTCCTGTAGATGCCATGTTGGGAAATGGAGAGATGTTTGTGATGGGACAACTTTCTAATTGGAGGTTAAAAAAGACCCATCGCATGACCTACAATCCTGATAATCTCAGTTACGAGTTGGCACTGCAGTTGAAACAGGGATATTACAATTACACCTACCTGTGGAAGTACCCAAGAGAAGCTCAGGGTTCGTCTGATCTGACAGACGGCAATCACTCCGAGACGGAGAATGACTATTTAATTTTGGTTTACTTCAAAGACCAGAGTTACTTTTCGGATCGTTTGATTGGTGCGGAAAGAGCGAATAGTTTGGGCAGGTAACTTTAATCGACCCGTATCTTTTGAAAGTATCTTGTTTTTTTTCACCTTGCGAAAACCTTCAGGCACCAAGCATGACTACAGCTTTAAGTTCAGGTATTAAGATTTCAGTAAAGTGCAATTTTGAAGATCGCTTTTCGAAGCCGGAAAACGGACTTTTTCTCTTCTCTTACAATATCGTGATTGAGAATCTCAATAGCTTCTCCATTCAGTTGATGAAGAGGCATTGGTACATATACGATAGTTCAACAAAACGAAGAGAAGTGGAAGGTGAAGGAGTCATTGGCGTTCAACCGGTGATCAATCCCGGAGAGACGTACTCTTACAATTCATCTTGCGACTTCACGACTGATACCGGAAAGATGTACGGGTATTACATGATGAAGAATCTTGAGACAGAAGAAGAGTTCCAGGTGAACATTCCTTCATTCATGATGATGGTTCCGCACAGACTGAACTAAATCAGTTATCACTGCCTACATCTTCGAAATCGAGCTGATAAAAAGCTCCTTTTAAGTCATCTCTGACGATCAAGGTTCCATTTAGCTGTTCAGTCAAAGCTTCAATAAGCTCGCTTCCAAAGGAGTCTTTTTCTTCCTCAAAATCATCAGGAAAACCTACTCCGTTGTCACCAATAATCAATTGAAATTTGCCGGGGGCAACTTGATGAAGAGCAACGGTAATCGTTCCTTCTTCGCCATTTGGAAATGCATATTTTAGGGAATTCGAAAAAATCTCATTGATTATTAATCCCAATGGTGTTAGTGTATCTGCACTGAATCTATCGACGGAAATGTCAACCGATAAATTCACGCTCTGACCAACTCGATAAGTATCCAGCAGGTTTTGCGCCAGATCGTCCAAGTACTCTTTTAAATTTACTGATGCCAAATTTTTAGTCTTATACATCTTTTGGTGAATTAAAGACATGGACCTAACTCTGTTCTGAATTTCAGAAAAGACATCAAGCATGCTTTTGTCTTTGATATAATGAGACTGAAGGCTCAGTAAACTCACAATTATCTGCAGATTGTTTTTCACCCTGTGATGCACCTCACGGAGAAGTACCACATTCGTATCTCTCTCTTTTGCAATTTCTTTCGTTCGGATAGAAACTGAATGCTCCAATACTTTTCTCCTGGCTTTTTCAGATTCAATCTGATAGCGGTTTATCAAGAACAGAATTGCAAAAACCACGAAAACCATGGCTATTCTAAACCATGCCGTTTCCCAAATAGAAGCCTCTACAATAAGCGTCACTCTGGCAGGCTCTTTACTCCACAAGCCATCATTGTTGGAACCAATAACCTCAAACGTGTAAGTGCCGGGAGTTACGGTAGAAAAACTCACATAACGCCTGGTCCCAATGTATTGCCATTCATCAAAGACACCTAACAAACGGAAAGCGTACTGATTTTTTTCAGGCTGCTTGAAACTGAGTGCAGAAAATGTGAATGACACACCTGTATAGTCAGCGTTTATAGCCAATGTATCATCTATGCTATAAATCATCTTTTGGAGTGTGTCGCTCCCCTCAGTAGTGTAGAGATTATATCCGACTATCGAAACCGAAGGACTATAGTCATTCTCTCGCAGACCAATTGAGTTGAAATAGTCAAATCCGTTTGCTCCGCCAAAATAGATCACTCCCTCGCCATCTCTGAAAAAGCTACCTTGCAAGAAGGTATTCTTTCCTAATACAACTTCTTCCGTATAGTTTCTGAAGGTTCTTGTATCCTCATTGAAAGCAGTGAGTCCTGCATTGGTGCTGAGCCAAATGATGCCAAACACGTCTTTTGTAATCCCGTGGACGACCTGATTGGCCAAACCGTCAGTCCTATTGTAGACTACCACAGAATCTCTGTCTCGATCTATGCGCACTAATCCTTCTCCGTTTGTGCCTAACCACAAGATGCCGTCACTGCCTACCATTATGGAATTGATGGAATTATCGGGTATTTGACGGTCATTTGATTTAACGTGATATCTGGCAATAAACTGTTTGCTCTTTGTATCGAGAATATAGAGACCTGCGTTGCCAGTACCTGCATAAAGAAGCCCGTTATTATCCAAAGCCAGACTGATCACATTATTGTCACGAATAGAATTGGGGTCTCCACCATCAAACCTGAAGGACTCGAACTGCTCAGTTTTTACATCAAAGTAGATCAAACCACCTCCGGCTGAGCCAAGCCAAAGGTTACCTGATTGATCATCTGCAATTTTTATAATTTTATTAGAAGTCAAACTCAGAGAGTCTTCAGAATCTATCTCGAAAATTTTGAGCTCATCACGAACCACATTGTATTGCCAAAGCCCCTTTTCAGCAGTTCCTACATACAGCATCGAGTCATTTAATTCTTTTACTGCAAGTGCTGTGCAATCATCTCGATTAATCGGATGATTCTTTCCCTTCAAATTGAAAACGCTTTCTTCCGCGTAAATATCAAAGAGATTAATCCCTTGACCTGTTGCCACCCATACAGAGGTGTCTCCAGATCCTGAGAATCCGTAGATTCTATTCTGTTCAGGTTCGTATCCTTTAAGGTTTGAGTAGGTAACGGAATTGAACTGGGGAGCCTCGCGATCGAGTGTAGCCACACCCGCCGATTGAGTTCCCACCCATATTACTCCGGAGCGGTCAAGCAATAAACTCAATATGTAATCATTGGGCAACGAGTTGAGTTCATTTTCACCGTATCTATATACTATTGACTTCTCTCTTTCATCAAAAAGCTTGTTCAATCCAGATGGTGTGCCTACCCAGAGGTCGCCCTTGTTATCGTACAGCAACGACTGGATAATATCTGAGGAAAGAAATTCTCGTTTGGGCTGGTTAGCATTATAGCGGCGGAAAGTCATTGAGTCAGTTTTCAACTCGTTCAAACCTTGTCTTGTTCCTATCCAAACCGTATTGAAATCACCCTTTTCTAAACAAAAAATATTGTTGTTGCTCAGACTATTATCATCGTCAAATTTGTAGCGATATCGTTTAAAAGAATCTGAAAAAGAATTATATGATGCCAACCCTCCCTCGGTGGCAATCCAAAGCGCACCCATGTCGTCTAGCAATATATCCCTCACTTCTTTGCCTGGCAAACTCGTAGAATCTCCCTCTGTTATTTCATAGCGTATGAACGAACTGTCTTCATCATTCAGCCGGTTGAGCCCATTGTCTGTCCCTACCCAAATATTGCCTTCAGCATCTTGACCTATGCTCTTGATAAAATTACTACTAATGGTCAGTGAGTCTTCAAACCAGTGAAAGTAAGTCCGAGTTTCAAAGCTCTTAGGGTCGAACCGGTTTAACCCAAAAGAAGTTCCAACCCAAAGTATGCCCTCGGTATCCTGGAACAAGGACGTGATGGAATTGCTGGAAAGTGCTGTGCTATCCCCTTTAGAATTTCGAAATACGATGAAGTCATAGCCATCAAATCGGTTCAACCCATCTTTAGTCCCCATCCAGACATAACCTCTATCATCCTGGATCATAGTGGTAACCGTATTCTGCGAAAGACCTTCTTTCAAAGAAATGGTATTGAAGTGTACAGATTGGCCCACAAGGCTTTTACCTAGAACTATAAAGCTAAGTAGCAAAAAAAGGATAGTCTTGATTTCGGGAATTTTCAAAGCTTCAATAACCCAATCTTTGGGGTGGCAGACAAATGTACAATCTCAAACTTTCTATTGCCATTTCTCTTAACGGAGTTTTGATTTGTACCTTTGCGGCGAAATCCATTTACTCAAAAAAACCATCAATATGCCTAAAGGAGTTTATCAGATACCTTATCCATCAAACGAACCAATATTTGATTACGCACCTGGCTCGGACGAGCGTCAAAAGTTGCAAACGGCTCTGGACCGTATGCTAAACCAAGAGCCTGTGAACGTGCCAATGTACATTGGTAATGAAGAAATTTTCACGAGTAAGAATAAAGATTTGACTCCCCCTTTTGACCACAAGAAAAAAGTCGGTCAAGCAAATTTTGGTGGAAAAGAACACGTTAAAAAAGCAATAGACGCGGCTCTGGCTGCAAGAAAAGAATGGGCCAATCTTCCTTGGGAGCAGCGCGCTTCTATATTCTTAAGAGCCGCTGACCTAATTGCAGGTCCTTACAGATATGAAATGAATGCAGCTACGATGGTAGCGCAAAGTAAAAATGCATTTCAATCAGAAATCGATTCAGTTTGTGAGTTGATTGACTTTTTGCGATTCAACGCCTATTATATGGAGGAAATCTATTCGGTTCAACCGAATAGCTCTCCAGGAGTATGGAATCGTCTTGAATACCGCCCACTGGAAGGTTTTGTTTTTTGTATAACTCCCTTCAACTTCACCGCCATCGCAGGGAACTTACCTGCTTCTGCTGCAATGATGGGAAATGTTTGTGTATGGAAACCAGCCGATTCACAAATTTATAGCGCGAATGTTGTGATGAAAATCTTCAAAGAGGCGGGACTCCCGGATGGGGTGATCAATATGGTAACTGTCGATGGGCCCGATGCCGGAGAAGTTGTCTTTGAACACCCTGATTTTGCTGGGCTGCACTTCACGGGCTCTACAGGAGTTTTCAAAATGCTCTGGAAGACGATTGGTAAAAACATCGATAAATACAAAACATACCCACGTATCGTCGGTGAGACCGGTGGAAAAGATTTCGTAGTCGCTCATAAATCAGCTGAGCCAAAAGCCGTGAGCACTGCACTAACCCGAGGAGCATTTGAATTTCAAGGTCAAAAATGTTCTGCCGCATCCAGAGCATATATTGCTGACAATATCTGGCCTGAAGTAAAAGCAGGATTGATCCAAGACGGCAAAGACATGAAAATGGGAGCTCCTACTGACTTCTCGAATTTTGTAAACGCTGTAATCGACGAGAAAGCATTTGACAAAATTGCTGCATACATCGACTATGCCAAAGAGCAATCAGATGCGGAAATTCTCACAGGAGGAGGATATGATAAGAGTGATGGCTACTTCATTGAACCAACTGTTATAGTGACTACCAATCCGAAATTCAAAACCATGGTCGAAGAAATTTTCGGGCCCGTTTTGACCATTTACGTATACGATGCTGAAAAATATGAAGAAACGCTAAAGTTGGTAGATGAAACGTCTGAATATGCCTTGACAGGAGCCATTTTGGCAAAAGACAGATATGCTGTCAATCTAGCGACCAAGATGCTGGAAAATGCAGCAGGAAACTTTTATATCAACGATAAGCCAACGGGAGCTGTGGTTGGTCAACAACCTTTCGGAGGAGCGAGAGGCTCAGGAACTAATGATAAGGCAGGGTCTCACCTCAACTTACTCAGATGGGTTTCTGCTAGAACGATTAAAGAAACGTTGGTTTCTCCAACAGACTTCAGATATCCTTTTTTGGGTTAAAAAAACGGCACATCTTTTTAACATTAGCTCCCGCATAAAAACGGGAGCTTTTTTTTGCCAGGTCAAAATGCTCCTGTAGCTTTACATATGCTAAAACGGATTCCACCTATACTCAAAAATAAGTACGTTGCAGTTTTGGTGATTTTCGTGCTCTACATCAGTTTTTTTGATGCTCATGATCTTATTTCACAAATCGAAATCAAGATGGAACTGCGAGAAATATCAGAAGAAATCAACTTTCTTGATACCGACACGGAGTCTGCAAAAAGACAGATCCAAGAACTAACTTCGGATAAGGATAAACTGGAAAAGTTTGCTCGCGAGCAGTACCGTATGAAGCGGGAAAACGAAGAGATATTTGTATTACTACAAGAATAGTAACTGTCACAAGTTCTTGTAACATTCAGCTACGTTCCTTGTTATACTTTTAAATCTTGATCTTATGCAGAAGACCCAACTTGCCCTATTTCCATTGCAGTTGTTTCTTCTCCCGGGCGAAACAACAAAGCTGCACATTTTCGAAGAGCGTTACCGTCAGCTGCTCGCTGATTGCGAAGATGTTCAAATTTCATTTGGCATTCCTTTTACAGAGAATGGAACTATGTCGGGCTATGGCAGCATGGTTAACCTGAAAAAGGTGATCTCTCGTCACAACAATGGCTCTGCTGATATTGAAATACAGGCCATCGGTATATTCAAAGTTGAACGATTCTTTCTACGCATGGGCGAAAAAATGTACCCAGGAGGAGACGTAATCATTATGGATCACGAAGATACCCCACCCGTTAGTAATGCGCTATTTAGCATGTTTAATGCCTACATGTCTGAATCTGATAAAATATTGGCTCCCGAATATTTTTCGGCCGATTTGAATCTGATCGATTTGGCTCGGCTATTAAAACTAGAGGACCCTAAGAAGATCAGCTTTTTAAAACTAGAATCGTCTATTGATATGGAACGTTTTCTTTTGGACGAGATTCGTATGAGAATGCTCATGTTGAAACAGAAAAACAGCATTGAGCACAATATATTCTTAAATTGAAAAACTTCTCTAAAAGAGATTTGTTAGCTTAGCATTAGAAAAATTACATTGACATATGTTTGAAAAAGTGAATTTGGAAAGAGCGCTTTTAAAAGAGCGCAGCGTGCAGAAAGAAGTTAGTGAGAATCAAATTCTATCTCAATTCAAAGCTCTCTTTGAGGCGGAATGGGAACAAGATCGTCGAGTGCTCCGAACAATTAACAACGGAGCTACATCATCAGCGCTTCCTTCTTCCGAAAACCTGTTGGAAGAAAGAATTTTTGATATTGATAGTATTAAAAATCTTTGCGTCAAGTACCGACTGAGATTTCTAAGTACAAAACAATTTAAGGGAGACATTCCTTCCACTGCTATCTCTTCAATCAAGGAGACTGAGAGCAAAGTAGGTCATAATTTAGATGCTTTTATGATCGCGGCTCCTTCAAAGTTGTTCAAACTCGAAGATTCTAATAAGGATCCATTGCTGTTTGCTCCACTAGACGATGGTCGTTTCTATTTGATCGATAAGTGGGGAGATGATATGGCTTGGTATCGTAAGATTGTCAACTGGCCCCTTACCTCACCCATAACCCTTCTCTTAACGGTACTCGGACTTTCCGGCCTCTTAGCAGCTGCTGTTCCTTCCAGCCTTCTTTCTGTATCAGGAGAGTTCTTTAGTCTAATGCGCATCGTTGCCTTTGGATGGAATGTAATATTTCTAATGGGAATCACCTCATACCTGTGGTTTGCTTCTCATGCCAAGTTCAGCATTCACGCTTGGAATTCTAAGACTTTTAACTAGGCAACAATTACTTAATAGAGTCTTGGTGAAGGGTTTTTGTTGGATTATAATTTGACAGTAAAGGATTATTTTGGTTACCTTGCATTGCGTTAATCACCAATTGACCAATCAAACAACCAACCAATGACTACTATTTTTAAGAAAACTGTAGATAACATCTACTCGTTTTTACTTGCCGATGCGGCAGGAGAATTCGCAGCTTCATTTCGTTATAAAGTGCTTTTTGTATTTCTAGCCATTGCCATGTGCTCATCAGCCGCATATGCAATGCTTTTTATGCAATCTTAAACCTTACGGGAGGTACTATGTCTAGGCGAAGTGTTAACTTCGACGCCTTAACATAGAAGCAATTTGGATACAAATTACATTCTAATCTTTCTCAGTCTGGTCGTGGTGTTCTCTTACACCTTTGACTTGATTGCCAAAAGAACCAAGGTTCCTTCCGTTATTTTCTTGTTCGGAACAGGCTTGGGTATTCAGTATGGCCTGAAGTATTTGGGCATCGAAATACCGAATGTTTCGCAGTTCTTGCCTGTTATAGGCACGGTAGGTTTGGTGCTAATCGTTCTGGAGGGTGCTCTCGAACTCCGATTCGAGAAAGATAAGATCGCGCTCATCCGAACAACTTTTGGATCAGCCTTTTTCATATTAATTTTTACAGCCCTTATACTTACATTTCTGTTTAGGTACATGACCCATTTACCTTTTCAAATTTGTTTGGTAAACTCTGTTCCACTGGCAATTATCAGCAGTGCCATTGCCATACCTTCAGTCAGTGATCTTTCTAAGAGAAAAAAGGAATTCGTCATATATGATTCGAGTTTTTCAGACATACTCGGTATTATGTTTTTCTATTTCGCCAAACAGAATGAAACATATGACTTTACGGCTTACTTCAATCTAAGTAAAGACATTGTTATTACGCTCCTAATTGCAGTAGCGATTTCGGTAATTTTTCTTTTTCTGATTAAGCGAATCACACACCATATCAAGTTTTTCTTGATTCTTGCCTTGCTCCTACTGGTGTATGCAATTGGAAAAAAATTCCACCTTTCTTCTCTAATCGTCGTTCTCTTTTTGGGATTGTTCCTGAACAACGCTGAGATCATCCCCATTAAGAAATTTAAAGAACTATTTCTTTACGAAAAGCTGAGAAATGACTTGGATCAATTTCTACTCTTAACCGCCGAAAGTGCATTTATTATCAGAACATTCTTCTTTCTGATCTTCGGATACATCATGGATATCTATTCACTGCTCAATTGGAGTGTCTTAATGAACGGAACAATAGCTGTGATAATAATCTATGGAGTCAGAGCATTGTACCTTAAGTATGTAGCAAAACACGAGCTTCTACCGGAAGTCTATATTGCCCCCAGAGGTCTCATTAGTATCCTGTTGTTTTTTGATATTCCCGACTCCATGAAGCTCAATAGCACCGCCGACGGACTTTTACTTTTCGTGATCTTGGCTACTAGCCTTATCATGACATTCGGACTCATAAGAACCAAATCCGACAAGAGTTCGGAGCAGATAACAGAAGAAGGAGGAGGAGAAGTGAAATCTGAATCCTCTTCAATAGTCAAGACACCGAATATTGCGCCTTCAGAAGGAAAAGCCTAGCCCTAGTCCTAGTTGTAGTCTCCCTGCTGTAATTCCTCCTTCCAGATTGTCATAAAGACTTTGCAAACCCAATGCAAGCTCGGGGTTCATCTCAGAGGAAGGGTTAAGTTCGAATGAGCTTAAGCTAAAGCCCTTTAGCGAAAAGAAAGCAGGCAAATAAAACCCTTCTCCAAGACCCAGTTGGAAACTAGCAGAAAGATGGCCTCCTAAGGCAGAAGATGTTAGGTTGTAAGCTCCGATGAAATCACCCTGATCTTCAAAAGTCAAGAGCCCCATACCCACATCTATTTGGAAATTTACAGTAGAAGATTGGTTTATTCTAAAAGCCAAATTGAGTGCATAGTAATTTAAAGTGCGATCATGAGACAATTCCCCTATCAAATCCGTGCCTGACGGGAGAGAAACCAGAACGGGAATATCAGAATCTGTCTGGTAACCCGAAGTGGAGTAAAGCACTCCAAGGCCGATACCTTTATTAAAGAAATAGTTTGCCCGTGCATCCACAAAAAATCCGTTTCTCATCTCATCGTAAACGGATTCGAAATCATCTCCATAAAGATCGTCTGTACTCAAAATCCTTGAATAGCCGGCGTGGACTGAAACTTGAAAAGATTTATACCCTTTCTCAAACTTCTTAGGTGGAATCTTAGTTTTTATGGAAGTGTCGATCCCATAAAGAATTTCCCTGACCTCTTTGCGTGCAATAACCTCGGTCTCACCTCGACTCGTCCTTTCAGTTCGGTAATAGATAAATCGTTCGTCTTCCCTATCAATCTTGGAGTGAATGGTATCTCCGTAAATCCGAATAATCAGATCTTGACCTTTCGCTGAAAAAGCGGAAAGCCCAAAAAACACAAACAGAAAAAACGCTAAACGGATAGACACGGAACAAATATAATTTTTGCCTTTTGATACCATCTAATCAGTTTTCCAACAATCTTTGGAATCCCCACGTTCTATTAATATGAAAATCCTACTCACCGGAGCTAACGGATACATTGGTATGCGTCTTTTACCCTCTCTTCTAGATCAGGGGCACTTTGTTTATTGTTGCGTAAGAGATCAGACAAGATTTCCCATAGATACGACCAAACAGGATCAAATAGAGATCGTAGAAGCGGATTTTTTAAAACCCGAAACGATCAGCAATTTACCTTTGGACTTTGATGCTGCATACTACCTCATCCACTCGATGAGTGATAAGCTAGGTAACTTCTCAGAAATGGAAAGGCAGTCAGCGCAAAACTTTGTAGATTTTCTTGATTCTACCGAATGTAAGCGAATCGTTTATCTGAGCGGTATCGTCAATGATGATGAATTGTCAGAACACCTTAATAGCAGGCTGGTAGTAGAAAATGTTCTCAAATCTTCCAAAGCATCTCATACCGTCCTCAGAGCAGGAATAATTGTGGGTAGTGGCTCTGCTAGTTTCGAGATTATTCGTGACTTGGTGGAGAAGCTCCCCGTTATGATTGCTCCGAAATGGCTAAATACAAAATGCCAGCCAATTGCAATTCGAAATGTCATTCATTACTTGAGCGGTGTACTCGATAAAGAAGAGACTGAGAATAAAGTATATGATATAGGTGGCCCGGAAGTACTTACCTACAAAGAAATGCTGCTTCAGTACAGTGAGGTGCGCGACTTGAACAGATACATTTACACAGTTCCCGTGTTATCACCCAGACTGTCATCTATGTGGTTGTACTTTGTCACAGCTACAAGCTATAATCTGGCAAGTAATCTGGTCGACAGCATGAAAGTAGACGTGATTGCGAAAAATGATGGGCTGAGCAATACTATTTCAGTGAAGCCAATCACTTATAAGCAAGCTGTGGAATTGGCTTTCCAAAAGATCGAACAAAACCTGGTTTTATCAAGCTGGAAAGATGCAGTAGTGACCAGTGGAAGCGAAGTTTCTAATATTGAGGAGTTTGTTAAAGTACCTGAACACGGGTGTTTCAAAGACAAAAAGCAACGAATCCTTACAAGACCTTCTATAGAAGTGCTGGACAATATTTGGAGGATTGGAGGAGAGCAAGGATGGTACTACGGCACATTTCTCTGGAAAATAAGAGGCTACTTAGATAAACTATTTGGAGGCATAGGCTTGCGCAGAGGCCGAAGAAGCCCCACCGAAATCTATCCCGGAGACGCTTTGGATTTTTGGAGAGTCATTATTGCTTCACGCGAAAATGGAAGACTTTTGCTCTACGCCGAAATGAAACTACCGGGTGAAGCTTGGCTCGAGTTCAGAGTTCTCCAAAAAAACGGAAAAAATATCGTCAGCCAAATTGCTACTTTTCGCCCCAAAGGCTTACTAGGAAGACTCTATTGGTACGCCGTTTGGCCGTTTCACATCTTTGTTTTCAACGGAATGATCAACAAGCTCGTATCGTACGAAAGATCGACCGCTAAATATTCAGAGAAGCATTAGGAGAGACGGTATACTTTTTAAAGTACTGCATCCATGCAAAGCTAATGACTACAGAAGAGGCTATCCCTTCTATCAGAATTCCGGTTACTGCCTGAGAGAGTGTTATATCAGTTCCCCAAATTTCTGACTCTTTGAGTATCTGCATAAATTCAGGATCAAAGAAATTAATATATCCCGCCAGAAAAATCAGGAATACGATGACGGAACTGACGGTGGCTCTCAACCCTAAACCTAGTCCCTCAAAATAAGTGACCGATTGTGTTGAACGAACAATCTCATTTCTCATAAGGAAATAGACTCCTGCTATGAGGATTATGAAATTGAAAATTCGTAAATAGAAATTGGTTTCCAATCCGAGCAACTTCATCAACAAAAAGTAAGCAACCAGGCCAGCTGCCATTATCAGTCCGTACACAAATCCTTTACTCATTTTATCTTTTGTTTTCATACTGCAAAAAGAAGCAAGGTCTATACCAAAATGAAAACACAAAAAAAGCCCGAACATACATTCGGGCTTCAAATCCTGATCAAAAAAAACTTATTCTCCTACAACCTCAAATTTGATGGTTTGCTTGATGTCCTTGTGCAAGGTCACTTCAGCCTCATAAGTTCCAATCTCTTTAATCGGCTCGTTTTTGATTACGATGTGTTTGCGATCAACCTCGTGACCGGCTTCTTTCAAAGCATCAGCCAATTGGATCGTATTTACAGAACCGAAAATCTTTCCGTTCTCTCCAACTTTAGCACCGATTTTAATCGTTTCATTTTCGAGCTTAGCCGCTTTAGCATTGGCCTCAGCTTGAATTTTTTCTTCTTTGTGAGCACGTTGACGAATAGTCTCTTCCAACATTTTCTTTTGAGAAGCTGTTGCCAAAACTGCCAAACCTCTCGGAACTAGAAAATTTCTAGCATACCCGGGCTTTACATCAACCATATCATCTTGGTAACCAAGATTCTCTACGTCTTTTTTAAGTATTACTTCCATCTTTCTAGTTCTTTAAAAGGTCAGCAACATAAGGAAGAAGAGCTAAGTGACGTGCTCGCTTGATAGCTTGAGCCACTCGACGCTGGTATTTCAACGAGGTACCTGTAACTCGTCGTGGAAGAATTTTCCCTTGTTCGTTGACTAATTTCAACAAAAAGTTTGGGTCTTTGTAATCAATAAATTTGATACGCTTCTTCTTGAATCGACAGTATTTCTCTTTCTGAGTGTCGATGCTGATCGGAGTAAGGTATCTTATTTCGGTCTTATCTGCCATGTCTGTCGATTTTAAGCGTTCGCTTTTTCTTTTGATTTGTTACTGCGTCTTTTCTCCGCGTATTCAATGGCGTGCTTGTCCATTCTTACTGTGAGAAATCGGATAACTCTTTCATCGCGACGGAAAGCCAGTTCCATGTCTGCAATAAGAGATCCTTCAGCTTCAAACTCGACCAAGTGGTAAAAACCTGTCGATTTTTTCTGAATAGGATAGGCCAGCTTTCGCAGACCCCAGTCTTCTTCGTGGTGCATTTTTGCTCCACCATCCTTTAGAAGACTTTTAAACTTCGCAACTGTCTCCTTTGCCTGTTCTTCAGACAAAACGGGAGTCAAAATGAAGACAGTTTCATAACGATTAGTCATAACTTCCTTTTGGTGTTAATAATTTGTATTAAAAAAATGGAGTGCAAAGGTAGCAAAAAACTGATCTGTAGCAAGCTGCAAAGGAACTTTCGAACGTGTTGCCTCTCCTCTTTTGAAGATATTAGATCAAGCACTCGCAATGGCAAGTTCTTTTATCTTTGCCCTTCATCAAATTATTGAATGGACGAGTTTATAGTTTCGGCGCGAAAATACAGACCAAATACCTTCGAATCGGTAGTTGGACAGGAAAATATTACCCAGACTCTTCTCAAGGCTATTGAGAATAATCACCTCGCTCAGGCATTCTTATTCAATGGCCCCAGGGGTGTAGGAAAAACCACCTGCGCCAGAATTCTAGCTCGAGAAGTCAATCACTTCCACTCTGAGGGTATAGATGAAGGAAATGACTTTTCCTTCAATATTTTTGAACTGGATGCCGCATCAAATAATAGTGTTGAAGACATTCGAAGCCTGATAGACCAGGTTCGCATCCCACCACAGATCGGTAAATACAAGGTGTATATTATTGATGAGGTACACATGCTTTCGAAAGCCGCCTTCAATGCCTTTCTGAAGACATTGGAAGAACCGCCGTCATATGCCATTTTCATACTGGCTACAACCGAAAAACACAAAGTTCTTCCGACCATTATTTCGCGTTGTCAGGTATTTGATTTCAATCGAATTCAAATCAGCTCAATGGTGGCCCATCTCGCTCAGATAGCAGAGAAAGAGCATATTTTTGTTGAAGAAAGTGCTCTTCATGTCATCTCAGAAAAAGCAGATGGCGCCCTAAGAGATGCCCTTTCGATCTTTGATCAAATGGTGAGCTTCTCGGGTAACAACGTCACCTATCAGGATGTAATCGATAACCTCAACATTCTCGATTACGACTACTACTTTGCTCTATGCAACTGCTTTCTGAACAGCGATACAGAGACAGCACTCGTTACCTTCAATCAAATTCTGAATAAGGGTTTCGACGGTCACAATTTCATCAATGGCTTGGCCAATCACATTCGAAATCTCTTGATGTGCATCTCACCGAAAACGGTAGGTATTCTTGAAGTAGGTGAAACGATAAAGCAGCGTTACATTGAAGAGGCCCCAAAATTTGAAACAGGCAGTTTGGTCACCGCTCTTGAACTCTTAGGCAAGGCAGATTTGGATTATAAAATCAGTCGAAATCAGCGACTACTTGCAGAGGTCTTGCTCTTGAGGCTTTGCGCTCTTTTTAGCGGAAGCGGTGAAAAAAAAAACTCCAATGACGAGTTTGAAGTAGCTCCTGCAAAACCGGGAAGCAAAAAAGATAACGATCTGGTAGTCGCTATTCCGGAGATTAAGGAAAGTGCTTCGCCAAAAAACCCTCCACCAACCCCAGCTCCTGTTGAAGAGGTTTCTCCCGTTGAAAAACCTGTCGCAGAAAAGATTGAAACGCCAAAAGAGCAAATTGAAGAAGTAAGTATTGCCCATACGATTGAGACTGCACCTACTGAAGAGAAAAAGCCTGAGCCTCTCCCTTTAACGGTTGGCAACGGAGTTCAGGAACCAAAACCAGCTCCATCGGGTTTTAGCTCTAAGCTTGGCAAAGGAAAGATGACGGGGCTTCCTTCCATTTCAGCTATGAAGGAAAAACTGGAGACCAAGGATGAAAAGACTGACACCGATCCTACGAATGAAGCCGCTTCTTACGAAGGCAAGCCGGCTGATGCCTTCAACCTGAATGAGCTTTGGGATGCCTGGAAAGAATATGCATCAAAAATAAAAGCAGAAGATAAACAGAGCTATTACGTGACTTTGACCAAACACGACCCTGTAATGGTTGAGGAAAATCAAATCGAATTTTTGGTCGACAATCACGTGCAGGTAAGTGACCTGAATGAAGACAAGGCTAATCTATTGGAATTCTTACGAGAAAAATTGAACAACTGGAGAATATTGCTGAACGTGGTGATTGATGAAACGGAAACAAAAGACGGAGACAGCCTCTATGATCCTTCAGCCAAGTTTGAAGCGATGGCTGAAAAAAATCCGCTTCTGAAAGAGCTAAGAAGTCGATTCGATTTGGATATCGATCATGATGTCTAATCGCACTCTCACGATAGTTTATACCCAAAAAGTGATGAACTTAATTGAAAATAATCCGGACAAAGCCCATTGATAGCAGCTTGACTCTTTCGAACTGAAATTGTTACTTAGAACCCAACCATGAATATTAGTGATGAGGTGCACCCTTGTAAATTCACTATCTTCACGATCCGAAAAAACAACAACCCAATTCACATGAAACTGACCAAAATTTTCACTTTTCTTTTCGCCTGCTTCACCATTGGTACCCAAGCTCAAATAGCTGAAAAAACCGAGGAGAAAGCAAAGCAAAAAACGGAACAGCGTGTTGATCAAAAAATCGAAAATGGCATTGACAGCGGTCTTGACGCCATCGAAGGTATATTCTCGAAAAATAAAAAGAAAAAGAAAAAAGAAGTTGTAGAAGAAACAGAAACTGAGGCCTTAACTGAAACAAAATCGTCAGAAGAAGTATCAGCCAATGCATCAACTATGGCTATGCCGGGGGGTGCTGATGTACAAGTTCAGGACGAATACAAGTTTGATCACCGCTTTGTGATACTTATGGAGGACTATGACAAAAAAGGAAAGCTCAATCAATCGAATGAGATGACTTTTTTAGCCAAAGAAGAATCGTCGCTGATGGGAATTATAATGAATCAAGAAGGCATCAACACTGAAATGATCTATGATTTGGCCAGTTATGAAATTGTGACTTTAATGAATACAGGCGGTCAAAAAATAGGAACCACCATGTCTATCGACAAAAGTCAGGTGGAGAGTATGATGCCAAAGGAAGATTCTGAAGCGACAGATATGAGTGAAATGCCGACTTTCAAAAAAACGGGCAATACAAAAACCATCTCAGGTTATTCTTGCGACGAGTACGTCGTAGAAAATCTCGAAAATGGTGACGGCAGCAGCATGACCTATTGGGTAACCGATGAGTTGGAAATCGATTGGATCAAGTCCATGGCAAACATGTCGGGCGTGAACAAGCAAATGCCCGATATGTACGCAGGTAGTGGTTATCCCGAAGGTTCGGTCATACAGATGATTGTAACCCAAAAGAATGGCGAACGCATGGAGATGACTGTGAAAAAAGCAGAAGTTGACCAAAACATTACCATAAGTACCAAAGGATATACCTTCATGAATATCGGGGGAAGGTAAATCTCAATGGCAGGCAAATCGCCGATTGAAGATTCAATAAGCAAGCGAGAAATCAATCGCTTGGCTTTGCCTGCAATACTCACGGGCATCGCCGAACCCGTCATTACTCTAGTAGATACAGCCTTCGTGGGTCAAATTGGCACCACCGAGCTGGCTGCAGTAGGTATTGCGGGCAGCTTCTACCTAATGACAGTATGGATTCTCGCCCAAACGCTGACGGCTATCGCGGCCATTGTCAGTCGGTATTACGGTAGCAAGAGATTAACTGAAATTGAGACTTTGGTGCCACAAGCGCTCGTCTCTAATATTCTTTTAGGCGTTGGATTTCTCGTCCTAACGAAAACATTCTCCGAAGATATTTTCCGATTCTACAATGCAGATGGTCCTGTGCTCGAACTTTGCAAAGACTACTTCAGCATTCGGTCGTGGGGATTTCCTTTTACGCTGGCTACTCTCCTGCTCTTCGGGGTTTTCAGAGGATTGCAGAATACATCCTGGGCCATGATCATCTCGCTTTCGGGCGCAACAGTTAACCTGATTCTCGACTACATCCTGATTTTTGGCATCGACGGAATGGTGAATCCAATGGGAATAGAAGGTGCCGCTGCAGCGAGCTTAGTCTCACAAATCCTCATGTTCTTGATGGCGCTCGTTTTCCTGTATTACAAGACTCCTTTTCGACTGAAGATTCAGCTCAAACTCAATGCCGAATACAGGAATTTGGCAGGGATGAGCATTGACCTCTTTATTCGAACCATTCTGCTCAATCTCACCTTCTATCTAGCCACCCGCTACGCAACGGGATATGGAGAAGAGGTGATTGCAGCGCATACCATCGCCATCAATATCTGGCTGTTCTCCTCTTTCTTCATCGATGGGTATGCCCATGCGGGAAATGCCTTGGCAGGAAGACTTCTAGGAGAGGAACGCCCGAAATTACTGTACAAAATGGGGTTGAGGATCAACCGTATCGCCATATGGATTGGATTTGGATTAGCCGTAATTTACGGCATCGGCTATTTCCAGATCGGCAAATTCTTTTCGAATGATGCCGCAGTACTTGCCCAATTTGAAGCGATCTTTTTCTTGGTGATCATTACACAACCCATCAATGCTTCGGCTTTCGCCTTTGATGGAATCTACAAGGGATTGGGTGAGATGAAACTATTGAGAAACCTCTTGATTTTCTCTACCCTTTTTGGGTTTGTACCCGTCAGTGTGAGCTTCCATTACTACTCTCCCGGTCTACTTGGTATCTGGATTGCCTTTTTGGTTTGGATGGTCATCCGCTCGGGGTGGCTCGTATTTGACTTTAGAAAACGGTATGGACGCTCGTAGTGCGAGGTTCGTAGTTCATAGCTCGATTTGCGCAGCTCGATATGCATACGCGGTGTTCGCAGAGCACTGCTAACGGCTAACTTTCAAATATTTTCAGAATGCCAATGTAGTGGCATAGTGCTCCACCGAGAACAAAGACATGCCAAATGGCGTGGTGAAAAGGAATTTTTTTGACCAAGTAAAATACTGCACCGATCGTGTAACAGGCTCCACCGGCAGCAATCCAGTAAAATTGCTCTTGGGGCAAGTTCTCGCTAAATGAATCGGGAGCGAATACCACCATCCAACCCATGGCCAAGTAAATTAACGTAGAGACCACCCTGAACTTCCCCGTGAAAAATACTTTGAAGACCGTTCCTGCAAATGCGAGTCCCCAAAGAATCCAGAGCATCAACTTAGCATCCTCAGGGTTGGCGTAAGCCAGCAAAAAGGGTGTATAAGTCCCCGCTATCAAATAGTAGATGCTGATATGATCCCATATCTTCATCAGCATTCGGGGCTTGGTTTCTTTCTGAGCGTGGTAAAGTGTCGAAAATCCGAACACCATAAGGAAACCGATTCCATAGACGATTCCTCCCGCTACATCGCCCACAGAGGTCTCTGCAGACTCGGAAATCGCTATTACCAAAAAGGGCAACCCCACAAGCCCGAATAAGAATCCAAGCAGGTGGGAAATGATATTGGCTTTTTCATGGACGCCCGGGTAGTCTGACATGGTGCAAAGGTGAAATTATTCTTCAAATTTTAAAGACTCCGATATATTGGCTTTTTGATGTTTTAAGAAAGATACACTATGTGTTATGAAAATTTGCAACACCAATAGTTTATTTAAATTGAATCGGCTCTTCCGGCCCAATTTTATAACTCTAGCTAAAAAACATTTTATGTCAGATCAGCCGAAAGAAAGCGAAGAGATACTCAAGGAACAGTATGCATCCAGCATAATGGAGTACAGAAGGAGTCAATCCGGGTTATTCCTGAGCGCCTTTACGGCTGGTCTTGAGATTGGCTTCTCCATAGTATTGATGGGATTATTCTACACAACATTTGTAGAAACTGTGGACAAAAATGCGCTACACCTCATTGTTTCACTCGGCTATCCGCTGGGCTTCATATTCGTTATTATCGGAAGAAGCCAGCTTTTTACAGAACAGACTTCGCTGGCTGTCATTCCATTTTTAAAAGGCGTGGTCAACTTTAGTGAATTAATGAAACTATGGGGAGTAGTTCTTATGGGAAATCTAATCGGCGGTTCTCTTTTCGCCGTCTTCATCGCCTGGATAGGACCTGAAAGAGATATCATTAGCAAGGAAGCTTTTGTAGAGTTTGCTCATGTGCTTACCGAACCTTCTTGGTACGTCATCTTAGGAAGTGCTATTCTTGCCGGTTGGATGATGGGACTGCTTGGGTGGTTAATTACCACTGCACAAGAAACCATTAGTCGAGTCTTCATGATTGTCTTGGTCACATTTGTTATAGGATACGGCAAGCTCCATCACTGCATAGTAGGAACGGTAGAATTGGTAGGAGGATATATCCACTCTGTCGATCCAAGTTTGGGCGATTATGGAGCGGCTCTGGCCTTTGCCATTTTGGGCAATATTATCGGTGGAGCTTTCTTCGTAGCGGGATTAAAGTATTCGATAAATGAACTGTAAAAGATAAAATTCAGAAGTGGTTTCTGTGGTCAGTTGTGCATGAATCGAAAATACGTCATACCAATTATAGCTACACTTTGCTTTGCTGTAGGAACAGTTTCCATTCTGCTCCCGTTTTTGCCGCTAGGCTGGTTCCTCTATGCGGTTACAGCGCTTTTGCTCATCCCTTACTTCAGCCCCTTCCAAAAAGGATTTGAATGGATGGCAGAGAGAGACGAAACGGGTTTCACAAAGAAAGCATGCGACTTCACCGCAACGATTTATCGATGGGCCAAAGACGAAAAGAATGCTCACTTAATTGAAAAAATGAGCAGCGAGTGCGCAGATACCCAACTAGGAGAAGATGAATTTAAATGAGAAAGCCGCTACATTAATTTTGCAACGGCTTTCTATTATTGTCTAATCTCGGGAGACTATAGTTGATCAATAAACTCTTTGATCTGTTCTTTAGACTTTCCGGTCTTTTCTTGAATTTTTCCTAAGAGTTCATCTTCTTTTCCTTCAGCGTATGTTAGGTCGTCATCATTGAGCTCTCCGTATTCTTGCTTGAGCTTTCCTTTTAGCTGATTCCAATTTCCTCTAATTTTATCTTGTGTAGAATCCATAATATTTGTTTTTGGTTCAAACTATAGGGTTCAGTAACCGTACCGGAGAATCATCTAGTGAGATTACTGCCTCAAACCCTCACTGGGCAGGCGCCTAAGCTTTATGGACAAAAAATTAGGAGTATGCAGCGGAACCAAAATTCCCCAAACATGTGGTGCGATCAACACATAGTAAAACACATCTATCTATGAATAGCTCGATGTTTGCTAAAGCATCTTCGCTTAACTTTAGACTATGGAAAATCAACTTTTCGAGCCTTTCAATCAAATCAAAGATCAACTCATAGATAAGTTTCCTTCAATCTTCTGGGGGATAATCAGTCTTACCCTACTCGTTTTTTTGGGTCTGGGCATTAGCTGGCTAGCAAAGAACAGACTTAAAAGAAGGGTAGATGATATGTTGCTGGTGAACTTCGTCGGAAGAATTATCACCATCTCTTTTTTCCTCTTGGGAATTGTGTTCTTTTTGAATGCAATCGGCCTCGGCACAGCAGCAGGTAGCCTCCTGGCAGGTGCAGGTGTATCAGCCATTATTCTTGGTTTTGCCTTTAAGGACATCGGCGAAAACTTTATCGCCGGTTTTTTTCTGGCGTTCTCCAGACCTTTTGGGATTGGAGACTTGATAGAAGTAGAAAGTGTGAAAGGTGTAGTGAAAGCCATGAGTTTCCGAACAACTCACGTGCGAACTTTTGATGGACAGGACATATTCTTACCAAATGCTATGTTGGTGAAAAACCCCTTGTCCAATTATACCCGCGACGGATTATTGCGGCACAAGTTTGTTTTGGGAATAGACTATGGTGATAATATTGGCAAAGCCATGCAAGTGGTGATGGGCGCTTTGAAAAGAATGGATGAACTGGAGCAAACAAATGGGCTGGAGCCTTTCGTGATGATTGAAAACTTCGGAACAAGCACGGTAAATCTGGGAATCTACTATTGGATCAATTCCGATAAGCAAAAAAGAGGAGTAATCACATTGAAAAATGAAGCAATGGCTGCTGGATTAGCTGCACTCACCGAGGCTGGATTCAGCCTTCCGGCAGATATTGTAGAATTGAAAATTTACCAAGAGGGGCAACCGATCCCTCTTCGCATGATGGAGTAGCCGGAGCTGGAAACAAAAAATGCCCTTGACTTAACATCGAGGGCATATCTTTTAAAAAGAGGAAACTAAGAAGGGCTATGCATTCTCTTCCATCATTTCCCTGTAGGATTCTCCCAATTTGATTTTTTCCGAATTTTCCAAAGCCTTACCGGCCATCTGAAATACTTCATGCTCTTCTTCGGCAAGGTGATGAAGCACTCTCTCCTTCAGTTTCTCAGCTGTACTCAACCAAGCTGAGTTATCCATCTCCGTATTGTCTAATTTTTCAAGAAGCTCATCTATTTCGTGGTGTTCGGCTACACTGTGTCTGGCTTTATCCTGAGTTAAATCATCTCTGAACAGCGGCTTGTAGAAGTACCGTTCTTCGGCGTCAGCATGAATTTTAAGGTGATGCTTTAATTGCTCGTATAAGTCCTTTCTCGTTTGGCTATGCCCTGAAGTTTCTACTAAATCTTGTATGAGCGCTCTCTGTGTTTCGTGGTCCTCTCTAATTTGTTCGAATATATTTTTCATAGGATCTTTTGATGGGTATTATTTCAAAAACATTGCCGGCAGGCTGAATGCCTTTCAATAGGAGGATTCTATATGTGCACTGTGGAATTTCCGTAACAAGACTGTGCGTACAATGCTCAATAGATGGAGGTGGTTTTGACAGAAGCATTTAAGCAAATCGTTAAATCACTATTCTTCAGATTCTTAGACACAACTTGGGTACCGATTCATCCCTTGGAATGGTCTTCGCACCCTATAACACAGTTATTCACATAAAATCAACTATTATGAAAACACTAGAAAATAAAAGAGTCTCCATCCTCGCAACTGATGGTTTCGAAGAATCAGAATTAACCTCACCGATGAATGCACTCAAAGAAAGCGGTGCTGATGTAGATATCGTATCCATTAAATCGGGAAAGATCAAAAGCTGGAAGGATGGAAACTGGAATATGGAAATAGATGTGGACAAAACGCTTGACGAAATCTCATCATCAGAATACAACGCATTGATGCTCCCCGGAGGAGTAATAAATCCTGATATTCTGAGAAGAAACGAAAAAGCTGTTCAGTTCGTCCGTGACTTTTTTGATGACCACAAACCCGTTTCTGCCATTTGCCATGGTCCGCAGATGCTCATTGAAGCCGATGTGGTTAAAGGAAGAAGAATGACATCATTCGGTTCGATTTCGACTGATCTTATAAACGCAGGCGCACACTGGGTGGATGAGGAAGTAGTGACCGATCATGGATTGGTAACCTCAAGATCTCCTGCCGACTTAAACGCATTCAATGCAAAAATGGTAGAAGAAATAAGAGAAGGTCAGCACGCTGAACAAACCGCATAAAAACACGGTATAGCAAAGTGCAAAAGTCGGGTATCTTCCCGACTTTTTTTATGCTTAAACTTTGCTCAAATAGCTATTGATCGTTTTTCAATAAAAGATTTAGTGGCTTCAGAACGGAAGAATGATCGAAAAGAATAACCAAGACCGCCATTAAGGGAACAGCTACAACCATTCCTATGACTCCCCAATACTGACTCATTACCAACAGTGCAAGCACGGATGCAAAAGGATTGACATTGACGCTATTTCCCAGAATTACTGGGGAAATAAAGTTGTTTTCTACAAACTGAATGACCGCATAGAGAGCCATTACACCGAAACCATAAGCCAAGGAGTCCTTTGTAAGAAATGCGAAGGCAATCGGAATAAGCGCCCCTACAAAAGTTCCGATATAAGGTATCACCGTGAGGAGCGCGGAAAGCGTACCCAGCAAGAGCGCGTAGGAAATTCCAATGGCCCAAAGGCCTCCTGTAGCGAGGGAAGCGTTGATTAAAATGACCAAACCCATACCTGAAAGATAACTTTGCACCATCTCCTTAGATTCTTTGGTAGCAACTGTTAGTTCCCCTGAACCTTTGGAGTCAATCCATTCCAAGAATTCTGATATCCTACCTCGGTAGAAGAGGATGAAGAATACGAAAATCGGAATCAGGGTAAGGGTAGTGAGAACATCTCCCGTTACTTTTAATGCGTCGCCGAAGAATGATCCTAAAAAGCTAAGATCCTCCGGAAGTACCTTTTCGATATCATCGACCTCACGCAGTTTTGGAGGCTGAAAATTCTGAGGTAAAATCTCTGTTAATCGATTTAACTTGGAAAAGAAAGTATTTTCAATGTCACCAATAGAGGAACCCAAATCCTTAAGCTGAACAACGCCAACAAGACCTATTCCTATGACCAGTAATGCGACCACACCTACTATGGTAATGCCGCTAAACAATCTGTTAAACCCAATTCTCTCAAGCCAGTTTGCCAATGGAAGTATGACCAAGGAAAGTATGATGGAAAGCACCAATGGAGCTGCAACTGCTTTAAGTTGACTCCCTAAGAAAATGATGACTCCAATCAGGACAACCGAGTAGAATACTTTTTGAAGGCTGATATTTTTTGATTCTTTTTTCATAAAAAAACCTGCAAAGCATTTAACTCTACAGGCTAGGTTTCATTTATAGAATTATCTTATTTGAAGATTCTTTTAAGCATCTTCCAACCAAATTTTGAGGCCTCCACGGTGGTGAGAACCTCTAGGATTGTCTTAATCAAAACAGATGAAGCTGAATTTTCGTCATTTCGAGGAAAAATAAATTTAACGAGTTTCCAGCCAAGAGAGGCAGGTTTCAACATTTCACGAACATTTGACACTCGTAGAGAAATATCATTTCTAATAATCCTCTTCTTCAGTTCAGTTCTGATTATCTCGTCGTCAATATCGCTTAGAGTCTTAATGTGACTAAATTTATGAGGCATCGTAGATCTCTTTAAGTGTTCTTTTAATAATCGAACGATTCAGGATTTTACGCAATACTAGTGAGGCGATAATGGTGATGAAAATGCCCACCCCTCCTGCGCATAGAAACCCCAGGCTGGTGCTCTGAAAGTATTCTGCCAAAGCAAACCCCAAGGACATAAGAAGAATAGTCAAACTAACGAACCCCAAAAGAACGGTTAAGGTCACAGCCATCAGTTTCCCAACATACCGCGTAGTTCTCTTGACTAACTTCAGTTTGATCAAGTCTGCCTCAGTCTCGGTATAGAGCTTAGCTGCTGCCTTTGCTTCTATATACTGATCTTCAAATTTTGAGGACATTATGCCTTTGTTGCGTCTTTAACTTTGCCCGCTGCATTGTTAACCTGTTCCTTCAAATTGTCGTAGGCTTTATTCACTTTTTCTTCTATGGTTTGTTCCATATCAGAAATTTTGTGGACAGCGTCTTTTCTCAACTTTTTACCGTTTTTACTATTGAGGTAGAGACCCGCTCCAACTCCAATGGCAGTTCCCAATAAAAATGACAGTATTTCATTATTTCCTTTGCTCATCTTGTTTGTTTTTAGTGGTATTAATTTACAAAAAATAAATGGACTTAATTGTGCAATTGATTCAGAATCAATCGAATTTTTTTACTTCATTGACAATTTGAGACTGTCAACTTTTTGTTTGGTTTCATCTTTCAAGTTATCGTAATTCTCTTCGATCCATTCCATACTCTCTTCCCATCCTTCTTCTACCTTGTCTCCGGTTTCATCTGAGGCAATTTCGACATCGTCGCCCCTTTCATCCAACCAATTTTTCATATCGGATATTTTCTCCTCAGCCATTAGATTTAACTCTGATAATTTCTCATCGTTCTCTTCTTTAGATGACTCAAATCGACTTTCAAGATTGTCAAATTTTGACTGAAGTTCATTATTTATTTCCCCCGCATTTTCTTCGGCCTTATCCTCAAGTGTTTCAAATCGCGCTTCAAGAGTTTCCCAGTTGTGACGGGCGGAATTTTCAAGGTTATTATTGATGCTGTCTACATAGTTTTCCAAATCCGCCATTGCTTCAGAATGATCATCTTCGGTAGATGTATCTGAGCATGAAATGATAAAGAGTGCAGTGGATACAATTAAAGAGAATTTTAAAATTTTCATTGTGATTAGATTTTGTTTAATTTCTTATTCGGCTTACTAATGTCAAAAGGGATACCGCGATTGGAGAGGACCTGAAACAAAGTATAAATTCTGATTGTCAGACACATAAGATTATTGTTTACGCTAGTTTCTCAATTTATGTAGACTTTACTCCACAGATCAGGTCTACAAGCTCTACACTACTCTGGCTAATTCATCCATTGTGCTTCGCGCAGCTCTGATTTTGTCGTACTGCGTCATTATGAGCTTTCTAAGTTCTGTACTAAAAGGTTCTGTTTCGATCACCTTCTCATATTGAGCGATTGCTTCGCCTTCACCTCTGCTACACTCTTCCAATAGTGCTTCATCTTTGTCTGAAGAAACTGAGTCTTTTATTTTCACCAAGGCTTGATGGAGATCTCCTAACAATGAAGTATTTTCAACAGGCTCGCCACCCAAATCCAAAATCTCCTGCTTCAGTTCTTCCGCATAACGTTTTCTCTGATCGGCATACGTTTTTAAGAAGTGACGGAAATTGTCGTTTTTAATGTTTTCTGCAGCATAGCTGTATCCTTTGGCAGCATCTAGATTTACTTTTAATAGATTATTGAGTATATCAGTCATTGATCTTTTTTTTCACTTAAGTTGCAAAGCCTATACCCAAGCAACATATGATGATAAACAACTGAATGACAGCACCTGTAAAACACTGCGCAGTTTTAATATGAGCGTAGATTCTACGGGAGTGTAGATTAAGCCCCACGGTAGCCTTTGGATACAATGGTATGACTAACCGTCGATGGGCAAGTAAATGGAAAAGGTTGAGCCGACACCTTTCTCGCTCTCTACTTCTATTTCTCCTTGGTGCTCAGAAATGATGGTTTGGGTTGAAGTTAAACCGAGACCTACACCACTGGATTTACTGGTAAAAAAAGGATCAAAAAGCGATTCCAATTGCTGCTGATCCATACCCAAACCGTTATCCTCAACTTCAATGCGTACATAATTTGCATCCAAGCTCACACGGCTCTGGATGATTTTAGACTCCTTATCCATGCTTTCCAATGCATTGGTAAAAAGATTGGTAAATGCAATTCTCAGCTTTTCCACATCACCATCCAAAAAAGCTTCTGTGATAGCGTATTGAGCAGTCAATTCAACTCCTTCCAAGCGCGAACGATCTTTGATCGCCTTGACCACCTCTTTAAATAGGGCTATTACATCGAAGTTGGTCCGTTTAAATACTTGTTGCTCAGATGAACTGAGCAATTGACTCAATATGCCATCGATTCGCTTGGTGCATCTCTCGATGATATCAAAGTACATCTCAAAATCACCAATAGCGTTGGTCTCCTCTTTGAGCTGATCTACCGCCAGATTCACATTGGTCAATGGGTTTCTTATCTCATGCGCCATCGTTCGTGCGAGACGGTAAGTCATGGCTATTTTTTCGGATTTTTTACGAACTGCATTTAGCCTCTCCTCGTGTGAAATGTTAATGAGAGTACCGTGGTATGCAATGATTCTATTACTTAGTTGGCCTTCATGCATCACCGATTCTCGAATAAGTGATAACTTGAGTCTTCCCAAAAACTCTACCCCATTTTCATCAATCGAAAAACGCACCTGTTGATCGATGCTTCCTGATTTTAATTCTCTCAAACGAGAAATCAATTGTTTTCTACTACTACCGGACTTAACAAATGTGAAAAACTCCTTCCCCAGTGCTAGTCTCTTTGAAATTTTAAATACTTCGAGAAAAGCATCGTTGAGACCTGTAATGGTAAATTCATGGTCCAAGAAAAAAGCAGGCTCTATCGCGTTGTAAAAGAGAGAAGAGTAGCGTTTTTGTTGTTGCTCTAATTCGAGTTTCAGATTGTTGGTTTCTAAGGCGTACCTAATGGTGTTGTGCAGGCCCGAAGATGTCATTCGGCTCTTGACTAAAAAATCAGCTGTTAGGGATTTGACCGTTCTGTACTCTACTTCTCCTTCAGGCTCCTGGTTGACAAGCAGAATAATTGGGCGCGGGGCAAGCTGAAAATTGGACTTGGCCAAAAAGTCAATTGCCTGTTCAGGCAATGCCGAAGTGTCCAATAATGCCACATCGCTCTCGGGTATATCCTCGTTTAAATCTTGGATAAACTCTATTGAATAACGGGTGTCCCATTTATCAAAAAGAAATTCTTCAACCCTAGACCGAAACGCTTCAGAAGGACTGATTAAAAGGACTGATATTTTACTCATGAAGGATTGATATCAAAAAGCTTGAGCTTATTGTAAAGGGTCTTTCGATCAATATTGAGAATTTTGGCTGCTTTTGATTTGTTGTTACCCGTCTGCGCGAGAACACTCAATATCCGATCTCTTTCAGCGTGATTGGCGACACTTTTCAGGCTATCGTCTACGGGCCCGTCTGTGTGTGAAATTCCATACTTAATTTCCTCGGGTAGCGAATCGAGTTCTATCGTATCACCCTCCGTCAGCAGGACTGCTCGCTTTACCACATTCTTCAGTTCGCGAAGGTTTCCAGGCCATGAATAGCTCTTGAATTTATCCATCACATCGTCAGTAATACCAGACACTTTGCGATGCAATTGTTCATTGGCTTGATCAATAAAAAGGTTGGTAAATACTTCTATATCGTCTTTTCTATTTCTCAATGGATTCAATGTGAGACTAAACTCATTTAACCGGTAGTATAGGTCTTCTCTGAAATTGCCCTCGTTGACTGCTTGTCTCAAATTTTCATTGGTAGCCGCCAATATTCGAACATCCACCTCAGTATCCTTAGAACCACCAACTTTCGTGAATTTTCGTTCTTGTAAGACGCGAAGGAGTTTCAATTGAATCTCATAGCTTAAGTTTCCTATTTCATCCAAAAACAAAGTACCTCCATCAGCCAACTTAAATTTTCCTTCTCGTGAAGAAACAGCTCCTGTGAAAGCTCCTTTCTCGTGCCCGAAAAATTCGCTACCTGCAATATCTTTCGGCAAAGCTCCACAATCGAGGGCGACGAAAGGCTTGTCGCTTCGCTCGCTCAGGCGATGAATCTCCTTCGCAACGAATTCTTTTCCTGTTCCTGTTTCTCCATGAATGAGCACCGACATCGGGGTTGGCGCTACAATCGTCATATTCTTATACAAACTTTGAGATCCCGCGCTCTCTCCTTTGTGATATTTAAAATTGTTTCCACTCGATTTAGTCGAGGAAGCTTTTTGCTTTGTAGGGCTAGATTTAATGGCTGGTTCACTTTGATTCAAGGCTTCATTAACCATATTTAAAAGCTCCTCAGGGTAAAGCGGTTTTGTGACATAGTCAAACGCGCCATACTTGATTACCTCTACGGCCATTCTAATATCTGAATATCCGGTGATAATTATAAAAGGTACAGCTGGTCGAAGTGCTTTCATCTCCTTCAGTAAGTCAAGACCATTATAATCAGGTAATCTAAAATCGCTAATCACCAAATCAAAAGCAGTTTTCGAAACAGCTTTAAGCCCGTCTGAGCCTTTATGAACCGTAGTAACTATAAATCCCTTTCTTTCAAGAAAGCGCTTTAAAAGCAGACAAATATCTACTTCATCATCTATGACGAGAATGTGGTGATTAGTATCCATTAGTAATATATCGGGAAATGTGGGGATTTTGTTTTACAGTTCTGTGGAATTAGTGTGGAGGTGAAAGGACTTCCAAGATTCGCTTCCTGTTAAATGGTTTTTCAATCAAATGATCAACATTACTATCTTCTACCTCCTTTCTTATCTTCAATTCTTTTTGAGCTGTAATGACTGCAATGGTGGGCTGATGATCGAAACTACGTATAACGGGAACTAAGTCCAATCCATATTCATTGTCAAGATTTAAATCCAAGAAAACCGTGTGAAAGTCATCTCTTTCCAAAGCTTCCTTAGCTTGATCTAATGTCTGGACAAATTGCACTTCATAGCCCTCAGATTTAAGTAGAATTTTCATTAAAAAACCTATATCTCGCTCATCATCAACTACCAATACTTTTTTTGAACTTTCGATTTTGCTCATTGCTTGCATTTTCAGTCTGCACTTTTCATTTGATTTTTAAATAAAGGGATGACCTACTGTTTGGAATATTCATGCCAATAAGTTCAATATCGGCACAAGAATGGATAATCCACAAAACATGAAAACAAAATATAAGTGGCTTTTGACCGGATTGGTTTTGTTGATTGGATTTCGAATTGCACTTCCATTTATCATGAAAGGCCAGATCAATAAAAATCTAGATAATATAGAAGGATATAACGGTGCTGTTGCAGATGTAGACTTACAACTCTACAGAGGTGGGTTTCAAATCGAAAATCTCAAAATATTCGAGGAGGCTTCTGAGAAACCTGAAGTACCCTTGGTAGATCTGGCCCATTTGGATTTCTCTATAGAGTGGCGGGCACTTCTTAAAGGTAGCTTCGTTGGAGAGGTATATTTGGATTCACTCTTAGTAAACTTCACCCAGAGAAAATCTGAGGAGATAAATGACACTGATACCACCGATGCACGAATCGAGCTCATCAAAGAAATTCAAAGTTTCAACCCAATTAAAATTAATATTCTGGAAGTAAAGAACAGCCAACTCGTCTATTTTGACCCAACCTCTGAGCCTGTTGTAGACATTGAATTGAAAGAATTCTATTTACGAGCAGAGAATTTGGGAAATGTGGTGAATGAAGACAAAGATCTTCCTGCTAGTTTGGTTTTTAAGTCAACCACCAGGGATAGCGGATCTATCCACTTGGAAGCTCAAATGAACTACCTCATGGATCCTCCTGATTTTGACTTCGATTTGGAAATAGAGAGAATCGACATCCCAAGATTCAATGAGTTTTTCGATGCTTACGCCAATCTCGATTTCGAAAGCGGCTACTTCAACTTTTATTCAGAAGGAAAAGCAAGAGACGGAGAAGTGGAAGGATACGCAAAACCATTAATAGAAGGTTTAGAAGTAGCGAAGGCAGACTCCTCAGAAGGACTCGTGAAAAAAATCTACAGAGGTGCTGTTGAAGTCGGAACTGACCTTTTTAAAAATCAAGAGGAAGATCAGATAGGAACCAAAGTGCCGATATCGGGATCCTTCAATGATAGTGAAGTCGACATACTGCAATCCATCTGGAATTTTATTAAAAACGCATTTTTTGAAGCTTACAGGCAAGAAATTGAGCGCTCAATAAGCTTTAACAGTGGGACCGATAAGGAGAAATAATGGCTAATACCAACGTGCCACCAGGCTTGATTTACACTTCTGACGATCAACCGGGGATAACGAGAAAAAAGCATGGGAAAGGTTTTGCCTATTACTATCCTAATGGAGAGCACATCAAAAAGGGCAAACACCTTAAACGCATTCAACGCATTGTAATTCCTCCTGCTTGGAAAAACGTGTGGATATCACCTTTAGAAAATGCTCATTTACAAGCAACCGGGAGAGATGAAAGAAAGAGAAAACAATACCGCTATCATGAATTATGGATAGAGTTTTCGAAAGCTCAGAAATACCATCAATTGATCGAATTTGCGCGGGCTCTGCCAGATATAAGAAAGCGATACTCGCTGGACCTACAGCGATCTGAGTGGGATTATAAAAAAGTAGCAGCACTAGCAGTTGCGATTATGGACTCATTGCATCTGAGGATTGGAAACTCCTATTATTCCAAAGAAAATCATACGTTCGGTCTTACGACTTTGAGAAGAAAGCATCTAAATTTAAAAGAGGATTCTCTCAAGCTCAGTTTCACCGGCAAGACAGGCAGAGAAAGGAACTTAAAGCTTGAAGACAACAAATTAATACGGCTGATCAAGGAGTGTTCAGATCTTCCGGGGTACGAAGTCTTTCGTTATAAAAAGCGAGGTGAAATTTGCCACCTGAAAAGCGAAGATTTCAACCAATATCTACGCAAAACCTCCAACTCAGAAGGGATTAGCGCTAAGGATTTCAGAACGTGGGGAGCGAACGTGCTCTGCTTAGAAAAAGCAGAAGCTGCAAAAGAAGCAGCTGAGAATTCTCGGAAGACACTTGAAAATACATTGGTAAAGATGGTTGCTAAGGAAATGGGCCATACTATCAGTACATGTAAATCATCGTATTTGCACCCAACTGTTCTGAAATTTGCTGTTGAAGCTACCATCCCACATGACGATATATCAGATATTCTATCAGGACTCGACGAAAATGAGAACATGCTCCTTTCGATCCTGCAATCTTCGGAGTCATTGACGCCACAGGGATTGGGGTGAAATGTCCACAACCCACAACTCAAAAGCGGGAATATCAGAGGACCAAGGTGTTTGGTCTTATATTTTCATTACTCCGTTGAACTAAATCAAGAACTATGGAAATGAACTTAAGTGATGTGACATCAACAGTATTCGATAAATTGAAAGACTGGGCAGAAACAGGAATTGCATTAATTCCAAACCTCGCATTGGCGATCGTTGTTTTGATTGCCGGTTGGATGGCAGCACGATTTATTTCAAAATACGGTAAAAAGTATATAACCAAGTTTTCTGGTAATAAGACGATCGGCAACTTCCTTGGAAAACTTCTCTTTATTGGAATCTTTGTTCTTGCAGGTGTTTTGGCCCTTTCGGTAATGAATTTGGACAAAACCATTTCCTCGATTCTCGCAGGTTTAGGGATCGTTGGTTTGGCTCTTGGATTTGCCTTTCAGGATACGGCGGCGAATCTTATGTCGGGGATCTACATCTCTCTAAAACAACCTTTCGGTTTGGGTGACATTATAGAGACTACCAACGGTTATATGGGTAAGGTAAAAGACATCAACCTCCGTGTAACCAAAGTGCAGCTTTTCAATGGCCCGATAGTTTTCGTCCCAAACAAACACCTGTTTCAGGATTACTTTATCAATTATACAGAACCTGGTAAAAGAAGACTGAAACTGGATTGCGGAGTAAGCTACGGTAGCGATTTGGAACAGGTAGAAAAGATTGCGATTGAAGCTGTTGAAGGAATTCCAAGCAGATTACAATCGGAAGATGTCACGTTGCATTGGAAAGAGTTTGGTGGAAGCTCTATCAACTTTTCCGTTAACGTATGGATGGAATACGACAAGGAGCATAGCAAATATATAGGTGTGCGAAATGAAGCTCTCAAAGCCCTTAAAAAAGCCTTTGATGATAATGATATTACCATACCTTTTCCCATTCGAACATTGGATTTTGGAATCGAGGGTGGTCAGCACCTACGCGAAGAGCTCCATGCCTTACATCCTAATGGAAAAAGTAATTGATGCGGGAAACAGAATCACGACAAAAGTCGCTGCCATGCAGCGACTTTTTTATTGAAGTTTGCCATTTCCGATTGAATTTCAATGTCGCTTGGGGATACTTTCCTTTCAACCGCACTTGTGTCGATATTCTAAACGCATAAGTGTAGCTTAAACTACACTTAAAAGAATTCGTGGGTGACCCAAAAAACTTCTGATCAATACCCAAAAGGAAGCTTAAAAAATTTATGGCAATGCTTCAAACAAGTGTAAACAGGATCAACTAGTCTTCAGTGTTAATCTGAACTCGGAAGAAGTTTCCCAGCAAATCATTTCAAACCTTCGGGTAGTAACAGAGAGCTTTTGGCACAAAAAAAAGCCCTTGCCTTAATAGCAAGAGCCTAATCATAGCTACATTATTTAAAGTAAGGCTATCCCAAAAGGTTCATAACTACAGTCACGATAAGAACTACCACAAAAATGTAAAAAAGTACTTTGGCAATTTTTGCGAAACCTGAAGCGATTCCTCCAAATCCCAAAATTGCAAATAAAACAGAGAGCACTGCGGCTCCAATTATCCATCCGATCATATTAATTAGGTATTGATTTACACAAATAAATCCAAGAATAATACCGGCAAGAATCCTTCATACAGAACCGCATGGTCGTAGCCTAAAACCTCTCTACACCCCAATAAAACCAATTGATTCAGGTTTTCTAACTTCTAAACCGTTTCGAATCAGACTAACCGAACCATAAAGGATATTTTCTCATTTCCGGGGAAAAAAGTGGAAGTATTTCCCCACACGCCCAATCCAAAGAAGCGGATCCACAGTACTTTCCTTAAATGGAATCGTTTTCGCTCTAAGTTTGGCTAAACGAACACATAAGATGAGCACTAAAAATTCGAAGAATAAAGAAGAAAAATTCAAACTGAAAGATAGCTTCAGCATATTGAAGGAGGCCGCAATTGGTTGGAATAATTCAGACCCCTTTCGACTCAGCGCGGTCATAGCTTATTACGCTGTGCTGTCTATGCCTGCGCTGCTCGTCATAATCGTTAACCTCTTGGGGCTAATTTGGGGGAATGAAGTGATCGAAGGTCGCTTGAGCGCTCAACTCTCTTCTGTTTTGGGAACCGATAGCGCTGAGGCTGTTTCAAGTATGATTGAAAACTCCAGAACGGAAAACAGCAGCATTCTTTTTAGTATTATTGGAATAGGGAGTTTATTGTTTGGAGCCACAGGAGTGTTTTTTCATCTCCAAATATCACTGAACAAAGTTTGGAACCTTAAACCCAACCCCGATGCGACGTGGAAAAGACTTGTCATTGACCGTGTGCTGAGTTTTGGGTTCGTGCTGGTTCTAGGCTTTCTGCTTCTTATCACTTTCGTGTTAAGCGCGGCTATGACTGCATTTAGTGATAAACTGAAGACTATTTTTCCTGATATTATGGTTACCCTCGCTCAAATAGCTGATGGTGTTCTCTCCCTGGCTGTCGTCACTGTGTTATTCGCGCTCATTTTCAAATATCTTCCACATGCAAAAATTAGATGGAGATCGGTATGGGTAGGTGCTATTCTTACTTCTATTCTATTTATTGCAGCCGAATATGCCTTGGGATTTTATTTCAGTCAAGTAGAACCGGGAAGTACTTACGGCTCGGCAGGTTCAATTATCCTTATCCTTTTGTGGGTTTCTTATGCCTCATTGATTTTGTTTTTTGGTGCTGAGGTAACTTACGTTTTTGCAAAAAGATATAGCAAAGGGGTGCAACCTACTGAGGCGGCGGTAAAAGAAAAAGCCGCTCAAAAAGCGGCTTAATTTCTTTCAGTAAATAGGTAGAAATCAGTCGTAGTTGCCTATTCGAAGAGCGATATAAGCTTGAACATTTCTGTTTTGCGCATCACCTAAGAACAATTCAGCTTCGGGTGAATCCTCTATTTTGGCCAGCCCATGCGAATACCGCGCTCCTACTTGAATCGCATTGAAATTAAGTGCAATTCCAATAGCCAAACCATAGTCAAATCCATTGAAAAAATCTTGGTCCAGTTTCTCGGTATTTTCGAAGTCACTTCCCGCAAAGTCCCCTTCCAAATCAAACTTAGCAGTCGAAAGAAAACCGAGGTAAGGTCCAAAATTAATTTGAGCAACCTCGCCAAGATTTAATACACCTAATAGAGGGACCTCTATATAGTTTAGTCGAAGCGTGCTCTCGCCCTCAAGCTCCAAAATGTCAATATTATAGGTAGTTTTCGAACCTTTGGTGGAAAAAAGAACCTCGGGCTGCACGGAGAAAGCGTCGCTCAATGGAATATTCAGAAAAGCACCTGCATGGTACCCCAGGAGTAGCTGACCTTCGTTGTCTTCAATATTTAAATTTGAAAAGTTCAGCCCACCTTTTAACCCGAGGTACTGCGAATAACCCATTGTAAATGTAAAGATCACCAGTGTGATTGATAGTATTATATTTTTCATGTTTTTGATTTTGTTGAGTTGTGAAAAAAACGCTCCATTCTTAAACTCTTTTTTACAACACCGCTCAACTCACTGACATAAAAACATTTGCACATGACTCAACAATCTGTCATCCCAACTTTGAAGGTCTCACGACGGGGTGCTTTTACCCCAAACTTGTACTACTCATTTCACAAATATGGAAGCGAATGAAATCGTGTAGTTGAGTGTTAACAATTGCTCCACTGGTGATTTAACATTAGCTAAAGTCTTTGGAGACCTTCTTGCAATACCTTGCCTAAACTTCAAAGCTATGCTCGATATATCAGAAGTGCCTTACACCTTTTCACAGGGAATTAATCTGCTTCAAAGCAGCCTACTCATTTATATCTCGGTAATTGTCATAATGCGAATAAATGGGCTCAGGACATTCGCGAAATTCACTGGATTCGACTTTGCTATTACAATTGCCATCGGTAGTATTATTTCAGCAAGTCTTATGAGTACCCAGACTAAAATCATTCAAGGGGCTTTAGCGATAGCCGCATTAATTGCTTTGCAATCTCTAATAGCCTTTCTGAGGAAACGATCACAAACGTTTCAAGCCATCGTTTCAAACAAACCTATTCTCCTCATGAAGAACTCTGAATTTCTAGAGGAGAATATGCGAAAAGGAGGCGTTACAAAAGATGACATTTATGGAAAACTAAGAGAGGCCAATGTGCTTTCAATCAAGATGATCAAGGCGGTAGTTTTAGAGCCAACAGGCGATGTTTCTGTTTTACACGGAAATATTGACGATAATTTGGATCAAGTTATCCTGAGCAACGTGGAAGATAAATAGGGAGGAAAATTTGTCAAACTCTGATAAAGCCTTTATTCCGACTTCTACTTTCTTTGAACCAGAGTTTGACCGAACATCAAACGGTACTCAGTGGGAGCCATTCCAAATTCTTGTCTAAATAGTTTTGAAAAGTATCCACCATTACTTAGACCGATGAGGTGAACGATTTCAGCAATGCCATAATCCGTATTAACCAATAAATCTCTGGCCGTATTCATCCTCGAATCCTTCAAATAACCTCGAACCGTTTTGTTATAGAGCAACTTAAACCCAGCTTGAAGCTTATTTTCGTTCAATCCTGTTTTTACGGTTAAGGAAGGAATGGAATGATCAGCTGTGAGATTATTTCTAATAATTTCGGACAACTGCGCAATCTTTACTAGTTCCGATTGACGGATCAAGTTCTGATGCGTTTTGTCTTTTCTGTCATCAGAATATTGCCTAATCTGCTCTGTAAGAATCTCCAACGATTTCGCCTGAAGATACATTCTTCGAATTAAGCCTGAACCCGAATGTTTTGAAATATGACCCATGATGTGATTGAGCTCCGCGCTGTATTGACCCTCGTGGTAAAATTTATATTTTGCCTGGGTATCTTGAAATAACTTTCTGAGAGAAGGACTGACTGTATTCAAATCACACGCGATTTGAGATTCAAACTTTTTACGATCTATTTCCAAACTTCCCACCTCCGTTTGAACGCCACCTTTGAATTGTATTTGATGACCCGATATGCCTTTACTAGCCACTATTGCACTTTGATACTGATCTAAGTCATGGGCTTCATCTGAGTCTAAAAAACAATGCCTGAGGTATCCTTCCTTGCAGTAAAGGAATTTGGCCGGGTGTACATCGCTTACATCAAACTTTATAACCACGTCCTCATGAAATGTGCAGTTGTAATAGATCAGCCCTATTCCTAAAGGGAAATTAATACCGCCAATACTACCCGAACCGTGAGATTTTGGGATTTTTAAAAAATAAACTTCACAGTCTTCAGTAGCCTTTACGTTCAATTGGTTTGCAAGATCTTTGATCACTTCTTTAAAAGGCAAAGACTTGACGTGTAGCGTAAACATAGTCCGTATGATGAAAGAAAATGACGAATTTAATTAAAGAATGATCTTCTCAGACTCTACGCTTCAGCATTAACTTAATGTAGTTCTCCATTTCATCAAAGGCTAAATCTATGCCTACTTTTATATCATCCTTGTCGTTCGGACTTAATTCATCCCGCACCTTATCAAGAAATTTGCGTCTACTGGCCAAATCATCATGAACAGAATTGAATACACGGTTTATAGCGGTTTCATAATTGGTTTGTTCCAGAAGAGTATGGGCCAAACCATGAGAATGAATTTGAAAGAGGTGAAAAACATAAAGGTACCCCGACACAACGGAATCACTGGCTTCTCGATGCAAACCTACGTTCATATTTGATTCAGGAAGACTACCCAAAGCGATCAATGCTCTAATCGTATCATACAATCGATTTGACGAGATCATCACCCACTCGGGCTTGTTTACACGTAGTTTCTCAACCGAACTATAGACTTGGTGAACACTTTGCAAAACAGCAGTTAGAATACACGGGTCAACTTCACCTGCACTGTTCAAATCCAACTTTAAGCAGTCTTCGATCAAGATCTCTCGTTTCTCCGTCTCAGTTCGCAAGAATGAAATAATTTCTCCCATAAAGTATAATCGTCCCAGATATCCTTATTAGAAAATCAAAAATCTGAGACGCTCTAATAGTTCAATTCGAGAAATAGATGCACAAAAGTATTTTCAGTTTTTGATAGGCTCTGTTCAGAACGGCATAAATCCTATCTCTATTGACACAATTAACGTAAAGAAGGCTCAGAGCAGATGATTTGAGAAACTGATCAACTCATGTTGTGAAGACTAATACGTTTGATTAAGAGTTGTCATGAACTTTAGGCTAAGATTCTAGTTAATTTGACCTGCACTAACTTCCTCTTCCAGAAATTCACATCTTTATCAACTTGAAAAAAATTGGAATAATCGGCTCTGGTGTTGCAGGACTGTCTGCGGCCATTCACTTGCAATCAGCAGGTCATGAGGTGACAGTGTTCGAGGCAAACAGCTATCCCGGAGGAAAGCTTACCGCCTTTGAACAAGACGGATATCGGTTTGATTCAGGCCCTTCGCTGTTTACCATGCCCCAATTTCTCGATGAGATTTTTCAAATGGCGGGGAAAAATCCAAGAGATTACTTCGATTACATCAAAGTAGATCCGGGTTGCCACTACTTCTGGGAAGACGGAACTCGATTTGACGCACCGAGCAATGCCGATCGTTTTGCCACTCAGGCGGAAGAAACCTTTGGGGCGTCAAAAGAGAGAGTCAAAAAATACATTGAAGATTCTTTTGAACTCTACGATATTACTGAAGACGTATTTCTCAAAAACTCCCTCCACAAGGCTTCGACCTATTTAAAGCTTTCTACGGCAAAGTCATTCGCTCAGCTACACAAGGCTCACCTCTTTTCGACAATGAATGAGGTGAATGAAAAGAAACTCGGACACCCAAAACTCATACAGTTCTTTAACCGATATGCCACTTACAATGGCTCAAACCCTTACAGTGCGCCCGGAACGCTCACTGTGGTGCCTACTCTTGAGTTTCGCTGGGGTACCTTTTTGCCGAAAGGCGGAATGCACGAGATCACTCAATCGTTGTTTCGACTGGCAAAAGATATCGGAGTTGAGTTTCGATTTGAAGAGAAGGTAGAACGCATCTCTACATCTCAAAATGAAGCCAATGGCCTAATGACCGCCAAAGGAAAATACGCCTTCGACACTGTGGTGAGTAATATGGATGTGATCCCAACTTACAATCGACTATTGCCTGATAACAAGATTCCCGGGAGGGTAGAAAAACAAGAACGATCTTCCTCGGCGTTGATTTTCTATTGGGGAATTGAGAAGGATTTCGGGCAACTGGGGCTGCACAACATCTTTTGGACTGAGGATTACAAGAGAGAGTTTTCTCTTCTTTTTGAGAAAAAAGAAATCATCGATGACCCAACGGTTTATGTGAATATTACTTCCAAATATGAAAAGGGGGACGCTCCTGAAGGATGCGAAAACTGGTTTGTGATGGTCAATGCGCCTCACGTGGCGGGGCAAGATTGGGACAAAACGGAGCGAGAAACGAGAAAGAATATCTTGAAAAAGCTCTCGAGAATGCTGGGAACGGACGTAGAACCACTCATTAAAACCGAACGGGTTTTAAACCCTCCGACCATCGAATCGCAGACGTCAAGCTACCTTGGTTCTCTTTATGGAACTAGCTCAAACGATAGAATGGCGGCTTTTCTGCGGCACCCCAATTTCACTTCAAAAATCAAAAACTTGTACTTCTGTGGCGGCAGCGTGCATCCGGGTGGTGGGATTCCACTATGTTTGCTGTCAGGAAAAATAGTCGGCGATCTGGCGTCATGAGCAAAAGCAGCACATTAGAACAGTTTAAGTCAAAGAAGGCGGGAATAGGCATTCTCATTCTTTTATACATTGTGGGAGCACTCGGCTTTTTATCCCCTCTCTCCGAATGGTTTGTATACCTCACCCCCATAAATTTGATCATAACGGCAGGAATGCTGTGGATCGATACCAAGCCGGGAGGTAAGAATGCATTCTTGATCATCTTCATCATTTGGTTACTCGGATACCTCATTGAAATTATTGGCGTAAAAACAGGCTTTCCCTTTGGTGACTATTCGTATTCAGAAGTATTGGGATGGAACTTTTTTGAAGTACCACCACTTATCGGAATCAATTGGTTGATTATCATTTGGGGTGGGCATTCGCTTGCTCGCACTTTCCAAATCCCAAAGAATTTCAGGTGGTTGTTCACTGCAATCTTAGCGGTGGGACTGGACTTTATTATCGAACCCGTAGCCATAAAGTATGAGTTTTGGTATTGGACTTCAGAATTGCCACCACTCGAAAATTATTTAGGGTGGTTTGTTGTGGCTGCCATGTTGGGATTGATCTTTGAAAAATATCCGCTGGTTCAAAAACCGCGCTTGGGAGCGACAGCCTTTATTTGTCAATTGCTTTTCTTTGGTTTGCTTTACAGCCAAATAAGATAGCAAATGGAAAGGCGAATTTTACGATTTATCGCTGTATTAGGCTTACTGTTCTTAATCGGGTGGCTCATCTATGAGTCCGCTACTGTGATTATTTACATTCTACTATCTCTGATTGTAGCGCTAATCGGAAGACCATTGTTTAAGCTTCTTGAACGGATTCAAGTCAGAGGAAAACATCTTCCGGATGCCGTCAAAGCGGCAATCACACTTTTCGGCATATTCGGAATACTCGGGGGGCTTTTATCCTTCTTCGTACCTATGATTTTTGTTGAGGCCCAGCTTTTGACCAAGATTGATCTGATTCAAGTAAAAGCGGCTCTAAGTCCTGGGTTAGAATGGTTCAATCAAATGGTAGACCGCGTAAATCTCAATCAGGAGGCAAAAGTCAGCGAAAACGACATCATCCAACATCTTTTCGATGGTCTGGAAATAAGCGCCTTACCAAATTTCTTGAATTCTCTGGTTGGTGCCTTGGGAAATCTACTTATTGCAGTTTTTTCGGTTGCCTTTATGTCTTTCTTCTTTCTGAAAGACCGAAATATGCTCACCGAATTGGCTATGGAGCTTGTTCCAAAATCAAAAGAAGAAAGTGTAGAAAGCATATTCCGCAATACACGAAGCACATTATCTCGATATTTCCTAGGACTTTTAATTCAAGTAATCGCTATTTCCACCTGCATCTTCATAGGTCTACAAATTGTAGGAGTTGAAAACGCATTGCTAATTGCCGTTTTCACGGGAATAGTGAATCTTGTTCCCTACCTAGGTCCTTGGATCGGCGCATCATTCGGGATTTTCATTCTGGTCGCCAATAATATCGATGCAAGTTTTATTGATGTAATCCAACCAAAGATTATCGGACTGTTAATCGTTTTCGCAACCACTCAATTAATTGACAATTATATCTTTCAGCCTGCTATCTTTTCAAATAGTATCAACGCCAACCCTCTTGAAATATTCATTGTGATCTTGGTAGCAGGAAGTCTTGGCGGAGTTACAGGGATGATTGCGGCTATTCCTGTCTATTCATTTATCAGAATAGTATTCAAGGAAATGAATAAAGAATTCCGCTGGCTCCAACGAATCAAAGAAAGATAGCAATCCATCTCAACTACAAACTATTACAAAACTCGAAAGCTCTTCACATTTGAAGAGCTTTCGAGGCTATGAAACAGAAAAACTATCTTGGAAAACTTAGAGACTAAATTTAGAGTGAGACGATGAAAGAATGATAAGGAGGTAGTCCCTAAGTGTCTTTTCCAAGTAACTCAAATATAGCAGATTCTTTTTGCTTTTGCAATTCAATCGACGAAAAAAATAATTCACAGAGCTATTGAGGTACCACATCAATCTGTTTTACATTGATTTATAAAACACTTAAAAACACCCTTAGAACAATTTATGTCCTCAATTGGGCAATAAAAACAATATTGGCAACGATCTCTCACATTAAAAGGTTTGTTGCTTTTTTCTATATTCGGGGCCCATACTCTGTAAGTTACTTTTAATGAATAGGATCTCCTGCCTCTTTGCTGTTTTCTTCCTCACTTTCAATGCTTTCGGACAAGCTCCCATCACTCTGGAGGATATTTGGAAATCAAGAGAATTCAGCCCTAGATATGTTTCGGGGCTTAGAAGTACCGACGATGGATTGCACTACACCCGTTTAGTGAGCGATGAAGGGCGGCAAGTAGTAAAGTATTCATATGATACGGGTGAAGCAATTGACACCTTGGTATCATCTACCAATCTCCTTTACCAAGGCAAACCTGTCCAATTCTCATCATACAGTTTCAACAATGACGAGAGCAAATTACTTCTGGCTACTGACGAGGAGCGCATCTATCGCCATTCCACTCGGGCAAATTTCTTCATCTATACCATCGAATCAAAAGAGCTACAGCCCATTACTGATTTCGAAAAAGGTAAGCAGCAACTTGCTTCCCTCTCCCCTACTGAAAACAAAGTGGCCTTCGTCCGAGACAATAATCTCTTCATTTACAATCTTGAATCAGGAGAAGAAACTCAGGTCACTGAAGATGGTGAAGAAGATGAAATTATCAACGGAGCCGTAGATTGGGTTTACGAAGAAGAATTTAGTTTCCACCGTGGTTTTTATTGGTCGCCAAATGGTGAGCAAATCGCATACTATCGATTTGACGAATCTGAAGTTCCCGAATTCGAGATGGCGATCTACTCAGGTTTATATCCTGAAGAGTTTGAATTCAAATATCCTAAAGCGGGTGAAAAAAATTCGGAGGTGCGCATTTTCGTATACTCACTTAAAGATGGAGAGTTAAAAGAAATTGACATCAATGCCAATGCTGAACAATACATTCCCAGAATAAAATGGACAGAGAATGACAATAGGTTGGCCATTATGCGAATGAATCGCCATCAAAGTGAATTGGATTTCTTGATCGCTAAAACCGATGCGAACTCAAACAGCCTCATACCGACGGAGTCGTTTTACCATGAGGAAAGCAAGACCTACGTAGAAATCAATGACAACCTCATTTTTACTGAGGATGGAGATTATTTCTTTTGGAATAGCGAGAAAGATGGTTACAACCACATCTATCTCTACACCACGGATGGAAAAGAAGTTGCCCAATTGACCAAGGGCCCATGGGAAGTAGTTGAATTTTATGGTGTAGACCAACGCAACGGAAAAATCTTCTTTTCGGCTGCTGTAGAAGGGCCGCTTCAAAGAGCAGTGTTCAGCGCTGACTTCAAGAAACCGATCAAAACGTACAAGAAATCAAATAAAGCAGTAGTTCCCGAAAAGGACAACAGAAAGCAACTCAATGAGCTCACAGACAATGCCAATATGAACGACGCGGCTTTTTCTACTAGCTTCGATTACTTTATCAATTACGAATCAGGAGCTGAATTGCCTTATCAAATCGCTCTCTTCACAGACGAGGGAAAGCACGTCAGAGATTTGGAAATGAATGATGAGCTGAAAGCGAAATTGGCCGAAAGAAAACTGAGTCCAAAGGAATTTGACACTTTCGAAAATGAAAGTGGTGAGGCACTCAACTATTGGATGATCAAGCCTCCAAATTTTGATGAGGCCAAAGAATATCCGGTTATGTTTATGGTGTATGGTGGCCCTGGCCGAAACACGGTTGAGAAAGCCTGGGGTGGCAGCAACTATTTTTGGCACCAAATGCTTGCACAACAAGGTATAGTAGTGATTTCAGTCGATCCTCGTGGCACTATGTATCGCGGTAGAGATTTCAAGCATAGCACTTACATGGAGTTGGGTAAGCTAGAGACGGAGGATATGATATCGGCCGCGAAACACTTTGGTTCGAAAGGTTATATAGATGCTGATCGAATTGGTATGATGGGGTGGAGCTACGGAGGTTATATGAGCTCTTTAGCGATAACCAAAGGCCACGAGTATTTCAAATTGGCCATAGCAGTGGCACCTGTAACCAACTGGCGATTTTACGACACGGTTTACACCGAAAGATTTATGCGCACACCACAGGAAAATCCGTCTGGCTATGACGATAACTCTCCGATTAACTTCGTAGACTTGCTCGAAGGAGATTATCTGCTAATTCACGGATCTGCTGACGATAACGTGCACATGCAAAATACCATGGAAATGGTTGAAGCAATGGTACAAGCCGATAAGCAATTCGACTTATTTATTTACCCCGATAAAAACCACAGTATCTACGGCGGAAATACCCGCTACCACCTATACACCAAAATGACAAATTTCATTTTGGATAACCTGTAAGCAGCAAATGGATAACACAGTAATCAAACGCGAAGAGCTTTGGGGACACCCAAAAGGACTTTACATTCTCTTCTTCACTGAACTTTGGGAACGCTTTTCGTACTACGGAATGCGCGCTATTTTAGTGCTTTACTTAATTTCTACGGTAAGCGGTGACAATCCCGGATACGGATGGGACGAAGGCGATGCATTGGTACTTTATGGATGGTATACAATGCTGGTATATGTGATGTCCATTCCAGGTGGTTGGGTTGCTGACCGTTTTTGGGGACAAAAGAAAACCGTACTGATCGGAGGGCTCTTACTCTGCGCGGGGCATGGAATTCTTGCCGTCGATCACATCTATGCGTTCTATGCAGGACTTGCTCTCATTGTACTGGGAGTCGGTGGCTTGAAGCCAAATATCTCTACTATGGTTGGTGGTCTCTACCCTCCGGGAGATGAGCGAAGAGATAAAGGCTTTACTATTTTCTATATTGGAATTAACATCGGTGCTTTTCTATCGGCTTTAGTTGTTGGTTATATCGGTGAAAATCACGGATGGCACTATGGATTTGGTCTGGCAGGAATCGGTATGCTCCTTGGCCAAGCAGTGTTTATGTGGGGCCAAAAATTCCTGACTGGTGTTGGTGAATCCACCACAGCGCTATCCCCCGCAGAGCTTGAGGCCAGAAATAAACCGTTGAATAGCGTTGAAAGAGATAGAATGAAGGTAATGTTCATCTCGTTCCTGCTGATCATCGTATTTTGGGGTTCGTTTGAGCAAGCCGGTGGCTTAATGAATATCTATACAAAGCAAAAAACAGATCTCTTCATCGGGTTCCTTGATTTCACGGTCCCGGCATCTTGGTTTCAATCAGTTAATGCTTTCTTTATCATCACACTGGGTGTTCCTATTGCTTCCTTTTGGATTTGGTGGCAACACAAAGGAAAAGAGGCTTCGTCCCTATTCAAAATGGGTATTGGAGTAATCATTATGGGTTGGGGATTCCTATTCATGTCCGCGGCATCATTGCAGTTTGAAGCAGAGGGTTCCTCAGCTATGTACTGGCTCGTGCTAGCATACCTATTCCACACAGTCGGAGAACTATGTGCATCTCCTGTAGCGCTATCATTTATTACAAAGCTGGCTCCACTAAAATATGCCTCCTTTATGATGGGTGCTTACTTTGCAGCAACCGGATTAGGAAATAAGGTGGCCGGAATGCTCGGAGAGTGGTCTCAATCTGCAGGAGAGCTTGAGATATTCACCGGAATCGCCATTTTCTGCACCATAATCGGATTATTAGTAATCGCTTTGCTAAAACCTTTAAAACGACTGACGCATGGAGCAGAAAAAGGTAAAGCACATGATCCCCTGGAACAAGAACCCTTCGAGCTAGCTGACGAAAGAATAAACTAAAATCAACCTACCATGGACTTAACGCTGAAAATACTGATTGTAGGATGGGTATTTGTGCTCCTTTGGGTGCCATTCATTATTCTTACCAATAGGAAAACTCACCCTGCCGCTCTCTTCGTTTTATTCGGTGCAGAAATGTGGGAGCGCTTCTCCTATTATGGTATGCGAGCGCTTCTGACACTTTACATGGCAAAGGTCTTGTTCATTGATATGGGGCAGCAGCTAGCCGATGCAAAAGCATTAGCGATTTATGGATCATACACCTCCATGGTTTACCTTTTTCCCGTTATAGGAGGTTTGGTGGCCGACAGAATTTTCGGTTTTCGAAAAACGATTCTTTTTGGTGGGCTCCTGATGATGCTTGGACACTTCACTCTTGCGTTAGAAGACAGCATCCTTCCGGGTAGCTTAGCAGTATTCTTCTTAGCCTTATCCCTGATCATAGTGGGTAACGCTTATTTCAAGCCAAACATATCGAGTTTCCTCGGAGAATTTTACACCAAGGATGACCCTCGTAAAGACGGAGCTTTCACCATATTCTACATGGGTGTAAACATTGGTGCCTTTCTTTCTACCCTTACTTGTGGCTATGTTGGTGAGCAAATCAATTGGCACTATGGCTTCGGTCTTGCAGGTATCGGGATGGGAATTGGTTTGATCACATTCATGATCTTAGGACCAAAGCTTTTTGGTGGCAAGGGCCTCAAACCTGATGCTGAAGGAGTCATCAAGAAAATCGCCAGCCTGCCTGCCATTCCTTTTGTCTACATCGCCTCGGTAGTATTTGTACCCGTCTGTGCTTTGTTACTCAACTACGGAAACATTATGGCTACAGCTCTGATTGTGATCTCTCTGGGTATATTGGCTTATTTGGTTTGGTATGGATTTCAGGCTATAGCCAAAGATAAAGTAAACGGTGGTGATGAAGGCAAGAAAGAAGGTCAACGAATTTGGGTAGTTGCCGTGCTTTTCGTCTTTCACGCAGTCTTTTGGGCGCTGTTTGAACAAGCGGGTGGCTCGCTAACTCTATTTACTGACCGTAACGTAGATCGGGTTATTTTCGGAAATGAGATACCGGCTTCGATCTTTCAAAGTTTGAATCCGCTATACATCATGTTGCTGGCCCCCGTGTTTTCATGGATGTGGCTTAAACTAAATAAAAAGGACAGAGAGCCCAGTACTCCGATGAAGTTCGTGCTGGGCTTAACTCAGTTGGGCCTTGGTTTTGGAATAGTCGTATTGGGAGCGATGTTCTTTGGAACCAATGGAATGATTCCGGTAGTCTTCATTTTCTTCATGTACCTACTACACACAACAGGAGAATTAAGTCTCTCACCTGTTGGACTTTCTATGATTACCAAATTGTCTCCGGGAAAAATCGTAGGATTCGTAATGGGCGCTTGGTTTTTATCGATTGCTTTGGCTAACAAAGTTGCTGGTGAAATTGGTAAATTAACGGCAAGCGAAGATATTCCTGCAGACGCTTCAGCTACCGATACTCTTGCCATATACCTCTCCACTTATTTAAATTGGGGGGTCTATGTGGTCCTGGGAGCGGCTCTGATCCTATTGCTTCTCGTTCCTAAACTGCGCACATGGATGCACGGAATTCATTAAGGCATTATATTTGATGCTCCATGCATCAATTCTTTAAAGAAATTATCAATGAGAAAATTATTGCTCTTCGCATTCCTGACGCTTGCTACCTCTTGGTTAGTTGCGCAAGAAGACAAACCCCAGATAGATTGGATCACTTGGCAGGAAGCCGAAAAACGCATGGCTGATGAGCCCAGAAAGGTATTGGTTGACGTTTACACCAAATGGTGTGGCCCTTGTAAAATGATGAATAAAACTACTTTTCAAGATCCTATTGTAGTTGAATACATCAATAAAAATTACTACGCTATAAAATTTGATGCCGAAGGCCCTGAAACAGTAGAATTCAAAGGTTCAGTTTTTAAAAACGAGGGGTACGACCCCAACAAAACAGGTAGAAACAGCACCCATGATCTTACTCGTGCTATTGCTCCTGTCAACGGAAGAATTGCCTACCCAACAATCGTTTATATGAATGAGGATTTCCAAATCGTAACTCCTGTTCAGGGTTTTCAAAAAACTCCTCAAATTATGCCTATTCTTTCGTTCATAGTAGAAGAGGCTTACAAAACTCAAACCTTTCAAGAATACACTTCCTCAAATTAAGATAAGGCCCGGGCTAGACTTGTTTGAATTTTTAAACGAATAAGTGTAACTGTGAGAACAATAGCTTCGTTACCGCTGTTTTCACGTATATTTGAGAACCATTTCCTAAACTATAAAAGACATCTATAAAATGAGTGATACCGCGAAAATCATCGTTGATGGTAAAACGTATGAACTACCTCTGGTTCGAGGAACTGAAAATGAGGTAGCAATTGATATTTCCAAACTCCGAGCACAATCAGGGATCATTACCATAGATCCGGGATTTAAAAATACAGGGTCGACACAATCTGCGATCACCTATTTGGATGGAGAAAAAGGAGAATTACGTTACCGCGGATATCCTATAGAACAGCTTGCCGAAAACTCTGATTTTCTCGAAGTAGCTTATTTGCTATTGCGCGGCGAACTGCCGACAGCCGAGCAAAAAAACGAGTTCATTGAAGAAGTAACGCATCACACCCTCATACCTGAGGACATGAAGCATTTCTATGAAGCATTTCCCAGCCATTCTCATCCGATGGGAATATTGTCTTCTATGGTCTCTTCACTAAGCACCTTCTATCCTGATTCTCAGAACCCGAATCGCTCTAAAGAGGATATTGATTTGACCATTATTCGACTGATAGCCAAGCTACCTACACTAGCGGCATTGGCTTATAAGTCGAACATGAATCTACCATACATCTATCCCGACAATAGTTTAGACTACACTCAGAACTTCCTCCACATGATGTTCGCCGTTCCATCGGAAAAATATGAGATGGATCCCGTAGTAGTAGATGCTATGAATAAACTTTTGATCTTACATGCTGATCACGAGCAGAACTGCAGCGCCAGTACCGTGAGAATTGTTGGTTCTTCTCAAGCTAGTTTATACTCATCTATTTCAGCGGGTGTTTCTGCGCTATGGGGGCCACTTCACGGCGGTGCTAACCAAGCAGTTATTGAAATGCTGGAGATGATCATGAAAGACGGAGGAGACGTTACTAAATGGATCAATAGAGCCAAAGACAAAGACGACGACTTCAGATTGATGGGTTTCGGGCATCGTGTCTACAAAAACTTTGACCCGAGGGCTAAGATTATCAAAAAAGCCGCTGACGATGTATTAGCGAAGCTAGGCGTTAACGATAAAGCCCTTGAAATAGCTAAGCATTTGGAAGAAGTAGCCCTAAAAGACGAATATTTCGTGAAAAGAGGTCTGTATCCTAATGTAGATTTTTACTCAGGGATTATTTACAGAGCGATTGGAATTCCTACTGATATGTTTACCGTTTTATTCGCTATTGGACGTCTTCCCGGTTGGATCGCGCAATGGAGAGAAATGGTAGAGAATAAAGAACCTATCGGAAGACCGAGACAAGTTTATGTAGGCGCTACAAAAAGAGACTACGTTCCAATCGATAAAAGATAAAATAGTAAAACAACGGATTATAAAACCACTGAGAAATCAGTGGTTTTTCTTTTTGTGGTTTTGTTGTCCAATCGGCGAGGTCAAAGTATATTTGAGGAACACCTAGCAATACTAGTCAACATGAAAAAGATACTCGTACCAACAGACTTTTCCGAAGGAGCATTTAACGCGCTGATTCACGCGATTCACGCCGCCGACATATTAAATAATTCTCTGGAGATCATTCACGCATATAGTATGCCTGCTACAGGATCAAATGTAATGGTGGATATCACCGATGTTCTGAAAAAGAACGCTGAAGAAGAAATGGAGATTTTACAGAAACGAGTTGAGGACTTGGAAATCGCCAAAAATGTTGAAATCAACTTCGACACGGCTTATGGATCAGTAGTAGATGTGATTAATCGAAGAGCTAGCGAAGACAATGTAAGTGTAGTTTTGATGGGAACGCAGGGCGCTAGCGGTATCACGGAAAAGTGGCTGGGAAGCAATACTGCAGCAGCAGCAAGAAATGTCAATGTGCCCCTCCTCGCCATCCCTGCCGAACGACCTTATAAGGAAATGGAGCGAATTCTTTTTTCAACCGATATGAAGGTAATGGAGGATGCAGGGTGCATGGAATTTGTTGCGAAACTTGCTAAGATGACCAAATCTGAAGTGAAGTTCCTTCACGTCAGAAAGGCTGAAGAGCAAGTTGACGAAGAAGGGTATAAAAAGCAAGTGGAAGCATATTTTGACGATGTCAATCCGACTTTTTCTTTCGTTTACAATGAAAATATAGAGGCGGGAATTGAAGAGACGATAAAAAAAGAGGATCCTTCTTTATTGGTCGTTGTTCGTCATGATTACGGTTTCTTTCAAAGCATTTGGCACAGTTCGGTAAGCAGGCATATCATCAATAATGCTTCTCTACCCATTCTGGTTCTAAACGACTAAAAACTCGGAAACACATATTGACCAAAATAAAGAAAGGAGCCTGGCTGGGCTCCTTTCTTCGGTTAAACATTAAACAAACTAAACATTTAGGCTTTTGAATTTTGACCCGCGCTTTTCGCAACAGAGGTGATTCAAAATTCAATTACAATAATACTCAAATTCAACCTAAAGGTAAAGTGATATTGGTCACATTATTGGACAAAAACAGGAGTCCTGAAAAGGAAAAGCTGTGACCACAAAAAAGATTGCGACACCTCCCGCAAGACTTCTAGGATGCTGAAGTATCTGAGGTTGAAAAAGTTTCGGGTATGAAAAAGCCGCACTCTCGTGCGGCTTTTTTAATTTTTGGGTGGAAGATGGGATTTGAACCCACGACCTCCTGAACCACAATCAGGCGTTCTAACCAACTGAACTACAACCACCGTGTGTAATAGGGCGCAAAAATAACTAATTTCCGCTCTTGAGAAAAACTTAAGATCATTTTATTCTAAGGAAATCCCAACCCTCCGATAGTTCTAACCTCAGAAAGAAGTATTTTCTCCTTAGCCATGAGTTCGTAGTACTTAACCCTTGATTCAATCAACTTCGTTTCCCGCGCATTGATCAAAAACAGGCTACTCTCCCCTATTCGGAAAAGCTCTCGCTCTCCATTCAAGAGAACTTGAAACAACTCAACATTCTGCTCGAAGATATTTATCTGTTCACGCAAGTTTTCAAGTTTCACCAAGGTGGAGGCCAGTTTGGCATCGAGTTGAGCACGCTTGTTCTCTACTTCACGCTCAACCATATCAATTTTCACTTTGGTCATTCCCAACTTTCCCCTTGCTTCTCTTACGAAAATGGGGAATGATACTTTAGCACCAAAATTGTAATTCTCTTGAAAGAACGCATTGTTCTGAAAAAACTCATTTGGTGGCGCTGGAAGTACATTCTCCGTTAGGAAATTATACTTTAATTCGATCTTGGGAAGGATGTATTGAGAAGCGAGCCTTCGGTCTATATCCAGCGTTTGTCCTTTAAACAAAAGTTTAAGTAACTCGGGGTGAGTGATATCAATTGAAATAGGGACAAAAATTCCGTCAGAGGATAAATCTCCGGCCCAAATAGGCCTTACAAACGGGGGTAACGAAACAGGATTTCCATCATCGCTCCAAATATATGCTGAAGCCAAGTTGATGGATTCAATGTAATAATTCTGTGACTCTCGTAAATTGAACAATCGAGTCAATACTTGAGTGTAAGCTTCGACAGTATCTATAGCAGGCACATCTCCCAAGAAGTAGCTCTCCTTCACGCCAAGGTATCTGACGTTTGCCAGTTCAAGGGCCTCTTCAGCAACCGTTAGCGATCGACTCGCAAACGACCAGTTAAAATAAGCAGAGGTGGCCTCAAAATAAAGCTGATTGGATATAATCTGCCTTTGGTTTTCTCCTGCCTCCAGGCCTATTTGCGCTTGACGCAAGGCGGCTCTCCTGTCATCCATCAACAAACCCGCACCCAATTGAGCCGAGATTCCCGCATTGATCAAACCACTTTGTGGCACAGTGGCTTCAGGATTCAAGAATGCACCTTGATTATCTTCATACCCTGCCTGTAATGATATACCCATCCAAGTGGGAATTTCGATTCCAGCTTGGAGGGCATCGTAATATTCGGTGTCCTTGAAGTCTTTGGTACGGTAATTTCCGTAAAGCAATGGATCAAATCCTCCTCTGGACATGCGCAACTCCCCGCGCGCCAATTCCACTTCTAGATCGGCGATCTCTGCCACGGGGTGATTTATTCGCACCCAATAGATGAACTCCTCGTAATCGAGAATAGAGTCTGTAAGCATAGCCAGCATTGTATCAGGCGGCTGAACGTACTCGTAGTCGTCCATCTGGACCATCAAACTATCGGGTACAGGATTCTGGCTGCGAGCCATAAGTCCACAAAACAATAAGAAAAAGAAAACTACTCTCCCCATTGCTCTTTTTTTGCTTTTGCTTTCGGATCCTCCCCATTCATGTTCATGTAATAGTCAGGAGGGAAACCGTTGAGTTGTCGCCATAGTTCGTACCAAAGTGGAACATCTTTAAAAAGTAATATACCATCTGCACCTGTTCCAACACGCAAATCCTCAGGCCAAGGAACTTCTTCCTCATCGGGAGTTACTAGAATTCGGTACTTACCATTGGGTGATATAAAGTTGTCAATGGCAAGAATTTCACCCCCGAAAGTTCCGTTGCTAAGCTGAGGCCATCCTGAAAAAACAATGGCGGGCCATCCGTCAAACATCAATCTCACATCATTTCCTATATGTAAAAGCGGAAAGTCAACCGGATCGATGTACATCGCCACGGCAAAATCATAAGTAGCGGGCATAATGCTCACTATTTCTGCTCCTTCTTTAATGGTCTCTCCTATCCCTTGTGAAATGGTCTTGGTTACATAACCCGACTGCGGGGCAGTAATAAAGTAGTTGCTCTGCCTTACCTCATAATTGGAAAGCTGGTTTTCCATTTTTGCCACCTCCGCTTGTGTATCATAAAAGGTAGATAGAGCCGAATTTCGATCTGACTTCGCTTTGCTTAGCTTTTCGGCATAATCATTATCAATCGCATCTACTTCAATCTCCGCATTGATCAGCTCATTCCTGGAGGAGAGCAGTTTATTCTCTGCACTGATATTTTTGGCTTGGGCTTCCTGTACCTTCAGGCGCCGGCTCTCCAAATCAGTTAAAGACTTCAACCCCTGCTCAAACAGCTCCTCCATCCGATCAAGTCGTTGCTTGGCAATTTTATAATCGAGTTGAGCTGCCTGATAATCAATACTATCCGAAGTCACCTTTAAATCGGCCTGAATCAACTTATTTCTGGCTTGTGCAAGCTTATTGACTCTAGCTTTCGTTAGTGCACTAATTTGATCAGAAAGGGCTTCCGCTTTTTCAGCATAGTTGACAGCGGCACTTTGCTTGCTGCTAATTTGAGTTTCTGTTCGCTCAAGGAGGCGAGGATCGAAATAGCTATCCTTTACCTCAGAAATACGAACGATGGTATCGCCGGGGTTCACGAAGGTCCCTTCTCGCACGTACCATTTTTCGATTCTTCCGGGTATTACGTTTTGAACCGTTTGAGGTCGTTGCTCAGGATATAACGTAGTCAGACTTCCGGGAGCTCGAACGTTCTGTGTCCAAGGCAGAAAGAGAAAAACGATTAGACCCAAGGTGACATAGAGAAATATCCTCAGCTTTTTTATCGGCTTATCCCTGTCAGCAACAGCCATCAAGCTTGAGAAACCATCTCTATATTTTGACTCGTCAATTCTATTCTCTGATAAATTCAGCATAGCCAGAGTTTTTAAATTCATCAAATTTTCCTTCGAAGCTAATTGCTCCTTTATCCAAAAACATCATCCGATCTGCTTTTTGAATAAACTCACTTTCGTCGCTCACCGCGAAAAGAGTCCACGGCTTTGATAGCAAATAGTCATAGAATTTTTTACGTTCCGCATTTGTCATAAAGTCTGTTTCCATTTCCATCAGCAAAAGCTTGGGCTGCGATACCATACTTCTGGCTAAAATGATCTTTTTACTCAGAGACCTCGGAATTTTAACACCCTCAGGAAAGAGCAGTGTATTGAGACCTTCCTCCAACATATTGAGGCTATCGATCGCACTGACAGCTTCGAGTGCTTCCATCACCATGTCATCTGAAACGCCTGATTTACCAAGCGTTATGTTCTCACGTACTGATCCTTTGAAAATGGTTTCTTGCCAAATATTATCACCTATTTGCAACCTCAAATCATCGTGACATAAAGCAGAGAGAGGAACACCATTATATGTAATTCGTCCTTGGTAATCTTCATAGATACCCGTGAGTAGCTGAAGTAGTGTGGTCTTCCCTGAGCCGGCTTTCCCAGCCAACACCAACTTTTCTCCTTGTTTAATTTCAAACGAGACTTTATCAATAACTGAGCGTTCGGTTCCGGGATAATGAAATTGAAGACTCTCCACATTTACCGCAAAAGCCTCACAATTTGTCAAGTTAGAGGGGTTCTTCACTTTGTCTTCTTCCAACGGCATATCAGTAAGTGCACCTAGTTTTTCGACGGAAGTCAATACGTCATAAACAGACTCTAGGCCAACGATAAGCTTCTCGATCGAGTTCATAATCAAAATGATAATGATCTCTGCTGCTACAAACTGACCAAGGCTGATTTGGTTATCTATGAGAAGTATACTTCCCATAATTAAGAGTGCACCAGTGGTAATCACCTTAAAGGCGATCATCGTTTTGTACTGAGTTATTAAGATGCCAAAGTGCTTTCTTCGAAAGTATAGATAACCCATAATTAGCTTATCCACTTTTAGTAAGGGTAAATCCGTTATCCCCGCCAACTTAAAGGTGCCCATAGTTCTGGCCACTTCTTCGAGCCAGTGTGCCACTTCATACTTATGTGATGACTCTTTCAAAGAGGTGATCACACCTTGAGGGCCTGTGTAACGGAAAAGTAGCCAGAGCAGAAAAACAATGATTAACGAAAAGAAAAGGAAAAAAGGGTGATAGACTGAGATCAGAATTAAACCAAATATTACCTGAAGGGTTGCAGTCGGAAAATCAACCAACAACTTGGCCAATCCCTTTTGAAGATTTATCGTATCAAAGAATTGATTCATCATTTCAGGTGCATATCTATTCTGAAATGACTCCACCTTAATTTTAGGAATTCGCACTGCCAGCTCAAAAGAAGATTTGGTGAAAATCCTTTGTTGAAGCCGCTCAGTCAAAGTCATTTGTGCGATCTGTATCAATCCTGAAATCGTAAGACCCAAGACCACAATGACTATAAGGATAACCCAAGAGGAAGTCACTCGACCACCCATGATAAAATTCAGAATTGCCTGAATACCTAAAGGTAAAGTCAGTACAATGATACCATTGACAAGGGCATAAAAAAGGATCAAATAAATGATCTTACGCTCACTGCGTAAAAGCCTCCCCAACCGCTTTACCGGTTTACTATAACTGTATTCTACACCCGCCATTTTTCTATAGAGCTAAAGATGAGATTATTGTAAAACTTAAATCGAGTATTATCATTACCATTCAAATCACATATGGAAGGTAAGTGCTCTGAAAAATAAAGCTGATCCAAATGCGATTCGATGAACAGTGAAGCCAGAGAATGAGCAAATGGGTATTTCGGCGCCAGTTGCAAAATCATCTGAGATATTCTTTCGCATAGATTCTTAAATTGAATAAACAGCCCCTCTTTGTTTTCGTCATCAACTGACTTGGTAAGGTAAGACTTGGCGCCTTCAGCAATGATAACTCTTTGAAGACAATTCAAGTCAAATGGAGCAGTTTTAACTTCATTCAAATCTCTGGTAACGATCTTTATCGCCGTTTCAAGTCGCTTTTTTCCCGAGTCGATGTTAGCCGTTCCAAAGGCCAAGTTGTACTCAAGCCAGCCCCAATACCACGAAACATAATAATGAAGAAGCTTATGCTTGTTCTCAAAATAACGATAAACGGCACTCTCTGTGGTACCTATTTCACTGGCTAACTTCTTAAAAGTGAATTTCTCCAAACCCAAATCATCAATCATAATCAGGCCCTTTTCAAGGATATCTTTGCCCAAATCAGATGAATTAGGATCCTTCAAGAAGATCTTGTCGCTGACGTCTATTCGGACGTTTGTCAAAAAAGAAGGCATAGTGTTTAGTTCTTTTTGCGAATATTACACGCAAATATAATACCATAACTTTCATTTTGTTCAAATCACACACATTTTTGACTCGTCGCCATTTTATAGAAGAATGGTTTGAAGCCGTACTTTTGTTGTATGGTAAATGAGGAAGTGGTATTGAAAGTTGAAGGAATGACATGCTCAAACTGTGCAGCAGGAATTTCCAAGACCTTGAAGAAAGCAGGCTTCGAAGATGCACACGCTAGTTTTAGCGATGGAGAAGTGTCTTTCACTTTAGTCAATGAGCATCCCAGAATCGAGGCGATAAAGAAAATTGAAAGCCTCGGATATTCAGTAGCTAGCGACGATGAGAGTAAAATGAGCAAAGGCTTGAGCAGCATCGAAAAGAAATTCATTTTTTCACTTGCTTTTTCCTTACCGCTCTTTTTACACATGTTTGCGCCTCAAGACTGGTGGATTAATAATCCTATCGTTCAAATTGCCCTTTCTACACCTGTTTTTGTTTTGGGTATAGTCCATTTCGGCAAATCTGCCTGGGGCAGTATCAAGGGCGGTATGGCCAATATGGACGTCCTGATCTTTATTGGATCAAGTGCTGCATATTGCTACAGTCTGGTTGGAACAATTATCAATTGGGGTACGCCTGAAATTCACCAATATATGTTTTTCGAGACAGCCGCGATGATTATTACGCTGGTCCTTTTGGGTAATGTCATTGAGCATCGAGCCGTCAAAAAGACCTCTGAGCAAATAGGTGAGCTAACCAAGCTACAATCAGCCGTAGCGCGCATCGTAATGCGAATTAATGGAAAAGAAAAACTCTTCGAGACAGAGCCGAAAGCTGTAAAAATCGGTGATGAGTTGCAAATAAATCATGGAGATCACGTTCCCGTAGATGGAACTATCCTTTCGGGTAAGATCGAAGTAGATGAATCAGCAATTACCGGTGAAAGCGATGTTATCATCAAGCAAAAAGGAGATTCACTCTTTTCGGGTACTACTATTTTAGAAGGCAATTGTCGAATAGAAGCTACGGCTACTGCTAAGGATTCGACTTTGGAAAAGATCATTTCACTCGTGAAACGAGCTCGACGCGAACAGCCCGACATCCAAATTCTTGGAGATAAAGTCAGTGCTATATTCGTTCCAGCCGTTCTGGGAATAGCCTCTTTGACTTTCCTACTCGCCTATTTCGCTTTTGAAATTGGCTTAACTCAATCGATCATGAACTCCATTGCTGTGCTGGTTATATCATGTCCTTGCGCCATGGGGCTAGCCACTCCCACTGCGGTGGTGGCCGGAATAGGTCGTGCAGCTAAAATGGGTGTTCTCCTCAAAGGAGGAAATACTCTGGAACGATTTGCGAAAGCCGATGTGATCCTATTCGACAAAACAGGAACGCTTACGACAGGAGAATTCTCAGTAGACTTAAAGAATAACGAGATTGGCGAAAGAGCCAAAGGGCTGATCAAGTCATTGGAAAGCCATTCGTCCCACCCCATAGCACGCTCCTTAGTAAGTCAAATGGACGACGTCGAATCTGAGTCAATTAATGACATTCGTGAAATCAAAGGATTTGGAATGGTAGGAAAGACAGCTCAAGGTGAGAAAGTGTTCTTCGGAAAAGATGAGGAAGCCAAAAGCGATCTCGTTTTGCAGTTGAACGGAAAAACCGTTTGCCGCTTAGATATCGAAGACAGCATTAAAGAAGGTGCTAAAGAAATGGTAGCAGTCTTCAAACAAGCAGGTCTTGAAACAAAAATTCTTTCAGGAGATCGAGATAAAAAGGTATCCCAAGTTGCAAAAAAACTGGGTATTGACGAATATCAAGCGGCTATGAAACCAGATGAAAAACTGAAGTACATAGAAGCTCTTTCTGAGAAAAAAATAGTGGTGATGGTAGGTGACGGTATCAACGACGGCCCTGCACTTTCAAGAGCGCAAGTGGGTATTTCTCCGGAAGGTGCCACATCGCTTGCCATTGATTCGGCTAGAGTAGTACTCATGCGTAAAGATGAGATGAAAGCTCTGGTAGATGCCTACAAGATTTCTCAGCATACCTACAAAACGATTAAGCAAAATCTCTTCTGGGCCTTCTTTTACAACGTATTGGCCATACCCATTGCGGCAGTAGGGCTCCTCAATCCGATGGTTGCTGCACTATCCATGGCCTTCTCGGATGTCATAGTCATCGGAAATTCCTTGAGATTGAAAGTGAAGAAAATCGACTAAAGAAGGTCGGAAAGATCAGATATCCCAATTGTGCGATCGGCCACAAAGCCTTCTCCAAACTGAACTCCGATAGAGCGACCGAAATCACGGGCTCGGGACTCCAAGAACTTCATAAAATCCGGAGTCGAAATGGGGGTTACAGGTTCATTGTCTTCTTTCCCAACGTAGAATTGACTGGAAAAGGCCCGAATCGACTCTACCTTTTTCTCCCACTCAGCAGAGATATCCACTACAAAATCGGGATGCATGTAGCGATCTTGGATGTAATGGTAAACCGCTCTTGGACGCCAAGCTTCTTGGGTATTTCCATTTTCATCAAGAGTCGGTATCGCTTTCAATCCGCTTAAGAAGCACGACTTGGCTGCCAATGCAGCACCCATTCCATGGTCTGGATGGCGGTCGGCCAAGGCATTTGCCAAAACAATGTCGGGACGGTATTTCCTGATAAATGGAATGATAGCGAGTTGCTGCTCCTTGACATTGTTCAGAAATCCATCAGGCAGTCCAACGTTCTCGCGAATGGAAATCCCCATAACTTCCGAAGCTGCTTCTGCCTCCTTAGCTCTTAACTCAGCAGTTCCACGCGTGCCCAGCTCTCCTTTGGTGAGATCAAGGATACCAACCTTTTTTCCTTGTTTGATAGACCTGATGATAGTGCCCGAAGCACTCAACTCCACATCATCCGGGTGAGCCGCGATGGCTAGAATGTCCAGTTTCATGACTCAATGAATTTCTTTAACTCGTTGTAGAATAATCTCGTGGGAAAGCCCATGACATTGTAAAACGAACCTTCGATTTTTTCAATCCCCACGTATCCGATCCATTCTTGGATGCCATAAGCACCCGCTTTATCGAAAGGTTTGAATTCACTCACATACCACTCAATGGCTTCATGCTCCACCAGGCCGAAATGCACCTTGGTAGTTTCACTCACCACAACTTGTTTTTCTGACGTAGTAAGACAAACCGCCGTAATGACTTCGTGCGTTCGTCCTGAAAGTTCGGTAATCATAGCTACCGCTTCTTCCACATTTTCGGGCTTATTAAAAACGTGATTGCCCAGCCAAACTACCGTGTCGGAGGTTACCAGAATTTCGTCTTTCGCTAAATCAGATTTAAAGGCATTTGCTTTTTTCTCCGCGAGGAAAAGAGGAATTTCAGCGCCTTGAAGGGCAGGGTCAAAATCTTCATTCACCTCTTTGGTTCTCACTTCAAAGGGAATCCCCATACCTTTCATCAACTCGTGTCGACGGGGTGATTTTGAAGCCAAGATGATTCTATTTTCTTTTAAATCAAGATAATTCACTGGCGTAGTAAATGTAGTAATGAACTATGCTGTAGAGCAATCCGCCAAGCATAGCCAATTTCATGAAATTTCCCGCTCGCACGAATTGCGGTCGCCTTACCGCTCGATGATTTACCCAAAGGCCTGCCAGCAATGGAAGAATAACTGCAGCCATCATGTAAATCAAAGAATAAGGATCGTCAACGACTTTTTGCTGGAGAACCACCAGAGCAATGATAGTAGCTACTATCAAAACAGCGGTCACCTTCTTGGCGTTCTTAATTCCGTAAACCAAAGGCACCGTTCTGGCCCCTATTCTAGCATCTCCTTTTACATCAGCCATATCCTTTTGCAATTCGCGAATGAGATTGAGCGCAAAGGCAAAAGCCGCGTAGCCTAAAATGAAATAGAACAAGAGCTTGAAGTACAATGAAGGGTCTTCGCTAGGTCGCTGAATTCTGAAATACTGTACCACTTCTTCACCGTAGGTTTCTATAAGAAGCGGGATTTCATAAATCCCCACTAGAATGGGTACCAATCCCGCCAGGAGGGCGATCAGCAGGTTTCCGATGATCAAGTCACGCTTAAATTGAACGCTATAGAACCACAATGTCGCTGCAGCGAAAAAGCTTACAATACTAAGCTTCCACATGCCAATGGAGTAAGCGAGATAAACCGCCATTGCCAGGCCAATCAAATTGAAAAACTGATGTACGAACATGGCAACCCTGCGCTTCACATGGACTCCTACAATAATGTCATTGGGTTTATTTACCCTGTCCGTGCGCTGATCAAAATAATCGTTAATGATGTTTCCTGCAGCGGCAATTAGCACTGTGCTCACCACCAAAGTGAGAAACTGCCAGAAAGAAAGCTGTAGTTCGAAGCCATTAACTTCGACGAGAGGCCGAAGGACGAAATACCTCATCAGCACCATGGTGAGTGCGATAATGAAAAGGTTCAGCGGACGCGTGAGGCGCAAAAATTGCAGAAATGCTTGCATGACTTACCATTCAAGGGCATCTTCATCAAACCATTTTCCCTGAATCTTCAAGGTTTGCTCGATGATATCTCTCACACAACCGTGTCCGCCTTTCTTCACCGAAACATAATCGCTGATGCTCTTAATTTCTTCCGATGCGTCTGCCGGACAGATGGCCAAACCAGCCTTCTCCATTACTCGATAATCAGGAATATCATCTCCCATATAAAGTACTTCCTCCGCAGTGATGCCCTGCTTTTCGACAAAGGTATCAAAGACTTCCTCTTTATTTCGGCTTTGAAGAAAAATGTGTTTTACTCCCAAGCTATGCAGCCCATCCCTGACTGCCAAGGAATTTCCACCGGTAATGATGGCAATGCGCAACCCCTTTTTAACTGCAAATTGAATGGCATAGCTGTCCTTGGAATTCATCCTCCTTACGAATTGCCCATCGGGCATTACCAGTACCATTCCATCAGTAAAAACACCGTCTACATCAAAAATTAGTGTGGTAATCTCGTGAAGACGCTGCTTATAGCTCTTGCTCATGGGTGCGATTGTAAATTTCGTTGGTCAGACGATCGTAAATATTACGGTAGGAATTGCCTTCCCCCAGAAGGGCTCGATGCATTTTAATTGTCTGTTTATCTCCTCTGGCTGCAGGGCCCGTTTGAGAAACTTTTGCCGATTGCATCAGTACCTTGTTGGCTGTTTCCAAAATAAGCGGATGCAATATGCTGCGGTCTATTTCGGCTTTCGCCAAAAGATCTTCCGAAAGCTCAAACATCAGGTTGGCGAAGTTATTTGCAAAAACAGCAGCTAAGTGAAGGCTCTTGCGCTGATCGCTAGACAAAACGTGAATGCGCTGTGAAAGCAACTCAGCTAGTTCTCCTAATCCGTTCAGGTCCTCATCGTTTTCCGCCTCAAGGCAAAAGGGAACATTCTCCCAAACAATATTCTTATCGAGTGAGAAACTTTGCAGGGGATAGAAAACGGCCTTTCTCTTCACACCTTCCAAAGCAGAGAGTGGCACCGCTCCCGAAGTGTGGGCTACAAGTCCTTTGTTTCTAGGGTTCAGTTGACTTGCCACTTCAGAGACAGCATCATCAGAAACGGTCAGCAAAATTAAATCAGCTTGAATGAGATCAGACAAATTGTCTATGATTCTTGAATCTAGTTTTTCTGCCAGTTTCTCAGCTCCAGCTGAATTTCTGCCGTAAACACCTTCTATGTTCACACCCTGGTCATTCAAAGCGGCACCAAGCTGATGGGCCACTCTTCCGTTTCCGATTAATGCGATGGACTCAAACTGACTCATGCTTTTTTACCTTTTTTCGAAAGCCTAATGCGGTGACGAATCGCCATTACTGTTCCTAAAAACATAATGATACAGCCAATCCACAGGATATTGATCATCGGGAATTGGATAGCCTGCATCACGATAAATTCCTTCCTGTTTGCAAAACGTTCGGCCACGAAGAAGGTGTGTTTTCCCGTGACGGGATCAATCTTATCAAAATTCACTCGAACACCTGACTCGTCCTGAATGACCGGATCAGGAACGGGCAAGATGGAATCGCGCAAGATGTAAAGAGGCTCCACTTCAAATACTTCTCCATCCGCAGTTTTTATTCCGATTCGCGCTTTCACAGCCAAGTCATTCGGAGCGATACGGTACTTTTCTCTCTCCTCGTCTTTTACAACCGACAGCTGATTGAGCCGTACGGAGTTGGATCCGACCAAAGCTGTATCGCCTACACCCAATTTCAGCTCGGTGGCTGCGCGGAACCCTGTGGCATCCGTGTCTACTTCCAGTTCGGCCCAGCGTATATGTGTGTATATATCTTTATTCCAGTACCGCTTCGTTGAAGGCTCAGCTACGTTTCCAAATTCGGGGTTCAACTGAATTCTGGGATTCAAATCGAATAGCTTTTTGCCAGGGCGATACTGCGTCCATCGTGGAATGGAATCCAGCATCATTCCTCGCGGATCTTTTACCACTTCCCAATGATCTTTTTGGTCGAGAATGAAGTCAGGCCCGGGAACGTGATTATCCTTAGCTCGCATTACCACTCCGCGAGCTATCACATGATCGCCTTCCTTGTAGGTAATGGGCTTGGCATCGAAATACTCCACTTTGTAGTAAACGTTAAGCCCCTGCTTATCCCGCTCTTTGTAACTCACAAAATAGCCGCCCATCATGATCGTGTCTTGCTTAAATAGCAATACATCCTCATTGTTATTAAAGTCATTGCTGAGCTGCTCTATATCAAAACGCGAGGCATTTTCCGAAATCTTTTCACTGCGCGAGGTGGAAATCAAAGCTCCCAAAAGGACCAATCCAAAACCAATATGCGCAACACTTGCTCCTGACGCGTTGAATTTGCCTTTAAGGATTCGAATGGCGTAATCCAAATTCGCTAAGACGGCAAAAACAGTGGTAAAGAAAAGAATCAATAGAATGAACTCATCGCCATCGTAACTCAACTGAGTGGCTGCCGCCAATGTGATCAGCAGCGATACGGAAAGACTGAGAAGAATCTTCTTGCCAAACTGCTTGAAATTGCTCTTTCCGTATCGTAAAAATTGAGTGAATGCAATGAGGAATGTGACCACAAAAGCAAATGGAATCTGCCACTTATTGAAGTGATTGATTCGATCACTATTAGGAGCTAGTTTCCCTTCGGCGAGCGATTTCAGTCCTTCGATTTTCGTAACAGAGTAAATATCCATGAGCGGCCCTGCAAAAGGCTCGGCGAGAATATTCCAAATTGGCTTCGACGTTTCCAAAGCAATCTGTGCTGCCGAAAGCAAAAGCACCATCGATCCGATGAAAATCCAAAATTCCCGACTCCATAGTGGCTCTTCTTTTTCCGGTTTGACAAAGAACTTTTTGTAGGCGAGAATGGGCATGATTACCGACATGATCAAGAAAGCAACGATGGCCGCAACTTTCAATTCCAAGGCCCAACCAGCAATGATGAGAACGACTATTCCCGCGAGGTAGACAAGTCGTAGACGAGTCTCAAATAACATAAGCGTTGCAGACAATGCAACCAGAAACAGTAGAATAAATAAGTGCTGTTTCATCAATCCATCGTCGGTAAAAGAGTGTACAGACGTATCTCCAAGAACTCCTGAATGCACCAAAAAGGAGGCGTACATCACCAAAATGGCAGTGATCAATGTGAGAAAAAGCGCGGTGTATTGCGAACGATTCTTTCTTTGGTTGACCACCATTACGTGAGCAGCTCCAACCAAGGTAAGCCAAGGAATTAAGGAGGCATTTTCAACAGGATCCCAGGCCCAGAATCCACCAAAGCTCAATGCTTCGTATGCCCAAGCTCCACCCATGAGAATTCCGATTCCCAAAACGGACACACTGAAAAAGGCCCATGGAATAGCTGGTCTAATCCATTCCTTCAACTTGCCCGAAGCCAATCCGGCAATGGCGAAGGCGAAAGGAAACAAAGTAGATGCATAACCCAAGAAAAGTGTAGGTGGATGGATGGTCATCCAGTAATTCTGCAAAAGCGGGTTCATCCCGCGTCCATCACTGAAGCTGGGGATACGCTCGAGGTAGTTGGACATTTGTGTCCAAGGCAGGCCTACATTCTCGGGCAATTCGCGAATGAGGTCAAATGGACTGTTTCCCAATTTAAAGTCAAGGACATAGACACCCAGAATCATGCTACCGATGAGCATCTGAAAAATAGAGACCATCATCATGGTCAGATTTTCAAATTTTTTGGCAGTCAGCAACAAGATGTTTCCCAGCACCACATTCCAGAAGCTCCACAGAATAAAGCTACCTTCTTGTCCTTCCCAAAAACCAGAGAATATATACCGCAACGGCATGTCGCGATTGGCGTGTTTCCATACGTAATCGTACTCAAAGTACTTATTGAAGAGCATGATAAACAGCGTGACAGCCGTAGCAATCAATGCCACCGAATGCAGCCTGAATGCAGCCCTTCCCATTCGACGATAAGCGTCATTTTCCGAACGACTGGCAATGAAATAAGAGATGGCCGCAAGAAATGCTGCCGCAAATGAAGTGGACACAAATACTTCTCCGAGCCTTCCGATTAAGGTGTGCTCTCCCAGGTATTCTATCATCGTCTATTTAGTCTTTGGAAGCGGTTTCCTCCAATTCGAATTTTCCTTCTTCTTTGTACTTCGAAGGGCATTTCATGAGCATTTCCGTAGCGTGAAATTCATCACCATTGGCCTTACCAATGAGCACTACACTCTCTGAGCGCTCAAAATCCTGGGGCTTTGATTTATTCAAAACTACTTTTCTTCGCTCACCTTGCTTATCCACCATCGTGAATTTGGTGATATTGGGATTGACCTCCGGGTTGTAAGCAATCTCAGCCGAACGATCCAATTCACCTACCACGTGATACTCCTTTTGAGGATTCTCAAAGGCTTCGCTAAAATCAGCGTAAGAACTCGAATCATTCACCGAGCCAATCATAAAAGCAATGGCTACTGCGATAAAGACGATCGCTATGATGTGTGTCTTTTTCATTTCAATTTGTTTTTATCACTCTTCTCCAACTTCTTCAACTTCCTATCTATCGAAATAAGGTAGACTACGATGAGTATAAATACGACACTCACCACTGCTACTACCACGTTTATTTTTCCACTTGAAAACATTGTATTTTCCAACCAGTCAGTGCCCGTCTGGGCTATCGCAGTTGCGGAAAATAAACCTGTCAATAAGACAAGAAAAAGGGATATATGTTTACTCTTCATTTCCTAATAATTCACGAAACCGCAATTTCGTCATTCGGTACCTCACATCGAAAATCCAAACAGCCATCCCGATCCATCCGATCACGGCCGGATAGAAAACCAAGCGGAGATTGTCATCAAGATCGTATTGGCTGAAAGCCGGATTTCCTCCTACGCCGGGATGGAGTGAATCGGTCATTCGCGGAAGCACCATGACGAAAAGGATCATCATTGTAAAGGCAAAAATATTGTAAACCGCTCCGAGTCGAGCCGATTTTTCTTTGTCGTTGATCGACGACTTGAGTACAAAGTAGGCCAGGTAAACCAGCACACCGAGAGCCGCCCCGTTTAGTCGCGGATCGCTCACCCACCAAGCTCCCCATGTAAATCGCGCCCAGATACTTCCCGTTGCCAATCCGATAAAGGCAAAGAGCAACCCCACGTGAGCAGCTGTTTCAGCCTTGTTATCAAAGTCCATTTTGGAGGAATTCAAAAAGCGAATGCTGTAAATCAGCGAAAGCAACATCACGAAAATCATGGCAAACCAACTCGGTACGTGAACAAGGAGGTTTCTGATCGTTTCATTCAGTATGGGCTGATTGGGAAAATCGTAAGCTGCGGCTTCTGTAACGGTAATTTCCTTTAGGCAATCTTCGGTCTTGTCAGGATTGAGTCCCACTTCCATTCCGCTCTGCAGCAGAGCCATAGGCAAGTGAAGTGTTCCATCTACATCGTTATTGACGTAAAGATCGAAGAATGCACCGTCGATAACTTCCGTTACGCTAAAGCTGGCCCGCATGGTGTTTTCATCCACAACAGCCATTTCGTAGGGACAAAAAATGGCATCACCGTTTTTCAGCCAAACTTGCAGCGATGATGAAGCTTCTTCGAAATGCGTGTTGTACCCCGTAATGGTAACAGAGGTAGCACCATAATCAAGCTTGTCAGGACTGACCGCGGGAATCCCTGGAGATAAAGGTGCTTTAAGTCCGACTATAAGTGTTGTGAGTACGGTAAGTGCTGAGAGCCACTTCCACCAAGCAATTGACATAAATCTTCCTGCCGATTATTCGCGCCAAAGGTACGGAAAAAGTATATAGGAGAGTCCAACCGAAAGGAGAAGAACCGCCAATAATTGCAAAGCATAGATGGCATTTACCGACCAGGCAATTCCGTCGATGGCATTCTTTGAAAAACGAATGAGAATGAGCAAAAGCGGGAGGATCACCGGCAAGCCCAATATGGCCATCATCCCGAGGTTATTATCCGTTTGGGAAGCCAAAGCTGAAACCAGAGTAAGCGTAAATGCAAGCCCGACAGCTCCCAAAGCAAGGGCCAAAATCAAGGCACCCCAATTGGCTTCCGCCAAAGGAGAAGTTCCTAACATGAGAGCGTATATCGCAAAACCCACGAAGACCATCACCAAGAGTAAGATGGCGTTGTAGACCATTTTGCCGATCACCACCGCTTCGGCACTGGCAAGAGAATACAGGTAAAGTCGTCGACCCTCATTCTCGGAAGCAAAACTCCTCGAGGCAGCATTGAATGCCGCAAAAAGAGCAATGATCCAAAACAGCGCATTCCAAACAGGTACACTCGCTATTTGGCGAAAGCCAAGGTAAGCTACAAATACCGAGGCGATTATGTACAGAAACACACTACCTATGGCATGGCGCTGTCGCCACTCCATTCTCAGGTCTTTAGCAAGGATCGCTTTTGCTTCGCTCCACATTTCGGGGGCTAAGATAGGGAATGGTATAGGGTATTGGGAATTCAGAGAAAATTCAAGGTGGTTGAGCGAAGCCGAAACTACCGTCTTTCATAGACGAAGAACTAAGACAGAAATAGCGGGTATTGAATATTCCGACATTTCATCATCAACTCAACTCCACCACATCACCTTTTTTCGGAATGGAGATGTGGTGAAAACCCGCTTGTTCGAGGTGGCCTTTAAACTCTTGTTGAACCTCATCTCGACCGTGAACCAAGAAAAGATGCTTGATCAGATGCGCCTGCTGGCAACTCAAGTACTCAATCATTTCTTTGTAGTCACCATGCGCGCTGTACGAATCCATGATTTCTATTTTGGCCTTCACCTGATGCTCCACTCCGTAAATGCACACTTTTTCTGCACCGGCGCGCAGTCTTCCACCTAGTGTGTTCGGCTCACAATAACCAACGAAGAGAACCGTGTTGTTTTTATCTTCAATATTATTGGCTAAATGATGTAAAATTCTTCCTGCCTCTGCCATCCCGGAGGCAGAGATGATGATACAGGGTTCTTTTAAGGTGTTGATTTGCTTGGAGTACTTCACATCCCGAACGTAATAAAGCCTTGAAAAACCAAAGGGATTGGCATCCTTTTCCATGTATTTTAAAAGTCGGTCATTGAACTGCTCAGGAAAGGATCGAACAATTTCGGTAGCGTTCGTACTCAGCGGACTATCCACAAACACTTTGATGGCAGGCAGTTTACCTGCGGTCTCCAATCTATCCAAGCTATGTACGATCTCTTGTGTTCTCCCCAAACTGAAGGCTGGAATAATGAGCTTACCCCTTTTTTGAACACAGGTCTCATTTACAATTTCCAACAGCCGTTGCTCACTAATCTGCTGATCGTCATGCAGACGATTGCCATAGGTGCTTTCGCAGAGAATGACCTCAGCCTGAGGAAAAGGTTCGCGGCCTCTAATGATTTGTTGATCTGTTCTTCCGATATCGCCTGTGTAGGCAATACGGTGAGTTTTCTTCCCTTCTCGCACTCTCAGGTTTACACAGGCGCTGCCCAAGATATGCCCGATATAGGTGAACATAACGGTAACATCTTCGTGAATCGTCAGCCATTCATCGTAGGCTAGCGGCTTGAAAAGGTTCATGGTTTTCACCACATCTTCAATGGTATAGAGCGGCTCATCGTCTTCCCTTGAAATGGATCTCTTTGACTCATAACGGAAGTCAGCCAATTGAATATGCGCCGAATCGGCCAGCATGATTTCGCACAAAGCGCGCGTGGGTTCGGTACAATAGATCTTGCCCTTGAATCCTTCTTTTACCAATCGCGGCAGCAAACCGGAATGATCGATGTGGGCATGCGACAAAAAGACCATATCAATGGCCTGAGGGTCGAAGCCAAAATGCCTGTTTTCCTTGCCTGAGCCCGATTCTTTGCCTTGATAGAGACCGCAGTCAAGCAGAATTTTAAGTCCTTTGTCAGTTTCCAAAAGATGCTTGGAGCCAGTTACGGTGCCTGCTGCACCCTTAAAATGTATCTTCAAAAAGTAGAGTTTTCTTAAAGATAATTAAAGGAATTACGACCTTCGGAAAAAAAGTATGGAAATCATCGAAACCAACAAGGCACCTGCTCCGATAGGGCCCTACAATCAGGCAGTGGTGCATGATAACACGATATATATTTCAGGACAGGTCGCTCTCGATCCCGAATCGGGAAAAATAGACAATGACAATATAGCCGAAGAAACGCATCGAGTGATGAGAAACCTCGGGGCGGTGCTAGAAGCTGCCGGTTCCGATTACGATCACATCATCAAATGCTCGATCTTTATCTTGGATATGAACGAATTCGAAGCGATCAATGAGGTTTACTCAAGTTTCTTCAAGAGCCACCACCCTGCCCGTGAAACGGTGGAAGTAAGTAAGCTCCCTGCGGGCGCACGCGTTGAAATTTCAGCGATAGCGGCTAGATAATAGCCGTTAGCTTTTAGCTGTGTCGGTCCAATGGCTTTGGCTAGAAATGAGTAGTACTCAAAATGAGAATTCCTCCGAGAAGAAGCTCAACTCATGTGTTTGCGGTTGATGCCATAAAGGATAACCATGATCAAACCAACGAATCCAGCGATTGACACCACTCCCATGGTAAGAATATTGACTCCCAGAAGAACTAAGATAGATGCCAAACCTAAGACTTTGGCCAAAACGTAAATCCAGAAGCCCGATTTACGGAGTTTAAACATCAAGAAAGCTCCGAAAGCTGAGAGAATAGCAACTAATAAATCCGTGGTAGCAATCAATCCCGCATTATCAATGGCGCTGGAAATAGTATCACTGGCAGCCATCATAAACCCCTGCATCATTTCTGCAGCTTCAGGAGTATCCTCAGCCATTTGAGACATCGCGTCATTGATGGTGGTCTGCAAAGTGGAGGCAGTGACATCAGATGAGAAGAAGTAATTGAAAGGTACGGTTAAGACAGTGTATCCCGACACTATCCAAGTTAGTACGCACAGAACAGTTAAGAATGTCGGTCGGGCTTCAACGTTAGTTTCGTATTGATCAATGGTTTCGTCTGTCATGGTATAGAGGTTTGATTAAGGCGAAGATGCAAAAAAAGTGGATATCTGCTATACTTCTTTCGCTGTCTGAACTCCTTTCCAAGCTTCAAAAAGTGACGAGTCACCTTTCCCAATGGTGAATTGAAACCCGTATTTACCGCCATCAGTTTCAAGCTCAATGGTTTTTTTCCTAAAACCGGATTCGACGTTCAGGTGCAGTTTTTCGGGCAGTCTTTCGTTTTCCGAAAGGAATTTTTCGGGTTCTATACCGTTAATGAATTTCACCTCATCGTCAAAGTAGAGTCTGCCGGTTTCAGCAGGAGAGTTTGGCGAGACATTCCATATCATTTGCTTAGACCCGACCTTTTGGAGCTTCACACCAAATTTCTGCTCCAACTTATCGGCAGAAGATTTCTGCTCCAAGTTGAGCCCCAACTTCGCTATGGCTTCTTTGGCATATTTTTCCAAGTGGCCCTTTCCATCGACCACGTCATTGCGCAAAGCTTCCCAATTGCAATCAGCCATCTCGGAGAGGATCGACCAGTATTCTTCTTCGCTGTATCCCTTTGCAGGATCAACTTTTTTGTAAAGCCGCTGCATAGCTGTAGATAATGACATTTCGCCGTTTGTGGCTTCGAGCAGCCACGCATCGCATACGAAAGCCAACAAGGCTCCTTCGACGTAGATACTCACACGTCGCCTCGGTGTTCCGCGACCATACCCATCTACCCACGTATCGATGGAAGAATCGGCCAAAGAAAGATTGAAACGTCCGTCGTTGTCATTGTGCCTTTTCAGTAAAAGAGCCAATTCATTCATGTATTCTTCGTCAGAAAAAAAGCCTGATTGCCAAAGCATCACATCGCCCATATAGGTAGTCACCCCTTCGGCGACGTAACCCATTCGAGAATAATCGGGTTGGGTGAAATCATATGGAGTCCAATCTGCCGGACGGATGTACTTGATGTTCCAAGTATGGTAGAGCTCGTGAGAAGAAACACCGAGCAATTCTTTATAGAGAGAGCGCTCACCAAGATTTCCCGAAGGCCCAAGAATGATTACGGTGCTATTCTCGTGTTCTACGCCATGATATGCACGGTGAGGCATCAGGATAATTAAAAAGTGGTATTCCTTCACGGGAATACTTCCGAATACTTTGATCTGCCGCCTGGTAAATGCTTTAAAGTCTTCTACAAGCTGGTGATCTGAACCAACGTATCCACCGATGAGATGAATAAAGTAGGGAACCCCTTCCACCTCGTATTGCAAAACATCAACATTAGCGGCAGCCATAATCGGCGTGTCCATAAGATGCTGCATATCACGAGCGCGATAAGTCGAATCACTCAGCCTTTCGAGAGCAGTCGATACTGCCCACTTTTCGGGAATCGTCAGTTTTAATTCACACGGTTCGTTTTCCAGCCCTTCGATGTAGAGGCAAGCATTGACAGGATTTATAAGCAGCAATTCATCATCTACATAGGTATTTCCCGCAGTGAGCTCACGGGAATACAGCAAATAGGAAATAGTAACAGTATCTCCTGCCTCTGCATGAACATTCATGAGGTTTCCCTGAATCTTTTCGGTTTGCAGCTCTGCCCCTTTGGCTTCAGCCTTGAGGCCAATGAAGTTTTTGGGGAAAATTCCCCGCTCATATCTCCCCGGTCGCCAGAAGGGAATGACGGCTTTAACCAGGTTTTCTTTGGCTTGAAATACCACTTTCACCTGCAGGTGATAAGGCAATTGGTCGATGCTACTTATGCTATACCGGATCATATTCGGATAAAGGTAATTGATTGATGAAATTTTCATCATTGAAGTTCCATTCGTGCATCGGGGCATTGACCATTTTGTTTTCTATTTTTGCCCCTCAATTTGACAGCGAAAATTTCTCATTATGAAATACGATATCATAGTATTAGGTAGTGGCCCCGGTGGATATGTAGCAGCCATTCGTGCGAGCCAACTCGGATTCAAAACAGCGGTAGTAGAACGTGAATCGCTTGGTGGAATCTGCCTGAACTGGGGATGCATCCCTACAAAAGCACTTTTGAAAAGCGCCAATGTTTTTGAATACATGACCCATGCCTCAGACTATGGAATCACGGTCAATGAGCCAAAAGTTGACTTCCCCGGTATGATCAGCCGAAGCCGCGGAGTAGCTGATGGAATGAGCAAAGGAGTAACTTTCCTTATGAAGAAGAACAAGATCGATGTGATCATGGGCGAGGGAAAAGTAAAAACAGGAAAGAAGCTGGATGTTACCGATAAAGACGGTAAAACGACTACTTACGAGGCTGATCACATCATCATCTCGACAGGAGCTCGAGCCAAGGAATTACCCAATGTAAAAGTTGACGGCAAAAAAATCATTGAGTACCGCAAGGCGATGAGCATGGAAAAGCAACCGAAGAAAATGGTTGTGATGGGCAGTGGAGCCATCGGCTGCGAATTCGCTTATTTCTACAATGCGATTGGTACAGAAGTAACCATCGTTGAATACTTGGACAACATCGTTCCTCGTGAAGATGAAGAAGTGTCCAAGCAATTGGCTCGTACTTTTAAGAAAAACGGTATCAAAATTATGACGGGAGCAGCGGTTGAATCCGTTGATACCAAAGGAGCAGGCTGCAAGGTTAAGGTGAAAACCAAAAAAGGTGAAGAGATCATCGAATGCGATGTTGTGCTCAGCGCTGTGGGTGTTACGCCAAATACCGAAAACATCGGTTTGGAAGATGTCGGTATCGCTACAGACCGCGGCTTCATTCAAGTGGATGAATTCTACAAGACAAACATCCCCGGCTATTACGCCATTGGAGATTGCGTCCCCGGTCCTGCTCTGGCACACGTGGCCAGTGCCGAAGGAATTCTTTGTGTAGAAAAAATCAAAGGTGAAAATGTTCAGCCAATCGACTACAACAATATTCCCGGCTGTACATACTGCTCTCCGGAAGTGGCTAGCGTGGGTATGACTGAGGCTGCGGCTAAAGAGGCCGGTCACGAAATCAAAGTAGGTAAGTTTCCATTTTCAGCTTCAGGAAAAGCAAAAGCAGGAGGTCAAAGCGACGGTTTTGTAAAATTGATTTTCGACGCGAAATACGGGGAACTACTTGGTGGACACATGATCGGGAACAATGTAACGGAAATGGTAGCCGAGCTCGTTTCAATTAGAAAATTAGAGACGACCGGTCACGAGATCATCAAGACAGTTCACCCTCACCCTACCATGAGTGAAGCAATTATGGAAGCAGCTGCGGCGGCTTACGACGAGGTTATTCACTTGTAAGAACTCTTTAAATCAAATCAAAAAAGGCTGTCCTTATGGGACAGCCTTTTTTCTGTTTAACAATTAATTTCTAGCGTAATAGTTTCAGGTCTCCCGTTTCAACTAAATTCTCCAAATCGCATTGGTCGCGGTATTTCAAAATGTAGATGAAGGTATCATCGTTGTGGTCGTTGCCTGAGCCTTCGTCATTTTGACCTTCCCATGGGGCGTAAATTTCGTTTGTTTTAAAAACCTCTCGTCCCCATCTATTGAAAATTGAGAGATCAAAATAGACCAAAGGATCACCTGTGATTTGCCAAGTATCATTGAACCCATCACCATTAGGCGTAAAAATATTTGGTATTTGAAGGTTTGGATCATCATCCAAAGGAATAGCAAAGAGGCTATCAACTTGATCACAACCCACTATATCAATTGCCGTGAAGGCATAATAGCCCGAATTAAAAACTTCTACGGCAAACCCTGTTTGACCATCATCCCATAAAATCTGATCCAAGTATTGATTCTCAGGCATGGTGACAATATTGGATTGATCCTCGCATATACTCGCTTCAAAGTTTAAGGGAACTTCTTGGCCAATGCTCACTTCTGCAGTTTGCTGATCTTCACATCCATTAAAAAATACTTGGACTGTGAACTCTCCTTCGTCGGTAACGGTAAAAGTAGGTTCCAAGGATTCGCCCCCGTTCCAAATATACTCAGCATCGGGATAAGGCACGGTGGCATCTAGAATCAGATCATCTTCATAATAGCACAAAAACGAGGACGGCGGCAGTGTATACCCAAGGTTTTCAAAAATATCGAATGGCTCTTCCACTATGTAAACATCATCACAGACGGCATCGGTTAGCGTGATTACGAAATTATAAGAACCCGCAGAAGGAGCTTGCCATTCCAAAACGGGCTCTGTACCGATTTCTTCATCATTGATTGTCCAACTTACAGTTCCTAAAGGACCGTTTGGCTCCAGGACTCCAAAGACATTGAGATCTTCGCATAACCCTTGTTGAGTCAGGGTAACTTGCGGATCCAGAACAGGAGGCTCGGGAACCTCAATAGAAAATGTTACACTATCTATTCCATCGCAGGTCGTCTCGTTTGATACGATGAGTTGAATGTCATAAGTACCGGACTCTTCATAATTGTATTCAAAGCTGCCGGGATTTGAAAGTGTCGTACCATCACCCATATCCCAAATATAGTCCTCGGCATTGGATGAGTTATCTGCTATTCCAATTAGAAATTCGTCACAAAACTCAATGACTTGTACGTTAAAATCAGCAGTCACGAATGGAGAGTAGACGACAATCACCTCTTCGATTATTTCTTGATTACATGCGTCGCTTTCAAGTGTAAGCGTCAGAGTGTACTCCCCTGGTTCGTCATAGGTGTGAGTGGGGTTCACTTCCGTATAAGATGTTCCATCACCCATATCCCAAGTATACTCCAGATCTGCAGGACCTTGAGAAGCATCGGTAATTTCGATAATACCCGTTAAGCAATCGATGGAATAATCAAAATCAGCAAAGAACTCTACAGGTTCAAATACTTGAAATGGTATGAACAAAGTATCCGAAATATTGCATGTGGCCGAATCAATAACAACCAGAGTTACGAGATACTCTCCCTCTTCTTCATAAACGTAAACCGGCTCGTAATCTTCGCTTTGATCTCCATTTCCAAAATCCCACAAATAACTCTCACCCTCACTAAAATTATCAAAGGTAACGGTGTGTGGAGCGCAGCCGGTTAGTTGACCCGCCGCACTGGCGACCGCATTCACCGTTTCAATTTCAAAATCTATTTTAAAGACCCCAATATCCCATCCTGTACTTTGTCCGGTAGCCCATGCATCATCCGTGGTGTTGAAGCCACCTCCACTGCAAACTCCTTGATAAACGATGCCTTGGGTATCAAACCTACTTGTACCGCCATCGACATGCGTGCCCGTATAGTAGGTTCCATAAATAAGGCCTTCCATGTCAGGCTCAAAAACACCGACATAAAAACCTCCCGTACTAAATAAAGCATCCTCGGAAGCGATAAAATCATTCGTAACTCCAAACGCACTTATGTAAACACCGTTGCATAAATCAACCATGAAAGCAACAGGGTTTCCTGAGGCACTACCTTGGTTGGTTACATAACTGGTTATCTCAAGTTCACTGAGGTCGGAGCTGAGCTTGTTCACCAGCAAAGTTGATTGTGAAGTTCCCCACACACCATCGGTTGTTTCCCATGTACTAGTTGAATAGGTATAAACCCAAACATCGTTATTACTATCCAGGTCCAAGAAGTAAAGAATGTCATTATTGGCTAACCCCAAAAAAGTACATTCCACCATCTCTGAGCCATCGGCAGACAGGCGAGCCACAAAACCATCACTATCGCCCCCTGCATATTCTTCTTGATATGCTCCGGCAGTAGTTTCCAACTCATTGGCCTCATCATTAGAACCTGAAACAGCACCTGCGATATACACCGTTTGGTCATCTCTCATGCGGACTCCATAAGCCATGTCATTCCCATCAGACCCGACGAAAGTCGACCAAACAAGCTCATCTAACCCAGCACTCATCTTTACCACTACAGCATCTTGTCCTTCCTTTTTTATAGGCTGTAACGACCCGTCAGTTGTAGGGAAATTAGCTGAAGAACTGGAACTCGAAATGAACACTTCTCCGTTAAAGTTGAGATTAATCTCGCCTCGCAATGCATCATATCCTGCACCAAAAATAACGTTACTTCCATCTGCGGCATTTCCTCCCAAATAAGTTGAGCCAACTAACTCAGATCCATCCAAGCTTAATCCTGTGACAAAAATGTCTCCTGAACCACCATAGGCTTCTTGAATTGCACCCGGACTAGTTGGGAAGTTTTCTGAGTCTGTCCGACCATAGATATATATCTCTTGATTGGCATTAACGATGGTGGAAAAAGGCGAGTCGCTCCCCGAACCACCTACAAAAGTTGCAAAGATCAGATCCGTCCCATCCGGTGTCAACTTACTTATTACCACATCCGTTCCTCCGCCTCCATAAACCTCCTGAAAAGCACCCATAGTGACGGGGTAATCAGAATTAAATGAGATAGCGTGAGTATAAATATTTCCAGCCAAATCAAAAGCAGCACCATGCCCAAAATTACTGGATGAACCACCTGTACCTGAAAGGGTAGCTGCTACTAATACCGGGTCAATAATAAGCTCGTGTCCCTCATCATAACCTTCGGGAAATTCAAATGCGAAGCTTCCCGATGAAGTTTCTATATAGTTGCACCTCACGGTCCTTCTTTCACCATCTATTATCTGATAGCTTATAGGAATGGACTCAACAAAATCGCCTACAGAGGTGATCAATTTGAGCTTCCCGTCCACAAGTTCTAAAGAATTCTGACCTATATAGCTAAAGACAATCTGCGACGGGGAGGATCCGGCATCTACTATGTAGTCATATTTGAAGTTCCCTCCTTCAGAAATCACTTTAAGCCTGATCCCATCATAGATGTCATTTGTGCTTAGCGAATTGAATAAAGGCACGTGACCTTTCCAATTTTCTTTGTTTTTACCCAAGAAATAGTTGTAGTACGAATCCAGACGGCCTTCTCCTTCAAAAACGATTTGCTCAGCCCCTTCAAATTTCAGACTGAATGCATGGACATTGATCATATCAGGGATATGATGCTCGTGATCAAGATCGCCATGATCATGGTGCTCGATGCTCTCTTTTGCCAAAAAGGTGAATCCTTCAGGTTCTGCGAAAACACTCAAGTTATTAAACTCGGCTTTGTAGTTAAAAGGTGCGTCCCACTGACCTGCATTTAATACGAATGGAGTGGGATGATGATCGGAAAAGGCTTGAATCGCTATTGCAAAAAAAGCAAAGAAGGCTAATACTTTGGCAAGGGGAAATGAGAATTTCATCTACTGGGGTTTAATGAGTGGTCACTCATTAGACGAAAAAAGTTTTAAGCTGTTGCCTGAGGAAGAGGCAAGAGATAAAACTTACACTCCCATCGAATACTTTTTCAATACTGTGTCACCCTGATAGTCTTTATCAAATGCTGCACAGATGTTCCGAACAAAAAGTTTTCCTAGTTCGGTCATTTTAATTTGATCAAAGGTTCTTTCCACTAAGCCATCCACTTCTGCTTCATCGAGCTTGCGCAAGCAGTTTCTCATATACGATTGCTCTAATTGTGGTGCAGATGCCCAAGAAGTCTTATGCTTGCAAGTTAGATTTAAGATATGGCCTCTGATTATTGACTCCATCTCTTCAAGCAGATGGCCTTTGACAATGGGAAGTTCTCCGCTTTGGACCTGTTCAATGTATCCCTCTACAGACTTTGCATTTTGAGCAAAAGCTGTCCCGACATCACTAATAGAGCTTACGCCAAGACCGATGAGAAAATCTGTTCTCAAATCGGTGTAACCCATAAAGTTTCGGTGCATTGTGCCGTTCTCGTAGGCACGGTACAATGAATCTTGTGGTAAAGCAAAGTGGTCAAATCCAATAGGGACATATCCCGCTTCCATCAATCGCTCCCGCCCCTTCACAAAAAGGTTGAGCTTTTCTTCACCTTGCGGCAAATCGTTTTCATCGTATGCGCGCTGACCGGGTCGTTTCCAAGGAACGTGAGCGTAGCTGTAAAAAGCGATACGATCGGGCCTAAGACGAATAACCTCATCCACCGCATTCATTACTCCTACTTCAGTTTGAAAAGGCAATCCATAAACCAAGTCGAAATTCACGGAGCGGTAGCCCAGCTTTCTGGCTTGATCAGTCACACGCTCAACATCTTCGGGAGTTTGGCGGCGATTAATGGCTTCTTGAACTTTCGGGTCAAAATCCTGAACGCCTAAGCTCAAACGATCAAACCCGATTGAAGCAAGAACGGATAGATGCTCTTCGGTGGTGTTTGATGGATGAGCTTCAAAGCTGAAGGAGGCATCTTCTGATATTTCGGCTTTCGCAAAAATGGCTTTTATTAGTCGCTTCAATTCAGAAGGAGCAAAAAAGGTAGGTGTTCCACCTCCAAGGTGGATCTCTCGGATTTTTGGTTTGTTTCCAAAAATCTCTAGATACTGGGTCCATTCAGCAATGAGGGCATCGATATACGGCGCCTCCACAGCATGATTAACTGTTATTCGCGTATTGCATCCGCAATAGGTACAGAGGCTTTCGCAATAAGGCAAATGAATATACAGCGACAATCCGGCTTGATTGGCTTTCGCGAAATCTGTTTGGATCAAATCGAGGTAAGCCTTCTTGCTAAAGGATTCTGTATTCCAATTGGGTACTGTCGGGTAACTCGTATATCTCGGAACCGCAACGTTGTATTTTTCAATTAATCGCTCCATTATTGACAAGCGTTAGTTGTTTGAACGGTCGTTCCTAATTCAGGACTCACGTAAGGAATTCCGAGGCCTAGTCCACGCAAAATGAAAAGTAAAGCCACAACGGTAGCCAGAACGGGGGCTAACTTTCGAAATCTCGCTTTGAATAAGCTACCAAATTTTCGACCCGAAAAAGCAACCGCAAGCAAGGCAGGCGTGGTTCCCAATCCGAAGAGCGCCATAAAGACTGCTCCCTCAATGGGATTGTAACTTACCAAGGCTCCTGCTAAAGCGAGATAGACAAAGCCACAAGGCAAAAGTCCGTTGAAGAACCCCAAACCAAGCAGTGCTCCGGGGCGATTGGTCTTTAGTCGTTTGGCCATGAACCCCGTCACCTTTGACTGCAGTCGGGTCACTCCGCTACCCATTCCATAGAAAAGTTTGGGCAACCAAATAAACGCCACCATGAATAGTCCTACCGCAAGAGACAATCCTTGTTGGATTCCCGCGAGATTGAGGCCGTATCCCATGGTTCCGAAAAGAAATCCGAGCAGGGCGTAGGAAGAGATCCTACCAAAGTGATAAAGGAAATAATTACCGAATTGAGAGGCCGGAGAGCCATTACCGACAGGAATAGCCATAGCAATGGGTCCGCACATGCCAACGCAGTGCAAACTTCCCGCGAAGCCCAATCCCAATGCCGGTAGAAATATCATAGCACCAATTCTTGTTCTTTATAAAAGCTCTTTCCTTCCAATTCAAAGGTCACCTGAACCTTATATCGGCCTTGTTTTCCCTTAGATGAAATTTCCATCTCGTTGGAATTGGCTTCCATAATAATCGGATGGGTCTCATCCATTTTTTCGTTATCGGGCTTGTAAAACTTCACTTCTCCCGATACAGTGTGAACTGCGGGCAAACGGTCGAAAAGCAGTTTTAACTTCCCATCGACCATTTTGACCTCCACATCAAAATCAGCTTGGGCCAAGTTCTGCCCGGCGTCAATCTTATCTTGATAAGCCAGCTCTTTGGCGTAGTAATCTTCAGTCACTAAATCATTGTCGTAGTTCATGCTCATGATGAGCATCCCGATCATGAAGGCTACAAACAGCCCATAAACAATGGCAATTTTATGTCCCCAATTCATAGTTCTTTATTTAAAGTGGTCCCATTATTCTCATTTTAATCTTCTCGAGCAATTCGCCGTTTTGGTCGTAGATTGCCACCTTCGTCTCTACCTTTCCTTTATCAAACATATCAGGGTCGGCACTCAGAAAAAAGGCGCCCTCAGCAACTTCTTGCATCGCTACGCTGGGCGCATCGCCAATCATGCTGATGTTGAATCCCTCTTCCAATGGCTCGATTTTCAATTCAAGATCGAAGTTGGTTTTATTGATAATCTTGTAGCTGTAAAGGTTGCTGATCGTTCCATCATCGTTGGTTTGGTAGAGCATCCCCGGTGTTCTGAGAATGATCGCTTCAACCTCGGTGCGCGTGGCCAGAAGAGTGACCACCACCGCTACCAATACTGCGAGCAAGGCGGTGTAAGCTTTGGCTCGAGTAGAAAACTTAAATGGTTTCCCTGTGGCGATTTGCTCTTCGCTGGTGTAGCGGATTAAGCCTTTCGGCAAATTTACCGCCTCCATCATTTCGTCGCAGGCATCAATACAAGCAGTACAGTTGATGCACTCCAGTTGTGTTCCGTTTCTGATATCAATTCCTGTAGGACAAACATGCACACAGTGGCCGCAATCGATACAGTCGCCTTTGCCCACTTCGCTTCGCTCTTCATTCTTTCGAATCTTACCGCGCGTTTCTCCTCTTCCATAATCGTATGCTACCACAACGGATTGACGATCGAGCATTGCTCCTTGAAGCCTTCCATAAGGACAAACTGCAATGCAAACTTGCTCTCTGAAAAAGGCGAAAACACCGTAAAAGACTCCTGAAAAAACAGTGATAGCCGCCAGTCCGCCAACGTGAGCGGTAACGGGTTCGGTGATGATATCGATCAAGGCATCACTCCCGATGATATAGGCCAAGAATGTATTGGCAATCAAAAAGGATATGGCAAAGAAGATGACGTGTTTCAACGTGCGCTTCCATATTTTCTCTTTTGTCCATCCCGACTTCTTGAGACGCATTTGCTCCTTCCACGTTCCATCGATGGCGTACTCAATTTTACGGAAAACGTGTTCCATAAAAATCGTTTGGGGGCAAACCCAACCACAAAACAATCGTCCGTAAACGACCGTGAAAAGGGTGATGAATATGACCAGGGTGATCATGGCCAAAACAAACAGGTGAAAATCTTGCGGCCAGAATATCTGACCAAAGATGATAAACTTTCGCTCTAATAAATTGAACTGAAGCAGCGGCTGACCGCTAATTCTGACAAAGGGTGCGAGGAACAAAAAGGCCAGCAAAACGTAGCTGACCCATGTTCTCCATTTGGTAAAATATCCCGCAGGTTTTTTGGGAAAGAGCCATTTTCTCTTTCCCTCTTCATCGATGGTTCCGATGCTATCTCGGAAACTCTTCTCTTGATATACTTTTTCTACTTCCATTAAAGTGCGGCCGTTTGGGCCTCTTCTTCACTAGTTTCTTCTTCAACTTCCGGGCTGGCTTGATCGGTAGAATCTGCAGGGGCGGCATTTTCACCGGGTGCGGTCCATAATTCTCCTTGCGGATCCTTCGGAGCTGCGGGAGTCGTTCCTTCAAGTGTTTTGATGTAGCTGGCTACTTGAGCCATTTCAATCGGTCTGAGTTGAGACTCCCAAGAAATCATCCCTTTGGTAGGAACTCCGTACTTAACCGTCTTGAAGATATCTTGTATCGAACCTCCGTGAATCCAGTATGGATCGGTAAGGTTTGGACCTACTCCTCCACCACCATCAGCGGCATGGCATTGCTGGCACTTTTCGGTAAAGATTCCTTTGCCCGCTTTCAAATCAGAGGCATCGGCAAGAAACTCCACATTGTTTTCGTCTACCAAGTTTTTGGCGGCAGCCAAATAGGCCTCATGGGCTTCTTCAGCCTGCTGCACCTCTGCCAAGTATTCTTCCTCTTGGGTAAGTCCGTAAGGCAAAACGTGGTAATAAACCAAGTATACAAACCCAAATGCGATGGTGGCATAGAACATCCATACCCACCATGGTGGAAGGTTGTTGTCCAACTCGCGAATACCATCGTATTCATGGTCCATCATTACTTCATGCTCTCTCTCAACAGGCACAGCATCAGTAAGGACATGCATCACTTTGCTTGGTTCAACAACAGTCTCCTCTTCAGGCGCTTTTTCCAAATCGGGCATTAACATGGCTACTGTGTTTTTCAACAGCTTGGTCATGTAGAGAAATGCCAATAGCAACACAATATTGACAATGAGCAGAAGCAAGGTATTTGCATCTTGAAAAAACTCAGGGAAAGTGGGCGGCTCGGCGCGAACGGCTTCTTCCTGTGCATTGACTATCGAAGCCAATCCCATAAAGCCCATCAATAAGATGACTGCTTTCGCTCCTGTATTCTCTTTAAGCTGCTTGAGCTTTACGAAGTAATCCGTGTTTCGCGTCAAGCGTTTGATAATACCTCCTACACTTATGATTGCAATCAATTGAATAACTGCTATGATCGCGAGAGCCATATTGGGTCCTTCCATTAGACTTGAAAAACCTGATTCGGGTTCTGCGGCAGCCACGGGCAATGAAGTCAAAAGTACCGCTGCAGCCATCAATACATTTTTTTTCTTAGTCATTGGAATTCGGTTTTGATGTTGAACTGTTTTCTTCGGATTCGAAAGGAAGCGCTCCCATTGTCTCTACATGAGATTTACTCAGGCGCTTCACGTAAATCAATAGACCGATGAAGAAGCTGAAGAAAATCAAGAAGGAAATGATGGGGAAAATCTCTATTCCCACTATCGTATCCATGGTGTGTTTTATGAATTTCAACATGATTATTGTTTTTCAGCGGTTTTTGATTCGTCTGCCATCGCGATATCCGTACCCAGCCTTTGCAGGTAAGCAATAAGGGCAACCAATTCCGTATTCGGATCAGCTTCTATTTCATCACCTCGCAAGCTTTCCACAATTTGCATTTGCTGCGCCTTAACGTCATCGTTGGCGATAAGCTCGTAACCTTCAGGATAAGGAACTCCCAATGTTCGCATGGCATTAATCTTGGCCACCGTGGTAGACGTATCAACATTATGGTCTATTAAGAAACCATAGACAGGCATAATCGAGTTTGGCGACATTCTATCCGGCTCAATCATGTGATTGTAATGCCAAGAGTCAGGATACTTTCCTCCCACTCGATGAAGGTCGGGACCTGTTCGTTTCGAGCCCCATAGGAACGGGTGATCGTAAACGAATTCTCCTGCTTTGGAATACTCTCCATAGCGCTCGGTTTCGTACCTGAACGGACGGACCATCTGCGAGTGGCAGTTGTTACATCCTTCTTGGATGTATACATCTCTACCGTGCAATTCGAGCGGAGTGTAGGGTTTCACAGAAGAAATAGTAGGGATATTGGATTTCACCAAGAAAGTCGGAACCATTTCTATTGCACCACCAATCAAAATAACGACAAGAGAAAGAATTAAAAGCTGAACAGGCTTGCGCTCAATCGGACGATGCCAGTGTTCTTTAGGACCTGTGTACTCGCCTTCAAGTGCAGGAGCTTCTGCCGCTTCTTCTTTCTGGAAGCTACCTTGTTTGATCGTAACTCTGAGGTTATAAATCATTACGATTGTACCAGTCAAGTATAGGGTTCCACCGATTGCTCTCATGAAGTACATGGGCAAGATCTGCGTTACCGTTTCAAGGAAGTTACCATAAACCAAGAATCCATCTTTGCTGAATTCTTGCCACATAGCCCATTGAGTAAATCCTGCCCAATAGAGTGGTAGTGCGTAGAACACAATACCAAGTGTTCCCAACCAGAAGTGCACGTTGGCCAACTTGATAGAGTGAAGTTTCGTTTGCCACATTTTTGGTATCAGCCAGTATAGCATACCGAAAGTGAGGAATCCATTCCATCCCAGGCCACCGATATGAACGTGAGCAATGGTCCAGTCGGTAAAGTGACTGATGGCATTGATACTCTTGATAGAGAGCATCGGACCTTCGAAAGTGGACATACCATAAGCAGTAACGGCCACCACCATAAATTTCAATACCGGATTTTCTCGCACTTTATCCCAAGCACCTCTCAAGGTGAGAAGACCGTTGAGCATACCACCCCAACTCGGTGCGATAAGCATGATAGAAAATACCGTACCTAAACTTTGCGCCCAATCGGGAAGCGAAGTATAGAGCAAGTGGTGAGGACCCGCCCAGATGTATAGGAAAATTAAGGCCCAGAAGTGAATGATGGACAGTCGGTAAGAGTAGACAGGTCGATTTGCAGCTTTGGGAATGAAGTAATACATCAGTCCCAGATACGGAGTAGTTAAGAAGAAAGCTACGGCATTGTGACCGTACCACCATTGCACCAAGGCATCCTGAACTCCTGCGTACCAAGAGTAGGATTTCATGAAAGAAATTGGAAGTTCAAAAGAGTTAACAATATGCAAAACCGCTACCGTAACGAATGTGGCGATATAGAACCAGATGGCCACGTAGAGGTGTCTTTCGCGACGCTTGATGATGGTCATCATCATGTTCCAACCGAAAACAACCCAGATCAAGGCAATGGCGATGTCAATTGGCCATTCTAGTTCGGCATATTCTTTTGAGGTGGTAAGACCAAGGGGCAGACTGATGGCCGCGGCAACGATAATAAGCTGCCAACCCCAGAAGTTGATCTTGGAAAGCTTATCGCTCCACATTCTCGCTTTGAGCAAGCGCTGGAGGGAATAGTAAACCCCGGTAAAAATTCCATTACCCACGAATGCAAAAATGATGGCATTGGTATGGAGAGGTCTTATCCTACCAAAAGTGGTGTACTCGATTCCCATTGAGAGCCCCGGGTAAACCAAAGAAAAAGCGGCATATAAGCCGACCAACATTCCTACGACTGCCCAAAGTATGGTAGCGTAGGCAAAGAGCTTAACGATTTGATTATCGTAGTAAAACTTTTCAAGCTTCATATCTCGTCTTAATTTGAAGTATTATCGTTTGAACCTGATTTTGTTTCTGAGTCGAAGAGCATCCTTACCGAAGGGGTAAAGTCATCATCGTATTGCTTGGACTTCACTGCCCAGAGAAAGGAGACTAAGAAAACGATCGCCACTACCAAGCTGATTCCGATGAGTAAAAAAAGTGCTTCCATTGAATTTATTTTTGGGCGATACAAATGAAGCGCATGTGGCTTCTGATTTTTATGATGTGCGTCATAACTTAAACTGACTTTTATCAGTTTTTACTCAGTGAATTTTTGAGTGAATTTTTTTCGATACAATAAAGTGGTTCTTAAAGTGACAAAACCCACTACGGTAATTGAACTGATCGGCATCAATATCGCGGCGATCACAGGAGTCAGAACTCCCTGAACGGCAAAGAACAAGCCGATACCATTGTAAAGGAAAGACAAAGCAAAGCTGAGTCGAACCGTCTTTAATACCTCTTTTGAATAGTCAAAGAATTCCGGTAGGTGATGAAATCCCGCAGAGGAGAGAATAGCATCTGAAGCTGGTGCAAAGCGGAATACATCATCTGCTACGGAAATGCCCAGATCGCTTTCTTTTAGAGCTGCTGCATCATTGAGTCCATCGCCGATCATGGCAGTTACAGCGCCTTGTCGGCGAAGCTTCGCAACAAACTCTCGCTTCTGATGGGGAAGTTGATTAAAAAGCAGGCCGTTTTTCTGATTAAAAATTTCTTGCATCCGCTCCTTTTCCGAGTCATTGTCGCCACTGAGTAAATAAAGTGAATAGAACTTTTTTAAGTTTTTGATCAGGCGATTCAAATTGGATCGATACTCTTTCTGAATAGAGAAGTTGGCTACGGTTTTGCCGTTTCGGCTGAAATAGACCGCACTAGCATTCATGGCCTTTCTATCAGAGACATTATACCCTGTAAAGTCAGCAGAACCCAACCGGTAATGATCTCCGGCAAATTCGGCTTGAAGACCTTTTCCCTTCACTTCCGTGAAGTTTAAAATCTTCGGAAGAGTTTGATCTGAAGCTTTTAAAGATTGGGCAATCATCCGGCTCAAGGGGTGGCCGGACTGAGCAGCCATGGCTGCTGCTATCGCCTTGTCGAGTAGGGTGAACTCCGATGCCTCGATTTCAACTTTTGAATCAGAGCCACGGGTTAAAGTTCCCGTCTTGTCAAAGACGATGTGACTAACTTCGGCCATACGACCCAAGGCGGCTGCATTCTTAAGATAGAGGCCTTTTCGACCTGCCAGTCGTATGGCATTGCCATAGGCAAATGGAAAACTTAATGCCAATGCACAAGGACAGGCTACGATTAAGACGGCACTAACGGCATTCAAAACCAAACTCGGGTCGAAAACCATCCAAAATAAACCAGCTGAAAGAGCGATGAACACGATTACATAGGTAAAGACCTTCCCCACCCGATCGGCAAAACTCTCCAGCTCGTGTTCTTTTTTTTGATTTCCATCAGAATTCCATAAACCTGTTAAGTAGCTCTGATCAACCGATTTGGTTGCTTTAAGCACGATGGAAGCTCCCGTCTGCCGACCTCCTGCATATAGGGCCTCTCCACTTTGAACCTCTACGGCTTCGCTTTCGCCACTCACAAAACTGTAGTCGAGATGGGCATCTCCCTCAACGAGAATAGAATCTACCGGAATGAGTTCTCCGCTTCTCACACGAAACTGATCTCCTTGCTTAATGTGTTCAATTCCGATTGACCTCTCTCCATCGGCGTCAACCAACTGAACTGAAATTGGAAAATAGGATTTGAAGTCTCGCTCAAAGGAGAGACTATCGTACGTCTTTTGTTGGAACCATTTCCCGACAAGGAGAAAAAAGACCAAAGCCGAAAGACTGTCCATGTAGCCACCCCCTCCTTCTAAGAAGATTTCATAGGTACTTCTCAAGAAAATCGCCAGAATACCCATGGAAATGGGAACATCCATATTGATAACCTTCCTTACCACAGCTCTCCAAGCTGAGAGCAGATAATCGCTGGCCGAGTAAAACAGCACCGGAAGAGCTAACGCAAAATTCAAGTACCCAAAAAACGATCGGTACTGAATGGCCAGCTCTTCGCCAATCGCGAGATACTCGGGGAAGCTGAGCAGCATGATATTTCCGAAGCAAAAACCGGCCACGCCGATTTGTGTGATGAGCTTAAAATTGCCACGATTTGTCTTTTTCTCAGAGGTAGTTTCTAAATTTAGCTCAGGCTCATACCCAATGGCGGCGAGTTGCTCAACCAGCCTGCGCAGTGAAACGATTTGAGGATCGTAAGTGAAAGCGGCTTCGCGCTTGACGAAATTCACACGCGACTCGATGACTCCGGGCACTAGCTTGCGAAAGTTTTCGATCAGCCAGATACAGCTTGCACAATGCATGGCGGGTAATTTCAATGAAACTTTAGCAAGTTTTTCACTTTTGAAGGATAGAATTTTCATCTGAATACTTTCGTCATTCAGATAGGCAAACTTCTCAGAGGCAGGAGCTTTTAGGGTCTTAATTCCGGGATTATCAGCGTAGTCATAATACCCTTCTAAATCGCAGGATTGCAGCAGCTCATAAACGCTTTTGCAGCCATGGCAGCAAAAATCCTTTTCTTGAAATCGAACATGATCTGACTCACAGGGGTCACCACAGTGAAAACAGGCAACCTTTTCTCTTACTTCTCTACGCTTCATCAGGCAGTCATTGCGGGGAAAAACAGTGTGCTTTGGTTATCGAAAAATGGTTTGAAAGCCTCATCCTCACCGTATTTCGAAAGAAGATAATTGATATTGCTTACGACAATTGTATGGTCGTCATACCGTATCGGCTTAAGAAGCTTGCCTGTAATCGGTTCTTCTACTTTTAGCACACCCACATTTTTACTGTATTGAGTCAGATAATCCAACAAGAGTCTTTCTTCTTCAGAACTGAGATTTTTCTCTCCACTTTCGATCGCGAGCCAATTGACATCAGGATTACCGGTAAGTTTTGGGAAAATCTGAAAAAATTGTTTCACCCCTTGGATAGACTGTCGAGACCCATCTGTGATAAGTAGAATGTTTGAGATGCTGTTAAACTCTTCCGGAACTGCAATGGACGCACAAGAATTAGCAGGGAAATCATGGCCGATAGCCAGAAATTGAAGAACTGATTTCTCTACTACTAAAAGATCGGAGAAGGCCGCCATACTGAATAAACGATCTTGATTGCCGTTAATCAAATGGTCAATTCTCAATGGGATTGATTTTGAAAAACAAATGGAGCTGATATCATCCAAAATCTCCTCGTGAGCCATTAATTCTCCGGGTTCATCATCAAGAATACATAACCGGATACTCACATTATCTCCTGCAACGAAACCATTCACAAAGCGAATAATTCCCTTCCCGGTAGATTTTGAGGATAAGGCTAATAGAATTTTTTTGTCAGTCATGAGCAGGCTATTACTTACCAATAACGAAAGTCGCCATTCTGTATAGCCCGTATTATGACCTGAGTCAGTTCAAAACATGATAAATATCAGGATTGCTCAACGTTTGGATGCGAGCAAGAGACCTTTTGGATCCAGTATCCGAATTTTTCGACCTTGAGTCTCAATAAGATTTTCTTTCTTGAATTCATTGAGCAATCGAATAAGCGACTCAGTGGCGGTTCCAACAATGTTGGCAAGGTCCTCTCGCGTAAGGTTAATTTCGATTTCACCTTCTAGTTCGTGCTCGATACCGTAAGTATCCTTCAGCATTAAAAGACTCAGCGCAGCTCTTTGACGTACGCTTCTCTGGGCCATTTCCGTCATTTTTGAAGCCATTACTCCATTTTCTTCGCAAACGGCTTTTAAGATGTCAGTGTAAAATTTCCCTCCAGGCTTTAACAGCTCCAGGAAGTCCTCTTTGGGAACAAAGCAAACCACGCAATCGTCTAGTGCTTCGGCAGATAGGTTATAGTGCTGGTCAGAAAGGAGGGCCTTATATCCCAATAAATCTCCTGAAGCTGAGATTTTAATAATCTGCTCCTTTCCGTCAATTCCCAACCGGTACACTTTGATTCTCCCTCTGCTCACACAAAAAACCCCAAGTGGTCTGGTACCTTCATGAAACAGTACTTGACCCTTTTTGTATTTTGTACAGGTTTTTCCGGCGTCAACATTTTTCAATTCACTCTCAGTGAGTGAACCAAATAGTGATCTATGATGCGATTGGCAAAACTCACATGCCAATGATGTATGGGTGGATGTTCTGGAACTTGCCATATATTTAACTGTTCTTCTTCGTTCTTCCCGCAATGAATTTCTATGAGGATAATATTACAGAAATTTTTAAACAAAAATAGGCTTTGACCGTGTACGTTTGGCAGTTTCTTCGATTTATTCAATCAAGTCTGATGCAAAAAGTTTTTGTGTGCACGACACTGCTATTGCTGTCCTTTTCTTCAAAAGCACAAGAACGGATTGACTCTATTCCCGAATTTGTTCATTTTTTGTCGTCAATTCCAAAAGATGAAGTAGTCCTAATTATTTTGAGTGATGGCAGATGCGGAAAGTGCCTTTTGGCAGAAAATGTGAACTACCTTGAAAAGCTTAACTCGATATTTCTTTATCCAATAGGCATGGTAGACTCCGGAAGTGATTTTGGAAAAGTGATCTCAATGAAACACCGAATCAACAAGCTTCCGGCAATACTGGTCTTAGATAACTCCGGGCAACTGCTCCGAAGAATCTACGAATTGCCAATTGAAGTAGAAGAAATGCGGGAACTTCAACTCCCTTTTGATACTCTTCCGAGAGGTAAATCGCCACTCACTTTCGACCTCGACTATCCCAAGTTCTTTGAACAGTCATTTCATCGCTCTGCTCAAAGTCAACCCTATGATGAGGTATTGAGTCTGTTTTTTCAATCGAATCCAAAACTTCAAGACGAAATGGTTTGGGCAGTTGCTCTGCGTTTCCATTTGAAGGATGAGATGATAAACCAAATCATTTTGGAGCGAGACACGTTAATTGGGCTTTTTGGGAAAGAGGAGGTCTACGATAAACTAGACAAGTTCTTTTTCGACCAAATGAAAGCTTCAGTGCGATCGGGAGTGGAAAGTCAATTCGAGTCTATGATTGCAAAAGCAGAACTCGCATTTGGACAAGATGAATTTGAGTACACCTTTAAATACAAATCCTATTTCTATCAACTCACAGGCAACTGGAATGCCTACTTGAAACTGGGAAATGAAATTAATGCAAACGGACTACTTCCTCAGCAAACTCTGACTGAAATGGCTCAGATACTTTTAAATTATTCGAATGAAGAAGGTATTCTGGGAGAAGCATCAGGGTGGTTTTCTGAGGAGCTCACCGATTCAAATTTGGAAAATGCCGATCTCAAAGTAATTCTTCTTTGGAGAGGAGGAGAGAAAACTGAAGCGAAAGAATTGGCATTGAAAATAAAAGCTCTGCCAAATTATTCAGAAGTAAAGTTTCCTTACTCGAATTCCATAATGACTGGTCAGAAATAAAAAAACGCCCTCGGGATAGAGGGCGTTCAAATTTGAGCTTAGTTCCAAGGTTTTATTTCTTAACCTTCTTTGGCTTGACCGGCTGCTTAAAGTATTTGGGCTTCACCATTTCTTCTTTACCGAGATATGTCCAGTTTATTTCTTCCCCATAGGTGCTTATCACCGTGTTGATATCTTCAAGAGAAGTGTTTAACACTCGGTCTGTGAACCTATCCATATTTTTCCAGCTACCTTGAATCTCATTTACACCCAAAGACATACTAATGGATGAATTCGTTTCTTGCCCCATATAGTAATTGGTCAAAAACGACTGTTTCGTACCTTCCAATTCCTTTTCCTCATAACCTTCAGTCCGAACAGAATTAACCAAGTCAATCATTACCTCCAAGCTTTGTTCGGGGTCTGTAGTAGAAATGTAGACTTGATTCATCGGCCTTGCTATATACCCCGTAGATCTGGCCGACGGCGCGTAAGATAGGCTTCTCTTGGTGCGAAGCTCTTCAAAGAATCGCATTCCTAAAATTCGCATGGCCAAGGAATTGTGTATCGATTCCTCCGTTCCTTTCTTCGGAGCGCTAAATACGCCGGTGATATAGTTCGTTTCTATATTGCGGTCTTCTACAGTCAGTCCTGATTTAACACCATCTTCTGCTACAAACCAATTGGCTTTTTTGCCTTCAGCCAATTTAGATACTGCGCTATTTTCTATCATTGAACTCACTTTTCCGTGAGGAACATCTCCTACAAGTACCATGAAAACATTTTGCTTACAAAAGACTGAAGCATAGTATTTCTTGACAAGAACTAAACTGAGCGATTCGAGAGATTCCAACGTTCCCGAAGGTTTCTTAGCGTAATCAGTTCCTTCCCACGTGCTTGCCATGGCTAAATCCATTAAATGCGCATCAGGATTTGTCTTGGCCTGTTTGGCATTCGTGATCATTCTATTCTTAATCAGGTCAAAATCTTCCTGTCGAAATGCAGGGTTCGATATGGCCTCTAGGTAGATATCAGCAGCATCATAAAAGTACTCCTTGATACAGCTAAGTGAAATATTTCCATAATCGTAGCCTGTGCTGGCAGAAATTCGGGCTCCAATTGATTCCAGTTGTTGCTGGTACTCCATTTTTGAAGTAGACGCAGGTCCTCCCTCAGCAATCATGGATAACATTAGCTCCTCAACACCTTGTTTTTCCGCATCATAATTGTTGACGCCTCCTCTTATAAAAGTGCGCATACTAACTGTACCCTTAACTGATTCGCGGGCAATTATTTTAATTCCTGACGCCTCCAGCTGAGTTGTTTCAGGTGCGGTTTGTCCATTTGTCGTCCACGAAACTGCCATGGCCAACACAATAAATAAGGTTCTTGTAAACATTCTATTCGTCTTTAACATGGTTGTTACATTGAAATGGGTTTGATACTGCTGATATCCATCGACTCTTTCATAGCCGGTGATACCAGAATACCCGTTATGTTCGGGTTTCCGTGGATGTACTTCTTAACGTACACTTTCATATCATCTCGCGTTACTTTCTGCAAATTGTCAATGTAACCCAAGTAGTAATCAATTGTAGCAGATGCCCACCAAAATGTAATGGAGTGAACGAAGTTAGAAGTGCTTTCGCGACCGTATACATCTTGTATCAATAATTGGTTCTTTGCCGCTGCTATTTGCTCATCGGTGAAATAATCGTCAGAATCCCATGCAGCAACTTCGGCTTCGAGAGCTGCTATAGCTTCAGTGATTTGCTGTGGATTCGGAACGAAAAAGGTCGTGATCGGCCCGACGTGCTTCAAGGTTTGGTATGAGCTACCGGCCTGGTATGCCAAACCTGATTCAACCAGATTTTTTTGGAACCTGCTAGAAGGAAGTGAAAGTATAGTATGGAATACATCGGCAGCATAGGTTGCTTCTATGTCTTCCATCGATTTTGGTCCGAATTGCTGAATCATCATAATCGGAACCTGTGCATTTTCGTTTACGGTAACCACCGTTTTTGATTCGGTCAATGGCTCAAATTCGGGAATTGGATACTTCTCAAAGATCTCAAAGTCACTAGGCTTCCAGTCTCCAAATTGTTTCATGACCATTTTCGATACGCGGTCTCGATCCACTGCACCTGCTACTACCAGCAACGTATTGTTCGGATAGTAGTATTTCTGTTGAATGGTGCGCATTTTTTCAGGCGTGGCCGTCAAGATAATGTCGTGATCCCCAATGGTGTTTTTTCGGCTGTAGTTCTCTCCCCACATAGCACGGTTCACATCATTCATTAAGAAAAATACAGGATTCGATTCAGCTCTTTGGAATTCTCCGTCTACAACGGGATTCTCATTTTTCATCTCCTCTTCCAAAAACAGCGGATAGCGTATGGCGTTATTCATAAACTCTAGACCTTCTTCCAGCTTAGTGCTGCTAAGTGTACAGTAGTAATTCACTCGCTCATCACTCGTGGTTCCGTTGAAGGAAATCCCTAACTCATTCACGCGCTCCAAGAACTTCTCCTGTGAGGGAATATTCTTGTTCGCTTTAAAAAACATGTGCTCGTACAAGTGGGAGAGTCCATCGTATTCAGGGCTTTCAGTGTAGGCTCCATTGTGAACGGCTATTTCAATAGTGACAAGAGGTACACTCGGATCTTCAATCACAAGTAATTCAAGACCATTATCCAGTGTATCGAAATAAAAGTTTTCGGGCATCTCGTTTTGGGCGGAAACTTTCGAAAGCGAGAGTAAACCTGCACCAAACAACAAAATGGCTGCAATTCTAATTTTTTGGATTTTCATTCGTGGTTTTTGTTAAAATGAACAATTGGTAAAGATAGAAGATCGAAGGAGTCAAAAAATACCGCCCATGGGTTTATTCTACCGACAGTCAATAAAAGAAAAAACATCTAAGGATGATATAGCTCAATTCACAATTATTCTAAATCCGATATTAAAGTTGACATTTGCGGCTTGAAATTAGAATCCATTATCTCGCGTGATCTGCGCACAGTTGAGTTCGGGCTATTATGCCTGAGTTCTGTACTATTTATGGGGAGTTTCAATATGATCATTCCCGAGTTACCCAATTATATTACCCAGATGGGTGGTGCAGAATACAAAGGATTGATCATATCCTTATTTGCCTTCACTGCTGCGGTGAGTAGACCATTCAGTGGGAAGCTCGCCGACTTGGTAGGCAGGAGGCCCGTAATGATTTTTGGCGCATTGGCAGCCGCCATCAGCTCAGCCATTTACCCGTTGATTTCAGGGCTATTTGCTTTTTTTATTCTTAGACTGATTCATGGCTTGAGCACGGGCTTTAAGCCAACGGGGACAACAGCATACTTAGCCGATATAGTGGGAGACAAAAACCGAGGAGAGGCACTGGGAATGCTCGGTATGTCAGGAAGTGTGGGCATGGCTGCGGGCCCTGCAATTGGTAGCGCTATCGCGCTGAATTTTGGGCTCGAGGCGATGTTTATAGTATCATCCATTGTGGGATTTTTAAGTGCCGCTTGCGTAGTCGTAATGAAGGAAAGCGTGGTATCCACAAAAAAGTTCAGTGCCAAAATGCTCATCATTCGCAGTGACGAGGTCATCGACAAGGACGTGTTCCCATCTTCATTTGTAATGTTGATGACTACCTATTCATTTGGCTTGGCATTAACTATCATTCCTGATTTCAGTGATTTCCTACAGGTAAAGAATCGAGGACTTTTCTTCACGGTCATGCTCGTTTCCTCGGTCATCACCCGACTTTTTGCCGGTAAAGCCTCCGATCGATACGGTAGAGTGAAATTACTTCTTGCAGGAACTGCAGCGCTCACCACAACCATGACGATACTTGCTTTAACGACAAATCAATTCGTTTTCTTCGTCGGTGCCGTCTTCTTTGGTATTTCTACGGGAATCAACTCCCCTACCCTTTTCGCCTGGACAGTAGACCTTGCCAATCCCGAAAAAAGAGGAAAGGCCATTGCCACCATGTTTATCGCCTTGGAGGTTGGGATATTGTCAGGTGCCCTGATTTCTGCAGAGCTCTATTCAAACGACTCTTCAGGTTTTCCAATTGCTTTTGGATCAGGAGCGGTTCTGGCATTGATCGGCTTCGGCTATTTATTACTAAGAAAAAGAAGAGCGAGAAACTACATCTAAGAGCAGTTATTGCATGAAGATTTTTTATTTCTTTGCACCCTTAAAAATCTGAGGGATAAGTCCTCAAACAACCAGTTAATAAATTATTTAACCATGAAATTAAAGTACTTATTAGGTTTGATCTTGGCAATATGCTTCGGTACGATGAGCGCTCAAGAGGAAGGAGATTTGTCTGCGGCTGACAGAGACAAGCTTGAAGCAGCAATCGAGTTAGAACATGACTCGCTTTGGCATTTAGGTGGAACATTTGGCTTGAACTTCAACCAATCTTATTTCAGTAATTGGGCTGCAGGGGGTCAAAATAGTATTTCAACCACTGCCTTAACGAGCCTGTTTGCCAATTACAAAAAAGGAAAGCATTTGTGGACCAATACATTGGATCTCGCATACGGTATAATCGCACAGGACAATCAGAAGGCGATTAAAACGGACGATCGCATTGATTTTACATCCAAATATGGCTATCAGTCCAAAAAAGAACAGTGGTACTACACTGGTTTATTCAATTTCAGAACTCAATTTGCTGAGGGTTTTACAATCGAAGAAGGAGTAGAAATCGGAGATCCGATTTCAGACTTCCTAGCCCCTGCATTCTCCATTTTCGCCCTCGGTGCGGACTACAGACCAAACGAAAAGTTTTCGGCATTCCTTTCGCCCGCAACAACTAAGATCACGATTGTTACTGTCGATAGATTGGCGACAGATTTTGGTCTGGATGAAGGAGATAATGCGCGATTTGAAATTGGTGCTTTTGTGAAGGTTAGTTACCAAGATGATATTTTTGAAAATGTTAACCTGCTTACAAAAATTGATCTGTTCTCAAATTACGTAGAGGATCCTCAGAATGTCGATGTGAACTGGGAGACCCTAATTACCATGAAAGTGAACAGCTGGCTATCTGCCACGCTCACTACGCAACTTATATATGATGACAACATCACTATTGGAGCTGAAGATGCTGTACTAGGTGATGATGGGGAGACCATCATTACTCCTGCGGTTTTTGGCGGACCAAGAACTCAATTCAGAGAGGTCTTTGCACTTGGACTTTCTTTCAAAATCTAATTACTCAATTGCAAGATGTTAAAAAAAGCGGAGCCATGGCTCCGCTTTTTTTGTTCGTACCACTTTCTTTGTGCATTCAAAACAAAACCAATGAAAAAATTATTCCTTCTCGCATTTGTTTTCGCAGCGATCGTGGCGGAAGCACAACAAGTAGAATACAAAGTGGTAACCAGTATTGAATCAATCATTCCCGCGGGAATAGGTAGATCGCGTATTATCAGCGAAGAAGATGAACTGAACTACGAAGACTTTACTACCGAACGAACCGACGGAAAGAAGTCAAAACAGGGAGATGTGAGCCGTGGCGATGCGAAGATTGCCAAATTCGAAGAGACTAAACTCTTGAACTTCTTTAGCATCGCCGGAATCAATTTTCAAAATATTGCCTCAAATGATGCCCTTATTACTGATAAAATTAATAAGATGGTCGCGCAAGGCTGGGAATTGGCCTTTGTTGTAAGCGGGGTAGAATCTGACGCTGGAAAAGGTGATGGTCAGGGTATATTCATTACCAGATACATTTTTAAGCGAACGATTTAGTCGCTTAAAAAAAGCTGATTACTAAAATTCAGCATGTACAATTTTTCAGAGGCTCGAGTAATTGCGGTGTACAGCCATCGCAAGTACTCTGTGTCCAGCATTTCTTCCGTGAGGTAGCCTTGATCAACAAATACAGCAGGCCACTGTCCACCTTGCGATTTGTGACAGGTAACCGCATAGGCAAACTTGACTTGTAAGGCATTGTAAAACGGATCGTTTTTCAATGCCTCCATTCTCTCCTTCTTCGTTTTGAGGTGCTCGTACTCCATTAATGTTCTGCGGTAAACCTCATCGGTCGCGGCCTTTGGCATTGAAGCCGAATCAATATCCAAAGCGTCCAGCCAGAGCAAGACTTCCGTTTCAGGCTCACCCGAGTAGTCGATCAGTCGAACGCTGGCTTCCTGAAATTTAAACCCATACCTCTCATAAAACTTTCCGAGTCTGGTAATTTCCATTACGTCACCATTGGCTATAAAGCCCGCTCCCGATTTCTCATCCGCCCAATGGTAGTTATTTCGAACGGCCATGACAAAGTCACCTCCTGATATTTCCTCTTCTCGAAAGAACACTCGCGCACGGATCTCCTTGTTGTATTGATTTGCTCGCTTGTTAGAGCGAGTAACCAAAATAGCTCCCTCGACACCCCTTTTTGAGAATTCGTCTTCCAATGATTCTTGTAATTCATATCCCGTAAGACTTTCCACATCAGGTGAATTGGGGAGAGCCATCGGAAAAACACTCATATCTGCTTTTTCCAAAGCCTTTCTAATCCGCGTTGCCAAATCAAGAATACCTGAATCCTCTTTTTGCCGAGTGACATCAATGAGTTCTGAGAGCGCTGCCGTGACATGAAAAGAAGTCTTGAGGTACTTCAAATCCAGTGCAGGGCTGTAATCACTCCCAACGGGCGGAAGCTGTGCCCCGTCTCCGATTAAAATTAGTCGACAGTTTTTTCCATTAAACACATATTCAAATAAGTCAGTCAAGAGATCCCCTCCCCCGGAAACGGAGTAGTTTTCACTTCCAATCATGGATGCTTCATCGACGATGAATACCGTATTTGTATGGAGATTGGCCCCTGGAACGAAAAACACACCTCCTGCGGGTGTCTTTTGCTTGAAATAGATCTTCTTGTGAATAGTAAATGCGGGCCTTCGCGTATATGCCGACATTACTTTAGCTGCTCGCCCCGTCGGTGCGAGCATCACATATTTGTAGTCAAAGTAGGGCAGCGTTTTTATCAGTGCATTTACAGTGGTTGTCTTACCCGTACCAGCGTATCCTTTTACCACCAAAAGGCAATTGACTTTATCACTGGCGACAAATCTCCCTAAAGCATAGAGCAATTTTTCCTGAGAGGGAGTCGGGTTAAAATAAAAGTTTTCATGGAGCGATTTTTCAACCCTCCGCGCTATTGAATCTCCTTTATCTGAATTCACATTCACAAGCCGAAAATAAGCCAATTTTAGCCGTTGATGAATTAGGTCGTAACAAACTCGGTCGTTTCAAAAAAATTGTAGTTTTGTTGCCGTTACTAAAGAAAAATAGATGCAAAGTATAGGACGTTTACTCGGTGCTTATTTGTTCCCGGCATTGCTTATTGTTTTTGGGCTGCTACTTCTCATAGTGTCTGCTGGACAAACAAGCCTTTTTAAGATTGCGGGTTTAGGTATTCTGATCGTTGGAATTTTGGGAGCACTTTATGTGAAAGGTGTTGTCAGTCGCCAAATTCAGATGATTGTAACCATCATTGTTGCCGTTGGTGCGGTTTACTTTGCCTACATGGATTACGCCGTAATCCAAGATGAATTGGCAGCTCACCGCAAGAAAGAGAAAGTGAAAGTAGCCGTCGTTCAGCGATTAAAGGATATCAGAAAAGCGCAAATCGCCTACAACAAGCAGTATGGTAAGTATGCCAACTCCTTCGATTCACTAATTTACTTTTTGAAAAACGATGAGATTTCACTTATCAAGCGTTTGGGTTCTTTGCCCGATTCATTGCCTACGGAAGAAATGGCCATGGAAGCGGGAATTATACAAGGTATGCCGGAAGGTATGACTGATGAGGACGTAATTGCTCAAGGTTTGATCGTAAGAGATACCATCGAGGTAGGTGTATTGGGATACGTTTTTAATGACGACGATAGAGAGAAGCGTAAGGCCAAGTTCTACGTTGACTCATTGCCCTACGTACCATATGGTGATCACCGTTTCAAGATGGAGTCTGACATAGTTGACATTAGTGGTGCTCCAACTGCTGTTTTTCGAGTGGTAGATCCAAAACCATTTGCTGATCAATACAAGGTTGGTTCATTAACAGAAGCCAGCACCAGCGGTAACTGGACAGAGTAAAAAAAGATCCGCCATGGAAAAAATCACCTTAGGCGAAGAACATTTTGAAACGATTGGGCTCCTTTTTGAGCCCAATTTTTTTCAGATCTATTGCTATTCAGACCTAGAGGGAGATGTTTTTGTAAAAACCATTTCTTGCAAACGCAACGGTCAGTATGACTTCAGCGAATTGAAATCTAAAAATCACCTTTTCGCATTAAGCTCACAGCCGCACTGGACTATAGTGCCAACGGCCGTATTTCGAGAAGAAGATGCCAGAGGCTACCTTGAATTGACCACGGGCTTCGAAGGAAAAAGTCTTTTTTCTCATTCAACTCTCGAGGGATTGGAGTCTGTACTCATTTATGAACGAGATACGGAAGCCGAAAAATTGCTAAGTCAAATTCAGCCGGCGTTAGAGGTCAAACATTTGGCAGGTACCCTACTCGAGCATGGACGAAGAAAAGTGAGCGAAAGCAAGGGCGATCTATTGCAAATACAAGTACTCGATCAACTGGCTTTAGTGACAATCTTTAGACAAGGCTCACTACTTCTGGCCAACTGCATTGAAATAAACAAATCCGAAGATTTGATTTATTATACCTTCTATACCCTTAAAAAGCTAGACATCTCAACCGAAATTCGGACAGAGATCAGTGGATCAGGAACTATTTTTTCTTCCGTGAAAAAGCAAGCAGCTAAATTCCTGACTAATTTGAATGACTCCGGGAAGGACTCAGTTAGTGATCAACTAGCAGTAATCATTGCGCAATGCGCGTAGTCGGAGGAAAATTTAAAGCGCGGAGGTTTGAGGCACCCAAGCATATCAAGGCTCGCCCCACTACCGATATGGCCAAGGAGGCCATATTTAATGTGCTCAACCACCATGATTTGTTGATGGATGCTACGGTTCTTGACCTATTCTTTGGGATCGGCGGTATGAGTTTGGAATTTGTGAGCCGCGGAGCGACCAACGTGACAGCGGTAGATGTCAGTCCCATATCGAAAAGGCACCTTTTAAAAATAACCAAGGATTGGGGGATCAATAACCTCAGGGTGGTGCAGGCCGATGTTTTCAATCTCTTCAAAAGTCCCAAAGGAAAATTTGATATTGTATTTGCCGATCCGCCATATGCGGAAAAAAGAATTCCCGAATTGCCCGATTTGGTTTGGAATACGGGTTGGCTTTCAACGGGTGGTATCTTCATTCTCGAACATGGCAAAGAGACCGATTTGAGCGATCACCCCCGATTCACGGAACACCACCAAATGGGAAATGTCCATTTCAGTTTCTTCAGATAGAGGGTTGGAGGATTAGAATTACTTTTGCTTGTCATTAGAACAAAAGCATGCAAGACAAGATCACAGCTCTTATTGAAAAAGAAATCGAAGCCATTCGAAATATCCCAATCGAAGGTGCGGTAGAAAAAGCCGTAGAACTCATTTACGAACAGGTTCATCAAAAGGATGGCAAAGTAATCGTGAGCGGAATGGGAAAAGCCGGGCAGATAGGTGTAAACATTGCCACTACGCTAAGCTCAACGGGAACGCCTGCGTTCTTTTTGCACCCCGCCGAAGCGCAACACGGAGATCTGGGTATCATCCAAAAGAATGACATCGTAATAGCCATCTCAAACAGTGGTAAGACGAGAGAATTGATTGAGCTCGATTTTTTGGCTCATCGATTGCATCCTGATATTAAATTCATTGTCCTTACCGGAAAAAAAGATAGCGACCTAGCTGAGAAAGCTGATGTGGTATTGTGGACCGGTGGACCTGAAGAGATTTGTCCATTGGGCCTTACACCTACCACCTCTACCACGGTAATGACCGTAGCCGGAGATATATTGGTAGTATTGCTCATGGAGAAAATCCAATTTACAAAACAAGAATACGCGAAGAGGCACCACAGCGGTTACCTCGGACAAAAAGCAAAAGAAGAATGAACCAATTTTTCCTGATAGCGGGGCCATGCGCCATTGAAGATGAAGCCATGGCTTTTCACATCGCCGAAGAGGTGAAGAAAATATGCGATGATCTGGACATCCGCTATATTTTCAAGGGTAGCTATGAAAAAGCGAACCGAAGTAAATTAGACAGCTTTACAGGTATTGATAAAAACGAGGCCCTGCACATTCACAAAGCCATCCGAGATAAATTCAAAATCGAAAATATCACCGATGTACACGAAAGCAACGAGCCTGCTGAAGTAGCCCCGTTTGTCACGCACTTGCAAATTCCCGCATTTCTCTGCCGGCAAAGTAAATTGCTCAAAGCTGCCGGTGAATCGGGATGCACGGTGAACATTAAGAAAGGTCAGTTTTTGAGTCCTGAAGCGATGAAATTTGCCGTGGAAAAGGTCAAAGCCACCGGCAATGACAAAGTTTGGGTCTGTGAACGCGGAACCACATTTGGCTATCACGACTTGGTAGTTGACGCTACATCGATCAGTCGGATGAAAAAAATCGGTCAACCAGTGGTCATGGATTGCACTCACAGCGTGCAAAAGCCGAATCAAACGTCTGGTGTAACGGGAGGCGATCCCGAACTCATCGAGGCCATAGCCCTTTCGGCGATGGCCACCGGAGCTGATGGATTCTTTATGGAAGTTCACCCCGAGCCTCATACTGCTCAAAGCGACCCTTTTACCATGCTGGAGCTGAAGAAGCTCAGGCCGATTTTGGAAAAATGCATGAAGGTTAGAAAAGCACTTAATTCATAAACCATGGACAAGATTGCCATCTTCCCGGGATCATTTGATCCGATTACCAAAGGACACGAAGACATCATCAAGCGTGCGCTACCTCTTTTTGATAAAGTGATTGTCGCCATTGGAGTCAACTCCAATAAGAAGTATATGTTTTCGTTAGAAGAGAGAATGCAATGGATTAGACAAACGTTCAACTTCGAGGACCGCATTGTGGTGGATCATTACGAAGGACTCACCGTCAATTATTGCCGAAAGGTAAGTGCATCCCATATCATCCGAGGCGTTCGGAATGCGGAGGATTTTCAATTCGAATCTTCTATATCACAAATGAACAAGGAGCTTGCTCCTGAAGTCGACACCATCTTTTTTGTGACTAGCCCCGAGCTTTCAGCCTACAGCTCAACCATTGTGCGCGATATACTGAGAAACGGCGGTGATGTCACCAAATTTATACCGAATTCGATCCAACTGAATGAGGATTTTTAAGATCTGCCTTTTCTTATTGCTACCATTTTCTCTGGCAGCTCAAACCACCTCAATCAATGGCACTTCGCTGGAATGGTCGGGGTATATTGTGGAAATTAGCCGTTATCAAAATCTCATTTCAGGTGAAAAGATCTTCTTGGCTCGAGATACGGTCGATGCCAATGGAAAATTCAGTCTTTCTTTTGATGTTAGCGAAATCAATCAAGTCTGGTTGAGCGTCAATCGATTTACGGCTCCCCTTTTTGTCGAGCCTAAAAAAACATATGAATTGGGAATCTCTCCTTCGAGGGAATTTGTTTTGATACCAAGCTGGAGACCAGGAAGTTTCGAGTATATTTTCACTAATCTCGATTCATCAGATATAAACGCTGAGATCATAGAATTCGATCAATCCTATTTTGACTTTTTCACTCAGAATGCCCGACTTATCGGGAATCCCGCTTTGCGCAAAGAGGTGAAGGATTTTGAATCCAAACATACTTTTCCCGAAAAAGATTTTTTAGCAGATTACATTCAGTATTCATTGGCGGAAATGAAACAAACCGTAGGATTTCCAAAGAATGAGCTGTACTCAAGCTATTTAAAAGATGAGGATTTGAAGCTATCAAATCCATCGTTTTTTTCTTTTTTCAATGTCTTCTACAGCGATTATTTTAATCGATACGATGTAACTTTTGGCGGAATGAGCATCTCGAATCAATTTGCAGGAGGATTGACTTATGAAGGTTTAGACAGCCTCTTTTTGAGAGATGATTTCCTTCAACGTGCTGATATCAGACAATGGGTGATACTCAAATCGATCAAAGAAACTATCTACTTGAAGACTTACTCCGGGAAAAAATTAGCTGAAATTTTACTCGCTATTGAATCCAATGCTCAAACCAAATCAATTGGCACAGCCGCACAAAAAATCAGGTCAGACTATGAGCGTTCGACATCGGCGAACTTACAAGAACTCTTCCCGCCTATTAAAGAGCTAGAGCTCCTGCCAAAAGAGACATTAGTAGTAGTTTCTGAAAATAACAGCAACGAATGGAAGCGAGAGTCAAGCTTGATCAATATGCTATTGGAAGAGTATGGCGAATACTTTCAAGTAGTAGAGATAACCATGGGAATGGATGATCAAACCGAAAAGAATTGGGCTACCGTTTCTTTAACTTCACCTGAGGCTTTTTTGAACGACCTGGATATATACCAGCTCCCTTGGTATGGCTGGATGGACTCGGCAGGAACACTCACAAAAAATATTAATAAACCCAGCGAAGGATTAGAGGAGCGGCTCTACTCCATTCGAGCAAAAGCAAAAGAAGCTCAGAAAATTAAAGTGGGGCAATAACACCTCCGAGGATCACGCGAATATTTGGATAAGTGTCTAAACCTTCTACGATATTAGCTCCGAGATCCTGCCATTGAACCTTTTCAATATCTTCCTCCGCTTGTGGAGTAAATTCCTGTTGGGCACTAGTCATATCATACCAATATGTCTTCTTTAAAATTCTTACACCGTCCTGCTCATAGGTATGATAACTAGGTGCCAGCGCTTCACCAATTTTCAGATCACTAACTCCACATTCTTCTTCAACCTCTCTTAGCGCAGCTTGTTCAGGTGTTTCGCCTTCGTCTATTTTGCCTTTCGGCAAATCCCATTTTCCCTTTCGGAAAATCAACAGATACTCGTTGTTTTCATTGTGCACCAATCCACCCGCTGCTTCTATTTCCTTAAAGTGAGCCCGGAAATCTGCCCAAAGCATTTCTAAGTCGTGGTAATAAAAAATGACACCTTCTAAATGATGCGAATTTTCCAACAAATTGATGGTGTAGGATAGCTCTTCAAAATCGTCATATGTCAGATATACCTGGTTATCACCGATTGCGTCGGGAATCCTTCGGTCCGTAAGGACAATTGACTTATTGTTTATGAAAACTTTATACATTTGAAGTCATGCAAAACACTCAAACAGCAGAGCAAAAAATTGCTGAATCCCTCCTTAAAATAAAAGCCGTCAAACTCAGTCCCAGCGATCCTTTCACTTGGGCCAGCGGCTGGAAATCGCCAATCTATTGCGATAACCGCCAAACCCTCTCTTTCCCCGAAGTCAGGCTTTTGATAAGAGATGAATTCGTTCGCAATATTCGTGAAAAATTTGGTAATACCGAGGTAATAGCCGGAGTAGCTACCGGAGGAATCGCTCACGGAGCCTTGGTGGCGGAGTCGCTCGGCCTTCCGTTCATCTATGTCCGCTCCTCATCCAAAGGTCATGGATTACAAAACAAGGTGGAAGGCTACTTTGAAAAAGGTCAAAAGGTGATGGTAATAGAGGACCTTGTTTCTACAGGAAAAAGCAGCTTGGACGCTGTTGAAGCACTCAAGGCAGCAGGTGTTGATGTGATAGGCATGGCTGCGATATTCACATACGGCTTCGAAATTGCAAAAGAAAATTTTGCAAAAGCAAACTGTGACTTGATCACACTAAGCAACTATTCCGCCCTGATTGAAGAGGCCAAAGAATTAAATTACGTGGATGAGGAAAGCCTTCAATCACTGAAAGAATGGAGGAGCAATCCTCAAAACTGGAGTGCATAAGCATGAAAATCGAGAGTAAAAAAGTCAACATCAATGCACCTCGTGAAGAGGTTTTCAACTACGTTTCCCATCTGGATAATTTCAAGGACTTACTTCCAATGGATAAAATCTCAGATTGGGAAGGCCGAGAAGACTATTGCAGCTTTAAGATTCAAGGTACGGCAACGATAGACCTCCATTTGGAAAAGGCAGATTCACCTTCATTTATCCAATTAAAGAGCGGTGAAAAAGCTCCTTTCCCAATCAATATGGACATTTTCTTTGATGAAGCCGACGCTGTAACTGAGGTATATCAGGAGGTAACTGCTGAAGTGAACCCTTTCTTGAAGATGATGGTTCAGAAACCATTGACCAACCTTTTCGACTTCATTGCCGACAGGCTTCAGGAAAAATTCAATAAAGAAGCTTGATACTTTTTGGCAGATAAGCTTTTTCTACACCATTGGTTTTTACCAATAGCCTGCCATCCTCGGTGGTACCGACAATGCGCCCCTTCATTTTGGTGGCATTCTCTTCGAAATAGATCAATTGGTTTAATCCGAATAGTTCTGCTTCGTATCGTGATTTCTGATTTCTAAAATCACCGTTGCTGAGTAGTTCCCATTCCATGTTGAGATTTCCCAGTAATTTTTCCAAAACGTGATACTTATCGACTTCATTCCCCGTAAGGAGCTTAAGAGAAGTGACATGGGGCATTTTGGAAAACTCTGTTTGATTTATATTCAACCCTATTCCACATATAGCCGAGGGACTCATGCCTAGTTTATTTTCAATAAGTATTCCGGCGATTTTTTTCTGATTCACCAGAATATCATTGGGCCATTTAATTCTGACACCCCCTTTAAAATAATCCTTGAGGGTTGAAACGATGCTTAAGCTAATGGCTCTAGAAACGCTAAAAAACGCACGAGTATCAAACCCACTGAGAGGCAATGCGAAAGAAAAAGTAAGGTTTTGATCCTTGTCACTCTGCCATGTTGCCGTCCGTTGACCTCTGCCATTCGTCTGAAAATGCGCCAAAATAGCAGTTCCATAGGCGTATTCCCCTGCATCGATAGCTTTGGCAATATAGTTGCTCGTGCTGTCAACAGAATCCAATTCTATGATTGACTTTCCGATCATGGTTTAGAACTCTTCAGACCGCTAAAATGCTTAATTTTGTGCTCTGAGTAAAAATTTTGAATGATTAAAAAATCCGTTTACACTTCTCCCGACATAGCCGAAAAGGCCTTAGAAGCAATCGATGAAGTAAAAGGAAGAGAAGTACTAGCTATCGATCTTCGCAATATCCCGAATTCTGTAAGTGATTTCTTTATAATCTGTCACGGAACATCCAATACTCATGTTGAGGCTATAGCACGATCGGTGCAAAAACACCTTTTTACGGAAGTAGGAGAAAATCCTGTAAGCACGGAAGGAAGAGATAAATCAGAATGGATTTTACTGGACTATTTCAACGTTGTAGTTCACGTTTTTAAAGAAGAAGCACGAAGGTTTTACAATTTAGAAAAACTTTGGGCTGACGCAGACGTTACATCACTCGAACATACATTCTAGCATTTAGGAGAACAACATGTCTGACTCAAAAAGCAGTAAACAATACAAGAATATTAAAAAGAAGAAGCCGGAAGCGGGTGGAAATAACCCAAAAAAGCCCTTCAACTTTTATTGGATCTACGCCATCATAGGTGTGGTTCTGATTTCGCTCAATCTTTTCAATTTCAATGGCAATATGACAGGCATTAGCCTGCCGGAGTTTGAAGAATTGATCAAGGACGGAGAGGTGAAAAGGGTGGTGATCTACAACAAACAATTGGCGGAGGTCTACCTTACTGAAGAGGCTGTAAAAAAAGAAGAAAACGCCAAAAAGATCAAGCAGCCGCTTATCTCAGGTGCTGAAAATTCAGGACCGCACTACAAGTTTGATATTGGCCCTGCCGATAGTTTCCAAGAGAAACTCGATAAATGGAGTGCGGAATACTCTTTCGAGTATGACTATAAAACCCGCTCTGAATGGGGGAAAGAACTCTTCACTTGGATTTTATTCATCGGTATAATGATAGCCGTTTGGATGTTTGTGATGCGGAGAATAGGCGGTGGCGGTGGCGCCGGCGGTCAGATCTTCAACATCGGAAAATCTAAAGCACAACTCTTTGATAAAACGAAGGGTACAAACGTAACTTTCAACGATGTAGCAGGATTGGAAGGTGCGAAAGAAGAGATTCAGGAAATTGTAGACTTCTTGAAAAATCCCAAGCGATACACTCAACTCGGAGCAAAAATTCCGAAAGGTGCTCTATTGGTAGGCCCTCCCGGTACAGGTAAAACTCTCTTGGCGAAAGCCGTGGCAGGTGAAGCTCAAGTGCCTTTCTTCTCCCTTTCAGGTTCTGACTTTGTGGAGATGTTTGTGGGTGTTGGTGCCAGCAGGGTTCGGGATCTTTTCAAACAAGCAAAAGAAAAAGCTCCGGCGATCATTTTCATCGATGAGATTGATGCGATCGGTAGAGCTCGTGGCCGAAGTGCTAGCATGGGTGCTAACGACGAAAGAGAAAATACGCTCAACCAGCTTCTCACGGAAATGGATGGTTTTGGAACAAACAGCGGGGTTATCATTCTCGCAGCAACGAACAGAGCAGATGTACTCGACCGCGCACTCATGAGAGCAGGAAGATTCGACAGGCAGATTTATGTCGACATGCCTGATTTGAACGAGAGAAAAGAAATCTTCGCAGTTCACCTTAAGCCCATTAAGGTTGACAACAAGATTGATATCGACTTTTTAGCCAAACAAACGCCAGGATTCAGTGGAGCTGACATTGCAAACATTTGTAACGAAGCAGCCCTCATAGCTGCCAGAAAGAAACAAACAGAAGTACACAAGCAAGACTTCTTAGATGCAGTGGATCGAATCATCGGTGGACTCGAAAAGAAGAACAAAATCATAACAAAGAAGGAGAAAGAGGTAATTGCCTACCACGAAGCAGGGCACGCCACGGTATCTTGGTTGCTCGAACACGCTCATCCTTTGGTGAAAGTGACCATTGTCCCTCGCGGCCAATCTTTGGGTGCAGCATGGTATTTGCCTGAGGAGCGTTCGCTGAATTCTACCGACCAGATCTTAGATGAAATGTGCGCAGCCCTTGGAGGAAGAGCAGCTGAGAAAGTCATTTTCGATGAAATTACCACGGGTGCACTGAGCGATTTGGAAAAGGTGACCAAACAAGCCTACTCGATGGTATCGATTTACGGTTTGAATGAAGCTATCGGAAATATCAGCTTTTACGATTCAAGAGGAAACTCGGATTATAACTTCCAAAAGCCATACAGCGACAAAACCGCTGAGTTGATGGATACGGAAGTAAAGAAAATCGTTGAAAACCAATACGCACGAGCAAAAGATCTCCTCTCGAATAATAGGGATAAGCTGACTCAGTTGGCTAACCAGCTTTTAGAGAAAGAGGTTATTTTCAAAGAAGACTTGGAGAAAATTTTCGGAAAGCGGCCCTTTGAAAAAGAGGAACACCTAATTCCCGAAGGTGATGAGAAGAAGCCCAAGCCAATGGAAGTAGCTGAAGAGGGCACACCTTCATCAGAAGCCACCGCTCCTGCAACAAGCGATAACGGGTCAACTCAAGTTGAAAAAGAGAGCTCAGAAGAGGTCTCTGACGAAGATATCGCAAAAAAGGAGTAGATTTCAGGCTGTGAACTGGGTCAAAGTGTACAGCTCAAATAATCTGCAACACATTGAATTGCTAAAGCACATTCTCAAGGAAAATGGAATTGATGCAATCGTGATGAATAAGCAGGACTCCATCTATGTGACTATCGGAGAAATTGACCTTATGGTTAGTGTCAACGATGTGTTACGTTCCAAGAAAATAATAAGCGAGACGAAGTTGTGAAAGAATTGTTTCTGCGTCTTACCACGGGGCTCGTATTTCTGATTATCGTAATCGGAGCTATACTACTGAACCCATATACTCTGGCATCACTCTTCTACGTGGTAGGGGTTTTGGGAATGCTCGAGTACTACAGCTTGGTAAAAATTGGAGGCTATCATCCGCAAGGTACATTAGGAGTCATTACTGGTACGGCTCTATATGTAACCATAGAACTGGTAAAACTGAAGGTGGCAGGAACGGCTATTGTTTCATTGAGCATCCCTTTCTTCATGGCTATATTCGTATACGAATTGTACCGTAAACGCCCCGAACCCTTTACAAACATTGCGCATACCATAGTTGGAATCATTTATATCATGGCACCTTTGGCGCTGCTGAATGTTTTCACATTTGAAGAAATCATAGTTGAATACAAGCCGGGAGTTATTCTCGGATTTTTTGTTCTATTGTGGCTAAACGATACAGGAGCCTTCGTATTTGGTAAGCTCTTTGGTCGAACCAAGTTATTTCCCCGTATTTCTCCGAATAAAACATGGGAAGGCACCATCGGTGGAGGCCTGGCCGCGATGACAGGAGCAGTTATTATTTCTACCTATACCAATGAAATATCCATTTTTAACTGGCTGATTCTGGGGCTTATTATTGTAGTCGCTGCTTCTTTTGGCGATTTAGTTGAATCCTTACTCAAGCGCAGTTTGAAAGTGAAAGACTCCAGTAATCTACTTCCAGGGCACGGTGGCATCTTAGATAGATTTGATGGTGTACTTTTGGCCAGTCCAATAGCATTTACATACCTTATGCTCTTCGTTCACTCGAACCCCTAAGAACTCATGAAATTTCACAAGGAAGGCAATAAAATTATCACGACAACACTTGTTTCTCTTGCAGTAATCAATCTGATCTCATTTTACTTTTTCGGTTCAATTGCCCTTATCGCATCACTCATTGCCAGTTTAATTATTCTAACTCTGGTCATGCAGTTTTTCAGAGTTCCGAAACGAGTGGTAACTATGGCAGAGGACTTAGTCATTTGCCCTGCTGATGGAAAGGTGGTAGTCATTGAGGAGACTGAAGAGACTGAATACTTGAAAGACAGACGGATTCAAGTCAGCATTTTTATGTCACCACTTAATGTGCACATCAACTGGTTCCCAATCGGTGGAATGGTAAGTTACTTTAAGTATCACGCTGGAAAGTATCTCGTAGCATGGCACCCGAAGTCTAGCACCGAGAACGAACGCACAACGGTAGCAGTAAAGCATGCGAATGGAACCGAAATTCTATTCAGACAAATTGCAGGCGCGGTGGCTCGAAGGATAGTCTGTTATGCCAAAAAAGATTCTCCCGTAGATCAAAGCACTGAATTCGGCTTTATCAAATTCGGCTCGAGGGTTGATGTTTTCTTGCCACTCGACGCGGAGATCAGAGTAAATCTGGAAGAAATGGTTACAGGCTCAGTTACGGTTTTAGCCGCACTCCCTAAAGCAAATTCTTAAGCTCAAGCAGATCTGCTATTTCATGGAATAGATCTTCTGAATGATCTTTCCGATGCGGGTTGTAATAGACATGATCCATTTCTATTTTTCGAGCTCCTTCAATATCCGTTCGGAGGTCATCTCCTATCATAAGCGAATTATGCACCTTTCCTGAGGTCAGACCAAAGGCATAATCAAAGACTTTCGGATCAGGCTTTCTTGCCCCGGCTTGCTCACTCGTAATAATCTTCGAAAAATACTTGGCAAGACCGGACTTATCGAGTTTAATATTCTGCACTTCCTCAAATCCATTGGTAATGATGTGCATTTCATACCGCCCGGCTAGATAGTCCAGAATTTCCATGCAATTTGGCAAAACTGCCGTTTTATGCGGGCTGATCTCGACATATGCTGTACCCAGCTGCTCACCTAAGTATTCATCAACAAGACCAAAATGCTCTAGTGTTCTTGAAAATCTCAAAGACCTTAACTTTCGCTTATTAAGCAATCCTTTTCGGTAGAGATCCCAGAGTTTCTCATTGATATCCTGATATACATCTATGAATTCAATAGATGAATCGATGCCCTTTTCTTTGAGTTTGAACTCATTAAAAATCTCCCCCAAAGCTAACTTAGAATTCGTATCAAAATCCCAAAGGGTGCGGTCTAAGTCAAAAAAAACGTGTTCGTATTTTGGCATTATGAGAATAGCATCTGTTTCACGTAAAATGAGAAAAACGATAAGATAAAAGACCAAACTACAGTAAAGACAAGTAGCAATGGCAACGTAAGTCGATTATTAAAATAGAATTTGGCAGCGATCACGCAGCCGATCGGAATACTGATGATGCATGGAGTCAAAAATGTGAGGCCTATTATCCCAAACTTGCTTTTCACATTTACAACCATTCTGTTCTTTCGAGTAAAAACTTTCTTCTCAACAATTTTTTTTCTCCTTTTCGCTTTCCAATTGTCGAATGCCACAAAAACCATATGACCGAAGTAGTAGAAAAATAAGACTCCCGCCATTCCTCCCAAACTAGTGATTACTACGGTTTCCCAAAAAGTAAGTCCCGAAGCAACAGCAGTGCCGGGAGCCCACAACAATTTGGTGGCACTAAGAAAAAATATGCTGATGGCCCGAAGAACTTCAGAGCTCATAGGCGAAAAAATTATTTACTACCGTAACAAAGGTCTCCTGCATCTCCTAAACCGGGAACGATATACGATTGAGCAGTAAGCTCATCATCAATAGCCCCTACCCAGATGGTGATATTCTTGGGCAAGTTCTTTTTGATGTATTCAACACCTTCTTTGGAAGCAAGTAAAGCAGCGATGTGAACGTGTTCAGGCTTCCCTCTTTCGAGAAGTGCGTTGTGCACCAAAGCCATACTGGTCCCTGTAGCCAACATGGGGTCGGCAATGATCACTTCTTTTCCCTTTAAGTTCGGACTACTGAGATACTCGACATGTACTTCAAACTCATCTTCATTCTTGAGGTGCTTTCGATAGGCCGAAACGAAAGCAGAATCGGCACCATCGTAGTAGTTAAGAAAACCCTGATGAAACGGAAGGCCCGCTCTCAAAATGGTAGCCAAGACGGGTAGTCTCTCCGGCACCCGCATTACTGCAGTTCCCAACTGGGTGGTCACATCGGTGGTTTGATAATCCAAGGACTTACTAATCTCATAGGCAAAAATCTCACCCAATCTTTCCATGTTACGGCGTATGCGGAGTCTGTCCTTCTGGATTTCCTCATCCCGTACTTGTCTTAAAAATTCATTGAAGATGGAGTTTTCCTTCCCGAGTTCGTGAATCATATTGAGCGAATTTTGACGAAAGTAAAGAATTATCGATGAGATCGTACCATATTAGAGGTGGACAGGTAAACAGAACGCCAACCTTTCCAGTCTTCCGTATCGCTCAATGAGTGATTATGCCAGACCGTTGTAAAGATTCCTCCTGTTTTTTTCATCCCCGTGAGTAGTTGTTCTATTGCTTTAAGCGCCTCTTTAGTAGAAAGCTTCATGTAATTTTTCATAGCGCTATCCATCGCTATCAAAGGAACGATTTCTATAGTAAGAGGTGTATCGTTCAATAGGTCATAAAAACAATGATCAAAGGCTGTTCCTGATCGAAAACCTATCTCATCGTGAAATCCCATGGAAAAGTCCTTTTCCATACCCAATGACTCGAGCTGTATATAGGTATCAGGCAAAGTAAACCGCAAGAAATGCTGGCGCGAATACGTGATATTCAACCCCGAAGTAAGCTCTAGCCTTTCTTTTTCTTTCCTGATCACCTCAGTATTGCCTAGAGATTGATAAGAAGGATGTAAACCAATACTTACTTTTTTACCAAGTGCCGAAATATGTTGTTTTATAAATGAGTTCGTGACACTCAAATTATTGTCAAAACGACTTCGATCACCAACAGGGACAAAAAGACGCTTTGTATCGGCCCCATCATCACGCAAGAACAGCTCGTAAGTATCATACGGATCAGCTGATTGATCAGATAAGACGGAAATTCGCTCTTGCAACCGATCGACCTTTAGACCTAATATGTCCTTACCCGTAGCCCCAATCTTTCGGGTCAAACTTCGCCCTTTAAAGGCAAAGGCGATATCCATATCCATCGTGCTCAACCAGCGCAAAGACCTTGGGTTCTTGTATCCTGGAAGCTTTTTTTCTAGTAAATTTTGGAGGGAATGAACCCACTTATCCACATATGGTATTCTGTTATACTCATGAAAGATAGAGTCTTCTGCTTTGAATCGACCGTGTTCGTCTCTATTGGTGTTAACGTATTCTTCATAGCGACTCAAACAGAAAAAAACTGCTGAAAAAAGATCGTAAGAAAGTTCAAAGCCTTTGGCATTACTTGCCTCAAAAATCAACGGAATCTCTTCAGAAACGAATACCTGAGGAAGTTCATCACGCAAAACCGACTCGGAAAGCAATCCTTCACAATAAATATTGATACTTCCTTCTACAGAATGATTGCCATATGTGATCAAACAAGAATCCTGGGATACATTATCAGCTGATGAAACAAACCTATAATCCAACTTCAACCATTTTTTAAAGATGGTATCTGAAACGTAGGTCAATCGGGGTGATTGGAAGTTAGTAAGAATGTTGATCATGGAAATACGAATCGGTCAAATCTACAACAATCCTTCATCGGCAAAGCTGAAATAGCCTTCATCAGTAAAGATGAGATGGTCTAAAATGGGTATGTCTAATATGGATCCGCTTTTCACGAGCTTTTGAGTGAGTCTTTTATCCTGTTCGCTTGGATAAAGGGTACCACTGGGATGATTATGACAAAGGACTATAGCCGATGCCAGCTTTTCCAATGCGGGTTTGAAAATCAATCGTTGATCTACGACCGTTCCCGAAATACCTCCTCTACTAATGCAAATTTGATCCTTAACCTTATGGGATCGACTTAACAATAGGATGTGAAACTCTTCGTGATCGAGATCGATTAATTTGGGAGCTAATAAAGCATAAATGTCTTTACTTGAGGAAATTTTGGCATTCTCCAGACGCTCTTCAGAGCGTCGTCTTCGCCCCAATTCCAATGCAGCAATAATGGTTATTGCCTTGGCCTCTCCTATCCCGGGGAATTTTTTGAAGTCATCAATACCCAAGCGGCCAAGTTCATGAAGCTTATTCTTGTATGCAGCCAGTACTTGCTTCGCCACATCCACTGCTGTGAGCTTTTTAGTACCTGACCCGAGAAGTATCGCAACGAGTTCTGCATCGGACAGTGCATGCCGCCCTTTTTTGATCATTTTCTCCCTCGGCCTGTCGTCTTCAGCCCAAGATTTGATTCCCGATATCTCACTTATAACTTTCATAACCAGTATGAAAATAAATGATTTTTAGATAACGGCCATGGCTAAATAAAAAAACCCTTTCCGAAACATCGGAAAGGGTAGAGTTCTTAGAAGGGTAAAACTTATAAAGAAGTAACGCGCTTTGTTAACTTCGATTTAAGGTTTCCCGCCTTATTCTTGTGAATAATATTCTTCTTAGCAAGCTTATCGATCATTGACTTCACGTCTTGAAGCAACTTTTCAGCTTCTTTTTTGTCGCTGAGCTCTTCTAGCTTCTTGATAGCGTTTCTAGTCGTCTTGTGCTGGTAGCGATTTAATACTCTTCGCTTCTCGCTAGATCTAATACGCTTTAATGCTGATTTATGATTTGCCATGTGTAGGACTTTTTATCTTCTCAAAAATGGAGTGCAAATATAGAAATCTTTTTCGTGATGCAAAGAAAAAATATCGAAGGCGAATATCAATAAAATAGGGCGAAGAATGGTCTGGTGCAATTAAGATTTATAGTTTTGAGAAAAATTCAGAAAATGGCAACATTGGTATTGGTTAGACACGGACAAAGTGTTTGGAATAAGGAAAATAAGTTTACAGGTTGGGTTGATGTAGATCTTACCGAAAAAGGAGTTGAAGAAGCGAAGAAAGCCGGAGAACTTCTCGCTGACTACAAGTTTGACGAGGCCTACACTTCCGTTTTAATGCGAGCCAATAAGACCTTGGATATTATATTGAAAAAGACGGGACAAGAAGATATCCCGATCACCAAAGATAAAGCCCTGAATGAGCGTATGTATGGAGACCTTCAAGGACTGAACAAAGATGATACCCGAGCCAAGTACGGTGATGAGCAAGTTCATATCTGGAGAAGGTCTTACGATGTTCAACCTCCCGGTGGCGAAAGCCTTAAGGATACCGCAGCCCGCGTCCTACCCTATTTCGAAAATGAGATCGTACCCAAAATTAAAGCTGGTGAAAAATTGATCATCGCTGCTCACGGAAACAGCTTGCGTGCTTTAATCATGAAATTGGATAAACTTAGCCCGGAAGAAATTCTGAATGTGGAGATTCCAACAGGAGTGCCGAAGGTGTACGAGCTGGATGAAGATTTGAATGTGTTGAGCTCGAAGTTTTTGAGGTAGTTCTTTCTAAAAAATCCAATTAAATAGGAAGCCGCTGTGAAAACAGTGGCTTTTTTTATGTCAGACGTTTTCGCTCATCAAGGTTGGTAATATCTTCTTGAGAGAAAATTACTCCTTCTTGCATCTGAGTGATCCTTGGGATCGTTTTGATAAAATACATCAACTCAAGCTACGGCCTTGTCGTAGTTGTTTTTTTATGCCCAACTCCTAGCGCTCAAGCAAGCCTGGCTAGGAGTTGGGCATAAAAAAACCCCCAACTCGCGTTGAGGGTGATTTGATGTAGCCCGTAGGGGATTCGAACCCCTGCTACCAGGATGAAAACCTGGCGTCCTAACCCCTAGACGAACGGGCCATTTTGGGGACTTCTTTTCAGAAGCGGGTGCAAATATAGAAGGTTTTTTTCTTTTGCAAATTGGTTAGTGCAAAAAAATTATCCTTCAATGGAATCCTCGTTGATTCCAAACTGAAAACCAAGCCTTTTGCCTGTTTTCAAACTGATATTATCCTTTAGGTTATTTGCGTCACCCAAAGTAATTTGAGATACAGTATTGTAAGTAGGTACATAAAGCTCAAAATTGAGCGAATGCCTTACCACTGCGTTAAGGAAATTCATAATCCGATCTTCAGTAAACTCATCATTAATGAAATCATTAAACATCGGACCCAATTCCTTCTTTCCTTCTACAAAAAAATGATTCTCGGCATTGAGAAAAAGCCTGGCAATGAGATAACCCGCATCCTGTTGGCGATTATACCGAACACTGTCGGCTAAGAAATTGTAGACCTGAATGGTACCGCAATATCCTCTGCCCACATTCTCTTTTAGGTAATGCGTATCCCAATGTGGACTTGAATCAGGAAAGAAGAAAACATTGGTATGTAAAGCGAACATGAGCGTATCGCCGGCTATGGTCATTTGCGCATAATAATCGCCCAAATCTCTATAGCTGATCTCCAATCGGGGGTCCTCTGAATCAATTTCAGTTCCGAGTTCATTTACTAACTCATGCATACACTTCTTCAAAACCTTAAAGCGCTCTTTGCTCAATTCGAAAACATCGCGCTTGAGCGAAGATTTGGTCTTTATGATTTCCAGTACCTCAGCTTTGATTTTGTCCGTTTCCATGATTAGTACGCTTTCGCGAAAAGCACTCGGCGTGAGGAGGGATTCCCAGTCAGAATGCACTTCCCTTCCTCTTCCACTGCATCTTGCGGAATGCAGCGAATCGTTGCTTTCGTTTTTTGTTTGATGCGCTCCTCAGTTTCGGCTGTTCCGTCCCAGTGAGCCAAAACAAATCCACCTTTATTCTTGATCACATCTCGGAACTCATCCCAGTCATCAACAGAAACAGTACTTTCCTCTCTGAATTTCAATGCTTTTTCAAACAGATTCTTTTGAATGGTATCCATGAGTTCTACCGCCCTATCTTCCACTTCATCAAAAGAGATAAATTCTTTCGTCAATGTATCTCTTCGGGCAACTTCTACGGTGTTGTTTTCCAAGTCACGAGGGCCCATAGCGAGTCGCACAGGCACTCCTTTCATCTCATACTCTGAGAATTTCCAGCCTGGCTTACGATTATCATCATCGTCGAAAACCACTGCCAGACCACGCGATTTCAGCCCATCGACCAGCGGATTAAGTTTACCTCTTAGCGCCTCGAGCTGTTCTTCACTTTTGTAAATAGGGACAATCACTACTTGAATCGGAGCTAGCTTTGGAGGCAATACCAGCCCATTATCATCGCTGTGAGTCATTATCAGTGCTCCCATTAGCCTTGTTGAAACTCCCCAGCTAGTGGCCCAAACATACTCTTCCTTACCTTCTTTCGAAGCGTATTTCACATCGAACGCTTTGGCGAAGTTTTGCCCAAGAAAATGAGACGTTCCCGCTTGAAGAGCTTTTCCATCTTGCATAAGGGCCTCAATGCAATAGGTGTCAAGAGCACCTGCGAATCGTTCGCTTTCTGTTTTTACCCCTTTAATCACAGGTATAGCCATCCACTCTTCTGCAAAAGTAGCGTAGACTTCGAGCATTTTTTCAGCTTCTGCTATGGCCTCTGCCTCAGTAGCGTGAGCCGTATGACCTTCTTGCCAAAGAAATTCCGCAGTTCTTAAAAAGAGGCGGGTTCTCATTTCCCAACGAACGACATTTGCCCACTGATTGATCAACAGAGGCAAGTCTCGGTAACTCTTCACCCAACCTTTGAAGGTATTCCAGATGATAGTCTCTGAGGTAGGTCTTACGATCAGCTCTTCTTCGAGCTTAGCATCTTCATCTACTACAACACCGCTGCCATCTTCTGCGTTCTTTAGACGGTAATGAGTGACAACAGCGCATTCTTTGGCAAAACCCTCAACATGGGAGGCCTCTTTAGAAAAGTAAGACTTTGGGATAAAAAGAGGAAAGTAGGCATTCACGTGACCTGTTTCTTTAAACATTTCATCCAATCGTCTTTGGATCTTTTCCCAAATGGCAAAACCATGAGGCTTAATTACCATGCATCCTCTGACTTCAGAATGCTCTGCAAGATCTGCCTTGGCTACAACTTCATTGTACCACGAAGAATAATTGTCTGTTCGTTTTGTAAGCTTGTTTCCCATGAGTAAACTTGGAATAGTTTTTGAGCTATTGAATTGGAATAATTATTGCACTATCGAGTATGAACTTTCAAGGCTGAACTAAATTTGTTAGGGCTGCCGAAAATAAACTTTTTAACTTAGAGATAAGTTATAATAACAGATATGATCATGAACACAAGAATATATATTTTAAGCATAGTGACGTTAATTCTCCTTGCATCTTGTTCTACGAATCAGGATTTGGTTCAGTTAGAGGAATATGATGATCTGTACTACGCACCCGCACCTAGAGAAACAGCTTCACAGTCCTACGATCCGAACGAATTTCTCGGAGCCAATAGTGCTGAAAGCAGTTACTACGGTGAAAGCCCCTTTGTAGATGAAGCGGAGAAACCTTCTTCCGAGTTCGAAGAGAAGTCTAACGAAGATGAGGAGTCTGAAGATTACTACGACCCTGATTATGCCAATCGAATAGAGAATTTTCACAGAGACGAAGATCAAGATTATGTTTACAGCGATGCCTTCGCGAACAACATGAACCCACGTTTTTATGGAAACATGAGTATGAATTCGTTTAACGGAGTTAACAGTTTTGGTTTTGGAATAGGCGTCGGAATGGGAAATCCTTGGATGGGTAACAGGTGGTGTGATCCTTTTTTCGATCCTTTTTGCCGCTGCAGTCCTTGGGGACGTCCAGGCTTCGGAATGGGAATGGGATGGGGTGCTACATGGGGAATGTATGATCCGTTCAGCCCATGGTACAATCCTTATATGGCCTACAATCCTTACCCCTATTACCCTTATGGATACAATCCTTACTACGGTTCAGGCGTGATAATCGTTGATGGAAGTGGAAACTCGCGAGGTTTTCAAAACACACCGAGATCGGGCAGTAGTAGTCGCAACTCAAGAGGCGGAGCAGTGAGCACAACATCTAATCGAAGAGGCAGTGCCGCACAAGGTGATGGCCCGAAGTCAAATAACGCAACAACCACTAGAGATAGAGCGACATCTCAAGAGGCAAGCGCTGGTCGAACTCGCCCTGTAAGGACTGATGCTAACACTGACTATTATAGTAGAACAAATAGCCGACAGTATGCCCAACCTGATGGAGTCAACCGTTCAACACAAAACAGAATGGGGGATGATGATGATAGGAATACTAGACGAAGTCAGGTGACCTCACCATACACTCGCCAAAGGGAAAGACAAACCTCTACTCAGCAGACTCCTGACTACAGTAGGTACAATCGATCTAACTCAAGCAACAGATACAACTCGAGTAGAAGCGGAAACTCGTCCTATAGTTCACCGACGAGGTCAAGAACGACATCTCCTTCCACAAGTAGTCCTTCGAGAAGCAGATCAACCTATAGTTCTCCAGGCACTTCTTCTCCGAGCCGTTCCACAGGAGGCGGAAGCGGTAGTAGAAGAAGATAACTAAGACGCTCATTATGAAAAAATTCATGTTATTCGCGACGCTGATCTTCAGCGCTGCCCTAACATCCTACGCTCAAAATGACGCTGATGTGCAAAGGTACACCGCGAATTACTTTGCCGGCACTGCACGTTTTGAATCAATGGGAGGAGCTTTTGGAGCTCTAGGCGGGGACATGTCGGCGCTCCATATAAACCCTGCAGGTGTAGCAGTATTTCGGTTTGGTGAAATTAGCTTCACTCCAGGCTACGAATTCAATTCAATAAATGCCGTGACTGATTTCTCGTCAAGAGAAGATTCCAAGTCTAAGATGGTCGTGAACAACTTGGGCTTTGTTTTGGCCAATGAAATTGATCATCCGAAGTGGAAATCGGTTAATTTCTCAGTGTCGTATAATAGGATTAATACATTCAATGATATCACTAGGTTGACCGGTCAATCTCTCGCCATTGATGGATTGGCAGGAGACTTTTTAGAAGAAGCCAATGGCAGCTTACTCGACGAACTAAATGATTTTAGCGCTGGTTTAGCCTGGGATGCCATTGTGATTGATAATGCCAACTTTGAGGAAAACGATGACGGTGATTTTATTCCGGTCGATGATGGTAACTATGTTATGGGATTTGATCCTGACGAGCTAATAGAGACAACACAGACCGCAGAAAGAGATGGCCGATTATCTGAAACGGCATTAACGATCGGAGCTAATTACGACGACAAGCTTTATTTGGGATTTGGGATCGGATTCCAAGATATTTCATACGAGAGTATCACCGAAACTGAGGAGCGCCCTGTTGGAGAACCTGAAACAGATTTTTCAGGGTTTACGCTTACAGAACGCCTGCAAAGTGAAGGGCTTGGCGTAAATGCTCGACTCGGGTTTATTTACAAATTAGATAATCTTCGATTTGGTGCCTCGGTGAGAACTCCCACAGTCTTTTCAATGACGGATAATTTCACGTCCGATATTCGATCCAGATATCAAAATCCTTCAGAGACAATAGAAGCTCAAAGTGACGCAGGTTTTTTCGAGTACCGTATCAGAACACCTTGGCATTTTATGGGAAGTGTGGCAGGAGTGATCGGCAAGAAGGCTATACTTTCTGCCCAATATGAAAGAATCAATTTCAGCGGTGGTGAATTGAGAAATTCGAACTCCAGCAATGTTGATTTTTTTTCAGGCATAAACGAATTCATTTCACAAGCCTACTCTGCATCAAATATTTACCGTATAGGAGGAGAGTATAGAATTACGAAAAGTTTCTCAGCGAGAGGAGGCTTTGCTTACTTTGCCAATCCAATAACCGTCAATGAGCAGCAAACAGACGAAAACCTGAGTCGACAAGAAATCAATTTTGGCTTAGGCTACCGCGTGGCTGCCTGGTATGTAGATCTATCTTACTCTCGGGCTACTTTTAATGAACTTTACGACTACACTATTTTAAATAGAGCTGTGCTAGAGAACACGCAAGGTGTATTCGGCCTTACCGTTGGAATAAGGATGTAATAAAAAAGCCACTCTCAATGGAATGGCTTCAATTTTTTCTATCGGTAAAGAGTGTTGTCTTTATTTTGAAAGCTTCTTGAAAATTGCCTCCATCTTTTCACTCTCCTCGTCAGCAAGTTCTTTGTCTACAAGGATTCGTCCGCTGTGTTCGTCAACGATAATCTTCATACGAGCAGCAACGTCGAGTTGTCTTTGCGGTGGAATTTTGATGTAAGAACCGGCAGAAGCTTCACGATCGATTGGCACAACAGCCAAACCATTTTTCGAACCATTTCTGATTCTTTTGTACGCCTTTAGAAGTCGCTCATCAATTTTCTTACCGGCATCATCTGATTTTTTCAATAAAGCTTCTTCCTCTTTCTTGGTCTCGCCAACAATCTCGTCCAGCTCCTTCTTCTTAACATCCAAGTCTTTCTTGCGACCGTCAAGCTCCTCGCGGGTGTTGTCGATCACTTCTTTCTTGGTTTCAATTTGAGCTTGGAATTCTTTGATCTTTTTCTCAGCTAATTTGATTTCCAAATCCTGATACTCAAGTTCCTTATTCAAAGACTCAAACTCTCGGTTGTTCCGAACGTTGTCTTGCTGCTCTTTGTATTTCTTGATGAGTGCCTTGCTTTCAGTGATGGAATTCTTCTTGTCAGAAATCTCCGTTTCCAGCGACTTCTTGTCTGCTTCCATTTTCTCAAGACGAGTAGCTAATCCTTCCGTCTCATCTTCCAAATCTTGAACCTCGAATGGCAACTCACCTCTAACCGTACGAATCTTATCTATTCGTGAGTCAATGAGTTGCAAATTGTATAACGCCCTTAGCTTATCCTCAGTAGATATGCCTTTTTTGGATTTAGCTGTTGCCATAAATATTAGAAATAATGGATTGGATTAGTATTCACTTCCGTTAAACGGACTGCAAAAGTAGTAAAATTTTCGCGTAGATAATCTGCAATTAGATCAATCGTAAATCGCTCACTTTCATAGTGTCCGATATCGGCGATCATCAACTCACCTTCTGCGTCGAAAAATTCATGGTATTTAAAATCACCTGTGATCAAAACGTCGGCTCCTGACCGTTTGGCATCTCCCAACAAGAAGCTACCTGACCCACCGCATATCGCGACCCTTTTAATATCCATTTGAAGGAGCTTAGTATGTCTGACGACCTTTAATTCCATTGAATCTTTCAAAAAACTCAAGAAATCGGAAGCTTCCATTTTTTCAGAAAGCTCACCTATCATCCCTGACCCTACATATTGATTTTCATTCTCGAGTGAATGCAAGTAATAAGCTACTTCTTCATAGGGATGAGAGGCCGACATTGCGGCCAACATCTTTGAAGACAAGTAGCCAGGAAACATAATTTCAACTCTGGATTCTTCTTGCATTTGGGTTTTTCCGATAGCACCAATTGTTGGTTTAGCACCATCTTCGGGACGGAAAGTGCCTGTACCTTCTACGTTGAAACTACAACTGCTATAATTGCCAATCACTCCGCCGCCAGCTTTAAACAAGGCCGTTCTCACTTTTTCGGCATCCTCTTTTGGTACAAAAACCGTGAGCTTATTGAGTCCCCCTTTTTTAGGGTTTAATATGGTGCGATTGACCAATTCGAGTCGATCAGCAATCCTTCCGTTAACACCTGTCAAGACACTATCCAAATTGGTATGTATAGCATACAGAGCGATTCCATTTTTTATCGCTTTCAAAATGGTGCGTTCTACATATGTTTTGCCGGTAAGGCTCTTCAGCCCCTTAAAAACTATGGGGTGATGTGAAACCACCAAATTACAGCCCTTCTCAATGGCCTCATCAATTATGGCCTCAGTGCAATCGAGACTAACCAGAATACCATTGACTTCTTTATCTCTGTCACCAACTAGCAACCCTACATTATCATAAGACTCTGAATATGCAGGTGGAGCCCATTGCTCTAGGTAGATGCATATATCTTTAATTTGTGGCATATTTGATCCTTTCTTTCGAACAAAGCTAAGGAATGCAGGAATTACGAAAGCTCTTATTACCGTTCGCTTGGGTTTATGGCTTTATATTGAGCTTGCGTCATCTATTGTATGACACGGGAATTCTAAAGTCTTATAAGCCTTCCCAGAAGACAATCGTGGTGGGAAACCTTAGCCTTGGAGGCACTGGCAAAACTCCGATGGCAGATTATATCGTATCGCTTTTAGGGACCGATAAAGTTGCAATACTGAGCCGAGGTTATGGCCGAGAAACCAAAGGAACATTGGTCGTTGACGACTCAATGCAAGCCAATCAGTGCGGCGACGAACCGTTGCTTCTCAAGAATAATCATCCACATCTCTTCGTGTTGGTGGATGAAGACCGAGCCAGAGGATTGGAATATTTAAGAACCAATCATCCCGACATAGAAACGGTCATTCTGGATGATGCCATGCAACACAGAAAAGTAAAAGCAGACTTCTACCTTCTTTTGACCACCTGGGATAGACCTTTCACGTCAGATTATCTTTTACCTGCGGGAAATCTTCGAGACATCAAAAAACGCAGTAAAAGCGCGCAGGCCATAGTGGTGACAAAAACACCATTAGACACGAATCAAAAAGAAAAAAACCAATTGGTAGCCAAGCTAAGGGCGAATAATCAAAGCATCTTTTTCTCAGCAATCTCATACGGTCAAATATTTGACCTGAAATCTGATAGGGTCGATTCGTCTGATCTTTCAAATGTGGTTCTGTTATCAGCTATCGCAAATCCGCTGCCTTTCGAACAAGAAGCTCAAAAACAGTTCAATATTATCAGGCACTTCGAATTTCAAGACCATCACGAGTTTAGCTCTGAAGAACTGTTTAAGCTCCGCGATTTTATTGATACTTTTGGGCCTGAAAAACCAACGCTACTCACTACCGAAAAAGATGCGCAACGACTTAAAACTCACGTGTATTTTTTCAATGAAAATCATATTCGAGTATTGTATTGGAAAATTAAAACAGACTTTGGCAGTGATTCAGAAAGATTCAACGCCATGATTCGATCGATATGAACGAGACTCAACTGAATAATTCACTCAATTTTCTAAAGGAACACTTTGGAGAACTTAAGCCTCAAGTAGGTATAATCTTAGGTTCAGGCTTGGATGCCGTAGCCGAGAAAATATCAGTGAAAAAAAGAATTAGCTACAGTGAGATCCCTGACTTTCCTCAATCTACTGTAGTCGGTCACAAGGGGGAATTTATCCTTGGCGATTTCGGCGGTAAAACTGTACTGGCGATGAGAGGAAGGTTTCATTTCTACGAAGGATATTCCATGGACAAAGTAGTAGCTCCTGTAAGAATTATGGTTTTAATGGGAATTGATCTCCTTATGGTCTCGAATGCTTGTGGGGGAGTGAATCCGAATTTCGAAATTGGGGATGTGATGATTATCAGTGATCACATCAACCTTTTCCCCACTAACCCACTAATGGGGCCTAACAATGATAAGTGGGGGCCTCGGTTTCCCGATATGAGTCAGGCATATGACCATGAACTTATTCAGGTAGCAGAGGGTGTGGCAGAAGCAAAGAGTATATCAGTTCAAAAAGGAGTTTACGCGGGCTTGTCCGGACCTTGTCTCGAAACACCGGCAGAATACAAATACGTGCGCATTATAGGAGCTGATGCAGTTGGGATGAGCACAGTCCCTGAAGTAATCGCCGCTCGGCATATGGGTGTTAGATGTTTTGGAATCAGTGTAATAACGGATTTAGGAGTAGAAGGTAGAATTGTCGAAACGACTCATGCTGACGTAGTTCGAGCTGCAAATGCATCATCTTCCAAAATGGTACAAATTTTCGAAGGTGTGATTGAAAAGCTATGATCGAAGAAAGAATAGAAATTTTAGAAAAATACCAGTTGGTAGTAGGACTTGAAGTTCACGCCCAGCTATTGACCAAATCAAAGGCTTATGCGGGAGATTTAAACTCTTACGGCAGTCTCCCAAATTCAAATACCTCCCCTCTTACTTTAGGACACCCTGGGACTTTGCCAAGGGTGAACAAGAAAGTGATTGAATATGCCATTAAACTGGGCCTTGCGACCAATTGCTCCATCACCAGAGCCATGCATTTCGCTAGAAAAAACTATTTCTATGCGGATTTGCCGAAAGGCTATCAAATCACTCAGGACACCACACCGATTTGCACAGACGGTTTCTTAGATGTGAAGGATGCTAACAACGATATCAAACGAATTGGGATTACCAGAATTCACATAGAGGAAGATGCCGGTAAGAGCATTCACGACCAAGATCCATTCAACACACTGGTTGATTTAAATCGAGCAGGAGTACCTCTTTTGGAAATAGTTTCGGAACCCGACATTCGCTCAATAGAAGAGGCGTACAATTATTTGGCTGAGATTCGACGCTTGGTGAGGTATCTTGAAGTCTGTGATGGAAACATGGAAGAGGGTAGTATGCGCTGTGATGCTAACGTCTCCGTTATGCTAAGGGGTTCTAAGAAGTTCGGAAATCGCTGCGAGGTAAAAAATATGAACTCCCTTCGAAATGTGCAGCGAGCCATCGAATTTGAGATGAAGCGCCAGATTGAAATTTTGGAAAACGGTGGAGAAATCATTCAGCAGACCCGAAGCTTCGATGCGGTGCAAGGAACTACTTTTGCCCTTAGAGGAAAAGAAGATGCGCATGATTACCGGTACTTCCCCGAACCAGATATCCAACCACTCACGCTTGAGCAGTCAGATATTGATAAAGTGAAAGAACACATGCCTCCCCTACCCAACGAGCTCTTTAGGAAGTACATTAATGAGCTTCAGCTATCAGAGTACGATGCGGGAATCTTGATCGAGTCAAAGCCGATAGCCCTTTATTTTAATGACTTGATCGGGCATACAAAAAACTACAAAGCTGCTGCCAATTGGGTGATCGGAGAAATAAAGTCTCATTTAAATCAATCGGCAACTGCCATTGAAGAGTTTCCGTTAAAACCCGCTCAAATTGCTGAGATTATTGCTTTAATCGATTCAGACAAGATCAGTAATTCCGCCGCTTCCCAACAATTATTCCCGAAATTTATTGAGCAATCGAATAAAACCGCTGCTGAAATTGCAGAAAGCGAAAACTTACTGCAAGAAAGTGATGACGACTCACTAGAAGTACTAGCCAAACAGGCTATAGCCGCTTTTCCTGATAAAGCTGCAGCCTACAAAAATGGAAACAAAGGACTTCTAGGCCTATTCATGGGAGAAGTGATGAAACTATCAAATAGAAAGGCCAACCCTAAAATGGCCAGTGAAATTCTGAGAAAACTACTTGAAAAATGAGAATTAGATTGATCCTACTCGTTTTGATTACAGCTGGCTTATTTGGTTGTGAAAATCAACCAAAGGTGAATACTATTTCAGGGAACATATCTGATGCCAATGGGCAATCTGTTTCTTTGATTGGCTATACCAACGGAATACCTGATACCCTCAGAAATGTTGCTTTAGATCCAAATGGAAACTTTGAACTTGAGTTTAAAGCGGGCAGACCTGATTTCTACACGCTCGCTTTGAGTGAGGATAATTCGATGATTTTGATTTTAGACAGTACAAATTCGAATGTCCAAATAGATGGAAGCGCAGAAAAACTTCGAGAGACCTACTCTATTTCGGGAAGCGAAGAAAGTGAGCGCTTGCGAGATCTTCTGGTAATTACGACAGCCTTCGAAAAAGAACTGGACTCTTTGATGACTGCCTTGCGTTCTTCTGCTACTACCGGGGAGAGTGAGAAAAGAGTTGAGTTAGGAAACTCATACAATCAAGCAAGACAAGAATACAGAGACTACTTGATTGATTTTATAAATAGTGATCCTGAAAAACTTGCAAACTTCACGGCTTTGCAACGACTAAACATGAAGGAAGACCTTGAACACTTTAAAACGGTAAGAGATGCTCTTTCGACGAAGCTGCAAGGGAACTATTTTTTTGATAATCTGAGTGATCAAATCGCAAGCATGGAGAACCAATTGCGACTTGAAAACCTGCTAGAACCAGGGACAATAGCACCGGAAATCGCATTACCGAATCCGGCAGGGGACATAATCAAACTTACAGACCTTCGGGGAAATTATGTTTTGATAGATTTTTGGGCTTCTTGGTGTAAGCCATGCCGTATGGAGAATCCGAATGTCGTTCGGATGTACAAGAAATATGAGAATGAAAATTTCGAAATCTTCGGCGTTTCGCTCGACAGAAATAAAGAAAAATGGATCGAAGCCATCGCGAAGGATAAACTGGAGTGGCCTCACGTGAGTGATTTGAGATATTGGCAATCAGCGGCGGCCGATCTTTATAATGTAAAAAGCATCCCTTTCACGGTCTTGATAGACCCTGAAGGAAAAGTGATTGCAACCAAACTTCGAGGAGCTGCATTGGAGCAAAAACTCGATGAGATATTCAACACATAATTAATGAAGAAATACTTCTTCGCTTCAGATTTTCATTTGGGTGCTCCCTCACCTGAAGAAAGCCTTTTGAGAGAAAAAAAGGTGGTTCAGTGGCTTGAAGAAGTTCGACACGAGGCTGAGGAGATTTTTATTCTTGGCGATGTATTCGATTTTTGGTTTGAATACAAAACGGTCGTCCCTAGAGGACATGTGCGTATCCTCGGGAAGCTCGCCGAGATTGTAGATTCCGGAACAAAAGTTCATTGGTTTATCGGAAATCACGATATGTGGATTTTCGATTATATCCCGAATGAAATTGGGGTGGAGATTCACCGAGAGCCCATTCAAAGAACCTTGAACGGCAAAAAATTCTACATCGGCCACGGTGATGGTTTAGGTCCTGGTGACCACGGTTATAAGTTCATTAAGAAGGTGTTTCGGTCGGGTCTGTGCCAGTGGCTCTTCGCCCGACTACACCCTAATTTCGGGATTGGACTAGCCAATTCCTTCTCTAGAATGAGCAGAAAAAAAGGAGTAGAAAGTGATAAAGTATTCTTGGGTGCTGAAGAAGAATGGCTCGCGATTTATTCAAATGAAATCGCAGAAAAAGAACATATTGATTATTTCATTTTTGGCCACCGCCATTTGCCGATGGTGATTGAGCTGAGCAATGGTGGTGAATACATAAATCTTGGCGACTGGATTAACAATTATACCTATGCGGTATACCAAGAAAAGGTAGAGTTGAAAAGCTACGGAACCAATCCTACAATTTATTCCAATAAACGATAAGGTCACAGAGCCTCGATGCGTATCCCATTTCATTATCGTACCATCCGACCACTTTTATCAGATTACCCACAACAGAGGTCAACTGACTATCAAAAATGCACGAATGTGTATTCCCAATAATATCTGAACTGACTAAGGGTTTGTCCGTGTATTCCAGATAGTTCTTCCATGCTGATTTACTCGCGTTTAGGAATAGCTCATTAATCTCTTCAGCTGTTGCTTTCTTCTTAACAGAGTATGTCACATCTGTTAGAGAGGCATTGGGCACAGGGACTCTAATCCCTGCTCCACCCAGGTGTCCTTCGAGATGGGGAAAAATCTTTGTTATCGCTTTTGCAGCGCCCGTTGTGGTAGGGATAATTGACAAAGCCGCCGCCCTTGCTCGCCTGAGATCATTATGCATCGTATCATGCAAAGCCTGATCACCTGTATAACTATGCACCGTGGTGATATAGCCGCTCTCTATACCGAGCACTTTGTCTATAATGTCCACCAACGGTGCCGCACAATTTGTGGTACATGAAGCATTGGATATTAGTCGGTCCGACGGTCTTAAGATGTCTTCGTTAGCTCCTAGCACAATCGTCTTAACTTCTTCGTCTACAGACACCGAGCTGATCAGACACTTATCGGCATTCCCTAAATGAACGGATGCCTCTGAAACTGTCTTGAATTTACCGGTACTCTCTAAAATAAGATCCGGTTCGAGGTTCTTCCATGGAATGGCACCAGGTGATCGCTCATGGAAAACAGGTACCGCTATATCATCCACCAAGAGGGAATCAAGATGATATTCCACTCCATGGGACCAGGTACCCTGAACGCTGTCATATTTCAAAAGATGACTGATGGCTTCTATCGATCCGGGATCGTTTATCGCTACAATCTCAATTTGGTCAAAATAAGCTTCAAAGACGCGTCTGGTAAAACATCGCCCGATTCTACCGAAACCATTTACCGCAACCTTTATTTTTTTCATAGAAATAAAAAAGGGTGGATCAGAAAACTCTGAGCCACCCCTAAAATTGATAATTATATCGGTCTAGCGCGTCACTACAAATTTTGCACTATTCCATGTCTCTCCAACTCTAAGTTGTAAGATATATTGACCTCGTGAATAATCAGAAGCATCGAATTGAATTTGTCGATTAACTCCTGCTCCTACACGTTGCTCTTGGAATGCTTCAATGAGTCTTCCATCAATACTGTAGATGTAAACTTCAATATCAGCGGAAGTACCAAGATCAAACGATACACTTGCTTGGGATGTAACGGGATTAGGGAATACTTTCAACTCATTGAGAACTGGTGCGTCATCAACAATATCTTCTACACTCGTTGGTGTGAGCAGGTAGCTTGACTTGAATACGCCGCGTCCGTGAGTACCAGCATAAACTACCCCGCTATTAGCAACATTCCATGCTTCTCGCTTTTGTTGACGCAAGTCGTAAACAGGAACTCGAGGCATCTCTCCATTATTAGCTTCGCTCCAAGTTTCACCGCTGTCACCACTATACCAAACTCCATATTCTGTTCCAGCTAGAAGAATTTCAGGATCTTCTACGTCCATCATAACTGTATATGCGGGCATTCCTGTGAATTCACTTGGAACATTCCATACATTATCGAATGTTCCTATTCCAACAACGGAAGCTGCTTGATCAGAAACTCTGATCTTTCCTGAGCCTCCATATCCACCGACGGAAATAGCCACTCTTTCACTAGCGTCTGCGCCGCGTCCTTCAGAATAATCAACTTCAATGTCAGTAATAGCACCAGAACCTGAATGAATAATGGTTCTTTCAATTACGGATTCTTCACTATCGAATTCCAACTGGTCTTCTGTCCAAGCGCTATTGAAGTTACTCAAGCGAATCAACGTTCCCCCCGAATAACCAACGTATAGATGGTCTCCATCAGGTGACCACTCCACACTTGTAGGGGAACCAGGCACGATATCATCTACTTGGTAAAACCGGGGTACACCGTTCGTTTTATACGGTTGGCGTGTAACATAAACTCCATTTGACAAAGCTGCAGCTAACAAGAATTGAGGCTTTTCTTGAACCAATACTGTATCAGCAATGTCATGAAATTCAAGAACTTCACCATCTTCGTCGAATCTCTGGTAATAAGAGTAAAAATTCACATCCTCAGTAGTCGTGTAGTTTAGTAGATAATCATTGTTATCTGCCTCTACGAGCACCTCTGTATTGGCAGGAATCCTAGCTATTATTGTATCTCCAGCGTCAGTAACTACTGGTTCGCTTAGCATCTCTAGATAAGGAGAATCTATAGCAGGGATATACTCTACAAATATTTCAGAATTCTCATTATTTGGATTCTCATGCAATGCAATATCTGTATTGAAGTCATTTCCACCCCCACCTGATTCAGCAGCCAGATCTTCCATCGGGAAAACACTCTGTCCGCGATCAGTAGACCTGAAGACAACTCCATTGTAAAGAGTCGAAAACATGTAATCAGGGAGAAATTGTGAAATTTCACATGAAAAACCATCTCCTCCAGAAAACTGCCGAGCAAATTTTGGATTCACACCTTCTAGACTTAGCCAAAGAGATCCATTGTCCTGCAAGCCACCCAAAACTTGTCCAAAAGGATTAAAGGCAATAGAATAAAATTGAGTCGTCGTATAATTTTGATTCAAAGCAGCCCATGTCTGACCATTGTTGTCTGAACGGAAAACTCCACCATCGCAAGCAATGTACAGTCTGCCTTGAGAATCCCAAGCGTCACTGTGAATATCTGAATGCACGTAAATAGGACTAGGAGGACCTCCCGGGAACGAAGCAAAGTTGGCGTTTACTTCCTCCCATGCGGTAATACCAGGTGTCGTTCCTGCCAATTCCCATCTCCACATGCGAATTCCACCCATAAGCACTTGCTCAACATCATCGCTTGGAACGCTGGTAAGCATGTTGTCATACCATCCTTGAGCAGAAAGACCATTATAGAAAGGGGTGAACTGTGAAAGCACACCACCCGAAAGACCGGGAGGGGCAATTGTATTCCAGATGGTCCCGCCATTAACGGATGCGAAAATCCCCAGCAAAAATCCGTTAGGCTGAGCCAAGGAGACATACATATAATCGGGATTGTTTTGTGAAATTGCTATTTCAGCCGTTCCAAAACCTCCTTCAGGGAACCCTGAGAAACAACTGTTGCAGTTAGCTTGAGTAAAAGTCTCTCCACCGTCATTTGATACGTAGAGTCTGTTTGACATTATTGTAACGATGGTTTGGCCATCTGCAGATATGTCTAAGTCCTTGACATTTGATCCATTAATAATTCCTTCGGGAGTGTCCCCTAATGTCATATCACCGTGAGTATAAGGATACAACCCGAAATTATTACCAATCCATAATCTGTCAGGATTGGCAGGGTCTGCTTTTATAACGTCAATATTGGCCCAATTGGAACTAGTATTGTAAGGAGATGGTTCGAAATCAGAAACAACTTCCCAAGTAGTACCATTGTCATTCGAAACGAACAATCCTCTTCCAATAAAACCAGAACCTCCGCTTCCATTTGCTTGCTCTCGACTGTGACCCGTTGCTACGTATAATGCACCATTACCCAATTGGGCCATAGACGACACTATTAAATATGGATCAAAACTTTCGATTAGGCTCCAGTTCAAACCTGCGTCATCTGTTCTGAACACACCTCCTGAAACTCCACCAGCCAACAAAGAATTGGCGTTTTCGTTTAACGGCAAAATGGCACGAGTCCTACCTCCTACATTATTGGGACCCATAGACTCCCATTCGATTTCATCGTTCTTCGCTCTGGGCATATTCATCTTTTCCAATGCTTTTTGCATTTTTAAGATGTCCTCACTCTCAATTTCGCCTGTGTAAATATTGGCTTTGATGGATCGATAATACTCAAAAGCCCCTTCTGCACCAGCAGCTACTGTATTGTAGTCGCTACGCGGGATGTATGCGGGAGCTTCCTGCCCATCTTCATTCACAACATACCAGCCAATACCGGCAATTGAAGCTAACCCTAGGGTAATGAGTAAATTTTTAATTTTCATACTCTTTGATTTTAATACAGTTTTTCGCAAGCTTAAAGTGGGGTAAATTTAACAAAAAAGCTATACCGTGTTAATTTAGAATTTCAACTATTCTTGATTTCTTTACGAATCAAAACAAGTGCTTTTCGGCATGATAAGAGGATCTTACTAAAGGACCACTCTCAACAAATTTATAACCCATTTCTAGACCTAATTGTTTGTACTCCGCAAATTTTTCAGGGGTTATAAATTCGGCAACGGGTAAGTGTTTTCTAGTGGGCTGCAGATACTGCCCTAGTGTCAAAATATCTGTTCCAACGCTTCGTAAATCCTCCATTGTTTCGATCACCTCCGTCTCAGTTTCACCAAGACCTAACATGACACCTGATTTGGTTTTCATCCCACCGCGCTTAAGTCTCCTCAACACCTCCAAACTTCGATCATACTTTGCCTGAATACGGACCTGCTTCGTAAGTCTGCGGACGGTTTCCAAATTGTGAGAAACGATTTCGGGAGCAACGTCTATAATGTTTTGTAAATTCTCCCATTTCCCCATGAAATCAGGGATCAACGTTTCTAATGTCGTCTCAGGAGATTGATTTCTAATGGCTCTTACGGTTTGGGCCCATATGAGGCTTCCTCCATCAGGAAGATCATCACGATCTACCGAAGTGATTACACAGTGCTTCACCCCCATCAGTTTCACAGAGCGCGCAACTCTTCCGGGCTCGAAGGTATCCACAGCCTCAGGTCTTCCCGTATCAACTGCACAAAAGCCACAAGAGCGCGTGCAGACATTTCCGAGAATCATAAATGTAGCTGTACCGGCACCCCAGCATTCTCCCATATTGGGACAATTTCCGCTTTCGCAAATGGTGTGTAGCTTATGCTCTTCGACAATCTCGCGTACTTGCTTATATTCTGCTCCTGTGGGCAACTTTACCCTGAGCCATTTAGGCTTCTTTACCCTTTCTCTTTTTTCCTCTGCTAAAGCCTCCATTACTTATTAAATTTTGCACCAAATTGCAATGCCACGTAAAAGTTAAAAAACAGCGCTTTGTTATCAGCAAATGCCATAATATCTATTTCCTCAAGTGGATAAAAATCAATTGTAGCACCTACCTCAATTCCTTTGATTCCCTCTCTTTCGGGATCATATTCAAAGTTGAGACCGAAAGCACCATGCACACCGGGATTTAGCCGTAGTTCACTAAACCCTCTTAAACCGCTGGCTCTTCCAAAAATATCTTCAGGCTTATGCTTTTCCGGGTCGTATTTTTCTACAATTACGTCTACGTAATTAAATTGCCCTCCTTCGCCCGGAATTCCAATCTCCAAATAAACTGGTTTGGTAAACCCTAAAGAAGGTCCTACTCGCCAATTGTATCCAATAGCCACTCCCGATTTTCGGATCTTGTCAAACTTCAGGTATTTCTTGCCTATAGTAGGCCTGAGGATAAAAAAATTATTCAGCTTGCCATAGATGTAACTGCGACTGTCGTCATAATAAGGATTAAAGCTTTTCACTTCTTTCGGGTGCTTCATGCCCACTACATCAAATTGTAAAAGACGTGATTTAAAGGCACCCTTATTCTTAGTAAAAGTTATGTGAGCACCCCATCCGTTGGTATGAAGTATCGCACCTCCATACACCGATCTATCGTACAATACAACTGCTTCATCAAATATGGTTGCCTCACCCGTCTGAGCAAACGAATAGTTAAACCCAGGCACAACCAAAATGAGAAACGATATTTTCTTAAGAAAGGATTGCATCAATTGTAAAAGTAACAATACTAAAAGTGATTCTGTTCTGTTTGAGGTCTGTGATTGGTGGACATTGAAATTTTAAATTGCTTTTGCAGCATGTATTAAATACAAAGTGAGTTGGTACTTCCCTAAAAATAAGACCTTAATCACTGACCTGCAAAGGAATCAAGTAGCACACTGAATCCATGTGGCTTAATAGCCAAATGAGATTTAACCTCAATGAGCTTGGAATCTTTGACCAGAAATGCCTGAGGTGATTCATGGCTGACAGAGAACAGGTCAGATAGGCGATTGCTAATTTCGCGATCTTTCACTACATCTATTAGATGGTATTCAAGTCTAGAATCTTCATTCTTCTCGATTCGACTCTTAGCCATTGAGCTGAGAGCACACCTATAGCTGTGCTTTAGAATTAACACAGGCTTAACAACGGAAGATTCTAACAATTCATGCAATGAATCTTCACTTTCAACTAGACTCCAAAAAGCCATTAACCAGGCGTATCTTGAGACTGTTTTGGTTGCTCTACTTTACTGTAAGCTGCACACGCTTGCTTTTGCGTACGACAAGAGCTTAACACAATTGCCATGACAAAAAGGACGGATAGTACTATACTTGCTTTCTTCATTCTAGAGATCTCGTTGGTACAAATATAATTAAACGTACAAAAACCGTTTAAATTTGAATAAGTCATCAATGGAAGGAAGCAAATTCAATACCTGAACTTGAACTATACCATAAAAATTTGTGCGGCAGTATTGGCTTTAGTAGCGTCGGCGACAGGAGTTCGCGGCCAGAAAGTTCTGGCTCTGAATTACGATACAATAGTCGAAGCATTTGAACCCCCTCTTTACTTAAATGACGTCACTGATTCACTAACAGCACTGATTCAACTAAAATCAGTGACGGATAAATTCCAAGCAGCAGGATTCCTAACAGCAGGAATAGATAGCATTGCGCCCTTTCGTTCAGATACCGTAGAAGTTCAAATTTACACAGGACCAAAATTCAAATGGGCCTTATTAAACAGTGGGAATATTCCTGAGGAAACACTCTCGATAATTGGATTTCGTGAAGAACTCTACTTCCAAGAATCGCTCAACACAAAACAGATCCAGCGACTATTCAAAAAGCTTTTAGACCAGGCCGAAAACAGCGGCTATCCATTCGCTCAAGTTTATCTTGACAGCGTTCAAATTGATAAAGATCAAATTAAAGCCACCTTGAATTATCAGAAAGGAGATTTTGTAGAAATTGACAGTCTGATCATTAAAGGTGAATTGAGCACGAATAGAAGATACATTGAAAACTTCATCGGGTTTAAAAAGGGCCGGCCTTATAACCAAAGTGATCTCCGAAATATTCCAACTCGCTTAAAAGAGATTCAGTTTATACAAACCATCAAACCCTATGAGGTAGGAATGAGACCAGGAGTAGCAGACATTTACCTCTATCTCAAACCCCGTAAGGCAAGTAACTTTGACGGGATCCTGGGGGTCTTACCCGATCCTGTAACAGGAGACATTCTATTTACGGGAGATGTGAAGCTCAACTTAATGAATGCCTTAAAGAGGGGCGAAACCATAAAATTGCAATGGCAACGACTACAAACACAAACGAGTCAACTTGACATTCAATTCAAGTACCCCTTTCTATTCAACACTCCACTTGGTATAGATTTCAAATTCAATCTTTATAGGCGCGATACGACCTTTAGTCAAAACAGATTGAATGTCGGGTTAGAATATTACTTCCCGGGTGATAAGAGGGTTAAGGTGTTTTATGAAAACCAAGGAGCCAATGTCATTGGCAACAGTGATTTTGTATCTCCTGACCTTGCGGATTCTCAAACAAATCTATTCGGAATAGGTGCCTATGTCTCAGATCTGGATTATCGATTCAACCCTAGGAACGGATACTACTTAGAAACCACCGCGGCAACCGGTCAGAAAGAGATAACATCACAAGTGGAAGGAGAAGCAAATCAAAAAAGTGACATCTATAACTTCAACCTGGACGCCGGCTATTTTTTACCTCTGTTTAAACGAAGTGCCCTTCACTTCCGTATGCAAGGTGGAATGTTCCTGAATGAGAATATGTTTAGAAATGAAATCTATAGAATTGGTGGATTGAAGACTCTTCGAGGATTCGATGAACAAGCCATTTTTGCTTCATCTTTTGCCATAGGAACGATTGAGTATCGATTCATCCTTGAACAGAATTCAAACCTTTTCGTATTTTTCGATCAGGCTTACTATGAAGATGAATCAACGGAAGAAAAATTATCAGATACTCCGTTTGGCTTTGGCGCAGGTGTGAATTTTGAGACCAATGCAGGAGTATTCTCATTGACCTATGCTTTAGGAAGACAATTTGATAACGACGTTTCTTTCAGAGGTGGAAAAATTCACTTTGGTTTTATCAGCTTCTTCTAAATGAAAAGACCTTTTGCCATATTGCTCATACTCTCCGTGCTTTCGCTAAACTTTAATGCGGAAGCAACAAGTAATAGCATGCTGAATTTTTTAATGGAATATCTTTCCATCAAGTATTCTGACAAGGAGTTTGATTCGTTTATTTACGTGGCGGTCAAAAAGCAAAAATTATTTCTGGTAGAAAACAATGAGATCGTAGCTGAGTATAAAGTTTCAACTGCAAAGAAAGGATTGGGCAACGAAATGGGTAGTTTCAAAACACCGCAAGGCTTGCACCAAGTTGTAGAAAAAGTCGGAGAAGAAGTAGAACCTTTTGGCATTATTAAACAAAAAGTTCCCACGGGCGAAAAAGCCGAGCCGGTTTTGCAAGCCAAGTCCACTAACCTAGACCTTATCACCTCAAGAGTCTTGCACTTAAGCGGGCAAGAAGAAGGGATAAATCGTGGTGGAGATGTAGATTCATACAGTAGAGGAATATTCATTCACGGCACTCACGAGGAAGGACTCATCGGAAAGCCTGCCAGCAAGGGGTGCATCAGAATGAAGAATGCTGATGTTATTGATCTATTCGAACGAATAGAAGTTGGTACCTTTGTGGTAATCTTGAACAACTAAAAAACAACTGAGTGAATGGGTGCAGAAACCCTTCTATTGATATCAACATTGGTCGTTTTCGCCTTGGCTATAGGAGTTTTTACCGGGCTTCATCTCGCAAAAAGAAAAGATAACTCTCCACAAATTCTCAAGGAACTTGAAGAGCACAAGGCCAGATTATTGGCCGAAACGGAAAAAAACGAAGAGTTGAAACAGTCGAGCAGAGAAGTCGGCATGTCTTTAGAGCGACTTAGAGATGAAAAAGAAAGAGCACTGGTTCTGATCTCCAGATTGGAGAGTGAAAAATCGAATGTCGAAAAGCAAATTGATGAGCAAAGAGCCGACATTCAAACAATGCAGGAAAAATTCACAAAGGATTTTAAGCTTATTGCAAATCAGATTTTCGAAGAAAAAACAGAAAGTTTTTCCAGAAAGAGTAAGGAGTCTATTGATCAATTGCTTAGCCCACTCAAAGAAAGACTCGTCTCATTTGAGAAAAAAGTAGATGAAACCCACAAGGACAGCATAAAAGAAACATCGGGACTCAAAACCGAACTTAGAACTTTGCGAGAGATGAGCGCCAAAATGACCGAAGAGGCTGAGAACCTTACAAAGGCTCTGCGCAATGACACCAAGGTACAGGGTAACTGGGGGGAAATGATTCTTGAAAGTATTTTGGAAGGCTCAGGCCTCAGAAAAGACGAGGAATACTTCCTTCAAAAAAGTTTCTCCTCTGATGAGGGAAGGCGCTTTCAACCCGACGTAATGATCAAATTACCAGATGACAAATGGGTGATAGTCGATAGTAAAGTATCATTGAAGGCCTACGAAGATTTTGTCACTGAAGAGGATCCTAAAGTCAAAGAAAGGCACTTGAAAAATCATCTGATTTCTCTAAAAAATCACATCAAGGGACTATCTGAAAAGAAATACCAAGAGTTTGCATCGGGCAAAAATCTAGACTTTATTTTGATGTTTGTCCCTATTGAGCCTGCTTACTTAACTGCTCTACAGGCAGACCACAGTCTCTTCAACGAAGCCTATGATCGAGGCATAGTGATGGTAAGCCCAACGACTTTAATTGCATCGCTCAAGATCATATCAACGACTTGGAAGCACGAGTACCAAAACAGAAATGCCCTGGAAATTGCAGAACGCGGAAAACTTTTATTTGAGAAGTTTGTGGGCTTCGCAGAAGATTTTGAAAAAATCGGACTGCAAATCGATCGTACATCGGCGACATATAATGACGCCATGAAAAAACTTCGAGACGGCCGAGGATCCTTAGTGAGTCAGGCTAAACAATTGGAAGAGCTCGGAGTGCGAGCAAACAAAAAATTGAGTAGTAATCTAATCGCTGATGGTGAGGACGCATAGACTATTAGGAATTCTAGGTATCGTGCTGATTGGCTCTCTATTTCACGCATGCTCATCGACAAATGAAGTGTCTTCAGAAGAAGTACCCACCTCTTACGGCGAAGCCAAATTGAAAATCCAACCCGAGGTTAAACTTTTTCATAAAAGCTCAGATTCCACTACCGTATTCATCAAATTTGACACGGAAAACATGCTTTATGTGAGATCAGATGAAGAATATGAAGCATCAGTAATTGTGGAAATTGAACCGATTCCAGGTAAAGCAGAAACAACCCTCCGGCCACAGAAAAAGACCGTTTCTGTTCCTCCAATACCAAAGCAGAAAAAAGGAGAAACGGCTTTGATCAGCACAACCATTTACTTACCCGAAGGCAATAACTACAGCTTAAGCGTGACCATGCGGGATGAATCAAGTAACAAAAGCTCAGAAGAGCTAATTCTTACCGAAAAGTATGGACCGAACAACCGCGAAAACTTCCTTTTATTTGAAAAAGGATTATCCACTCCGATCTTTACAGATAGGATAAAGAACAAAACCAACTACATACTAGACTACGAAATACTGGATACCGAGGTCATCTATGTCAACTATTACAATCGATCGTTTCCACTGCCACCACCTCCTTTTGCTTACTATGACCCAAAGCCATTCGATTACAATCCCGATGATCAATTTGTATTGACTGCGGATTCAGGTCAATTCAATTTTATTTCAGATCAGGAAGGATTCTATCATTTCCGTTTGGATACCACGGTAAAAGAAGGTTTTACACTTTTCGTTTCTTCAGAAGAGTTTCCCGAAGTCCAGAAAGTCCAAAATATGGTTGAGCCTTTTCGCTATTTAGTGAGTGGAAAAGAATACAAAAGCCTTTTGGAGGCTCCCGCCCTAAAGGTTGAAATGGAAAAGTATTGGGTCGATTGGGCAGGAGATCGGAATCGCGCAAGAAAGAATATCAAAACCTACTACGGGAGAGTGGAGATTGCTAATAAGTTTTTCTCCTCGCATCTCGAGGGTTGGATGTCAGATCGGGGATTAGTCTACATAATTTATGGAGAGCCAAACAAAATATACAAAACAGGTCAATTGGAAACCTGGATTTACGGTGAGGAACGAAATCCTCTCTCCATTACTTTTCGATTTATTAAAGTTGACAATCCCTTTACTGAAAACGATTATCGGCTCAGCAGAGAAGATTATTACAAACCATCTTGGTACAGATCCATCGAATCTTGGCGCAATGGTCAGGTATACTAGATCACTATGAAAAACAAGGAATTTATTGCTTACGGTATTCATCCCATTTCTGAAGCTTTGAATGAGGGGAAACCCATTGAAAAAGTTCTTGTTCAAAAAGGGCTTAAAGGAGATGCCGGATATGATGTAGTGAACGGTCTGCGAAAAGCAGAAGTCCCCATTCAGTATGTACCAAAAGCGAAACTGGACCGGATAACTGGAAAGAACCACCAGGGAATGATCGCATTCATCTCTCCGATCGAATACCAGAACATTGAATGGTTGCTTCCTGATCTTTACGAAAAAGGTGAAACACCACTTATACTTGTATTGGACGGAGTTACTGATGTCAGGAATTTCGGAGCTATCTGCCGAACCGCCGAATGCGCAGGGGTTCATGCCGTCGTTGTTCCAACAAAAGGCTCCGCACAAATCGGACCTGATGCCATAAAGACCTCAGCGGGAGCGCTTCTTCAAATCCCCATTTGCAGATCAATGAATCTTACCGAAACGCTCAATTTCTTAAAATCCAGCGGTCTCCGAATTATTGCTTGTCACGAAAAAGCAGAACTCACCTATACTGACGCTGATCTTACTACACCATCAGCTTTGGTAATGGGATCTGAGGAAAGTGGAATCCAAATCGAGAATTTGGCAACCTCTACGGATCAAATCCGTATTGCACTTAAAGGGCGTACTTCTTCATTGAATGTTTCGACTGCTACTGGTATCATTTTATTCGAAACCTTGCGTCAGAGATCAATGAGTTGAGCGAGGTTATTGAACTGTGATTCTTTATAACTTCCATGAGTGCGCCCAAATAAGCTTACATGGAATTCTAATTTTATCAAGTAATCACACACCTTGACTATGTTCTCTCCCCTGAAAACTTGCAAGTCGACCGTTTTTCTTTTACTCGGCTTTTTTATCCTTTCGTCTTTTTCATACGCTCAAGAAGCAACAACCTACTACAGGTACTTTGAGGTTACGTTTGAGCAATCCATTGATTCAGAAAGAGATGTGGATTCAGGGATCTTTAGTGAATCCCCTTTTCAACTCCGCTCTGCTTGCAGTTCCAGAAACTCAGTCATCGTAGCGGTTTCTGCAGATTACCCTAAAAGAGTGCACCAAATCGAAGATGAGTTAAAAACATCCTTACAGAGCTCATTCTCTTCCGATAAGATTGAATCTATTCATACCATTAAAGCAATAGAACTAGAATCTTTTTGTCAATGAAAGCCGCATTCAAAATCACCCAAATGAAGCTTCTATCAGCAGCCTTTCTTGCTCTTGCCATACTTCTCATCCCTACCCAATCGATTGCTCAAATTGATCTGGAATACAATGTTCCTGCTTCGGAATTGAGTCAGGCGATAGCGGGAAACGGAGTTCAAATACTGAACCCTCAGCTGGTATGTGCAGACAGCGCATCAGGAACGTATTCAATTACAGGCATTCCCGATTTCCCCGAAGGAGAGGGAATAATCCTTACTACAGGAAGTATCGAAAATCTCTTAGGTCCGAATAATACGGAAGCTTCTACTACGATAAACGGAACTCCGGGAGATCCTTTGATCACGACAATCACAGGAAACAGTAGCTTCGATGCCTGTATTCTTGAATTTGATGTAGTTCCTGTCGGTGATAGCCTTCGCTTCAACTTTACCTTTGCCAGTGAAGAGTATGATGAGTACGTAGGAACTCCTTTCAACGATTTCTTCGGATTTTTTATCAGCGGCCCCGGTATCATTGGCGATCCCGGATTAGGCGGATTAGAAAACATCGCAGTACTTCCCGGAACAAGCACTTCCGTAGGAATAAACACCATCAACAATGGAAACCCTGACATAGGAGTGCCACCTTCTAATCCTGAATTCTATGTACCTAACCCTTTAGGACTTACCGCACCGCTTCAATACGATGCTTGGACTACGGGACTTTCAGCAGTCAGACAGGTAACACCCTGTGATACTTTTTCCATCAAATTAGTTATTGCCGATGTCGCGGATCCCGAATGGGATTCAGCTGTTTTGATCGAGGCGATCGAAAGCAACAGTATTGCTCTCAGCCAAAGCAATGAAGGCAATTTGGAATCGACCATTGAAGGTTGCAATAACGGTACGGTTACATTCACTCGAACACCTGTAACGGATCAAGATGAAGTGGTGACTTTCTTCGTGGACGGAACAGCAACCAACGGGATGGACTATGAGCAAATTGGAGATGATCCTGATCCGGCCGTCCCCAAAACCATCACTATTCCCGCAAATCAGGCATCCGTATCGATCGATATCATTCCTTTTGATGACGGAATCATAGAGGGAGAGGAATTTATAGACATATTCGTTGGAAACCCTAATTGTGCAGGCACTGTCCAAGATAGTATCCGCGTATTTATCAACGACTCGATAAATGTCTCTATAGATCCTCCCTTGGCATTTGTTTGCCTAGGAAACTCGTTGACCTTTTCAGTTGATGCAGATGACAATGCCAATTTTAACTGGAGTCCGACAGATTATTTGGATGACCCCAGCATCAAGGAACCTACCACTAGCCCACTTCTCGACATTGATTATCTCCTAACCGTTACAGCAGCGGCATGCCAATCTACGGCTTTGGCTGAAATACGAGTAAGCGACGTTCAGCTTTCGGCAACATCCATCAATATTGATTGTACGGGAGATGATAACGGGAGTATTGATTTGTCCATTTCAGGAGGAGAAAGCCCTTATGAAATTGAATGGGTAGGACCGAATGGATTTTCATCAAATGATGAAGATCTTTCTGACCTTGCCCCGGGCGTTTATGCCGTATTAGTGACCGACCGTGACGGGTGCACCGGAGACCTATCTGTAGAAATAACAGAAGTACCTGCAATAGAGTTGGAGCTTACCAGCTCAGTATTCCAAGGTGGTTTCAATGTATCTTGCTTTGAAGCAAATGACGGCCAAGCCACGGTAATACCATCGGGTGGTACTCCGCCGTATAGCTATTTATGGAATGACGGAGCGGCCCAAACATCACAGACAGCTGTCAATTTGGTATCTGGCACTTATGAAGTCACCGTTACAGACGACAACGACTGTACCCAAACAGGAACCATAACCTTGTTAGCTCCTGACCCGATAACGGCCGGACTTGAAGACAGAACAGATGTATTGTGTACTGGCGAAGCTACAGGAGAGGTAACAATTTCCCCTATAGGTGGAGTCGGACCTTACACGATAGTCTGGAACACCGTACCACCTCAATTTGGAGCAACTGCTGTAAATTTAACTGCCGGATTCTACACCGCATCGATTACTGATATTAATGGATGCCAAGGAACTACAGAAATTGAGATTACAGAACCCGTAACAGCACTCGAGGGTAGCATCGCTGCAACAAATGCATCCTGCAATGGATTTTCAGATGGATCAGCCACAGCAACTATTAGTGGCGGAACGCCTCCCTACATTTACGAGTGGAGCGCTCAACCAGGGGATGACGAACCATCCATCTCTGATTTAGGAGTAGGAAGTTACACCCTTGTAGTAACGGACGATAACGGATGTACACTTGAACTTCCATTTAATATTTTGGAACCAGCTGTGTTGGAAATCGATCTTCTCTTATTGGTTAATCCAACGTGTAATGGATTTGATAATGGGAGTATTTCAGTAAATGCTACAGGAGGAACAGCACCTTACACTTACTCATGGAATACTGACCCCGTTCAATCAGGCTCGAGTATAAACAACCTTTCACCCGGAAGCTACACAGTGACTGTGACTGACGATTTCGGTTGCACGACCGATGCGACTTATGAACTAACTGAACCTTCAGCGCTCGAAATCAATTTAGTTGAACTCATCTCTCCGTCTTGTTCAGGTTTTGCGGATGGAAGCATAGAAGTTGAAGCCATCGGTAGCACCGCTCCTTACTCATTCCAATGGAATACGGTTCCACCATCTACTGGTCCGCTAATTGAAAATCTCGAAGAAGGATCTTATACCGTAACAGTTACAGATTTCCAGGGATGTACAATCGCTGAGACTTTTGAACTGATAGAACCTACGCCGCTTCAAGTTGAGCTAGTTTCTGTCCAGAATGTACTCTGCAACGGAGATGCAACAGGCGCAGTTACTATCAATATCTCAGGAGGAACAGCAGATTACGTCATCACTTGGGACGATCCGGCAAACCAAACAGGACCAACCGTCATTAATTTATTGGCTGGCACCTACACGGCTTCGATAGAAGATGCTAACGGTTGTATAATAGATTTTGAAATCACAATTACAGAACCTGATCAGCCACTCGATGCCGAAATCACTTCGCAAACTGATGTACTTTGCTTTGGTGACGGCTCAGGAGCAGCTACAGTTACCGCCACAGGTGGTAGCGGCTCTTACAGCTACCAATGGGATGACCCCGCATCACAACAGACTTCTACAGCCACAGGCTTGGTGGCAGGAACATACTCGGTAACGGTTACGGATGACAATGGGTGTGCTACTCCGGTAGTTGTTCCCGTGACAATCGGCGGTCCTACTGAGGGATTAGCTTTAGATCTAACACCTTCGGTATTCGGCGGTGGATTTAATGTCGCTTGCGCTGATGACAGCACCGCGACCATTGACTTAACTCTTACCGGTGGGTCGCCACCATACGATGTTCTTTGGAACTTGCCGGGGCTTGAGACATCAACTGATGAAGACCTTACTGATCTCGGACCAGGAACATATTCTGTTACCGTAACAGATGCAAACGGATGTGAAGCCACAGATGAAATTACCCTAACAGCTCCAACACCTATCAGCATAGAATCAACTTCAACCCCAAGTCTTTGCTTTGGTATTCCTACAGGTACCCTTGACATCACCATATCAGGAGGTGTTCCTGCTTATACTGCTGATTGGACAGGACCAGGTGGATTTACAGGAACGGGCACTAGTTTTACCGACTTGGAAGGTGGTGTCTACTTAGTCACCATAGCAGATGCCAATGGATGTATTTATCTCGATGCCGTTACGGTAATTCAGCCTGACGACCTCGTGATTACAGTTGACTCCCTGTCGGATTACAATGGATTCAACACGACTTGTTTCAACAGTCTTGATGGCGAAATTTATACCACTCCTTCAGGAGGAACAGAACCTTACAGCTATCAGTGGAATACTGCGGGTGACCCTAATTTTTCTAACCAAGAAGATGTCATCAATCTCGGTCCCGGTATATATGAGGCTGTGTTAATTGATGACAATGGCTGTGTACAAAATGAGTTTATTGAGATTGTAGCTCCCGATACACTAATGGTTGATTTCGTATTGAGCGAATACCTGAATGAATTTAACATCAGCTGCTTTGATGCGGAAGATGGATCAGCAGAAGCCATCCCTGTAAATGGGGTTGCTCCATTCTCATTTGTTTGGATCGGACCAAACGGATATGGGCCTGTCTTCGACAATCCTATTGAGGATCTCGAAGCGGGAGAGTACAGCGTTTTCGTCGAAGATGACGACGGCTGTACTACCGTTGAGACGGTTTTGCTCGTGCAGCCACCTGAACTGGAAATAGCTCTGATCGCTGAAACAATCAATGGAAATAATATTTCCTGCCAAGGCGGATCCGATGGATCAATTAACTTGATATTTGAAGGAGGAACCACTCCCATAACAATAAGCTGGACAGGACCTAACGGATTTACATCTTCTGATGAAGATCTCTTCAATCTTGTCGCTGGCGAATATTGTGTGACAGTAACCGACGACAACAATTGCAGCCAAAGCGAATGCATCATACTTACGGAGCCCGATGCAATTTCAATTGCACTTGACGCTTTTGAGTATGCAAATGGATTGAATTTGTCGTGTGCAGGTGCAGAAGATGGGTCGATTGACGCGACTGTATCAGGAGGCACTGCGCCTCTGAGCCTTCTTTGGCTGGGCCCAAATGGGTTTACATCTACTGATGAGGATATTGCGCTACTCACAGAAGGAGAATACTGCCTTACAGTAACTGATGCAAACGGTTGTAACGAAACGGAATGTATAGAATTGATAGCTCCCGATGGAGTACAAATCGACTTGGATGAAACTACTGGTGTAGATTGCTTTGGAGGCAACAATGGCTCTATCAGCATCAATATCATTACCGGAAGTGCTCCATTCGATATTACTTGGACAGGACCCAATGGATATACTTCTATCGATGAAGACATCACTGATCTGGAGCCCGGGACCTATTGCGTGCAAGTGATTGATGCGAATGGTTGCGAAGGTGATGCGTGTTTCGGTGTATCTGAACCGGAAGAGATAGGAGTCACATTCACTACCTCTTCTTTCGAAGGTGGATTTGAAATAGCTTGTGCAGGTGATGCTAATGGAGTTATCTCTACAAATATTTTCGGGGGCACAGCTCCATACGCCTTAAGTTGGACAGGCCCTGATGGATTCACATCATCAGCGGAAGAGATTACCAATTTAGGACCGGGAACTTATTGCTTGGATTTAATCGATGACAACGGTTGTCTTTTTAACGGCTGTGTTGATATCGAAGAGCCAACGCCTTTGGCAATAGATCCCATTATTAATCTGCCCGATTGTGGAGATGGAACATTGGCCGAAGTAGACCTCCAGATTTCAGGTAGTGTACCTCCATATACTATCAATTGGAGCAATGGTGGAGACACAGAGGTCATCTCGTTAGACAATGGTGAATATGATGTAATCATCACCGATGCCAATAATTGCTTGATTGAAGAAACCATCGTTATCACCCTACCGGAATCTTTACTGATCGGGTTCGATACTCCCATCCTTCCCGGGGGTGTAAATATTGCATGTAATGGAGAAAGTACGGGGTCCATCGATTTAACCCTTTTCAATGCAAATGGAATTGTCACAATAAACTGGACTGGTCCGAATGGTTTTGTCTCTACTGACGAAGATTTATCGAATCTCGAGGCTGGCGAATACTGCGTTTCTGTAGTTGATGAACTTGGCTGTGAAGCCAATGACTGCATAACGCTGACTGAGGCTACTGCTATTGACGCGACTTTTGAATCAACCGATGTTTTGTGTGATGCCGGAACTGAAGGTGAAGTGACGATAACTGTTTCAGGAGGTGTTCCTGTATATGAGATTGAATGGACAGGGCCTGCAGGCTTCACAGCAATGGGGGCAACCATAAGTGGATTGGCTGCGGGCACGTATTGCGCAACAATAACCGATGCAAATGGGTGTACGGATATCTTTTGTGTCGACATTTTCCAACCACTCATAATTTCTATAGGTCTCACAAGTCCTGAAACGGATGGATTCAACATTGGCTGTTTCGGGGATAACACAGGAGAAATAACCAGCACAATTTCCGGTGGAACCGCTGAGTATGACTATAGCTGGACGGGGCCTAACGGCTACGCATCTAGTGACGAAAATCCAATTAATCTATTTGCAGGAGAATACTGCTTAACGATAACCGATGTGAATGGATGCGCCGAAACCGAATGCATTACCCTAACGGAAGCGCCTGGTATTGAATATACCTTCGACGTATTTGAGTATCCAAATGGTTTCAATACTTCATGTGGTGATATCTGCGATGGAAGCATCGACTTAAGTATTACAGGTGGAACAGCGCCCATTACTATTGCTTGGACAGGACCTCCCGGATTTAGTGCCGATACTGAAGATCTCACCGACCTGTGCGCAGGAACGTACACAGTGACTACCACAGACGCCAATGGATGTGTACAATCAGCTTCGGTAACCTTGACGCAACCAACCCCAATTGCAATTGACTTAGAATCACCTGTTTTTGGCGGAGGATTTGAGGTGAGCTGTTCTGGTGCCAACACCGGATCAATCACTGCCACTATCGTAGGAGGTGAAAATGGTCTAACCTTTAGTTGGAGTGGCCCGAACGCGTTCACATCGGAAGATCAAGACCTTCAAGACCTATTTGCCGGTACTTATGATTTAATCGTTACAGACGGAAACGGATGCTTCGCAGAGGCGAGCATAACTTTGACAGAGCCCGCAGAGCCACTACAAGGAACTATTACGGCATCATCTTTCCCTTCAGGTGACAATATTAGTTGCACAGGATTAGATGACGGAAGCATTTCGACTGTGGTTACCGGTGGCACGGAACCCTATGAATTCAACTGGAATGGGCCTGATGGTTTTGTTTCCTCTGATCAAAACATTGAAAATCTAATGGCAGGTGATTACACCTTGGTAATCCTTGACGCAAATAGTTGCGTACAAACCATCAACATTTCATTAACGGAACCAGCTGAATCACTTACTGCTGAGCTGGAAGTTATTTCAGAAGTACTTTGTGCAGATAGTTTGAACGGAAGTCTCTCGGTATCTTTCTCAGGTGGAAGTCCGAATATTAATATCCAATGGATAGGACCAAATGATTTCACATCATCTGAGTTCACCATTTCTGACTTACCTGCAGGGACTTATACTTTTGCTTTGACGGATGCTAACGGATGCTCAGTAAGTGGAGCTCAAAATCTGGCCAATCTATCACCAATAGTAATTACTGCAGACCTCACCAGTCCTATTTGTGAAACACTAACTGGAATCATCGATGTTTCCGTTTCAGGCGGTACTCCTGCTTATGAGTATCTCTGGAACACGGGTGATACTAGCCAGGATTTAGTGGCAATTGGCCCGGGAGTTTACGATCTTCTAGTTACCGATGGTAATGGATGTGAATCGACAGCTTCCTTTGACTTAACCGTTACAAACAATTTGGAAGTTTCTGCTTCTCTGACTTCACCAGCTTGTTTTGGCGATTCGAATGGAGCAATCGAGATTTCGGTTATCTCGGGAGAAGAGCCTATTGATTTTGCATGGACAGGGCCTGATGACTTCACGGAAGTTGGCGATTTCATCATGAATATTGTCGAAGGTACTTACACCTTAACTGCTGTTGACGCGAATGGGTGCTCCGTGACTGAAAGTTATGTTCTCACAGAACCGGATCTTTTAGAAATTGAAGAACTTGAAGCCGTAGTTTATTCGAATGGTTTCAATCTTACAGGTTTTGAGTCCGGTGATGGAATCATAAGAGAGCCTGATATCATAGGAGGTTCGTCACCTTATTTGATCGATTATGTTGGACCGAATGGTTATACCTCTTCAGGTCTTGGAGATCAAGGTGGATTAGAAGCGGGATGGTACTTTGTTACCATTACAGATGCCAACCAATGCACAGCGGTAGATTCCATAGAGTTGATCCAACCTGTCCCAATAGAATTACCAAATGGTATTTCACCAAATGGTGATGGTTTTAATGATGGTTTAGTAGTGCGAGGTCTTGAAGACTTTCCCGAAAATAAGCTGATCGTTTTCAACCGATGGGGAAACATTGTATACGAAGAAGACAACTATCAAAATGTGGCTCCTTGGGTCGGAACCAACGAGAGTGGTGAAGAACTTCCGGAGGGAACATATTTCGTGATCGTTGAGCTAAGTGGAATAGATAATTTGAAAGGCTACCTTGAACTAAGGCGATAAAAATTTCAGTAATGAAGAAGATATTATTCATCGCAGTATTTCTGTTTTCGGGCATCTACTCGTATGCTCAGCAGGAACTATTGATAAGCCAATACATGTTTAATGGCTTATTCATCAACCCTGCATATAGCGGATCACACCCCTACGCGGAGGCCACTGCTCTCTATCGGGCGCAATGGGCAGGTTTGGATGGAGCACCTACGACCCAAACTTTTGGTATCGACGGTCCAATTGCCGATGAAACCATGGGCCTCGGACTAACCTTTATCAACGATCAAATCGGTGATACCAGACAAACAGAAGTATTTGCTAACTGGAGCTATCACTTGTGGTTGGATGCCGAAGGTAAAAACAAACTGAGCTTCGGAATTAGAGCAGGTTTTTCGGACTATTCCTCTAGGTTGTCTGAAACTTATGTTTTCGAAGATGGAGACCCCGTTTTCAACGAAAATGTGAGTAATGCTTTCGTTCCGAAATTCGGTGCAGGAGTATACTACTACAGCAAATATTGGTACGCAGGATTGAGTGTTCCCACTATATACGCTGCTGATGATAACGTTCGGTTTAACATCAATGATCAAGGCGACAGGTATTTTGACCCACACACATACCTCACTGCCGGGTATGTTTGGAATGTCAATGCTGATTTTGCCGTGAAACCGTCATTTCTACTTCGCTACTTAAATGGATCACCTGTTCAAGCAGATATAAATTGTAACCTATTGATCAGAAATACGTTTTGGATTGGAGCATCATACCGTACGGGAGATGCTGTAATTGGATTATTGGAATATAACATCGGAAACGATTTGAGAATCGGTTACGCATATGACTTTACCACTACCGCTATAGGCGACTATAGTTCAGGTTCCCATGAGTTCATGTTAAGTTACAAATTTGGCCGAGACCCTATTAAAACAAAATCTCCTCGATACTTTTAAAAGATGAAAAATTCTCTCTCCCTTAAAAATGTTGCTGTGGCTATCGCTGTTGTAGCACTTCTATCTGCTTGTTCTAATGCCCTCATTAAATCGGGGGATAAAGCCGTTGACAACCTCAGTTATTCTCGAGCAGTCGAGAAATATGAAAAAGCTTTGAATGGACAACCGGAGAACACAGACTTAAAGTTGAAGCTTGCTAATGCACATCGACTTCAGAATAATTCGATAGCAGCTGAGAAGTATTATCAAGAGGTGGCTGATTCAGTTGGCTTACCTGTTGATGAGCAACTTCACTTTGCTCAAACTCTAATGAAAAACACGAAGTACGAAGAGGCTAAGAGCTACTTACAAAGCTATTTAAAAGAGAATCCAACAGACGTACTCGCAACCGATCTTCTGGCCTCTATTGATGGTATTAATAAGCTGAAAGAAGATACTTCGGCATATATTTTAACAGATTTACCTTTGGACTTCTTGGTATCGATGTATGGTCCCACGAAATACGGAAATGGAATTATTTTCTCGGGAGAAACGGAAATAATCAGCGCTAAATCTGCTAACCCATGGACAGGATATTCATTCCTCGACATTTTCTATGTAGAGAAAGATGCTGATGGAAATTGGGAAATCCCTGAAGCATTCGGAAATAACCTGAATGGTCCATTTCATGATGGCTCTGCTACTTTTAATAAGGAGCAAGATATGATCATCTACACCAGAAGTGCGATGAGAAACGAGAAAAAAAGGCTATTGAATGAAAATAACGAAAACCAATTCTTTCTTTATATGAGTAAAAAAGAAGATGGTGAATGGACAGAGCCTACCAAACTTCCATTTAACAATGTGGATTACAGCATAGGTCATCCTTCCCTTTCATCGGACGGAAGCACACTATATTTCTCAAGTGATATGCCTGGTGGCTATGGAGGATCTGATTTGTACAAATCCTCTTATGACGGAAGCTCTTGGTCACAACCCGTAAATCTGGGTTCTTCAATTAATACTCCAGGAAATGAAGTGTTTCCATACAGCGATAAAGCTGGTAAACTTTACTTTTCAAGTGAAGGACACAGAACACTTGGAGGTTTGGATGTTTTCATTTCCGAGCAAATAGCAGGTGTGTGGTCTAGCCCTATCAATTTGGCTTATCCACTAAACTCAAGTAGAGATGACTTCGCGATTTTGGTTAACGAAGACGACACAACGGGTTACGTATCTTCAAATCGTTCTGGCATAGATATGATCTACGAATATGTAAGAATACCGGCCATCTTCGTCTTAAAGGGAATTGCAAAGAAAAAGGCTGATAACCTTCCAATCGATGAAGTAACAATTACTCTCGTAAATCTTACTGACGGAGATACAGCCATATACACAACAGACAAAACAGGAAACTTCAGATTTAGCTTGCTTCCTGAGAAGAAATATAAGGTAGTTGGTGAAAAACCAGGATATTTCACGCTTTCTGAAGAGTTTGAAACTGATAGAAGCAGAATCGAAAAAGACATTACACTATCATTCGAAATTGATGAAATAGTAGCTAGTGAACAAGGAACAGGGAGCGGTAATCCAAAGGATGGGTCAGCAACTGCCGCTAAGGTTTATGAAATCGGAGAAATCTACTACGATTACGACAAGTCCGATATCAGTGCCAGCGCTCAACCTTCTTTGGATAAATTGGCAAAGCTCCTGAAGGACAACCCGACGGTAAAAATTGAGATTCAATCTCATGCAGACGCAAGAGGTGGAGACTCTTACAATATGAATCTATCAAACAGACGCGCCCAATCAGTAGTCAACTACCTGGTTAAAAAAGGTGTTTCAAAAGCGAACTTAAGTAGCAAAGGGTTTGGTGAAAGCCAACCCGTGAATAAATGCATTGACGGTGTGGAATGCTCTGAGGCAGAACATCAAGAGAATCGACGCAGTGAATTCATTGTGTTGGAGAAAAAAGAAAGTTAAAACTCAGTTTACTGTTAAAATTCAGTTTACTAAAAAAAAGGTCGCTCTTTGAGCGACCTTTTTTATGCTTGTACTAAGCTCCGTTCATATTGTTCCTTAGTAGCTTGATGAAAAGGAATTCCCTTTATCTTGCTATCTATCCAAATGATAAAATTGAAATAATCCAAAATGATCTCATCATTTTGACGACTAAGTTGCTCGGATAGCTCTTCCTTGAATTCAACAAAGATATCTCGTAGATCAGCATTCTGAGTACCTCGAATCAACCGTTTCATGTAATTCAGAATGACCACCTCCAGTTCGTGATCCCGCTGTCGTTTACTAAGGTATCGAGTGGTGGATTTGATAATGTACTCGAGCAAATCGTAATTTCCAAGCTCAAAATGAACTACCAAATTGAAGAGCCGAGCATAACTGTAAATATCTTGTCTCAAATTTGGTTCGTTATCATTCAAGACACGATTTAACCACTGCAAAGATTCCTTGTATCGACCTGCTCCGAAATAGACAGTAGAAATAGTATTTAAGAACAGAAGCTCCTGTTCCTTATTCATTCTACCTTCACTCTGATCCAGCCCTTGCACTATAGTGTCAATGTTGTTGACGCCGTTCTCATATTCTCCTTTTTTCTCATAAATGCGCATCTCAGCCAGATAGGTAGATTTAAAAACTCGTAAAGCAATATCTTCTGAAGAGAAGGCTGACTTTTTTGAAATTTTGCGCATCATTTGGATCATATCCAGAGCTTCATCAATCCTACCTGTATCGATTTGAATCCTCAGCAGATTACTCAATGTAAGAATGTATCTCTTGGGCAGATCGTCTCGGACGAGGGGCTTACTATCTAAAATCTCTTTCACCCGCATAAATTTGACGTAAGCTGACTCTTTATCAACGTTTGCGGTAGCACAGAAACCTTGAATGTAATAGCAAATAGTAGCTGCTCTGTAGCTCAATGCAGTATTACGACCGATGATTAGAGGGTGGTGAGAAATCTCCTCTACCAGCGCTCTGTCTTTATCATTACGGACATAGCCCCCACTTCTGAAGACATAGTTAATCTTACTGTATAAAACATGGTAGGCTGCCAAGTTCCTTAGCTTCTCGATTACTTCCTGCTCTTCCTTTATCAAAGCATCCAGGTCTGTTGTAAACTCACCGGCTTCATATGCTTCTTCTAGAAGAAGCTTCTCCCAACTTAAAAGTTCAAACCAGTAATAGAACTTCTCCCTTTCGATAGCGATCTTTTTAGCTCTGGCCAAAAACTTATTGCACTCTTTAAAAAGTGCCTTGCGATACAATATCTCAATGTTCTTTATTTCTTGCTTCAGAATACTACTAACGGAATTATCAGAATGATAAGATCTCAAGCTCTTTAAAATCAACTTATAGAGATGATTTTTTTCGGATGGAAAGTGCTTGATGAATGTCTCCTCTTTAAATTGCTCTTTAATGGCATCTTCGTCGTAAGATTTCTGACGATCGATAACGTCGAAGATTTTCAGGTAATTTTTCTCTCCCGATTGTAGGGAAGATGAAAGCTTAAAAAATCTCTTTTCTGATTTGGTAAGCGATTTTACGAGGTCAAAAAGTTCTGTAGAAGGTTTCATGGGAATTCAATGTTTTTCGCATTCAATCTCTGCAATCGCAAATAATACAAAACAATTGGAAATCTCCCTACCAAAAATAGAGTTTAAGAATCCAATAAAGGGACATGAATGAACAAAGCCCGCTAAATAGCGGGCTTTGAGCAATTATTGAAATCCTAAAAATCCTATTTCAGGAATTTGAACTCTTTCCCTGGGAAATAAGCCATTTTACCCAACTCCTCCTCAATACGTAAGAGTTGATTATACTTTGCAATACGATCACTTCTAGATGCACTTCCCGTCTTAATTTGACCTGTGTTCAGTGCTACTGCCAAATCAGCTATAGTGGTATCTTCCGTTTCTCCTGAGCGATGGCTCATCACCGATGTATAGCTATTTACTTTGGCTAAATTCACCGCATCAATAGTTTCAGTCAAGCTACCAATTTGATTTACCTTGATCAAAATTGAGTTTGCTATTCCTTCATTGATTCCACGTTGAAGTCTAGTTGTATTCGTCACAAAAAGATCATCGCCGACAAGTTGAACCTTGTGTCCAAGTTTGTCAGTCATTTCTTTCCAACCTGTCCAATCATCCTCATCTAGTCCATCTTCGATGCTCACAATAGGGTACTTTTCGCACCATTCTGCCAACATAGCAGTCATATCTGATGAAGTCAACTTTTCACCCGAGGAAGCCAAGTTATACGTTTTGGTCTCCTTGTCGTAAAACTCTGACGAAGCGACATCCAAAGCGATATAAACATCTTTTCCCGGTACGTATCCGGCTTTTTCAATTGCCTTCATAATTACCTGAAGAGCCTCTTCATTGCTTTTAAGATTCGGTGCAAAACCACCCTCATCTCCAACATTGGTAGACATTCCCATTTCTTTCAAAACTGACTTGAGATGATGGAACACTTCCACCCCCATTCTCAACGCTTCTGAAAATGTAGCTCCTCCAAATGGCATAACCATGAATTCCTGAACATCTACGTTATTATCGGCATGAGAACCTCCATTCACAATGTTCATCATGGGCACGGGAAGCGTATTGGCGTTCACACCCCCGATATATCGGAATAAAGACTGATTTGATTCTTGAGCTGCTGCTTTGGCTACAGCCAATGAAACTCCTAAAATGGCATTTGCACCTAAAATAGATTTATTGTCGGTTCCATCGATGCTAATCATAGCGCGATCGATCAAGTTCTGCTCAAAAATGTAAGCTCCGTTCAGCTCTTCATTCAGCAAATTGTTGATGTTATGAACTGCTCTGGTAACACCTTTACCCAGATACCTGTTTTTGTCATCATCGCGAAGTTCTACTGCTTCGTGAACTCCCGTGGATGCACCTGATGGCACCGCCGCTCTTCCCATGACTCCGTTGTCTGTGATTACATCAACTTCTACCGTGGGGTTACCTCTTGAATCAAGGATTTCTCGTGCTACTAATTTTGCAATGTAAGTCATTGTGATTGGTTTATGTGGTAAGGGTTTTCTTAGATTCTTTAATTCTTCCTACGAAATCTTTGAAGAGATAACGCGAATCATGAGGTCCTGGTGAAGCTTCAGGGTGGTATTGTACACTGAAAACAGGTTTGGATTTCAAGGCGAGACCGGCTATTGTATTGTCATTCAAGTGTACATGAGTCACATCGATATCATTCATTGATTCAATTGACTCCCGATTTACCACAAAGCCGTGATTCTGAGAAGTAATTTCTGATTTTCCTGTAATTAGGTTTTTAACGGGATGGTTTATTCCACGATGGCCATTAAACATCTTCTCAGTCTTTACTCCTTGACTCAAAGCGATTACTTGATGTCCGAGGCAAATACCAAAAACAGGTTTACCTAAGTCAATGATTGATCCCACCAAATCTATGGAGTCTTTCATAGCAGCCGGATCACCCGGGCCATTAGAAATCATGTATGCATCAGGAGCCCAAGCTTCCATTTCAGAAAGAGTAGTTTCCATAGGGAAAACCCTGAGGTTGCACCCCTCATCTATCAAACATCTAAGAATATTCTTCTTGGTACCTAAATCCAACACGGCAACCTTGTGAACTCCTTCAGAACTTCCAAGTTCAAAAGCCTCTTTGCAAGAAACTTTGGAGCTCAACTCTAAGCCCTCCATAGTAGGAACCTCTGAAAGAAGTTTTTCCAGTTTACTTATATCCGTCTCCTCAGAGGATATGATGGCATTCATTGCTCCTTTATTGCGGATATGTCTTATGAGTGCTCTTGTATCAACGTCTCTGATTCCTACTTTTCCATCACGCTCAAAGTAATCTTGAAGTGACATATCTGCTCCAACTCTACTGAAATTGGCTGAGAAACGCTTGGTTACCAGTCCTGCTATTTTAATGCCGTCTGACTCTACCTCTTCCGCAGTGGTGCCATAGTTACCTATATGAGCTGTAGCCATCACAATAATCTGACCATAGTAGGAAGGATCTGTAAAGATCTCTTGATAACCTGTCATACCTGTATTAAAGGCAATTTCTCCTGTAGTAGTGCCAATTTTTCCTGCGGCCAAACCGTGGAAAACCGTACCGTCTTGGAGAAGAAGGACGGCTGGATGTTCTGGTAGTGTCTTCATTTAAATTCAGATAATAAAAAAGGGATAATGCAAAGTTACATTATCCCTTTTATCGTAATAGTATATATCAAAGAATCAGTCTTTCTTATCTTCTTCTTCGTTCTCATCTTTCTTTGGCTCATCAGCTTTCTCAGCTTTAGGCTCTTCTTTTGCTTCCTGAGCGGGAGCAGATTCTTCCTTCACTTCAGCAGCAGGTGCGGCTTCAGCTTTTGGTTCTTCAACTTTAGCAGTCTCTTCCGAAGTAGAAGCAGTGGAAGCTTCAGTATCCTTCTTCTTACCTCCACGACGGCTTCTACGCGTCTTCGTCTTAGACTCTTTTAGCATCAACTCGTTAAAGTCTACTAGCTCAATCATTGCCATTTCAGCTGAATCTCCCAATCGGGTACCTAATTTAATGATTCGGGTGTAACCACCTTCTCGCTGAGCTACTTTAGGCGCTACTTCCCGAAAAAGTTCAGTAACCGCATTCTTGCTTTGAAGATTCTTGAATGCTTCGCGACGATTGTGAGTAGAATCCGCTTTAGAGCGTGTGATGATTGGCTCAACAAACTTTCGCAATTCTTTGGCCTTAGCTACAGTTGTAGTAATACGCTTGTGCTCTATTAAAGAGCAAGCCATATTTTCCAACATTGACTTTCTATGGGCGGTCTTGCGGCCTAGTGCGTTATTTCTTTTGCCGTGTCTCATTATTGTTCATATTGTCAGCTAAAGACAAGCCTTAACTGGACGTTAATTTTTACTCTTTATCTAATTTGTACTTCGAAACATTCATTCCGAAAGAAAGACCTTTAGACTCAATTAAATCTTCCAGCTCCGTCAAAGACTTCTTACCGAAGTTTCTGAATTTCAACAAATCATTTTTGTTAAATGAAACCAAATCACCAAGACTTTCTATATCAGCAGCCTTCAAACAGTTCAATGCTCTGACAGAAAGATCCATGTCTACCAACTTCGTTTTTAGGAGTTGACGCATGTGAAGTGAAGTTTCATCAAACTCTTCAGTCTCTGATTTTTGCTCACTATCCAATGTAATCTTCTCATCAGAGAACAACATGAAGTGATGAATCAAAATTTTCGCAGCTTCTTGAAGAGCATCCTTTGGAGTTATCGAACCATCGGTGATTACATCCATGATCAATTTCTCATAATCCGTTTTCTGCTCCACACGATAGTTCTCTATTGTGTAGTTCACTTTGCGAATAGGAGTAAAAATAGAGTCAATGAAAATCGTCCCGATAGGTGCATTGCTCACCTTATTTTCCTCAGACGGACGGTATCCTCTACCTTTTCCGATACTGATTTCCATATCGAGCTTTACAGACTTTTCTTTAGTGCAGATCACTAAATCAGGGTTCAATACTTGAAATCCAGTCGTGAACTTTCCGATATCACCTGCAGTAAATGCATCGCTACCACCTATAGAAACAGTGACTTTCTCAGAATCTGTTCCATCTATCTGGCGCTTGAAGCGCACTTGCTTAAGGTTTAGTACGATTTCAGTAACATCTTCAACAACTCCCGTGATGGTCGAAAATTCATGTTCAACCCCTTCGATTTTGATTGCAGTGATTGCAAATCCTTCTAAAGATGAAAGTAAAATACGACGAAGTGCATTACCTATTGTAATCCCATAACCAGGTTCCAACGGACGGAATTCGAATTTTCCATCGTTGTTATCTGATTCGATCATGATGACCTTATCGGGTTTCTGAAAATCTAAAATGGCCATGAAGGTTTTTCCTTAGTTAAGGTTATTATTTTGAATAAAGCTCGACGATAAGCTGTTCCTTGATGTTTTCTGGAATCTGCTCTCTTGTCGGATGTTGCACATAAGTTCCCTCAAGTGCATTTTTGTCAAAGTCAATCCAGTCGTACTTTTGACGACCTGAAGCAGCAAGTGAATTACTAACCACTTCAAGAGACTTCGAACGTTCTCTTACTCCTACTTTATCACCTGGACGAAGAGAGTATGAGGGGATATTAACAACGTTTCCGTTTACGGTAATATGACGGTGGCTCACCAATTGTCTAGCTCCGCTTCTGGTTGGAGAAACTCCCATTCTGTAGACTACATTGTCTAATCTAGCTTCACAGAACTGTAGCAAAAGCTCACCAGTAATACCAACTTTTCTTTGAGCTTTGTCAAAGAGGTTGGCAAATTGACGCTCAAGAATACCATAAGTATATTTCGCTTTTTGCTTCTCGAGTAGCTGAACTGCATACTCCGATTGCTTCGAACGACGCTTGTTCGGTCCGTGGAAACCAGGAGGGTAGTTCTTACGCTCTAAAGCTTTATCAGGACCGAAAATCGGTTCTTTAAAACGACGAGCAATTTTTGACTTGGGGCCTGTATATCGTGCCATATCTTAATCTGTATATTCTACTTTGATCGTATTAACGAAAATTATACTCTTCTGCGCTTTGGTGGGCGACAACCGTTGTGTGGTAGTGGAGTAACATCAACTATTTCCGTTACCTCTACACCCGTATTGTGAATAGATCTGATAGCAGATTCTCGTCCTGATCCGGGTCCTTTCACATATACTTTCACTTTGCGAAGACCAAGATCGAATGCCACTTTAGCACATTCCTCAGCTGCAACCTGCGCTGCATAGGGAGTATTTTTCTTAGATCCTCTAAATCCTTGCTTTCCTGCAGAAGACCAGCTAATAACCTGTCCTGAAGCATTACACATGGATATGATAATATTGTTGAATGAAGCTTGGATGTGAGCCTCGCCCACTGCATCCACCTTTACATTCAATTTTTTCTTTACGTTAGACTTTGCCATCGTTGTTGATTTATCTACCGATTAATTATTTGGTAGCCTTTTTCTTATTGGCTACTGTCTTTCTCTTTCCTTTTCTCGTACGAGAGTTGTTCTTGGTTCTCTGACCTCTCAATGGAAGCCCCGTCCTGTGTCGAATACCTCTGTAACATCCAATGTCCATCAATCGCTTGATGTTCGTTTGGATTTCAGATCGAAGCGAACCTTCAACGATATATTCATCACTGATCAGCTGTCGGATCGTAGCCGTTTGCTCATCAGTCCAGTCATCAACCTTAGTGCTTTGATCAACACCTGAGCGCGACAATATTTCGGCAGCCTTGGTTGGGCCTATTCCGTAAATGTAAGTGAGGGATATTACACCTCTTTTGTTCTTTGGTAAATCTACACCAGCTATCCTAGCCATAATAATTCTTTTATCCTTGTCGTTGCTTGAACTTTGGGTTCTTCTTGTTGATCACATACAACCGACCTTTACGGCGTACGATCTTGCAATCTGCTGAACGCTTTTTAACACTCGCTCTTGTTTTCATCGATCCTTTATTTGTATCTGAAGGTAATTCTACCTTTACTTAAATCATATGGAGACATTTCAACTTTCACCTTATCGCCGGGCAAGATTTTGATGTAATGCATTCTCATCTTACCGGAAATGTGTGCCACTATTACATGGCCATTCTCAAGTTCGACTTTGAACATAGCATTAGACAAAGCTTCTACTATTGTTCCGTCTTGCTCGATAGATGATTGTTTCGCCATACTTTAATTCTCTCTTATTATCCTGCCATTCCGAAGGTCGATGCTCTACCGGCAAGTTTCCCGGTTTTCATCAATCCATCGTAATGACGCATTAGTAAATAACTCTCAATTTGCTGTAATGTATCCAGTATCACCCCTACCATAATCAAAAGAGAAGTACCTCCAAAGAATATAGAGAACGCTTGCTTCACTCCTGCTTGCAATGCAAATACAGGAAGGATGGCAATCAATCCCAGGAAAATAGCTCCCGGTAAAGTAATTCTGGAAAGAACGTTATCCAAAAAGTCCGATGTAGACTTTCCCGGTTTTACTCCCGGCACAAACCCTCCGTTTCTCTTCAAGTCATCCGCCATTTGATTCGGATTAACAGTGATAGCTGTGTAGAAATAAGTGAACGCTACTACCATTATGAAAAAGATCAAGTTGTACCAAAAGCCGGCAAAGTTAGCCAATTCTACGATAAAACCAGATTGTGAATCAGAATATTGGGCGATGTACAGTGGAACGAACATTATCGCCTGAGCAAAGATGATCGGCATTACCCCTGCACTGTTCACTTTTAATGGAATATATTGACGAGCACCTTGACTGTATTCACGTCCACCCAATTGCTGTTTGGCAAATTGTATGGGCACTCTGCGAACCGCTTGAACGAGTGCAACAGTGGCTCCGATTACAACGAGTAGCGCTACAATTTCGATAAGCAATACAACCAAACCATTTCCTTCGGGACCAGTGGCGGCTACAATTTCTTGGAAAAACGCACTCGGAAGACCTGCAATAATTCCGATCATAATCAAAAGTGATATCCCATTACCCACTCCTCTGTCTGTAATTCTTTCACCCAACCACATCACGAAAAGTGTACCAGTAGTTAAGATTACGATGGCAGTTGCCCACCAGAATGGAGTGTCATACAATCTAGCTTCAGCTGGAACTGATGCTGCGATGTAACCGGGAGCTTGAAAGCAAGTGATTACGATTGTCAGGAAGCGCGTGTATTGGTTTATTTTCTTCCGGCCGCTCTCTCCTTCCTTTTGCATCTTTTGGATCGTTGGAACTGCGATTCCCATCAACTGCATGATAATCGAAGCAGAAATGTAAGGCATGATTCCAAGACTGAAGATAGATGCTCTATTAAAAGCACCTCCTGTAAATAAGTTAAGCAAGTCGGCAAGACCTCCACCACCTTCATTGGCTGCAGCTAAACGAGCTGCATCGATGCCAGGAAGTACGATGTAGGAACCGATACGGAAAACTAGAAGTAATGCGAGCGTTGTTAAGATACGTTGACGCAGTTCTTCTATACTCCAAATATTCTTAAGTGTCTGAATAAAATTCTTCATAACCAGTCGGTTCCTCTAATCATTAAAGTGTTTTGGCCTCTCCACCTTTTCCTTCGATAGCTTCTTTAGCAGAAGCTGAAAAAGCATGGGCCGTTACAGTTACTTTGGCGTTCAGTTCTCCTCGCCCCAAAATTTTAACAAGGTCTTTCTTTGCGCAAAGACCATTGTCTACAAAAGTCTCAGGAGTAAAAGTCTCTATTTTCTTTTCAGCAAATAGCATTTCTATTACGTCCAAATTTATCCCCTTGTACTCTACTCTGTTGGGATTGGTAAAACCGAATTTAGGCACACGACGTTGTAACGGCATTTGACCACCTTCGAATCCACGCTTTCGGCTATATCCACTTCTGGATTTGGCACCCTTGTGTCCTCGGCCAGCAGTATCGCCATAACCTGTTCCTTCACCTCTTCCAAGGCGCTTCTTATTTCGGTTTGACCCTTTTGCCGGTCTAAGATTACTTAAGTTCATCACTCAATACTTTTAGTTGTATTACTTCTCTTGTACAGTTACCAGGTGACCTACTTTAGCAATCATACCCATAATCTGAGGTGTAACTTGCTTGGTAACCGGACGATGCAATTTTTTTAATCCAAGTGCTTCCAAAGTTCTCTTTTGGTTCTTTGGTCTTCTGATCGCACTTTTTACTTGGGTTACTATTACTTCCTTTGCCATTTTCTTATCGCTTAGCCGTTAAATACACGTGCCATTGAAATACCACGTTGGTTCGCTACCGCTCTTGCATCTCGCATATTAGTCAATGCATCCAAAGTAGCTTTAACCACGTTGTGTGGATTTGAAGATCCTTGAGACTTGGCTAATACATCCTTGATCCCAACACTCTCCAATACAGCACGCATTGCACCTCCAGCAATTACTCCCGTTCCGTTTGAAGCAGGCTTCAAAAGAACACGGGCTCCAGCATACTTCCCGTATTGGCTGTGAGGAACCGTATCGTTCACGATTGGAACTTTAATAAGATTCTTTTTAGCATCATCTATGCCTTTTGCGATGGCAGTTGTTACTTCCTTGGCTTTACCAAGACCATGACCAACTACACCGTTTTCGTTTCCAACTACAACGATCGCTGAAAAACTAAATGTTCGTCCACCTTTCGTCACTTTAGTAACACGATTGATCGCTACGAGCTTGTCTTTTAGTTCGAGATCACTCGATTTAACGCGTTTTATACTTGCTTTTGCCATGCTCTTATTAAAATTTTAGACCGGCCTCGCGGGCTGCATCTGCCAATGATTTAACTCTTCCGTGATAGAGGTATCCGTTTCTGTCAAAAACCACTTCAGTGATTCCTGCAGCAGAAGCCTTCTCAGCCACATCTTTTCCAACAATTGCAGCCTGGTCCTTTTTTGGAACCTTCTGAGCCGCCTCATTTTTTAAAGAATCCGCAGCAACCAAGGTTTTTCCCTGAGAATCATCTATGATTTGAGCATAGATTTGAGTGTTGCTTCTGTACACTGAGAGTCTTGGACGTTCTGTAGTACCCGTAACATTCTTACGAATGCTTCGCTTGATTCTTTTTCGACGTAATAGCTTTGTCTTTGCCATAACCTAATGCAATTATTTACCAGCAGATTTACCTGCTTTTCTTCTAATGTGTTCACCAACAAACCGCACACCTTTTCCTTTGTATGGCTCCGGTTTCCTTAATGAGCGAATCTTCGCAGCAACTTGTCCGATCAACTGTTTGTCGTGAGACTCAAGTGTAATGATAGGATTCTGTCCTTTCGCTTGGTCAGCTGCTACCTTAACTTCAGATGGGAGTTCAAACACGATTGGGTGAGAAAATCCAAGAGCAACTTCCAATCGCTGGCCTTGTACCTTAGCACGGTAACCAACCCCAACCAATTCTTGTTTTATAGTGTAACCTTGGCTAACGCCTTCGACCATATTATTAACAAGTGATCGGTACAATCCGTGAAGTGCTTTGGTTTGCTTCTCTTCGTTAGCTCTTTCCAAAGAGATAACGCCGCCCTCAACCTTACATACTATTGAAGGGTTTAACTTTTGCGTTAATTCACCTTTTTTTCCTTTTACCGTAACCACGCTGTCTTTAACCTCTACGGTTACGCCATCGGGAACGGATATTGGAGCTTTTCCTATTCGAGACATTGCTGTTCTTTTTTCTTTTTAGTAAACGTAGCAAACTACTTCGCCACCTACTTTTTGGACTCTCGCTTCCTTGTCGGTCATAATCCCTTTTGAGGTTGACACGATGGAAACTCCCAATCCATTCAAAACACGAGGCAATTCATCAGAACCTGCGTATTGTCTAAGACCAGGACGCGAAGCGCGCTGAAGCTTTTTGATAGCTGGTACCTTACTTACCGGATGATATTTCAAAGCAATCTTGATTGAACCTTGAGGAGAATCATCTAAAATTTTATAATTAAGGATATAACCTTTTTCCATTAGGATTTTGGTAATCTCCTTTTTCATATTTGATGCAGGAATGACTACAACTCGCTTCTTAGCGGTCATTGCGTTTCTAATACGCGTTAGGTAGTCTGCAATTGGATCTGAGTACATAATCTCTTCTTCTTTGTATTACCAGCTGGCCTTTTTTACACCGGGAATCTTCCCCTCTAATGCCATCTCGCGAAAAGTCACGCGGGACAGACCAAATTGACGCATGTATCCTCTTGGGCGCCCTGTTAGTTTACAACGGTTGTGCATTCTAACTTTTGATGAATTCTTAGGGAGCTTTTGAAGCGCATCCCAGTCACCAGCTTCTTTCAAAGCCTCACGCTTTGCAGCGTATTTGGCAACCATTCTTTCGCGCTTGCGCTCTCTGGCTTTCATTGATTCCTTTGCCATGCCTGCTCTTTATTTCTTTGTGAATGGAAATCCGAATGAGCCCAATAGAGCTTTTGCTTCTTCGTCGCTATTTGCATTGGTGACGAAGGTGATATCCATACCGTTTATTTTATTAACTTTTTCAATGTTGATCTCGGGGAAGATGATCTGCTCTGTGATTCCCATGTTGAAGTTTCCTCTACCGTCAAAACCAGTAGCTTTTACTCCGCGAAAGTCACGTGTTCTCGGCAGGGCTACAGAAATCAATCTGTCTAAAAATTCATACATCTTATCACCTCGAAGTGTCACCTTTGCTCCTATCGGCATACCCTTACGCAGCTTGAAGTTTGAGATGTCCTTCTTCGAATAAGTAGGAATAGCCTTTTGGCCTGTTATTGCAGTCATTTCCTGAACAGAAGTTTCTACGATCTTCTTATCAGCAACTGCTTCGCCCAAACCTTGACTCAAGACAATTTTCTCGAGACGAGGTATCTCCATTGAGGACTTGTAACCAAACTCTTTCTTCAGAGCCGGGATCACCTCTTCGGCGTATTTTGTTTTTAATCTCGGGGTGTACATGATTATACCTGTTCTCCTGATTTCTTAAAATATCTTACCGAATTTCCATCGGCATCTTTCTTATATCCAATTCTATCTCCTTTCTTCGTTGTAGGGTCTACAACTAATAAGTTTGAAATATGGATAGGCGCTTCCATTTTGGTGATTCCACCTTGAGGATTAGCAGCGCTAGGCTTAGTATGACGAGACACTATGTTTACGCCTTCTACGATAGCGCGATACTTATCACGCTGAACGCTTACAACACGACCTGTAGATCCTTTGGACTCTCCTGTCGTTACTTGTACGGTATCTCCTTTCTTGATGTGAATTTTCATCTCTTCGGGTTTGCGTGGTTAAATTACCTCTGGTGCTAGTGATACTATTCTCATAAACTGCTTTTCGCGAAGCTCACGAGCGACAGGACCGAAAATTCGAGTTCCCCTCATCTCTCCAGCGTTGTTCAAAAGAACCACTGCGTTATCATCAAAGCGGATATACGAACCATCAAGTCGACGCACTTCTTTGCGCACTCGAACTACTACGGCTCTGGAAACCATACCTTTCTTTACGTTTCCTGAAGGCATCGCATCTTTAACCGTGATCACTATTTGATCGCCAATAGATGCGTACCGACGCTTAGTGCCTCCGAGTACTCGGATACAAGCCACTTCTTTGGCACCACTATTATCGGCAACTCTTAGCCTACTTTCCTGCTGTATCATTTCAAAAAATTATTTAGCTCTTTCCAATACTTCGACCAAACGCCAATTCTTGCGCTTACTTAATGGTCGTGTTTCCATGATTTTAACCGTGTCACCAGGGTTGCAGTCATTCGTTTCGTCGTGTGCGACAAATTTCGTGGTCTTCTTTACGAACTTTCCGTAAAGACCATGCTTTACTTTTCGCTCTACCACTACTGTGATGCTCTTGTCCATCTTGTTAGATGAAACCACACCAATACGTTGTTTTCTAAGATTTCTCTCTGACATGATTCAGATGGTCTTTATTTCTTCTCGCTAAGTTGACGTTCACGCACTGCAGTTTTCAATCTGGCAACAGTTCTTCGTTGCGCTCTCAACTGCATCGGGTTCTCTAAGGCAGCAACAGCGTGGTTCAGCCTTAATTTCCCAAAATTTTCTTCTTCGATCTCTAATTTTTCGATGAGTTCATCGGTCGTAAGATCCCTAATGTCTTTTGCTTTCATAATCCCTTATGCTTGAACACTGTAGTCGCGTCGAACCACAAATTTTGTTTTTACCGGCAGCTTTTGTGATGCAAGTCGCAAAGCTTCTTGAGCTACCTCCAAAGGAACAGAGTCCACTTCAAAAAGAATTCGACCTGGTCGCACTACCGCTACCCAGTGACTAGGGGCTCCTTTACCCTTACCCATTCGTACCTCTGCAGGCTTAGAAGTGATCGGCTTGTCTGGAAAAATTCTAATCCAAACTTTACCTTCACGCTTCATGTATCTGTTTAGTGCGATACGAGCGGCTTCGATTTGACGAGAGGTAATAAAACCCTCATCCATCGTTTTGATTGCGAAGGATCCGAATGCAATGGTAGTACCACGGGAAGCAATTCCCTTGATGCGACCTTTCTGCATTTTTCTAAACTTCGTTCTCTTCGGTTGTAACATTGCTGTTCGTCTTAATCCTTATTAATTCTTACTTACGTCTTGCTCTCGGCTTGCGGTTTCCACCGCCTCCGCCTGGGCGAGGTCCTCCCGGAGAATTACTCTTCTCAAAAGAAGGCGAAAGATCTCTCTTGCCATATACTTCACCTTTGCAAATCCAAACTTTCACCCCTAAGCGTCCCATTTTTGTGTGGGCCTCCGCTTGATAATAGTCTATATCTGCACGGAAAGTATGCAACGGCGTTCTACCTTCCTTGTAAGATTCAGTTCTTGCCATTTCAGCACCGTTCAGTCGACCTGAAACAGTAACTTTTATTCCTTCAGCACCCATTCTCATAGTAGCTGCAATGGACATCTTAACTGCGCGTCTGAAAGAAATTCTTCCTTCGATTTGTCGTGCAATACTCTCCGCAACTAATCTCGCGTCAAGTTCAGGTCTCTTTACTTCGAAGATGTTGATTTGAACCTCCTTGTTAGTCAGTTTCTTTAACTCTTCCTTTAGCTTATCTACTTCAGACCCACCTCTTCCGATAATTACTCCGGGACGTGCTGTCTTAATTGTAATTGTAACCAATTTCAGCGTACGTTCGATAATCACTGCGGCGACGCTAGCCTTCGCTAAACGGACATCTAAGTACTTACGAATCTTGTCATCTTCGACAATCTTATCGCTGTAATCACGACCTCCATACCAGTTTGAATCCCATCCGCGGATGAATCCCAGTCTGTTTCCTATTGGGTTGGTTTTCTGTCCCATATTATTTCGCGCTATCTAAAATGATGGTTACGTGATTTGATCTTTTTCTTATTCGGTGAGCCCTTCCCTGCGGAGCAGGTCTCAACCTTTTTAGCATCCGACCACTGTCAACTGAAATCTCTTTGATAATCAAGTTTTCTTCGTCAGTACTTTTATCTTCATTCTTTGCCTGCCAGTTCGCTATGGCTGAAAGAACCAGTTTCTCTAAACGTCGAGCTGCATCTTGGGGCATGAACTTCAACATGTTCAATGCTTGCAATACGTTTTCACCTCGGATTACGTCTGCTACCTTTCGCATTTTTCGTGGAGAAGTCGGAACATTGTTCAACTTGGCGATGGCCAAAGTCTTTCTTTCCTCTTTCCTTTTCTCAGCTGCGATATGTTTTCTTGATCCCATTACTAATTCAGTTTAAGTCGGTTCTACCGCTTCTTGTCTTTTCGATTTCCAGCATGACCACGGTAAGTACGTGTCGGGGCAAATTCACCAAACTTGTGTCCTACCATGTTCTCCGTTACATACACAGGAATAAACTTGTTTCCGTTGTGCACTGCTATAGTCATACCTACAAACTCCGGAGTAATCGTACTGGCTCTTGACCAAGTCTTGATTACTGATTTCTTTCCACTAGACTGGGCAGCTTCCACGCGGCTCAATAATTTGTAGTGTACGAAAGGCGGTTTTTTGAGTGATCTACTCATATCTCAATTATTTCTTTCTTCTTTCGATAATGTACTTATTCGAAGCTTTCTTTTTGTTACGCGTCTTGTATCCTTTTGCAGGAATTCCATTACGCGAACGAGGATGACCTCCTGAGTTACGGCCTTCACCACCACCCATTGGGTGATCAACAGGGTTCATAACTACTCCACGAACTCTTGGTCGACGACCTAACCAGCGGCTACGTCCTGCTTTTCCCGAACGAACTAAGAAGTGATCTCCGTTGGAAACAGATCCTATAGTCGCCAAGCAAGTAACTAGTACCATTCTCGTTTCGCCTGAAGGCATCTTAAGAATAGCATATTTACCATCTCGAGCGTTCAATTGTGCATATGTTCCGGCACCTCTTGCTAATACACCTCCCTGACCAGGACGCATCTCAATGTTGTGAACAACTGTTCCCAAAGGAATTTCACTTAGGTAAAGTGCGTTCCCAACATCTGGTGAAACTCCTTCACCACTCTTGATCGTCTGCCCAACTTGGATTCCTTCAGGAGCTATGATATAACGCTTCTCACCGTCAGTATATTCAACCAATGAAATGCGTGCAGTTCTGTTCGGATCGTATTCTACCGTTTTTACTTCGGCCTCCATTCCATGCTTATCTCGCTTGAAATCGATGATACGATAACGACGCTTGTGTCCTCCACCAATGTAGCGCATTGTCATACGACCATTGTTGTTACGTCCTCCTGACTTACTCATCGGAGCCAAAAGTGACTTCTCTGGCTTAGACTCCGTAATCTCAGTGAAAGCACTAAGTATCTTATGTCGTTGCCCTGGTGTTGTAGGCTTTAATTTTCTAACCGGCATCTCTCAGTCTTTTAAATATTGCTGTATATGTCGATGGTTTCTCCTTCAGCAACCGTAACAACCGCTTTTTTATAAGCAGCGCTCTTTCCGGTCACCATTCCCGTCTTCGTGTAGCGAGACTTCGATTTACCTGCGTAACGGATCGTCCATACTTTATCAACGTTCACGTCATATAGCTTTTCGATGGCCTCTTTGATCTCGATCTTATTCGCCTCTTTGCTCACGTAAAATCCGTAGCGATTCAGTTTCTCTGAAATCGCAGTCATCTTTTCTGTGACAATTGGCTTTAAAACAATACGACTCATCACTTAGCAGTTCTTTTTAATGTGTTCTCTATCACTTCGATAGCGCTTTCAGCAATTACCAGTCGGTTGCAGTTCATAATGTCATAAGTACTTAACTCGTTGACACTCACAACTTTATGCTTCTGAACGTTACGGGACGACAAAGATAGTGTTTTATCTGTACCATTGGTAATCAAAAGGGGTTTTTGATCTGCCAATTTCAAAGCGGTCATCATTGCCAAGTATGCGCTGGTCTTCGGAGCATCCATTTTAACATCTTCAATGATGGTTATCTGGTTCTCTTTTGCTCTGTAGCTCAATGCTGACTTTCGTGCAAGTTGCTTCAATTTCTTGTTCAACTTGAAGCTGTAGTCTTTTGGTCTGGGACCAAAAACACGACCTCCACCTCTAAACAAAGGGTTCTTTATATCACCCGCACGGGCAGTACCTGTTCCTTTTTGCTTTTTGATCTTGCGTCCGCTTCCTTTTACGTCAGCGCGCTCTTTCGCTTTATGAGTACCTTGTCGGTTGTTGGCTCCAAACTGTTTCACATCCATATAAATGGCGTGATCGTTCGGTTCAATTCCGAATACGGAATCGTCCAATTTAACCTTTTTGGTCTCCTTTCCTTCGATATTGTAGACTGAAAGTTCCATTAGTTTTTCTCCAAGATTAGAAATGAACCTTTTGCTCCGGGTACGGAACCTTTCACAATTAGCAAGGATTCTTCGGGCATAATCTTAAGCACTTGGATATTCTCCAAAGTAACTTTTGCATCACCCATTTGACCAGCCATTTTCATTCCCTTGAATACTCTCGCGGGATCAGAAGCAGCTCCAATAGAACCTGGAGCACGCAATCTGTTGTGCTGGCCGTGTGTTGCATCTCCAACTCCACGGAAGTTGTGACGTTTTACCACACCCTGAAAACCTTTTCCTTTAGATTTTCCACTCACGTCGATAAACTCACCTTCAGCGAATATTTCGACAGTCACTTCATCACCGAGCTTATACTCGCCTGCGAAGTGAGCAAACTCAGCCAATCTCTTCTTTGGAGAAGTCTTGGCTTTTTTGAAATGCCCTTTGAGTGGAGCGGGAGTATTTTTCTCCTTCCGTTCGCCGAATCCTAACTGAATGGCTTTGTAACCATCGTTCTCTTCGGTCTTCACTTGCGTTACAACGCAAGGACCAGCTTGTATGATCGTACATGCGACGTTTCTACCGTCTTCACCTACGAACGTACTGGTCATTCCTACTTTTTTACCAATTAAACCAGGCATCTTCTTATTGTAATTATTAGACTTTAATCTCTACTTCAACCCCACTGGGTAATTCCAAGCGCATCAACGCATCGACAGTCTTCGAAGAAGAACTGTAGATGTCTAACAGTCGCTTGTAGGAGCAGAGTTCAAATTGCTCTCTAGATTTTTTATTTACGTGAGGTGAACGCAAAACTGTGTAGATGCGCTTGTGTGTAGGTAGTGGAATTGGCCCACTAATTACGGCACCTGTTGACTTTACGGTCTTCACGATTTTCTCTGCCGATTTGTCGACCAAATTGTGATCGTACGACTTTAGCTTAATGCGGATTTTTTGACTCATCGTTATGAATGCTACTGTATAATTAAGCTTCTACTGATTTACCTTTTACTTTGGCTATTACTTCTTCAGCTACGTTTTTAGGTGCTTCCTCGAAGTGAGAGAATTCCATTGTAGACGTAGCACGTCCTGAGGAAATCGTTCTCAATTGAGTCACATATCCAAACATTTCTGAAAGTGGAACTTTTGCTTTTACAACTTTTGCTCCAGCTCTGTCTCCCATTCCTTCCATGATTCCTCGTCGACGGTTCAAGTCACCTACAACGTCTCCCATGTTTTCTTCAGGAGTCAACACCTCTAGCTTCATGATTGGCTCAAGAAGAATTGGTTTTGCCTTTGGAACAGCCGTACGGAATGCCAGTTTTGCTGCCAGCTCGAATGAAAGTTGGTCAGAATCCACTGCGTGGAAAGATCCATCCTTCAATGTCACCTTTAATGAATCTACCGGAAAGCCTGCAAGAACACCATTGGCCATTGCTTCTTTAAAACCTTTCTCAATAGATGGAATAAATTCTTTTGGTACGTTACCACCTTTGATTTCATTAACGAAAATCAATCCAGGATTTTCATTGTCACCAGGCTCAATCGTAACTACGATATCTGCGAATTTTCCGCGACCACCTGTTTGTTTCTTATAAGTCTCACGGTGATCAATCGTTCCGTTTATGGCTTCCTTGTAAGAAACCTGAGGTGCACCTTGATTCACTTCTACCTTAAATTCACGACGAAGACGGTCCATGATGATATCCAAGTGAAGCTCACCCATACCACTAATGACTGTTTGTCCTGAATCCTCATCAGTCTTCACTGTAAATGTTGGATCCTCTTCAGTAAGCTTACCTAGGGCTACACCCAACTTGTCAACGTCAGATTGCGTCTTAGGCTCGATCGCCAATCCAATAACCGGATCCGGGAAATCCATAGATTCCAACACGATCGGATGCTTTTCATTGCAGAGTGTATCTCCCGTTTTAATATCCTTAAAACCTACCAAAGCTCCAATGTCTCCTGCTCCAAGAGAATCGATTTGGTTCTGCTTGTTTGAGTGCATTTGGAATATTCTCGAGATACGCTCTTTCTTACCTGTTCTCGTGTTCAACACGTATGAACCTGAAGGAAGAACACCCGAATAAGCTCTGGTAAAGCACAAACGACCTACGAATGGGTCAGTAGCAATTTTAAATGCTAATGCTGCAAAAGGCTCATCATAAGATGGCTTTCTGAGTTCAGGCTCACCTGAATCAGGGTTTGTACCTTCTATACCTTCAATGTCAGTTGGCGCAGGAAGAATTTCCATAACCATATCCAACATTGCTTGAACTCCTTTATTCTTGAAAGCTGAACCACACATCATCGGAACAACTTTCCCAGCGATGGTCGCTTCACGCAAACAATCCAAGATTTCTCTTTCAGTGATAGAAGCAGGATCCTCGAAGAATTTCTCCATCAAAGATTCCGTTTCATCGAATTCAGCTACCGCCTCCAACAATTCCTCTCTCAACTGAGTTGCCTCATCCAAAATCTCGGCAGGGATTTCCACTTCCTTGAAAGTCATTCCCATGTCATCTTCGTTCCAGACAATTCCTTTGAAATTGATCAAGTCAACCACTCCTTTGAAATCATCTTCAGCTCCGATGTTGATTTGCAATGGTAACGCGTGGCTACCCAGCATCTCTTTTACCTGAGCGCAAACATTTAAAAAGTCTGCACCTTGGCGGTCCATCTTGTTTACGAATCCTATACGCGGAACGTTGTAGTTGTTGGCCAAACGCCAGTTCGTTTCCGACTGAGGTTCAACACCGTCAACAGCACTAAACAAGAAAACCAACCCATCAAGAACACGTAAAGACCTATTTACCTCTACAGTAAAGTCAACGTGACCAGGGGTGTCAATAATGTTTACGTGGTATTTGTCTCCACGGTAATTCCAATTCAATGTTGTAGCCGCAGAAGTAATCGTGATACCACGCTCCTGCTCCTGCTCCATCCAGTCCATTGTAGCGGCACCATCATGCACCTCTCCAATCTTGTGACTTACACCACCGTAGTATAAGATACGCTCGGTCGTCGTCGTCTTACCCGCGTCAATATGGGCAGCGATTCCGATGTTTCTGGTGTAGGATAAATCTCTTTTAGCCATTATTTGCTGTATTATCTAACTTGACTATGTTCTAGAACCTAAAATGAGAGAAAGCACGGTTTGCCTCTGCCATTCTGTGGGTATCTTCTTTTTTCTTGTAAGCTGCTCCTTCTTCTTTAGCAGCAGCGATAATTTCATAAGCCATTCTCTCGCTCATGGTCTTTTCATTTCTCTTTCGAGAATAGCTGATCAACCATTTCATAGCCATTGAAAGTTTACGGCTATCGCGAATAGGCTGTGGAATCTGAAAAGTAGCTCCACCTACACGGCGGCTTTTCACTTCAACGGCAGGAGTAACGTTTGTAAGAGCTTTCTTCCATACGTCCAAACCTTGTTCTTCCCCACTTTTCTCATCAACGATGGCAATCGCGTCGTAAAAGATTGAGTAAGCAGTATTCTTCTTGCCCGCGTACATCATGTTGTTCACGAACTTGGTCACCAACACCTCGTTAAACTTCGGGTCGGGGAGAGTGATGCGTTTCTTTGCTGTCTTTCTTCTCATGACTCAGATTCCCTTATTTCTTAGGTCTTTTTGTTCCGTATTTAGAGCGACGTTGTGTACGACCGTCAACACCGGCAGTATCAAGCGCGCCACGCACAATGTGGTAACGCACACCCGGAAGATCCTTTACTCTTCCTCCACGCACCAACACAATACTGTGTTCTTGCAGGTTGTGACCTTCACCCCCGATGTAGGCGTTCACCTCTCTTCCGTTGGTCAAACGCACACGCGCTACTTTTCTCATTGCCGAATTCGGCTTCTTTGGTGTGGTAGTGTATACACGCACACAAACTCCTCGGCGTTGAGGGCATGATGCTAAAGCGGCTGACTTACTTGTCTTTGCTTTTGTTACTCTTCCTTTTCGTATAAGCTGCTGTATCGTTGGCATATCTTAAACTTGCTCTTAATCAGTGTTTTTCGGCGCAATGCGCTTAACCCCTAGCATAATTGGGGCTGCAAATGTACAAGAATAAATCAATTATACAACAGAGGATTTGAGAGTTTTTTAAGAGTTTGTAAGAAATTGCTTTTCACCCCTACTACACTCAGCTTTCGGATACTTATTTCGTCTTTGTTTACAAGGATTTTCAATACGAAGATCGGTATCAAAATCGAAACTGTATTTTTGCATCAATGGAATATTTGGATTCTCTAAATACTGCCCAAAAAGAGGCAGTCATCAATACAGAAGGACCTACAATGGTCATCGCGGGCGCCGGATCAGGAAAGACACGAGTCCTTACATACAGAATCGCTTACCTTATTAATAAAGGAGTAGACCCGTTTCAAATCTTAGCCTTAACCTTCACAAATAAGGCAGCCAAAGAGATGAAAGAAAGGATTGCTTCCATCATAGGTTCGAGCGAAGCGCGAAATATCTGGATGGGAACCTTTCACAGTATTTTCGCAAGAATACTCAGAGTAGAATCTGAAAAGCTCAACTACCCTTCCAATTTCTCTATTTACGATACTCAAGATAGCCGTAATCTTTTGAAGAGTATTGTCAAAGAAATGGGGCTAGACGACAAACTTTACAAAGCGAGTTTTGTCCAGAACCGGATTTCGGCGGCGAAGAACAACCTCATCTCACCGAAAGCATACAGAGAGCACGCGGAAATCATGAGTGATGACGAGATGGGTGGCCGACCTAAACTGGTTGAAATCTATTTCGAATACAATAAGCGCTTGTTCAAGTCTTCAGCGATGGACTTTGATGATCTATTGTATAAAACGAATGTCTTGCTAAGGGATTTCCCTGACGTTTTGTATAAATACCAACACAAGTTCAGATACCTCCTGGTTGACGAGTACCAGGATACCAACTTCAGCCAATACCTTATAGTAAAGAAACTCGCTGCTCTCAATGAAAACCTTTGCGTGGTTGGGGACGACGCCCAGAGCATCTATGGATTTAGAGGGGCCAATATTCAGAATATTCTCAATTTTAAAAAGGACTACCCCGATTATGGTCTTTACAAACTCGAACAGAACTACCGCTCTACAAAGCGTATTGTAGGTGCCGCAAACAGCGTTATTGATAAAAACCGCGACCGCATAAAGAAAGATGTATGGACTTCCAATGATGAAGGAGAAATCATTCGTGTGGTTCGCAACCTATCTGACAATGAAGAAGGGCTATTCGTGGCCAATGACATCTTTCAAGAAAAGAATAACGCTAGGCTAGACAATAAAAGCTTCTCTATACTATACAGAACAAACTCCCAAAGTCGTTCGATGGAGGAGGCCCTGAGGAAACTTAATATTCCTTACCGCATATATGGAGGTCAATCTTTCTACCAAAGGAAGGAGATCAAAGACTTACTGGCTTATTATCGACTTACTGCCAATCCGAACGACGAGGAATCGCTGAAGCGAGTGATAAACTATCCCACTCGTGGAATTGGAAAAACGACCTTGGAGAAAATTACAATCAAAGCCAACGAGCTGGACAAAAGCATGTGGGAGATCATGACGACCTCTCGAGATGAGCTTGATGTAAATTCAGGTACGAAAGCAAAGCTGGCCAACTTCACAACGATGATGAAGAGCTTTTCTGCCCAATTGCAGACGGAGGAAGCCTTTTCCTTGGCCGAACATGTTGCGAAAAGCACGGGCCTCCTGCGCGAGCTCTATGCGGATAAAACGCCGGAGGGTTTGAGTCGTTTTGAAAACATCCAAGAACTCTTAAACGGGATAAAGGAGTTCACTGAAAGTGAGCGACCTGAATTTGATGGGAAAAAGCCAACACTCAGCGACTTCTTGTTAGATGTTGCTCTTTTGACCGATGCCGATCAGAACGATGACGATGATAACAAGGTAAGTCTCATGACTATCCATGCATCAAAAGGTCTTGAGTTTCCCTATGTCTACATCGTCGGGCTGGAAGAAAATCTATTTCCTTCTCAACTCTCGCTGAATGAAAGAAGCGAATTGGAAGAGGAGCGCCGACTATTTTATGTGGCATTGACGAGGGCTGAGAAAAAAGTCACCCTTACTTATGCGATGAGTAGATACAAGTACGGCAGCTTAAATTATTGTGAGCCCAGCCGATTCATCGATGAGATAGACACGCAATATGTAGATTTACCTGAGACTGAAGAGAGAAATGCACCTTCGTCCTTTGACGAGACCCCTTGGGGCGGATTCGGATCTTCAGGAGGCAACTCATTTGCCAAAAGGCAGAACTTCAAGAGAAAGTCTGAAACCAAACCACAAACACCTCAACCATCTGTACCGAAAAATCTCAAAAAAGTGAGTCAGACAAGTGCAGCGGTAGGAAGCACGCTACCTCCCGGATCTGTCGTAGTCGGAACGAAAGTGGCGCATGCTAAATTTGGCAAGGGAAAAGTGGTTAATCTTGAAGGAGAATCGCCAAATGAAAAAGCAACGGTCTTTTTCCCTACGGTTGGACAAAAACAGCTCCTTCTAAAATTTGCCAAGCTAGAAATCGTTGAATAGGTCGAAAACTTGGTTAAATCCTTTTTAAAGAATTAATTCATCTTTACTTTGCACAGCATTAGCCGTCTTATCTGACGAGAAAATCACCATATGAAATTAACTTACAATAGTACGCGGCCCGATTTAAAAATATCGGAATATGGCCGTAGTATCCATACAATGGTCGCACATTGTGTCACCATAGAAGATAGAGATGAACGCAATAGATGTGCGCGTTCCATTATTAAAACCATGGGAAACCTTTTCCCACAACTTCGTGACGTAGAAGACTTTAATCACAAATTGTGGGATCACCTACACGTGATGTCCGATTTTAAATTGGACGTGGAATCACCTTATCCCAAGCCTACTCCGGAGTCATTCGAATCAAAACCGAAGAAAGTAGGTTACCCCAAAAACGATATTCGTTTAGGTCACTATGGTAAGACTATCGAAAAGCTTCTCGAACAAGTCCTCTTGATCGAAGATGACGAAGAGCGTCAAAAAGCTACCATCAGCATGGGCAATGTAATGAAGCGTGCTTATGTGGTTTGGAACCAAAACAGTGTAAGAGATGAAGTGATAGCTTCAGACTTGCAGAAATTATCAAACGGCAAGTTGAAGCTGGAAAACCCCGAACAAGACCTGGAATCTACCCAAAAGGTGATACAGCAAATGGGAGTCAACAAGCCACCCCAAAGACAGAACCAGAGAAAAGGCCAAAAGAAACGACGCAAAAAAAGAAATTAAAGGATGGGTGCATTTGAAATTATCGGGGGACAAAAATTAAAAGGTGAGATTATTCCCCAAGGTGCAAAAAACGAGGTTCTTCAAATCCTTTGCGCTGTGCTGCTAACTCCTGAAAGGGTTGAAATAGAAAACGTTCCCGATATCATTGATGTCAATAAACTGATCGATCTCCTGCGCGATTTGGGAGTAAAGGTGGAGAAGCTGGGAAAAGAGCACTATGCCTTCACTGCTGAAAACGTAGACATAGAATACCTCCATACCGAGACATTCAAAAAGAAAGGCAGCGGTCTTCGCGGTTCAATTATGATCGTCGGTCCTCTACTCGCTCGATTTGGAAAAGGATATATCCCAAAGCCCGGTGGAGACAAAATAGGTCGAAGAAGACTGGATACTCACTTCATCGGGTTTGAGAAACTCGGTGCCAAATTCAATTACAATCCCGGAGAGCAATTTTACCAAGTAGAAGCTGATAACCTCAAGGGCACTTTCCATCACATGGATGAGCCTTCCGTAACCGGTACTGCCAATGTTATTATGGCGGCTTCCATGGCCAAAGGCACTACCACTCTTTACAATGCGGCCTGCGAACCATACATTCAGCAACTTTGCAAAATGCTGAATGCAATGGGAGCTAAGATCGAAGGTGCGGGTTCCAATCGCATTACCATTGAAGGTGTTGAATACCTCGGGGGAACTAAGCATAGGGTGCTTCCCGACATGATCGAAATCGGCAGTTTCATTGGATTGGCAGCAATGACCGGTTCCGAAATTACTATCAAAGATGTCAACTATCCGATGCTTGGGATTATCCCTGACACCTTCAGAAGGTTGGGAATCAAGATGGATTTGAGGGGAGATGATCTCCACATTCCGGCGCAAGATCATTACGCTATCGATACTTATATTGATGGTTCTATCATGACCGTATCAGACCATCCGTGGCCTGGATTTACACCTGACTTATTGAGCATTGTTTTGGTTGTTGCCACACAGGCAAAAGGATCGGTATTGATCCATCAAAAAATGTTTGAAAGCCGTCTTTTCTTTGTGGATAAACTGATCGATATGGGAGCACAGATTATCCTTTGTGATCCGCACAGAGCCACGGTAATTGGATTGGACAAACAGGTAAACCTCAAAGGAATATCGATGACCTCACCTGATATTCGTGCGGGAGTTTCACTTTTGATTGCAGCACTTAGCGCGGACGGTAAGAGCACCATTCACAACATTGAACAAATTGATAGAGGATACCAAAATATAGACACCAGACTACAGGCCTTGGGTGCAAATATCAAGCGCATTTCGTAATTTGGTACGTCTTTTGACTAAACAGGCAAAAAAAATCATCATGAAAATATTGACAACAAGCATAGCAATTATAGGGTTGGCGGTACTTACAGCATTCAGCGTAAGCTCCAATAACGTAGATAAGAACACCCCAGTAGAGCAATCAGGCGAAGTAGGGCTTAACATCGGCGACATCGCTCCTGAATTATCCTTTGAGAGTCCTGATGGAAAAATGTTGAGCCTTTCTGACCTCAAGGGAAATGTCGTTTTAATCGACTTTTGGGCCTCGTGGTGCGGACCGTGCAGAAGAGAAAATCCAAATGTGGTGAACGCCTACAACAAATACAAGAAGGCTAAATTCAAGAATGCCAAAGGTTTTGAGATTTACAGCGTAAGCCTTGACAAGGCCAAAGACAAGTGGGTGGCAGCTATTGCCCAAGACAAGTTGGCTTGGAAATACCACGTAAGTGATCTAGGAGGATGGAGTTCTAAGCCTGCTCAGATTTACAATGTGCGCAGTATTCCTCAAAGCATTTTGATTGATGAGAATGGTGTAATTCTAGCCAAAAACTTAAGAGGCCAGTATCTCGATATGGCTTTGGATGAATTGGTAGAGAGTTTCTAAAGCATCTTAAAATACTTCAATTAATAGCGCCGACTCAGTTTTGAGCCGGCGCTTTTTTATAATCGAACGGATCCCTTTGATCTATTTATTCGTTTTCGGTAACAAGCATATTGATTACTGCTTCATCCGGGGCGTATGTACTTGTAGGCGTAGTGCTCAAATGAGATTCATAAACTTCAACTTGAATGCTGAATCCACCAACATTGGAGAGACTGCTGAGCTCTCCTTGAAATAAGTAAAATGAATCTGAATTGATGTACTGAATTTCAGAGGCATTAAATAAGGCACTTGAAATGGTGACGATAAGGTATTCGCCATCCGCACTGTAGCCACGTAAATCAATATCAACTGTACCACAAACTGTCCAGGAAGTATCGGATAATGTTCCGAAACTTAAGCCAAAGAAATCTTCCGCAAAAAGGTACTCGGTAGATTCATTCCCACCATTAAAAGCATAAAGAACACCACAATTCCCAATATTTGCTTGAACCACATCAAATTCCAGTTCATTCTCCCCGTCGGAATAGATGAGGTACTCGATAACCTCTTCGGCATCACAGAAGTCAATCTCTCCAGCTTCTACCAGTGGGCTTTGTTCAATATTGTATGGAAGAATCAGTTCTTCCGCCTCCGTAAGCTCTGAAATATCAAATGCGTTGATGAAAACCTGGCCTTGATCCAGACATGGTATAGCCAAGTCCCATTCACCATTTTGATTTGTAGTTGTGTAGTAGCCGAAGTTACTGCCTGGCAGATTAACTATTACCAAAATGCCTAAAAGTGGGTCAGAATCGCAACCCACTACAGTTCCTTGGAATTCAACGATCCCAAAATCATATGTGGAAAGCTCTAAAGGTACCTCTCCCATGTCGACATCATCGGTAAAAGGACCTATTTCGGTTGAATACAAAATTTGATTGCAATCACCTGATTCTACGATAAAAGTGAGCAATTCATTTCCTGGTACTATTCCACTAAAGTATCCGTCTTGATCGACCTGAGTCGAGGCAAAACCACCGTCCTGCCTCTCAATCTTGACCCGAGTGTCAAAGAGTGGTATGCCTTCGGGTTGTAGATATAAATGTCCTTCCAAAAAGACTGAGTTCACGGAAACATCACAATTCCAAAAACTAAAGTGACCTACTTGTCCAACATAAGAATTCCCACTTCGAGTCGCTACTCCTTCCTCTTGCCATATGCCTGCCGTCTGGTCGAAGTACCACAAAGGAATACTCTGAGGTGCATGTGAAGCATGTGTTTCGGGTAGCGGTAATGTTATCGTTGCTTTTCTTCCACCGGCCAATTGCAATTTCTGTCCGTTGGAAGCGGCCGAGAGCTCTACACCCACCATTCCGTATGTGATCATCCCAACCGCTTCGCCTTCATCATCAATAGCAGCTAGCGAACCCGGCATGTATGACATCAATGAAGGATCAGACGGATCAAGGTAGGTCGATGCCACCAAGACTTCTCCCGAGTATGGCTGACCTCCGCTCGTAACCAATTCCCCCGCGGGGAAGGAAACGGTTGGTCCTCCGGGAACATTGATTACTCCTCCCGATGCAGTAGAGAAAAAACCATTTACTATCTTTTGAATTAGGGCAATGTCCACGTAGTTCGTTTGGTCTGCTCTGGGTTTTAATGCTCGAAACTGATCGAACATACCGTTGTACTCCACTTTAACCAGAGCATAGTTGTCATCTACTGCCGCGTCTTCTATTTGGTAAAAACCCTGTGCGTTGGAAATGGTTATCGAACCACCTGCACTTACTGTAGCGCCCGCTATTGGTGCTCCTTGTTGATTCGTTATTCTACCTCTGAAATCTACACTGACTGTCTGACCCGAAGTGTGAGAGTTTTCTACGATTCCAACAGGGTTGCCTGACGCGGACATCGTGTCCATGTCGTCTTTGTCATCCTTGCATGAGAACAGCACAAGGGCCGCCAGGAATAAGATCCGATTGTATTTTTTCATGGTCGTGTTTGGTTAGTGTGGTTAAACTTATGTTTAACAATATAAAAAGCCCATTTCAATCAATACCAACAATTACCCGTCAATCTTACACTCCTAAATGAAATCCTCACAAATTTTTACCCGATCAGGTCAACTGTTATCTGAGTATGAGATAGAGTGTCGGACATTAATGATAGACAGAATAAAAAAGCCATCTGTTTCCAGATGGCTTAATAATTCATTACCCTGCGTCGTTTCTACTCTTCATACACGACAAGAAAGTCAATATTGACCTCATCCGGCTCGTAGGTACTGAGCGGAGTTGTACTCATATCGTCTTCATAAATATTGACTTCAGTCACTCCCGAAAAGGCTTCTCCATATGTCATAGTCGCTTCCAATAGAGTAGTCGTTCCATCTTCTATTTGTTGGATGATATCAAATATGGTCTGTCCTGCGGGAACGCTCGCCACTAAGTAGTTTCCATTGGAGAGATAACCTCTGATTTCTATCTCTAAGGAACAAGCTCCCCAAAAATCTAGCGAGTCACTAATATCGAAGTTGAGTAATCCTATTCCATCGGTATAATCCGTAGACCCACTCCCTTGCAAAAACGCAGCCAGTTCTCCACACTCCTCGTCGTCTGATGGTATGAATTCCACCTCATCAAAAGACAGCTCATTGGTCCCGTCGGAATAATTTAAGTATTCAAAAATCACTTCTCCGTCACAAAGAGCAACTTGCCCCAGATCATATTGCTCTGACTCGCTCAGTTCGTAGTCTAAACTAAAGATTTCTCCTTGAATCAATTCAGACAAACTGAAAGGCTCAAAAACGATTGTTCCTTCTTCCAAACAAGGAATAGAGGCTGAGTAGAATCCGAACTCATCCGTAACAAAGTAGCCGTTCACATTACTTCCTATCTCTTCGTATGTAATAAAAACATTCTCCATTGGTTCACCATCGCAGTCCACAATCGATCCCGAAAGACTAATAATACCTAAGTCGATACTTGAAATTTCTAATTCGATTTCTCCAAGGTCAGTATCCTCCGAGAATGGTCCGATTTCATCTTCATACAAAACTTCATCGCACTCACTGGCTATTACTTCAAACTGCAAAATTTCGTCAGAAGGAATTATCCCACTGAAATAACCCTCAGCACCGACTTGAGCCCAAGCCGACGATCCATTGGGACGAGTGAGTTTGACTAGAAGAGAACTGATGGGAAAATCACTTGAAGATAAAACCAAATTACCTTCCAATACGGCCGTATTTACTGACACATCACAATTCCAAAAAGAGAAATGACTCACTTGTCCTACGTAAGAGCTTCCCTGTTTGGAAGCCTCGCCTTCTTCTTGCCAAATACCGGCAGTCTCATCAAAGTACCAAAGTGAAATACTCTCAGGTGCGTGTGAAGTATGTGTTTCGGGTAGCGGTAAAGTCAGTGTAGCTTTTCGATTACCTGCCAATTGTAATTGTTGTCCATTGGTGGCACCCAAAAGTTCAACCCCTACCATTCCGTACGTGATCATTCCCACAGGCTCACCATCTTCACTCACTGCTGCTAATGAGCCGGGCATATAAGACATGAGCTCAGGATCAGACGGGTCCAGGTAGGTGGTAGACACGACCACTTCGCCTGAGTAAGGTTGACCACCTGTAGTGACCAATTCTCCTGCAGGAAAAGAAACTGACGCGCCTCCCGGTATATCCACGACCCCACCGGAGGAAGTAGAGAAAAAACCATTGGCTACCTTATCAATCATGGTAATGTCGACCAAATTGGTCCCACTTTGCTTTGGCTTCAAAGCTCGAAACTGATCAAACTTTCCACCGAATTCTACTTTGACCAAGGCGTATTGATTGTCGACAATGGCATCAATAATTTGGTAAAACCCTTGTGCATTGGTAATGGTTACCGAACCACCTGCACTTACTGTAGCGCCCGCTATTGGTTCTCCTTGTTGATTCGTTATTCTACCTCTGAAATCTACACTGACCGTCTGACCGGAAGTGTGAGAGTTTTCTACGATTCCAACAGGGTTACCTGACGCGGACATCGTGTCCATGTCGTCTTTGTCATCTTTGCATGAGAACAGCACAAGGGCTGCCAGGAAATAAATAATGGATAGTTTCTTGGTCTTCATAATAGGTTAATTGTTGATTAGATAAGGTATTGGAATGACGAAAACTAACGGAACAAGTTGTATTCAATTCTTAAAGCCCTCCATTGGAAATTGAGAGATAGACTATTTAATGCAGGTTCAAGTGGAGACACCCTCTCAATCTTAGGGTAAAAACTATCTTTGCCATCGAATGGAAAGAAGAGTATACACGCCACATTCAAACATCCGTAAGCCGTGGGTGATGGTACGCGAAATGGCCATCGATATCCGGAAGGGAAACGACTTAGCAAAGCGGCTCACCATTCGCGATATTAAAGCACTTTATCGGCAGAGTTTTTTGGGTATTCTCTGGGCCTTCATTTTGCCGTTGGCCAATACATTGGTATGGATTTTCCTGAATAATAGCGGCATTGTTTCCATGGGCGAAACGGCTATTCCCTATCCTATTTACGTTTTTTCCGGCACCATGATTTGGGCCATATTCATGGAAAGCATGCAAGCCCCCATTGAAAAAACAACACAGAATAAAAGCATTCTTGCAAAAGTGAATTTCCCTCGTGAAGCACTCATCGTTGCCGGAATCTATCAAGGGCTTTTCAACGCGGGAGTAAAAGCAGTTATCCTCATTGTAGCACTTGCTATCATGGGCTATTTCAGCGGATGGTCGCTACTTCTTTTCCCAATCGGTGTCATATCACTGGTACTTGCAGGTACAGCCATCGGACTTATGCTGACACCGCTGGGGATGCTCTACACAGATATTAGTAAAGCAATCCCGCTGGTGATGCAATTTTTGATGTTTTTCACTCCTGTGGTTTACGCCATTCCGGAGGAAGGTCTTTCTGGTGAAATCTTGCGTAACAATCCTGTTACACCCCTCATAATGACTACCCGAGATTGGTTGACAGGAATGGAACCCGAATTTCTGAATAGCTTCATCTGGATTAACTTAATAGTATTGGTCCTATTGGCACTTGTCATGATAGCATACAGATTGGCTATGCCTATCTTGATCGAACGAATGAACGCATAGTATGTCAAAAGAAGTTCTGGTAAGGGTTGAAAATGTCTCGAAGAAGTTTTGCCGCGATTTGAAGACAAGCTTGTGGTATGGTGTCAAGGATCTCACAGGAGAATTAATGGGCGGTCGCAAGGGACAATCGGAGCTAAGGCCAAAAGAGTTTTGGGCGGTGCAAAATGTGAGTTTTGAACTCAGAAGAGGCGAGTGTCTAGGTCTGATCGGAAGAAATGGCGCGGGAAAAAGTACGTTGCTTAAAATGCTCAACGGATTGATCAAACCCGATATGGGTACCATCACGATGGATGGTCGCGTAGGTGCTCTGATCGAGCTCGGTTCGGGCTTCAACCCTATCCTTACGGGAAGAGAAAACATTTACAACAATGGTTCAGTCTTGGGCATTTCCAAAAAGGAGATCGACAAAGTAATCGATGAAATTATCGCCTTCTCTGAAATTGAGAAGTTCATCGACAGTCCTGTGGCGTACTACAGTTCTGGAATGAAGGTGAGACTGGGATTCTCAGTCGCTGTCCATATGAAACCCGATGTGCTTATCCTCGACGAAGTACTCGCCGTCGGTGACTCTGGATTCAAGATCAAATCCTTCAATAAGATCAACGAAATGATGAAGGATGCTGCGGTAATCTTCGTCAGTCATTCCATGCCAAACGTCGCCATTATCTCCAACAAAATTTTGCTGATGGAGTACGGCCAGATGGAGTTTGAAGGGGAAGATGTTTCCACTGGAATCGACAAGTACTTTGAGCATTTCGGTGGCAATGATCCGAAGGTAGAGTACGACGAGTTCGCCCAAGTCGAAGAAGTGACGGTGGCCTCTTCAGAGAAATACCTCGACTTGGAAGGAATGCCTGCCGTAGACTACCAAGACGACTTGAAAGTAGGAATTCGTGTAAAGGTTGATCCTTCGATCGATTGGTTTCATGTAAAAGTTCAAATCACAGATAAGGACTTAAAAATCGTGGGAATCTATGACAGCTTCCAATTTCAAGAGCCCATCCAAAACGATAAGAAAACACACAATTTGGAAGCAGTAATCCCGAATTGTATTTTCATAAACGGCGAATACAGCGTGACCATATTTATTCAACAGCGAGACATGGTTCTGAAAAAATGGAATCTTCTCGGGCTTTACCGCTATTGGACGAAGTTTAGGGTAAAGGCGAGTGACGCGTTGGGGTATGTTCCTGCGGTGGTTTACCTTCCGGGGCGAATTCATTAGGTCAGTTTTCAGTGAGCAGTTTTCAGTGTACAGTGGGAAGTAAGCAGTTTTCAGTGGGCAACGAAAAAAAAGGTTGAAATCCGCGAATTTGTATCTTGAGGGCAATTCAAATAAACCCATACTAATTCCATGTGTCACGATGAAAACAGGAACACTCAAAGCTAAGAGCTATGCATTTGCTGTTAAAGTTGTCAAGGTCGGTTATCAACTAATCGAGAAGAAAGAATTCATTCTTTCCAAACAGCTCATTCGGAGCGCTACATCCATAGGGGCAAATGCCGAAGAAGCAAACGGTGCCTATTCAAAAAAAGACTTCCATCATAAAATCAGCATATCCTACAAAGAGGGTCGAGAAGCTAGGTACTGGATAATGCTATTACGACACACCGATTGGCTTGACAAAGAGAAAGCTCAAGAATTACTGAATGATCTGGAAGAATTACTTAGAATGATGGGTGCATCTCTTCGCACAATGCGAAATCAAACTAAATAATTGACGTCTGTGACAAAGTATTAGTAAAATGAATCAGTCTCTTTTGAGGTAATCTTGCTGAAAAACTGCTCACTGTACACTGCTCACTGAAAACTCTTCACAGAACATTAATACATTTGTGCCCCATGGTAAAAAACACCAATAACCAAACCTATCTCATAGGTGAAATCGGTCAAAACCACAATGGCTCAGTTGATATTGCCAAGCTGATTGTCGACGCGGCAGCCAGAGAAGTGGAAGAGCAGCTCTTTGGTCTTACCCTAAAAGGAATGGACGCCGTGAAGCTCACGAAGCGGGACTTGAAGTATGAGCTAAGCGACTCCCAGATGAGGAGACCTTACAATACGCCAAATTCGTTCGGAAAGACTTACGGTGAGCACCGCGAAGTTCTCGAGCTTTCAGATGAAGAGCACTTCGAAGTTTACAAATACGCCAAGGCCTTAGGTCTCGATTTTGTAGAAACACTTTGCGCCCCTTCTTGCACAAGCATTCTCCGGCATTTTTCACCTGACTACCTCAAAGTGGCTTCCCGCGATTTGACCAACCTTCCACTGTTAGAAGTATTGGCAGAGACCAAACTACCCATCATTGTTTCTACAGGAATGGCGGGTGAGAAAGAACTCGACCAAGCGGTTGAGGTGATAACCAAGCACCACGACAAACTATCAATTCTGCATTGTGTATCGGAATACCCGACGCACCCGCAAAATGTAAATTTGAAGACGATCACCTATCTCCAAAAGAAGTATCCCAACTATGGAGTTGGCTATAGCGATCACACTGTTGGAATATCGGTGCCAGTTGCCGCAGTTGCGATGGGAGCTACAATTATCGAAAAACACATTACGCTAGACCGCCGAATGAAGGGAACCGATCAACGTGGCTCACTCGGTCCCGATGGACTCAACCGGATGGTACGCGACATTCGCCTGCTGGAAATGGAGCTAGGCGAGGAAAAAATCTTTATCGCCGATGGCGTCCAAGTAGCCAAAGAAAAACTGGAACGCTCGGTAGCCACGAATAGAATTATTGCTTCAGGCGAAACCATTACCGCCCAAGATATTCATTTACTAAGCCCTGGAGACGGGTACAAATGGAGCGAAAAAGCCAACGTCATTGGCAAAAAAACAACGAAAGAAATTCCAGCAAACGAAGTAATTTACCCCAAAGACTTGCAATCATGAAATTGAGAACCCTCGCCTCTGACAAGGAAAAGAACAATAGAGAGCACCATAATGAACTCTACTTGAACTCGCCCATTCCCGCTGAGGAAAAGGTGGCACAAGTAGGACTTTATCAGCGTCGACAAGAACTCTCGAAGGTTCTTTTTATGAACGAGATCTATCAAAAGATCGTCGGTACCCACGGGGTGATCATGGAATTTGGAACTCGCTGGGGACAGAACTTGGCGACGCTTAGCAATATGCGCGGCATCTACGAGCCTTTCAATTACAACCGCCGAATAATAGGGTTCGACACTTTTGAAGGTTTTCTAGGCGGTCACGAAAAAGATGGCAACGACGAGTCTATCGAAAAGGGTGCTTTTGGAGTAACCGAAAACTACGCCGACTACCTGAAGGAAGTGCTCGATTGCAATCAGAACGAAAGTCCGCTCAACCACATCGATAAAATTGAGGTTTGCAAAGGAGATGCCCCAAGAGAGTTGAGCGCTTACTTGAAGCGAAATCCGCAGACCATCATCGCATTTGCCTATTTCGATTTTGACCTATACGCTCCAACGCTAGAATGCTTGAAGCTCATCAAGCCACATTTGGTAAAAGGATCGGTGATTGGGTTCGACGAATTAAACGATCCAGGTTTCCCTGGAGAAACCGCTGCACTTCACGAAGCATTTGGCTTAAACAATGTTCGCTTGGAGCGAAACAAGTTTTCGGCGATGCAGTCTTATTTTGTATTCGAATGATGTCTGATTTGAAAGAGTGTAAATACAAACTCGTGCTGACCGACATCGACGGTGTTTGGACAGACGGCGGCATGTACTACGACCAAACGGGTAACGAATTCAAGAAATTCAATACCTACGATAGCGCAGGTGTGCTATGGTGCCGTGCCGCGGGAATCAAGGTGGGAATCCTTACGGGTGAAGTTACCGATATGGTAAAACGTCGAGCGGACAAGCTCAAGGTTGATTACCTCTTTCAAGGAACGAAGAACAAGCTGGAGCTGGTGAATGAGCTTTGCCAAGAAAACGAAATAAGCCTCGAGGAAGTGGCCTACTGCGGCGACGACCTGAACGACATGCAAGTGCTCGAAGCAGTCGGATTATCTGCTTGTCCGTCTTCGGCTCCCAAATACGTTCAAAAAATCGTAGACCAAGTCTTAACTAAAAAAGGCGGAGAGGGAGCTTTCCGCGAATTTGTAGAAGAACACGTTTTAGCCGAAAGGCTGGAAGAACTGGTGGCTCAAGTAGCCGGCAAAAAACAGAATCAATGAGGATTATCGCAGAGAGTGCCTACAACCATATGGGCCAATTGAATCAAGTCATCGATTTGTTGAGGGCGGCAAAAGAATCAGGAGCGGATTATTTTACCGTCCAGATTATGGATCCGATTTCCTTTTCGGATGTGAACTACTCCAAGCACCAACTCTACATCGACCACAATATTTCTTTTGACGATTGGGCAAAAGTGATTTCCACTGGTAATGAAATCGGCATACCGGTCATTCCTTGTCCACTTGACGAAAAGTCGCTGGCATTTGTGTTCTCTCACAACATTGACCTCATCAAAGTACACGCGACCGATCTCACAAACCCGCCGTTTCTGGAAAAAATCAAGGAGCGGCCACAAACCAAAGTTATCTTAGAAACGCAGGCGGCTACCAATTTTGAGATCCGCTATGCGCTATCGATCATCGGCGACCAAGTGGAAGCTCTGCTGACCGGTTACAGCAATTACCCCACCGAGTACGAAGATTTGAACCTCGACTCGCTGGATGCGCTGAAGAGTGAATACGGCTACCCCGTTGGTTTGGCCGACCACTCGCCTACCATTACGGAGATACCGCTGATGGCTTTGGCCAAAGGTTGTGCTTACCTCGAGAAGCACATCACGATTACACGCAACAACCGCAACTTCGATTGGCAGGTGAGTATCTACCCCGAGGAGTTTCGAATCCTCACGGAAAAGGTGAAGCTCTTTACCAAAGCCCTCGGAAATGGGGTGAAGCACCCGGTAGAAAACGAACGACCTCATCGGGATATCCTCTACAAAAAGGTACTGCCTGATGGCAGCATCAAACGCGCAGATGACGCACCGAGCTTTATCGCACATACCATCAATGGGTTTTCGATGGATCGGGTTTCGATTGCCATTATCGCTCGTCTTAAATCACAGCGCCTGCCCAAGAAAGTATTGGCTCCACTTGGCGAAGAAAAACTCATCGAGGCCTTGTATAACAACATTTCTAAAGCACACCGCCCAAACGATATTCGATTGACCACCTCAACCTTGGCCGACGATGATGCGCTGGCAGATCACTGCGCCGACTTAAATATCCCCGTTTTCCGAGGCCATCCCGAATCGGTGATAGACCGCATGCTCGATTTGGCTTGGGAATCACGATCAGGAATCATTTTGAGGGTTACGGGAGATAATCCATTTACCAGTCCTGAATTGACTGATGCCATCATCGAATTGGTGAGAAACGAAAATGTGGATTATGCCAGAGTGAATAACGTCCCTTTTGGGATGTCGGCTGAGGCTTTTTCGACGAAATATCTCTGGGATCTTTATCTCCGAATGGAAAATCCAATGGTATCGGAATACCTGACGTGGTTTGTTCTTCTCGATGAAACGTGTAAAAAAGGCTGCATCGATTTGGAATGGAAAGGAAAAGATTTGAGCCTAAAAAACCTGTCAGTAGATTATCCTCAAGACTTAGAAGGCTGTCAGCTAGTGCTCAAATGTGCGGGAAAGTCGAAGGTTTCTGATGTCAGTCTGGGCGAAGCTTTTCGTTGTTGCAATGAACTCCTTACTGACAAAGAAGATGCATATATGAAGTTACCGGGAGGAACTACGATGTTGATTTCGGAATACATCGAGCACTGGAAAAAAACGGATTATGCGATTCGAAAGTCGTACACTGTATAGATCAACCGCGTGAAAGTTAAAGATCAAAATCTCCTTAAAAACCTCGATCTCATTAACTTCTGGGAACCCTTTGATCGGGAAATCCCAACTATGAGAGTGGGTGCACGTGAGATTTTGGTCGACCTGAAAAAGAAACAAGGTGAGGTCAAAATCAATAGTGACATCGTAAAGGGTGTCGCGCCAAAGGAGTTCACCAAACCCTTTGTTTTCTCTTTCAATACCACCAATCAGCGCGAGGCTCTCCTTCCACTTTTTGAGGCTATGAGAGATATGGCTGAATTGATTTCAGAAAACAGTGACTTCACGGATGAACTTCTCCCCGACGCCTATTTAAAGTCTGAGTATTTGAAATACTCTTCCAAGATGATGGGGTGGTTATACTCTTTCAAAGGCAGGGACCGCGAAGTGTTTAGATCGAGATACTACAACTTTTATCGTCGGTTGGGGCAGTACAATTATTACCACAATGCCTTTCAACGATCTATGAGAACAGTGAAAGCCTACATCGCCTCAAATGATCACTCAGGGCTGAGTCAAGTAGGTTTTGTTGCTGCACGAAGAGCGGGTATTCCGACCATCTATATTCAACATGCGTCGGTAAGCGAGAACTTCCCGCCGCTTTCTGCTGATATCGCTTTTCTGGATGGAGAAGACGCCAAAGAGAAGTACCTCGCTGCCGGTGCTACCAAAACCAAAATACACTTGGTCGGCTCCCTGAAATACGACCCCTATTTGAAGCGACGCGAGATCGACGAAACCAAAGAATTGGTCGGTGTTTGCATCGGCATGGTTTACCACGAAGTGGACGAGAACTTCAAGCTCTGCGAAGCTTTGGAAAAAGCGGGAACGCCTTTCTGTCTGCGCTTTCACCCTTTGATGGACGAAGCTGTTCAAAAGAGCTTTACCGATCGCGGCTGGGAGATTTCCGATAAGGAAGAGAAAGCACCTGACTTCATCCTTCGCTGCGGAAGCATCGTTTCAGGCGATAGCAATATCTTGCTGGAGGCCATCATTTTGAAGCGGCAACCAATCTACTTTGCTTCCACAGGTGTCTCGATAGACTACTATGGTTTCGTAGAACAAGAGATTTGCAAAAGAGCATGTTTGACTTTTGGCGAAGTCATTTCTCAATTGAGTGAAGAGTTCGATTTGACCTACCACCGACAGAAGGCAAAGCGATACAATGATACGCTGGGAACCGAGAATGAAGGGAAGTCGACGGAGCTCGTTTTAGGTATTTTGCGCACTGCAATTCCGCAAATATAGGAAGACGAATATGCTCCGATTCCTATTAAAAACATTGGCTTTTACAGGTATCGTTCTGATTACTCTTAGAATCATCGGGACAGCCGATAATACGCACGCAGCCGTATCAGCCAATCAAAACATCAAGCGACTGCAGCTGGCGGCCCAATTTGATAGCCTAGATATTCTCTTTGTTGGAAACTCATACGCTTACTCTTCCATTATTCCAGCTTCATTCGACCATGAAGGATTTCACACCTTCAATCTCGGAACGGCTTCGGCAGGACCTTTCTTTTATGAGATTATCACCCATGATTATCTGGAAACCTGCAGTCAAAAACCAAAAACAATTGCCCTCACCATTTCTCCGATAACGTTTTCCATTTTGAGCGATAATTTCGAAACTTACCCGATTCATCGCTACTTGCATAAACCGATTCAGAATGAAGCCATCGCTATTGAAGAAGGTTCACCCATACTCTACTTTCAACTTCTTGGGAAATCGGCCGAAAAAGCCGCACAAAATCTCAGAGATGGAGATGCTACAGGCAGCTCGAAAGAAGTCATTTCTCCAAGAGGGTTCTACTCAAGTGATGAGTTATATAACGATAGCATTTATGCTTTTACCCATCATTTTTATTTGCCATTGAAGGAAGACTTTTTTGACAATAACAAGGCAGAGCGTTTAAAATCCTTCATTGGTTCGCTAAATGAAAAAGGAATCAAGGTGGTATTGATAGAAATGCCAACCAACCGATTGAGAGATTTTATCTCGGCTGAATTCATGACCGATTACGCTCAGTTTAAAAAGACCTTGGCGGCTCAATACCCCATAATTAACTTTTCGGGAGAATTGACGGAACATGACTACCGAAACATCGATCACATGAATGTGAATGGTGCTAAAAAATTCTCCCAATTTTTGCTAACTCAAGAGGTACTATTCACTCGGATTAAATAGTCCGTTTTACGGTTAATCCTTTTAAACCGACAAGCACCTGCACACTAAAAAATTGAAGAGGGGGCAACTGACGTTTTGCTGACAAAAACTGAGATTCGATTGTCACAGAATAATAACAGGGTCGATTCAACGTACTTCTGGGTGAATGAGAACTTTTCTATCATACTCCATGACTCTGATCTCCATTTTAGTGCTTTCTCCCGAAGGACTAGCCCAAGACGGAATCGTACAGTTGCAATTCTCGGCAACCCAAGTCAGCGGAAAGGTCTTTCTGGACTGGACTATGAACTTTGGCCAAACCTGCAATGGAATCGATATCACCCGCTCGACCGACAACATCAACTTTTCGCCGGTTGGCAATATTCAAGGCATTTGCGGGAGCCCTACCGATACAGTGAGCTATTCCTTTATCGATGAATCTCCCATTCTGAATCAAGTTAATTATTACCGACTATTGATGGGCAATTTAGGCCCGTCGCAAACCATATCGGTTGAAATCATCAACCTTCAAGGCACGGGCTACCAAGTACGCCCAAACCCTATTGTTGAGGAAGGCAGAATTTATTTTGACAATGACCGAAGCGAGGAACACCGACTTACCTTGATTTCAACCGATGGGTCTATGCTAAGACAGTTGACCACGAGAAATGATTTTTTCGTTTTGAATACGATCGACCTCTCCGCAGGTATTTACATTTTCAGAATTGAAACGGCCGATGGATCCATTAAAGTGGCCAATAAGCTTGTGGTCGCAAAATGAGAAATATCCGATCAATCGGTATTTGCTAGAACCTCAGACCTGCAAAAACACCGACAGTACCTTCATTATAAGTGGGCATAATGGTAAGTCCTTCGATCCTTTTGGTGCGTTTGTATCCATGAGTTAGGTAAGCCAGGTTAGTTGCCAAGAGGCCTATTCCTGCACCAAAGAGCACGTCGCTGAGGTAATGCTTGTTATTGAGAATCCTCAGCACTCCCACCGAACCCGCTACGGCATAGCCTCCTATCGAATACCAAGGACTCAAATGTCCGTATTCCCTATGAAGGAAAGTGGCAGAAATAAAAGCTTGGGCGGTATGCCCCGAGGGAAATGACTCATCGTTATCTCCATTTGGCCTTACCCGATTGGTCCCCAACTTTAACGGAGTCACGATTGCAACGGCAATCAATTCAGCTTTGAACAATATTGCCGAGCGATCTCTAAGGCTATGAGCTCCCTTAACTCCTGCCAGTTCCAATCCATATGCCGCAACGATAGGCGCAAATGCCAAATAATCATCAGCCGTAGTTCTAAAGTCGGGGAAGTTTCTGTTCCGAGCATCCTCCCAAGCGTCGTCACTCCAGATAGGGTTGTCGGTAAATGCAATACCACCTGCTACAAAAAAAGCGGCCGGAGCAATCAGCGATCTTCGAAATTCAGCACGTCGTTCATCTACCGATGGAATTTCATAAGCGTATTGCCGTGTTGAATCCTCAACTGCCGACTGAGCCCACATCAGTTGGCTGCAGGAACAAAGAAGAAAAGCGGTTACGAAAGCTTGGCGCTTCGCTTTTGATAAAAGGTTTTTCAATCTGATACTTATCGCAATGGCGGTGAATGTCCGAAAACAAACGATTGGAAGAAAGAAAAAGTATTAATTACCCTCGGCTAATGATTGTGTTATAAACCCAACTCGCCTTCTCAGCATCCTAGAAATTCATTAAGTCGAGTTCAAGTCACCGCGATTTCCCGAAACAAGTAACTTTACTTTTTTACTAATCCCAAATACGGCCCATGCCGAAGCATTTTCCTACCGTAGTATTTGTTCTTGCCCACATTTTGCTTCAGTGCCAGTCGCCTCAGTCGGAGGTGAAAGATGCTTTGCCCTATCGTTTCGCAAAGCCCGAATATACTTTCGAGCTGGACAAAGACCTGCGGGAGATTTCAGGATTGGCTTGGTGGAATGAAGACACGCTGGTGTCTATTGAGGACGAAAGCGCAACGATCTATTTCCTTTCGGCGAAAGACGGCAGCATCATCAAAAAAACCGACTTTGGTGATAAGGGTGATTACGAAGGCATAGCGGTGGTTGAAAGAGAGATTTACGTCTTGCGCAGCGACGGAGATCTTTTCAAAGTGAAACATCCCTTGCGGGAAAAAACAAAAGCAGACAAGAACGAAACTGATCTTTCCCAAAAAGATGATGCGGAAGGCTTGTGTTTTGAGACAAAAAGCAAGTCGTTCTTGATTGCCGCAAAAGAAGAAGGAGAAACCAAAGGGAATCGAGTCATCTATCAGATGGGAATCGGAGAGAAGGATATTGACAAAAAGCCATATCTCCTAATCGACGAGGAAGCGCTATTGAAAGCGCTGCATACCAAGTACGGCAACCGTTTCGGGAGTAGTTTCAAGCCTTCGGGTATCGCTTTTCACCCATTGACCGACGACCTGTATATCGTATCTGCCGCCAATCATTTGCTAGCGGCCTTCGATGATAATAAAGAATTAATTGATGTCGTCAAATTGCCAAAGACTTATGCCAAGCAAGTCGAAGGCATTTGTTTCGCTCCGGACGGCCGTCTATTCATTTCTACGGAAGGTGGAGATGAGAAAGGAAATATTGTAGTCTTGAAAATGATGAAGTGGAAATGACGAAGAGATCGATGTTTCTGTTTTTGGTAATTATCTTGACTGGCGCTGCTTGCGACACCACCAAGGAGCTGGTTCACAAGAACTATCCATCTCAAGAGCTCTCAACCGATGGAGTACCCGAACAAACAATATTCCTAATCGGAGATGCAGGGACACCCGACTCGTTTCCACTCGAGCCCTCCTTGGCCCTTCTCCAAAAGAAAATGGCCGAAGTCAATCAGGAGAAGTCATCAGTCGTTTTTCTGGGCGATAATATTTATCCTTCAGGGCTTCACAAAAAGAAGCATTCGAAGCGCGCTGGAGATGAGCGGGCGATCAATACCCAGATGGATATCCTCAAAGAATTTGAGGGAAGAGTCGTATTCCTTCCGGGAAATCACGACTGGAAAGAAGGCAAAGGCGAAGGAGATAAGTTCGTTCAACGCCAAGAGCGGTACGTGGAGAAATACCTACATCGGGGCAATGTTTTTCTTCCCGACGGTGGATGCCCAGGCCCAATTGAAATCAGACTGGCCGAGCGACTTACCTGGATCATCATCGATACCCAATGGTGGCTCCACGAAAATGACAAACCACATGGCGATCAGGACGATTGCGACGTATATAACGAAGAAGAGTTTCTCCAGCAGGTGGAAGATGTCCTCAAGAAAAACCGAAACAATCAGGTTATCATTTCAGGACACCATCCGCTATACAGCAATGGAAACCACGGAGGATATTTCCCGGTAAAGGATCACCTTTTTCCGCTTACCAAGCTCAACAAGAACCTCTACTTGCCCTTACCGATCGTGGGAAGTATCTATCCCCTTTACCGAAGCCTGATTGGCGACATTCAAGACATTCCACATTACAAATACACGGCGCTGGTCAATGAGCTGAGCACACTTTTCGACGGGTACGATGACATTGTTTATACCTCAGGACACGAGCATAATCTTCAGTATCAACAGCACGGTACTGCACATTTTGTAGTGAGCGGTGCAGGCTCCAAGCGGGGTTATCTGCGCAAGAACAACGATCTGACTTACGGAAAAGCAGACAAAGGATTTGCCAAGCTCTCTTACTTCCCAAACGGAGATTTATGGCTGGAGTTCTACTCGCCCAATTCAGAGAGTCCCGAACAGCCCACCTATCGGGCTCAACTGCGCGACGGACATCGACTACTTGAAATAAAAGATGATGCGAAGCTGACCGTAACTGAAGGTGACAGTTTGGTAACCGTAATCCCCGGAGGTTCCTATTACGACCGAAGTGGATTTAAGGACGTGGTAATGGGTGAACTCTACCGTGATGTTTGGCGAGCACCCATCGAAGTTCCCGTTATCAATCTCGCTGAGGAGCATGGAGGGCTGACTCCCATTAAACGAGGCGGGGGAATGCAGTCCAAGTCGCTTCGATTGGAAGCTCCCGATGGGAAGCAATATGTACTCCGTTCGATTCAGAAGTTTCCGGCAACCATATTGCCCACCGAGCTGCAACAAACGTTTGTGACAGATATCATCCAAGATGTCATCGCTGCCTCACATCCATATGCTTCCGTTACCGTGGCGCCGATGGCCGATGCGGCGGGCGTTTACCACACCAATCCAAAATTGGTTTACGTGCCTGACGATCCCGCTCTCGGCCCGTTTCGGAATGAGTTTGCCAATCTGCTCTGCCTCTACGAAGAGCGTCCTGATGACGATCAGCGAGATGAAGCCTCTTTCGGGTATTCCAAAAAAGTGGAAAGCTCTTCGAAAGTGATCGAGAAAATCAGGGAAGACTACGATCACAAAGTTGATGCTCAGGCTTTCCTTCGAGCAAGACTTTTTGATTTGGTGATCGGAGATTGGGATCGACATGACGATCAGTGGCGATGGGCGAGTTTCAAGGAAGAAGGGAAAACCATATATCGGCCCATTCCGCGCGATCGTGATCAGGTCTTTTACAAAGTTGACGGGCTTTTGCCCAATCTCATCAATAGCAAGTGGATTGACCGAAGGTTTCAACCTTTCGAGGAGGAAATCACCGATATGCCGGGAATGAATTTCAACGGGAAGTATGTGGATCGAGCCTATCTTGACGAGTTGGAGTGGAGTGATTGGCTAGCCATGTGCGATACACTGCAGGCCGCTTTAACCGACTCGGTTTTCCGTGAAGCCTTAGCTCAATTTCCTGATACGGCCTACGCTTTGGATGGAGAGCGCATATTCAAAACGCTGCAGGTTCACCGCGACAAGCTGAAAGAGTTTGCACGTGAGTATTACGAGGTTCTGGCCGAAGAAGTCGATGTTGTCGGCACTTATGAAGAAGAGTATTTCGAAGTGATTCGTCAGAACAACGATTCAACAAGGGTGCGGATCTACGAGAAAAAGAAAAGTAAGGACAAAAAGAAGAAAAACGATATCATTTACGAGCGCACCTTCCTAACAGATGAAACCAAAGAGATCAGGCTTTACGGATTGGACAATGACGATGTCTATGTTCTGAAAGGAGAGGTAAAGCGAGGTCCGCTCATCCGAATTATCGGTGGGCCGGATGAAGATCGGTATATTAATGAATCAAACGTTAAGGGACTCCGTCGCAAAGTGGAAGTACACGATACGCGTGAAAAGAAAAAGAAGAACCGAAACGACTTTGATTTAGGAAAGGACAGCAAACTCTACCTGGTCCATAATGACGATGCAGTAGACTACGATCGAAAAGCATTTCTCTATGACATCATGATGCCGCTCATATCTGTGGGATACAATCCAGACGACGGAGTTTTCTTAGGCGGTGGATTTCAATTCACCAAGTTTGGATTCAACCGTGACCCTTATCGGTACCGTCATCGACTTACGGGACAATATGCTATCGCCACGGGAGCGTTTAACTTCGATTACCGATTTGATTACCGTTCTGTTTTCCACTCCAAGTGGGACTTGAGCGGTCAATTAGAAGTCAAAGCACCCGACTACCTTTTCAACTATTTCGGTTTGGGAAACGATACCGAATGGATCAGTGATGATTTTCGGGACAACCGAATTCGGTTGAACTTCATTGAGTTCAATCCCGCTTTTGCCAGAACATCGGAACGAGATGTACACCGACTGGAAATAGGGCCGACTTACCTCTTGGCAAACCCACCCGATGAAGTGGATGAACGCCTAGTAGAAAATGTGGGTGACTTGGTCGAGAATCTCGAATTTCAAAATCAATCTTACTTGGGAGCTCGAGTGAGCTACGCCTTAAACAATGTAGACAATAAGGTCAATCCCCATCGCGGTATTCGGTTTATGACCGAGCTTTCGTACACTAGTGGATTGGATGACTCCAAAACCGATTTCTTCAATTTAAAATCAGAATTGGCCTTTTACATTCCTTTTTCTGTACTCCCCAATCGAGCGACCTTGGCCTTGAGAACGGGAACTGCCGCCAACTTCGGAGACTACCCGTTCTTCTTGGCCAATTTCATCGACGGGTACGAGCAGATGCGCGGCTACCGCAGAAATCGCTACGCGGGAGATGTGACCTTCTACAACAATGCAGAGCTACGTGTGAAAATATTTGACTCTAAGAACTACATCTTGCCCTTTGGAATGGGCGCCATGGGATTTTTCGACGTCGGTCGCGTTTGGCTGGAAGGAGAAAACTCCAAAACCTGGCACCCGTCTTATGGCGGTGGGTTGTACTTTAACATCATCGACTTTGCGGTGCTCACGGCGAGTTATGCGGTTTCGAATGATGATGAAGTGGTCCAGGTTGGTTTGGGGTTTTTCTTTTAGGCAGAGTCTGTCTATAAAGCCCGCTATCTGCGTTCCACTTGTTTTAAAAACAGTCATTGACATTTGTCAACTCCTTGGTTTTTAAAACTACGTGCGCCTTGATATCGGACTTTCTAATTCAGACTATTGACTTGGTATACAGAAGCTACCTACGCCGGTGGTTGAAACATAAAATACAACGAAAGCATGTAAGCCAATACCGATAGCACAATTCCCACCACAAAAACGGTATAGCAAAGTCTCAGGTAGCGGTACTTCTTGTTCAGTACTTTACCCAAGTAGTACAAGTCTTTCATTAAAGTCTCGTAGAGGTAATCATCATCTTCCATCAAGTCTTTCATTCCATCAATGTACACGTCGAGGTCGAGTCCCTGAAAGTTTCCGAAGAAGAGCAAATTGGTCTTTCGGCTTTTGACCATTTCAGGAGTGGCTCCGTTGCGCGTTACCTTGGGGATAGTAGAAATGGTAGCAAAAATGACTGCCACAATACAGACTGTCAGCAACAATACGGAAGGCCAGAGCAAGTAAGCGTTGTTATCTAGTTTTGGCAAAAGGGAACTCAACACCACCGATATAATAATGGCGTTGATACTGAGCATAATATTGGCCTTATTGTCGGCAATTTGGCTCAGAGCCGTGTGATTTTTCAGGGTAACCCGAAACATGGTTTCCACTCCCCTGCCCTTACTTTGGGTCTTCTTGGCGTCTTTCTTTTTTGGTCCCTTTTTCTTTTTCACCTGTGCCTTCAATGTATCCAGATAAGCTTGCTTCTTTCCGCCGTATTTCTTTTTAGCCGAGTCGGTATAGTAGCCATACTTCTCTAAAAACTCAATGTTCATTTTGGCCCAATCAGATTTCTTGATCGGTATACCTTGAAGTATCTCCTTCTCCTCTCGAAGCAAGTCGGATCGTTCGGCGGCCACATCCATTCCCAGATGGGCCAAATCGGCATCGCGAATGATCTCCTCCAATTTGTCAGTAGGTTCAAAATCCATTTCGGTCGCTAAAATCAGGCGGCAGATGAGTTGATGCTCTTCTTCGCTGACTTCGTACTCTTTGAGAAATTCCTCCACAATTTCGGAGCTGAGCACTTCGTGTCCCTCTACCTTCTTGAGATAGCCCAGGTCATGAAACCATGCGGCCACTTGCATCGTGTTGATTGTATTCGAATCAACCCCTTCTTTCTCGGCCAAATCTTTTACTTCGGCAACTACCATACAGGTATGTTGCAAATCGTGGTATTTGACGTAAGCAGGGAGGTCTGCACTTAGTCTTTCCGTGGCGTGAGCTTCTGCCGCCTTAACGATACTTTGATCCATTTAGAGAATTATAACAGCCTAAATATAGAACTAATGCAAAGGAGGCGATAACTTCGCGAAAGATTCCCGACAGGGGAAATCGTACATTTGGTTAACATTGATTTCAGAAGAAGGTGAGAATCCTGATTCTCGACTACACCCGCCAGGCAATGAACAAGCACGAACTATTTCAAAAAGAATTTCCTTTCAAGAGTGAATTGAACTTTGAGAAAATCTTTGACTTTTGGGAAGATCAAGCAAATTCATCCGCTCCAACTGTCGCACAAAATGCGAAAGCAATTTTGGAAGCAGTCAAAAGCGAGCCCGAACTCATGGAGCCCATTGATGATCACGCAATCATTGTAAAGCATATGGATAAGGTAGAGTTGCTGATGTCGGATATTTTCAGCAAGGCTACTTGGGAAAGAGAGATGAAGGGAGTGGTGGCAGCCTTCGATGTAGACTGTTTTTACGAAACACCGCAATTCAATCGCGTTGTCAATGTTTTTAGAAATCAGAAGTCATTCATTCCGGAAGAGCAATATGCAGAGAACATGTACTTCCAAATCATCGGGGCGTATGTTGCCATCTTGGAAAATTACTACGACTTCCCTGTAGAGCGGCGCCCATACAGAGTAATCAGTTTCATCGATCCCGACACGGGATTGGAACGTTTTTTCCACGGTCAGATGAACATGGAGTTCGTCGACCTTATCTTGGAGGGTGACCTTCCCGAGCTTTGCGAAGATGAACTCGTAGAACTCATCAACAACTACATGAATATTCCACTTTGGATAAAGAAACTACCGCCTTCACTCTTCAAGTTCTCTGGTGTAAGCATTGTAGACCTTACCGAAGTCACCGAGCAACAATTGCTCTCGAGACTTAAAGCGGACTTGCTCAAGCCGGGAGCGCTCAATTCTATGGAAAGCATAGAATCCATAGAACAATGCTTCAAAAGTTTGATGGGCCGCAAGGAGCTTAAAATCGGAATTGCCTTCTACCAAAGACTGCGAGATGCCATAATTTTTATGGGAGCGAAGATGGAGGAGGACAATGACGATGCCTACAATGAATTTAAGTGTGGGATGAACGATGTCGACTCCAAAGAAATGATGGCACCCCTTTTTGAAAGTAAAGAACCCATTGTTCTGACCAATGTCAACAAAGCCAATATCGACGAGAAAATACGGGCCGGCTTGCTGGATTTCGGGTTGCAAAGTGTCATCGTGGTACCGCTCGTTCTTGACGATGAGGTAGTCGGTCTGTTCCAAATGGTTTCAGAAGAAGAGAACGCTTTCAGCTCGTTGGATTTACTTCGATTTAATGAGCTCATTCCACTACTAGCCATGTCTGTGGAACGTGTGCGCGATACTGAAGAAAACAATGTTGTGGGTATTATCAAAGATAAGTTCACGTCTCTACACTCGGCCGTAGAATGGAAGTTTCAAGAGGTGGCTTTAAATTATTTGGATGCCAAATCCAGTGGAGAAGATAAACCACTGGAGGAAGTCGTATTCAATAATGTGCATCCGCTCTATGGGTCCTCCGATGTGCGAAATTCTTCCATTATCAGAAACAGTTGCATCCAAATCGACTTGGCCACACAGCTCGATATGATCTTGGATGTATTCAAAGAAATCATCAAGAAACATCCATACCCCATTTACAAAGGACTTGAGTTTGAGGTTCAAAATTACCGCACTCAAATTAGCGATCACTTGCTTTCGGATGAAGAGGTCGTGATCGTTGAATTCATTCGAACCGAAATCGAACCGTTGTTTCAGCATTTACGCAAGGACAATTCCGATTTGCATACATGCATTGACGACTACTTTGACGCACTGGATGATGATCACGGTATCATCTATCGAAAGAGAAAAGACTTTGAGGATTCCATAGAACTCATCAATGGAATGTCTTATGCCTTAATCGAAAAAGAAGAGGAGAAAACGCAACAGATGTTTCCCTACTACTTCGAAAATTACAAAACCGACGGGGTGGAGTACAATATCTACATCGGTCAGTCGATTGCGAAGCGCAAAGTGTACAACCCGATTTACCTGCAAAACCTGCGCTTGTGGCAGCTGATGCTGATGTGCAAGGTGACCCGCGAAACGCACAAGATTCTTCCCAAGCTACCCATCGCATTGGAAACGGCGCAGCTTATTTTGGTGCAAAGCGCTCCACTTTCTATTCGCTTCCGAACGGATGAGAAAAAGTTTGACGTGGACGGCGCCTACAATATTCGCTACGAAATTATGAAGAAGCGAATCGACAAAGCCACTATTTTAGGAACGGGCGAGCGACTCACTCAACCGCATACCGTTTCGGTCATCTTCTCTCAATCCAAGGAAGAAGCCGAGTACATGACTTACATCAAGTACTTGACTCATTTGGATTTCATCGAAGATAAGATCGAGCGCTTCGACTTGGAGCATATGCAGGGTGTGAGCGGACTCAAGGCCATTCGTGTGAGGGTTAACCTCAGTGAAAATAACACCATAGAAAAAGCCTTTGAAAAGGAAATGCAGGAGGTTGTTGGGGTGGTGACGGAGGAGGTTTGACTATTTAGATAGGATTATCTTCTCAGTAATAACTTCTGAGGGTGTCGTAACCTTGAAGACATAAACTCCGGGCGGTAATCCATTTAGATCAACCTGAAACTGATAGTCAAGATCAACTTCAGGAATTCCTAGAAAAATATCTTTAACCACTCTGCCCGTATTGTCAAATAGCCTTAAGCTCGTCATCTCTTGATCAACGAATTGCATCGAAACGGTCATATGTTCCTTCGCAGGATTGGGGAAAGTTGCCATACTTATACCCGGACAATTGATGATTACAAGATTTAAAACATTCGAAGGATCAAAGCAATCGGGAAAATTTGTGGGAGTCACTTGCCCCAAGGGCACATCATCCTCATACGCTACATGAACGATTTTATAAGTTCCCGAAGGAGTGTTATTCGGTAAGTTAAAAATGCCGGTTGTATTGGTGGCCAACAGATTTTGAAGCGATTGATCAAATACGGCCCAAACTAGATTTTGGCCCTGGGCTCCCGTGACACTGAACGAAACTTGATCCTCATCAGAGCAAACGGGGTTCGGTTGATTACGCGTGATGGTACCCCCTGAAACCACACAAGAACTCGATTCTAACACATCAATATAAATGGTGTCTTGTGAAAAACCGCAAGCAGGATCATTTGAGTAGTAAACCACATACCCGTCTACCATTGGATTACCTTCAAAATAGTCGGCGGGATTGAGCGTCCAAGTAGTAGCACCTCCTATTCCTGAAAAAAGCAAAAGGTTATCCCAGCTATCAAAATAAATCCAAGATCCACCCAGTGAGGCCGGCTCACCCAGTAAAGAGTCGAAAGGTGCAAATGGGGGATCCGAAAGGCTGACTTCAATATCATTGGAAGGGAAAAGCTCTGCAGGCCCTGTACTAATACTTAACCACATGGAAATAGTCACGGGGCAACCTTCAGCATTTATGTAGTTGTAGGTGTAAATTCCGGAAGGACTTGTACCATGGCTCACCACACCACCGGGAACAATTGATCCGTTTGGTAAAGTCCATACGCCGTCTGGTGGAAGAAGTACGGAAGGATTGAGCCATAAATCATTCAGCAGAGCAGTACCATCGCACAAGCTATTGGTTGACTGTACACCCAAATCAATTGGGTCGGAACAGGTCCCCAGTTGTTCATTGGGACCGTGAGAATTATAGTGTTCTTCTGGTGCAGAACAGATAGTGCAAAGACAAAAAAGAAGAGAAAAGATCGTAAGAAAAACTTTCATCGGCTTGGTTTAAAATCGGCTAACTTCAAATATAATGGTCTAAATGCCCATCTCCTAATCTGGTATTTAAGATAATCGAGATACTACTTGCACTATACATTCTCTCGAGTCAATCGCATAATCTCCTTGTGATGCCGAGGAAAAAGCTTGATTAACTCTTGCCGTGAGGGCAATTCAAAATCGGCGAAATCAAATCCGGGTGCTAGGGTGCGTCCCGCGCCCGATCCCTGAAGGGCCCCACCACACCTAATTCCTCTTGAATCACATTTTGCTAAAGGATAACAGCCTATTGCCCCTTCTATTCCCTTGTTAATCGTTCAATCTCAGAGCAGTGCTGAGGAAATAAATCCAGCAATTCTTCTTGAGGGGGCAACTCAAAATCGGCAAAGTCGAAGCCCGGAGCGACTGTGCATCCTGCCAAAGAATACTCACCCAAAGACTCTGACGCAAACCAAGTCCCTCCTTTTACCAAGTGCTGGGGGAGCTCACCCTTTGCCAAGTCCTTTCCCAAAAGCAACTTTTGATACTCCCCTTCCGGTGAAATGGTATGCACCGCGATGGCATCTCCCATGTAATGGTGCCAAAGTTCATCTTGCTTGATGCGGTGAAAGGCTGAGAAATTACCACCAGTCAAGAGGAAGTAAATAGCGGTAGAGATGTTTCGCTCCTCCTCTATTCCAAGAGCATTTGGTGGCAAATGCGAGAGATCACTTCGGTAGGTTTCGCGGTAGTAGCCACCCTCGGGGTGTGGAAGGAGGTGGAGCTGATTTACCAAGTCTTGTATCGATTGAGGCATATGCCGAAGATAAGCGCAGTAGAGTCTTCTTGACAAATTAAGAATAGTAAAGCCTGAAAAATCATACACCGCTCTTGTCAGAATTAGCTTTTCTAGGGTCAATTATTATCTTGCCCCCGATTTAAGCATTACATTCTGATACGGAGATGAGACTTCCAGCACTACTGATAGCTTTTTTAGCCCCATTTCTCGCATTTACTCAAAGTGATGTATCGAAATACTTTGATGACGGGGGAATGAGCAATCTGAAAAACGCCTATAAAATTGACCTCATGCAGTCAGTAGGGGGTGACTTAACGTTCGCTTATGAGCGATTTATATGGGATGTTTTCAGTATAGAGGTGGGCGCAGCCGTTCTTTTGAAAAGCTCTGTGGTTCCTTTTAATGCGCTCCTCGATGGCAGCGACTTCACTGAGAAGAGAGACGGTGGATATAAATTTATCATTACTCCCATGCTTCACCCCTATGAGGACCCCATGAACAGCCTGGTTTATGGAATGCAGTTTTTTGTTCGTCAGGGTCGGGGAATAGAATCGGGGAACCCTGAATTAGGAAAATACGATCGGCGCGACACGTACATTGCCTACTACCAAGGATATCGTTTGGAACTGGCGGATCGATTCAGTGGGGAACTCGCCTTTACGCTCGGTGCATTATTCGCTGAGACTCCTGATCTGAATGTTCCTGTTTCTTCCTTTCTAGATAAGGCCACATTTAATATGACCGTTTCACTAAAATTATCATTTCACTCATAATTAGCTCAATGAAAAAAATAGTCCAATTGCTTCTCTTGTCTGTGTTTCTCTACACGGGAGCCCAATCGCAGACAGCCGACTTCAACCCTACGGATATTGTATCAATAGAGGAAGGTCCTGAATACAAGTCAAAGAACATGCTTAACGATATCGTTGCAGTTAAAGATGGTCACTACTATGCCGTACTGAAGAAACACAATGTAGTCCAGACGCAGTTTGCCAAAAACAAGTACTTCCTTGCCAAGTTTACAATCGATATGTCTCCCGTTACCGAAGCAGAGCTCGATCCTCAATTTGAAGGAAAAGACCTCGATGTCGAACAAATTCTCATGCAGGGAGATCAACTGATTATGTTCAACTCCTTTTTAAATAAAGCGAAGAAAAAAGTATTTCTCTTCTACCAAACGGTAGATAAAGAAACGCTTTTGCCGAATAACGATTTGGTTAAAGTTGCTGAAATTCCGGGTGATAAAAACAAAGACATCAAGAATTTGGGCTTTTCGATCCTTCGATCAGAAGACAAAAGCAAGCTCCTTGTTTATTACGACATGCCTTTTGGCGAAGATGATAACGAACGCTATGGTGTAAATCTTTACGACCAAGACATGAAGCTCCTATGGAAAAAGGAAGTTGAGCTTCCCTATTCAGATGAATTGTTTGTGGTAGAATCTAAAGAATTGGCAGATAACGGAGACGTCTTTGTAATGGGTAGGCTCTGGAAAGACAAAGCTGATCGGGAGAAAAAAGAGGTCAACTACGGCTACAAGATATTGGCTTTGACCAATGATGGGGCTGACCTGAATGATTACGATGTGACGTTGGACGGCCGTTTTGTGAGTAACCTCTACGTTGGATTAAACGACCAAAAGGAACTGATTTTGGGTGGTTTTTATAGAAATCAAGGAACTACGGGTGCCGATGGTAGCTTCTTCGTGAAGGTAAATCGAACGACCAAGGAGATTACGCAGAAGAGTTTCAATGAATTCGACGAGACTTTTATCATGGAGGACATGCGTAAAAAAGAGAAGAAGAAGACCGAGAAGAGAGCAGATAAGGGAAAAGAGATCGGCATCAGCCATTTGAAGATTGATGAATTTATTCGCAAAGAGGATGGCGGTGCAGTGCTGGTAGGAGAGCGTCAATGGATAGAAAGACGGACGAGGACATCCAATGGACGCACAACGACTTATTACGTATATCATCACCACGATATTATCTTGGTGAGTATCGGCCCTGATGGAAACATCGAGTGGAATGCACGCGTTCCTAAGGAGCAGATGACGACCAATAGTAACTACGGTTCCTCCTATCTTTCAGCCATTGTAGAGTCGAGTATTTACTTCATCTTCAATGATCATCCTGACAATATGTTGTATGCCGGTGATGGAAAGCTAAAAAACATGAGTTTCAAAGAAAATTATGTGGCCATGGTAGAAGTAGACAGTGATGGCCGCGTATTTAGAAGAACACTACTCAATGAGGGAAAAGGAAAAAATCTAATTGTAATGCCTTTGTCTTCAGAACAAATTTCAGATAGGGATATCTTGTTATTCTCTCAAAGAGGAAAGCGAAAGCAGTTCATGACGATGCGTTTTAAATAAGTCACATTGCGGTAGAAAATAAGCCTGGAATTCTCGAGCCTCACTTCCTTTTTGGCAAGTGAGGCTTTTTTTATTCCCCTACGCTGATTCGCAGCTTTTTAAGAGCCGTCTCAATTGGCACGGCAAAACCAATACCCTCTACTCCCTCATCCACGATTTTACTCTTCACAATACCCAATATTCTTCCATGACTGTCCAGTAGTGGACCTCCGCTATTGCCCGGGCTTACTGCCATATCTATTTGGATGTACTCCAATTCTTCATCCATCCGACGTCCGCTTACAATTCCCCTGGCTATACTCTGCCCCAGATCGGGACTGGAAGGAGTGCCAATGGTGATGACTTCCATACCAAGAATGGTCGAGGCTTCAGGTGCAGGAGATAAGTATGCGAATTCTTTACCCTTGACCCTCATCAAAACCACATCGCTGGAATCGTCATAAACGATGACATCGGCCCCTAGCGTCAACCCATTGTTAAACTTCACATCCACTTGATTGGCATCCTCAATCACATGGTATGAGGTCAGAATCAATCCCGATGGGTCTATCACTACACCACTTCCATGCCCCATTTCGGTTATTACGGTAACGCAGGCAGGGCTTGTACTCTGAACCATTGAACTAAGGCTGGCAAATGTCTCTTTGGCTTTTGAACCAATCAAAATCTCTTCATGGTTGTCACTTCCTGCAGATATAAACTGATCTGTCTTTGATCTGCTTTCGCCGACGAGTTCATTCAATCTGCTATTCTTCAAAAAATCAGCAGCCGAGTTATTGATTGCGCCGACCAATGAAAAGTCGTAAGTCCTGCGATAGTTCCTGCTATTGAACGTACCTATGTTTTCATACTCCTCCACTATTTTGTTCTCAACTTTGTCAAAGACTTGCCACTTGGCCCTGAGCCGTGTTTTCACACGAACCTCGTACCCTCTGGACAGGTTGCCAAATTGAGATTCCTCCTGCATCACATTGACATCGCTGATTTCAACACCTACAATAAATCGCGGTCGACGTGGCAATGTTTTTATTTGAGCTTGAAACAGTGTTTCTTTCTTGATTTCTGAGCGAGAAGTTGGAAAGCCCGAACGATCAGCCATCTCATAGAAAGCACTGATCGATTTATTAAAATCACTTTTAAAGTAGGCATGCCATTCTATTTCTTCCTCCACCTGGTTCCCTTCGCGAATCTCCCCTATTACTTGGTCTTCTTCCAATCCGACGGTTAGAATTTTTTCGAAAGTAATCGGGGCCACCTCGCTGTCAAAATCAAACTTGGTGACCTCAGGCTTAAGCCTCGCACGGAAAGAATGGTCAAACTTTTTTGGCTTTTCAAACAGGGAATCGCTCCAAGTCGTATAGCCTTCTGCTTTCACGGTGAAAACCACCTTCCCGACATCTTTTGAAGCAGCACGCCAATACACCCTCGAAACACAGGGTGTAGTGCAATCTTCCTCCCCATTCACATAAACGGTAGCAGAGTCAGGCTCAGATGTAAAGGTGTATTTCAACTGTCCGAAAGAAGTGACGGGGAGCAGAAAAATCAAGAGAAAAATAATGCGCTTCATATCAAAAGTAATAGCCGGTCCCGATGTCGAGCACCCATAGGGTAGACGAATTATCAATTAAACTTCTTGGTGTAGCGATATTCACTTCACCATCATCATCCGTACCGTATATAAAGGCCTCGTCTATTTCGTGGTCTTCATAATTCATGATGTCGAATCCACCGCGAATTCTAAAAAACCACCCCGTATCGTAAGTATTCTGATAACCCATTGCGAGTCCTATCGCGGTAAAACTCACGTTCTGACTAAAATCGATATCCACTTCGGGATATTCGGTGCCATCGGGATATTCTATCTTATCGCGCTGCATGGTGAGCTCCTCCTTTACCGACGAAAATCCAAATCGGCCTTCAAAGTAAAAATCAGAATAACCATCGCCAAGATATACCCGCATCAACACCCGAGGTATAGGCCGCTGCCTCACCGTGTACTCTAGCTCATCCATATCGAATTCGCTACCCCAATAGTAGGAAGAATACACGGATTGAGTCGATGTTTCAATTTCTACTTGGTCGTAAACGGCACTTCCGCCTTGCACCAGTGGCAACCCTAGTTCCAACCCAAAACCAATCGGACGCGCCACCCTTCTTACCGCCGATAAATTGAGTGAAAAGGCCCGCGAACTAACACTGTTCGAAAAGTCGCTGCTGTACTTAGTGGCAGAAATTCCAAATGATCCCTCGAAATAGGTGAATTGCCCTTTGGCTTGAATAAGCGCCAGTAGTGGCAGCAACGTCAATAACAGGTGGAGAAAAAATCGCTTCATCTCTTGATTTAAAGGACAAATAAACGAAAATACGCTCGATGAATCCATAGGGATTGTTCTACAGATTACAAGGCCACCTCATCCACTCCATTCCCCTGCATCGGCTATACAACCTACGCTATCGGAAAAAAGCCATGAAAAATGATCTTCGATTGGGCAGCTTATACCAAAAAAGCACCTGTCTTTTGGGGACAAGTGCTTTCGGCGAAGTTGGTTAAGCGCTATTACCACTGAACGAAGTGCAGCGGTTTCGCTCTAACCTGATTCATAGACCTTCGATATGCTTGGATTAATTTTTTTGCCCTCTTCTCTTTATTAAAAGCCGATCGTCTCGAGCATATCAGAGAATATTCCTTAAATATTCTCCCATTTTAACCATGCGCAAGGTTGTGATTCTTGCGCCCGCGGTCAATAGCTATTTTTGGTCAATCTTCATTTGCGATTTCAAGATGAAAGTTGAAATTATCCGAAGGGAGGATTGAAATATTTGATCAGATTTTTTGTCGAGGAATAGAGAAAGTAATATCTTTCTATCCATAGAGGCTTACCAAAATAATATGGGTAAAATTCAATATAGCTTCTAGCGTTAAGCTTGGATACTGAGTAATTATTTACGACTTCTGCTTTCAAAGGCGAGATGGAAAAATTAAAATTCAACTTGAGTAGGAATGAGTGGATGGTTCTACAATCGGACCAATCCATCTATCCGGAAAAAATCAAAGAGCACCAAGCTTGGCTCGAACGGTTTCAAACGGGTGACTTCTTCTACTTGATTGTCCTTTCCGAATCTACCCGTGCTACCGTTTGCAGTGAAGGTGTGACGAAGGTTTTGGGCTACGATGCCCAAGACATCCACTTTGATTTTCTTCTTGATTTGATTCATCCTGACGATGTAGCGGTAATGGAAGAATTTGAAGCTGAGGCCGAGCGATTTTATTTATCCATTCCTGAAGAAGAAAGATGGAACTACAAAACGCAGTACAATCTGAGGTTGAAGTCAAAAACGGGTAAGTTCAAGCAACTCATGTTTCAATCACAGCCGCTCAGATTGACAGATACTCAGCAGGTTGAATACCTCTATGTTTTCACGGATATTAGCTCGATTAAAACGAATTCCGATCAGTATTTATCGCTGATAAATCTTCGCGGAGGTGAGTCAAAGAAGCTTTACCGCCAAAAGAAGAAAATCGAAAAGTTGCCTGATTTCACGATGAGAGAACTGGAAATATTGGAAGCGGCAATGCGGGAGAAGGACTTACCGTTTACGGCTCAAAAATTGCACATCAGCTTAGAAACATTGAATAATCACTTAAAGCGGATCCGCAGAAAAGCAGGGGCAAAATCGACGGTTCACCTATTGGCTATGACCAATGAAAACAAATGGTTGAAAAAAGAATGAAAGAATGAAAGAATGAAAGAATGAAAGAAGATATTTTAAATCAAGCGAGAGAGTTATACAGAAGCGGCTCTAAAAACCGAGAGGCAAAGAAATTTGACGGTGAGGTGGAATTGAGCGAGTTTCTGATGAACACCTTCCACATCGGAGATTACTTTTTCTTGATCTATTCTTTCCCTAATCAGGAAATGGAGTATTGCAGCGCAGGAACCAAAGATGTTCTATCCATTGATCCGAAAGCATTCAGTCTTACTTATATAATTGAAAACATGCACCCGGATGACCTGAAAAACTTTATGCGTTTTGAGGGTACTCTACTTACTTTCCTTCCTACCATACCTCCTGAGAAACTAGTTAAATACAAAGTTTCTTACGATTACCGCATCAAGGATGGTAAAGGCAATTACAAGCGACTTTTGCACCAAGTCATGACTCTTCAAAACGAAGATGACGGTGCTCTGATCCGAACCTTCGCCGTCTTGACGGATATCACCCACCTGAAAACGGATACCCATATGCAGCTGAATCTAATCGGCCTTGATGGTGAGCCTTCTTTCTACAACGTTAAAGAGGACAATTCTTACACTTCGGGAGAATCGCCTCTGAGCGAACGCGAAAGAGAGGTATTAGCTGCCATGGCCGACGGATTAAACTCGGTAGAAATAGCTGAGAAATTGGAGATCTCGAAGCATACGGTCAACATCCACCGCAAGAACATCTTGGAAAAAACGAATGCGAAGAGCTCTTTGGAGGCGCTTAAGGTGGCTTTGACGGGGCATTGGATTTGAGAGTTGGTGGTCGATAGTCAATTTAGTAAGAGAAGCGTTGTCACTTCGAGTGTTTTGCGACGAAGGAGCAAAATGTATCGAGAAGGTGGTGGTGGTAGTCTATGGTAGATAGTCGATAGTCGGTGGTCGTAATTCTTAGGGTGTAGGGTGCAGGGCGTGATTGGGAGGTTAAATACTTCCTCCCTCGTCAATTGACGTTTACACGGAAATTGCCACTCTACTTAGACATGCTCAGCACATCGCCTCCAAAGGGAGACAGAGACCGCCGTCAGATTGAGTGCTTTTCTGAAAATCCACCTCCGCCAGCGGAGTAGAAGTGTACCTGCCTATTGATGGCATGGGTTAATGGGTGATCTGTACTTCATTCAAAAGTTGAATCCAAGAGCGTGCTTAGTCACCAAACAAAAAAAGCTTCAAATCGGGTATTCCGACTTGAAGCTTGCTTATTCATGTGCACTTATGGGCTTTTTACATTTTCACAAATTTGGTGGTGTATGCACCGCTCTTCGAACGGAAGTTTACCACATAAACCCCCTCAACAAAGCCCGACAAATCCAACTCAATGCGTTGAACTCCGGATGGTACAGTCTCCGTGTGAACGACTATTCCCGAAAGATTGGCAATGGTCAACGTTCCTGAATTGTACACGCTGCGTTCCATGGTGAAATTGACCGTAGAAGTAGCAGGCGACGGATAGGCCATCATTTGAGCATCACTTGTCAAGAGTTCGTCGAGCTCGCTGCTCTGCGTTATGACCTGTGTACACGACACGGCATTTCCGCAAAGATCGGTGGCTGTCCATGTTCGGAAGATCACGAGGCAATCGCCAGTTCCTGTGGTCTCGGGGCAATTCAATGTTCCGCTGCTTCCGTTTCCATCCACATAACTTTCATTGATGGCTGTGAGAGTCGTATTCAGTTCCGATCCCGAGTAGGCGCTTTCGCATCCTCCGATAAAAGCATTGGCTTCGGCGATGACCTCAGAAACGGACAAACCAACCATCGGTCCCGAAGAAAGGGTATAATCGCCCAGATTCGCTACCGATTCAGAAAAGTCCTCATCGTTGGCGTCAAATCCCACGCTAAGAGTAGCTGCTACCAATTGACCGGCGAGCACAGTGCGGAAGTCAGTTGGATCAACCAGATCTTCCGTCAATACCGTTACCGGACCGCCGTTGGGAAGAAAAGCCTCCACTGCGGCAGAACTTGTAAGTGTGAGAGTATACTCACATCCTATGACCAATCCTTCCGGAAATGCAGCTTCAAAATTTGCATCTCTATAGGTACCGGGATTATTTCCATTGGCACGCGATCCCCATCCACCTTGAGTCTGGGTGCGTAACTGTCCGCAGTCACCGCCCGATGTTTCATCGGCAGGTAGAATGCTATCGACGTATGTCAAAGCCACATCCGCACAATTGGCAATCACCGTAGCCGTTCCCGTACTTACTGGATCAGTATCGGCATCACAGGCAATGGTCACGTCATCGGGACAGGTTATATCAACAACTCCCCCACCGATGATTTCAATCACCTGCACGCAGCTATGCGTATTTCCACAGACATCAACAGCCGTCCAGGTTCTCAGAATTGATGGTGTACATGAGTCAAAGTTTTCTTCATCCGCATAGGTCACCTCCACCGCCGAGCAGTAGTCCACTGCCGTAGCTTCGCCCAACACCGATGGATCGGTATTGCCACCGCACTCAACGGTGGCCGTCGGCGGACAGGTGATAAAAGGATTCATCTGATCGACCACAATGATCAATTGATCGCAAGAAGAAGTATTTCCACAAACGTCAGTAGCTATCCAGGTACGGGTAAATTGCTTTTCGCAATCGCCGATTAAGTCCGTATCCGTATAGGTCAGTGTTACATCGAGGCACTGATCCGTCACGGTAGCCATCCCCGTATTATAAGGCTCAAAGCTGGCTCCGCAAGAAACCGTAGCCTCAGGTGGGCATACCAATGTGGGTGCCTCTTCACTGATCACCGTGATCACTTGGTAGCAATACGATGCATTTCCACAGGCATCGGAAGCCTCCCATGTTCTAACGAACGAGGCAGGACAACTCCCGTCAAAAGGACCGTCGGCATAGGTCACCGTCACTTCACTGCAGGCATCTTCAGCTGCAGGAGTTCCCGTAAACTCAGGATCGGTGGTCGCTTCCGAACAATTGATGGTTATATCATCCAAGCAATCGATGGAAGGTGCTTCCTGATCGTCGAAAAGAATGAGTTGCACGCAGTTGCTCGCATTTCCACAAGTGTCTACTGCAGTCCATGTCCGTATAATTCTCGGCGGACAAGTATTGGCTTGGTATTCACTGTCGTCAAAAGTAATGGTCACAAAGTTTTCGCTGCAGGCGTCCAGGGCCTCAGCCTGTCCCGTTTCCGCAGGATCAATGTTCCCGTCGCCACAAGTTAAGAGCACATCTTCGGGACAAGTCAATTGTGGTCCCTGCGTATCTTCAATGGTGATGGTGTAGCTGATGCTATTGCTATTGTCACAATTGTCGGTGGCCGTAAATGTTCGCTGTATGGTTTTGCGGCATCCCTCGTCGGCAATGGTTTCCTCCATTTCGACATCCACGGTATCGCCGCTACAGAAGTCTACGGCATAGACTTCGGGAACCTCAGGGATTTCCTCACACTGAAAAAATTGATTGCCGGGCACACCGTAAAGGACGGGGGCACTCAAGTCGGTTTCGGTAATCTGCTGTTCGGCCGTCGATGTGTTTCCACAAGCATCGGTAGCCGTCCATATGCGGGTTATGGTCGTGCTGCACTCCTCCACTACGGGCTCACTGTCCGTGTAGAAAAATTCAAATTCAGAACAGGCGTCGGAGATAAAAGGACCTCCTACAAAAAACGGATCCAAATTGGTACCGCAATCGACAATCACATCCGTCAACCCCGCAATTTGGGGCCCGGTCGTGTCATCCACGTATACATTTTGGTAGCAGTAAGCGCTGTTTCCACAATCGTCGGTGGCTATCCAGGTTCGAATGAACAAGCCACATCCGGAGCTCGGTCCGTTTTGGTAGGTAATGGTTACCTCATCGTCGCAATTGTCCGTAGCCGTGGCATACTGGTCAGGCTCGATAAATGCACTGCAAGTAGCATTTTGATCGGGAGGACAAGTGATTACCGGCACCTCATCGTCAATCACCATAAAGGTTTGTGTACACGATTGCATGTCCGTCCCATTGGTAACGGTATAGGTACGGGTCAGCACCAAAGGGTTGCTCTGGCACCCGTTACCTTGGGTGGTTTCCGATACCTGAATACTCACTTCTCCGCACCCCTCTGAAGTGTAGGGAATATTGGTATCAGCATCGGGAATATCGCTAATGCACGAATAAATGATCTGATCAGCGTCGTCGCACTCGATGGTAAGGGTGCAGCATTCCGGGGCAACCCCTGAGATATTGTCGAGTTGACAATCCACATTGGCCGACGCATCGCAATCGGGGTTCTCGGCAGAAACCACACTAAAGTTGTAATCAGCGCCCAGCGGAAATTCCAACGAAACGTTGATCACATTCTCCGACGGGTTATCGCTTATCTCGGAAAAGCAGAGAAAAGCGGGCTCGATGGAAAGTGCATCATTCGATACCACCTGAAAGGAGCCATTGGCGCCCGTGATATTGACCGTCAGAAAGTACGTATTGTTTTGCGTACACTCAGTAGACATCCCCGAAAGGTCGAGGGCACAGGAAAGTTCTTCCTCGGGACAATCGAGAACACCACTGTTGGACGATCCGTCCACGTAGTTTTCGTTGATAGAGCTGAGGACCGAATTGATCTGGGAAGCGGAAAAATCCGTTTCACATCCACCGAGGATTTGATTTCCGAATTCGAGGATTTCCGAAACGCTGTACCCTTCGAAGGTACCTGAGTTTACAATCAGGTCGCCCAAGAGTATGCTCGAGGTAGAGAAGTCGGCGTCATTAGCATCAAATCCCACGCTGAGGGTAAGTGCGAGCAGTTGTCCCGCGAGAACGTTTCCGTAGTCGGTGGGATTTAAAAGATCAGACTCGAGTGATCTTGCCGTTCCGCCGGAAGGCAAAAAAGCCTCCACATTGGCAGAGGTTTCAAACTCCGCGACATAATCGCAACCAAGGGTGATTCCATCGGGAAATGCATCGTCAAAGTGAGCGTCACGATAAGCCCCGGGATTATTCCCATTGGCCGATGATCCCCAACCACCTTGGGTTTGGGTTCTGAAACCTTCGCAGCCGCTGTTTTGGGCCGAAAGGGAAAAGGTTGTACTTAGGATAAGGGGAGTTAGAATGAACTGTAGATTTCTTACCATAAAATGGGTTTTTAGTTCTAACTCAAAAAGGAAGGCAATAGAGGCGCAACGTTTTGCGCGAAGGAGATTATACGCGGAGAAAACAGTGGGGTTTCGAATGTTTGGAAGTGTTTTTAGTGGAGGTTTGGTAAGTGGCTGGGAGGAATGGAGTTGGGGAGTTGTCGATGGTCGATGGTCGGTAGTCGGTAGTCGGTAGTCGGTAGTCGGTAGAGAAAAGCGAAAAGTGTTTTGGCTTCCCGCGGTCGGCTTCCGGCTATCTGCGAATCACGGTTTTAAAGGTGATTAGAGTTGAGGTTTGATTTGGGAAGTGGGCAGTTATGGATGGACGGTAGTCGGTAGCCGGTAGTTAGCAGTGAGCAGGGCGTATTTTGTGTTTTGTATTGGCAGTATGTTCGGTAGTAACCTTTCCTGCATCCGACTTAGTCCTTAGCTGGGAGGGATACACTGAGCCTGGCTAGACTCGCTAGAGCTCGTTAAAGTTTATCCACGGATAGACACGAATGAACACGAATGGGGGAAAGGACGTGTAGGACGTGGGTATCAGGCACCCCTTTCCGCGAAAGCGGGAACGCCTGAAAATTAATAAAGCGGATGTGGGATGAAAACCCTAGTCCTGAACACAACGGATGCTCATGCCTTCTCCCAATTGTGCCGAGATCTTGGAGATACCCATAGATAAGTATGAGAAACCGCGGTAGTGAAGCTCGGGATCCGAACCGAGGTCATTGGGGACATGAAAGCGCGCAGTAGTTTGTAATCCCACAAAATCGATAAATACGAAAAAGCGGTAGCCGAGAGGCAAAGCTCCGAATCCATAGGTGTCAGCTCCTCCTATATTGAATGGGGACCAGAATTGATCGGCCTTTAATTGACCTCCTATGTTTCGGCCTCTTCCGCGTTCAGGACCGTCGGTGGTCAATTCCTGAGTGGGCATACCCATGACCTCTTCCATTGTAAGCCAGTCGGATTCAGCTGAAACATGCCAACCTGCGGGGCATACATTTCGCTCATCCAAGACCACATAGCCATTGTAGTGTCTTCCGGTGGAATCTCCAAGGGCCTGGTCATTGTTGAAGTTGCAATAAGCCACTTCGGTGGTCGAGAGCCACTCACTTGCCGGTTCGAGATTCGGAATTTCATCGCCATTGTTAAACTGCGTTACCTTGAGGTTTTCACCAGTCCAGCAGGCGTTTCCTATTTGCACTACCGTGTATTGATTTCCATCAAGATCGGTGACCGACTGAGGACAAACAGGGTCGAATACTTGAATAAATTCTTCAATCGAGCTGGTGTTCTCGCCAAACTCATTCGCTACGGTAAGCGATACATTGTAGGCTCCGGGAGAGGCGTATGTATGCGCAGGGTCCGCTTCCGTAGATGTGGTGCCGTCGCCAAAATCCCACAACCAGGATGTAGGTTCAAACGGGGACACGTCCTTAAACTGAACCTCAGCACCCGTAAGAGGTGCCTGAGGGGTGGCTTTAAACTTCGGTTTTGGCATGAAACCCGCTAAGTCGCCTACCTCTCCGGTATTGAAAAAAGCAGGTAATGACCACGGCCCCTGCACCAAGGGATCGAAACTACATCCACAGCGTATCCGCCAGTTGTAATCAAAGTCTGCCAGCAATTGAGATCCGGGTATCACATACTCAGAGAGTTCCGTACCCAATACTTGCATTGCTTCCAATGGACCGTCGACCGGTTGAAATTCGATTCGGCACCCTTTTGATTTGGAGATGGGATTCCACATCAGGTGAATGCCGTCTGCCTCTTCGGTAGGAGAAGCGATCAAACCGGATACCACCGGATAAGGATCAGCACAAGGCACGATTTGACCGACTGTGCTCGTCCAGAATGCCACGGTGCTTGAGTAAGGACCAAAAACAGGAGGATCTCCCGGACAACCGCAGGACACACGGGCTTCATATTGAGTTTGAAAGAGCAGGACGTCGCCTGAGATGGAATACGTGCCTAAATCAGCTCCCTCTATTAAGGTATACTGTGATTCAGATGAGCCAAAGGGTCTAATTTGGATTCGGCATGCTTGCGAACCAATAATTGGTGCCCAATTGAGGACCAATGCTCCTTCTCCGAAAGCCACTGAGAGATTGGTAACTTGTGGATACGGCTCTTCGCAGGGAGTAAGCTCTTGGGCGAATAAGGAAAAATTGAAAAGTAGGAATAGCAGGGAAATAGCAGGTAAGCATTTCATGGGTTGGTTGTTAAGTGATTGGTTTCTAAAGGTAAGGAAAATTAGGTAGAGAGGTTCTTGGTCGGTGGTGCGTAATTCGTAGTGCGTAGTGCGTAGATCGTAGTGTGAGATTCGTAGGGGGTTGTCGGTAGTCGGTGGACGGCGGTTGGTGGGCAGTAGTCAGTGGGCAGTGGGCAGTGGGCTGTTAAGAATGAAAAGCGTTGTCACTTCGAGTGTTTTGCGACGAAGGGGCAAAATGTATCGAGAAGGTGGAGGTGGTAGTCGATGGTAGATAGTCGGTGGTAGTATTTCGTAGCTCGTAGTGCGTAGGGCGTTGTCGGTAGTCGGTGGTCGGTGGTTGGTGGTCAGTAGTCAGTGGGCAGTGGGCAGTGGGCAGTGGGCTGTTAAGAATGAAAAGCGTTGTCACTTCGAGTGTTTTGCGACGAAGGGGTAAAATGTATCGAGAAGGTGGAGGTGGTGGTCGATGGTAGATAGTCGGTGGTAGTATTTCGTAGCTCGTAGGGCGCAGTGCGTAGCTCGTAGTGCGTAGTGCGTAGATCGTAGGGCGTAGTCGGTAGAGATGAGCGAAAAGTGTTTTAGCTGTGGGCTGTCGGCTTTCAGCTACCAGCGAATCGCGGTTTTAAGGGTGATTATTGTTGAAGTTTGACTTGGGAAGTGGGCAGTTTTGAGTGAGAAGTGAAGAGTGAAAAACGAAAAGTGAGCAGCGTTGTCACATCGAGTGGCCAACGAAGGAGGTTGAACTTAGTGAGGCACGAGCGCTCTCACCGACCTTCGGGAGGTAATCGAGATGGTGCGTGGGGAGGCACTAGCCTTTAGCTACTAGGTGATTTTCTTATAGTGACAATTCGAATGAAAGTTGGTGATTTGGGCTTCGCGAGCTCATTTTTAAATCCATCTACGTCTTCAGCTCCGCAGGCTACAATGAAGCCACCTGAGCTACTTGCTACGCCGTGTGAGAACGTTTTATTCAATTCTCCAAAGGAAGATATAGATTCACTACTGTTTTAGCTGTGGGATGATTTTTTACTTTTCGTGAAAATCGTGACATAGCTAATCTCTTCCCCTTTTTCTTGATAAAAAGTGGAGTAAAAATCAAGGACGTCGAAAGGCAATTTTTGCGTGATCAAATCTTATCATATTGGGCAAAGCGAGTAGCGCAAAACCCCGGCTAAAAACGGACACGCGCACTTTTCGGGGCAACTCTTTTTGAAGAGGATTATTTCGTTGGTCGATTACAGCTGATGGTGGTACCCTTTTTACCGGTATTGCTGCACGACGTCCGATCCGTGGCGGCTGGGCTTATGGACTTTAGATGATTTAACTCTAAGCGTCTTTAAAGGGTCAAAAAGAACAATAAAAAGAAAAACCCCGAGCTTGCGCTCGGGGCTTGGATTAAGCGTGAGGGATGGTTATTCGCCATCTACAGTGGCTTGCGACACTGCTGTGAGGACGCCACCCGTTACCGCCACGTAACCTGCTGCCGTGGAGACCAAGGCAGGTAGGGATACGGGCGCCGTAAGGACCGCTCCACCGGCGGCTATTAAAGCCAGTCCGACATTGCGGATTATGCGGAAGAATTTGGGAGTTTTGCTAAAAAGCCTTTGGCCCAAATTCATTTTTTCGCTCTTTTTCATGTATGAATGTTTAAGATTAAACTATTCCCATTAGCCTTGAGGCGGTTGAACACCTCAAGGAATCGTTGCGTAGCTGCGCGGGAGCGAAGTCCGGTTCCTTGCCCTGTAAGCTCTGACACCGGTGCGATGCAACCGCGAAGTTCTCGCAGAGCATTATTTGCCGGATGAAGGAGGATATGGGATCGGTTGGGAACATTTACCACTTCCACGCAGTGTCCGAATCGCGGGCTGTAACGCGCCTTCAGGATGTACTGTCCTTCGGGAATGCAAGAGACATTGGGTTGGTTCATGCGCCAGGGCAGTTCGATGGTCTTGCAGACCAGTTTGCCTTCAGCGATGAGGTAGCCGTTTGTCCCTTGGTTACCGTATATTCGGATAAGGTTGAACCTCATGGCCTATGCGTTATCGATGCCCACGAGGGCCATGGCGTTTTTCACTCCATCATTGAGGATGTACAATTGTCCGTTTACCTCTTGGTAGAACCACACACCCAGTGCTACCGCCAGCGTATGCGTGCTTCCCGCAGGAAGAGTTAAGCTGAGGGTTTGCGGTGCTTCGGTTTGGTTGCCGTAGAGGATGTCGGTCGATTCGACGACATCGTTTGTGAACACGAGGTTTTCCCAATCGAGTTCAGCGGCAGCCGCGGCGAGGCGGATGTGGGTTGTTCCTTCAGGTGCAGCTACCCCGACTTCGGGCAGCATTTCGGGGAGGTCGATGTTGACGGTGCCGGCGGCAGGATCTATTGCGACATCCACGGGTACTTTGAGCACCCCTGACATGGTTTGACGTTGATTGAATTCATACCCCAAGAGGTAATTGAAGTCGCCTTGGGTTATGACTCGCTCTCCCCTTCCGTTGACGGGGTCGGATTTCACGACCTTCAAGGTTTGAGTTACGAGTCGCGGGTACCCACGACGATCTGAAATTTGACGCGTTTGAATGGCGAATGCCTGGCGGATGAGCTTTGCAGCTTTTCCGGCTCGGGCAAATTCGGCCCAATTTTCACGCGTTCTAATGAAACGGCGGTCTTTGCGCATTTTATCTCCGTTGAGGGAGGTACTGAGGCGCACTTCGTGTCCGTCTTCTGATTGTGTGAAGGTCAGGTTTCCGACTTTTCCTCGGATCCTGATCACTCCTGATTGACGTCCCATATATTTAGGTTTTAAATTGTCATTAATCAAGGTTGGCGCTTTGCCAACAAGACAAATATGGGGCGCTACACACATGCTAAACAAGCAGTTGCGGGAAAGTTGGGAAATGATCGTGAAAGGTGTCTAATTATTTGGAATCGCGGGAAATTTTGGGATGACCCGGGAAAAAACGGGATTGAAAATGGAAATGAATAGGAGTTGGATAGGGATAGGTATGGGATTGGTTAGGGATTGGTTAGGGATAGGTATAGGGGAAGAAAGGTGGTCAGAGGTCAGTGGTCAGTGGGCAGTGGGCAGTGGGCAGTGGGCAGTGGGCTGTTAAGAATGAAAAGCGTTGTCACTTCGAGTGTTTTGCGATGAAGGGGCAAAATGTATCGAGAAGGTGGAGGTGGTAGTCGATGGTCGATGGTTGGTGGTAGTATTTCGTAGCTCGTAGGACGTAGTGCGTAGCTCGTAGCTCGTAGGGCGAAGTCGGTAGTCGATGGTTGGTGGTCGGTGGGCAGTAGTCAGTGGTCAGTGGTCAGTGGGCAGTGGGCAGTGGGCAGTTAAGAATGAAAAGCGTTGTCACTTCGAGTGTTTTGCGACGAAGGGGCAAAATGTATCGAGAAGGTGGAGGTGGTAGTCGATGGTCGGTAGTCGATAGTCGGTGGTAGTATTTCGTAGCTCGCAGGGCGTAGTGCGTAGCTCGTAGTGTGTAGTACGTAGGGCATATTGTGTGGTGAGTATTTCGAAGTGCATGGGTGTCACTTTTTGACAGCTGGCATAAACACTCTATATATCACACAGTTAAGATTAATGAGATTGTTAAAACGCTTGACTTTTTTAGAAAAAATCACTAACTAGTAGTAGCTGAGGCCGACATAGCCAGTGTTTTATTAACCAAACTTATCCTTATGAAACACAAAAACTACAGGGCGGTGATCTACGCAAGTGACATTGCCATTTTACTTGGAAAGAGTGTAAAGACGGGATATCGACATATTTCCCAGATGCGCAAGTACTTCGGAAAAGGACGTGATATGTTTATCACCGTGAGTGAATTTTGTCATTACACCGGAATAAGTGAATCAGATGTTTACACTCATTTTGATGCGATCGGTGAGGGAAGAAGGGATAGCGAAAAAGAGGAGTAAGTTCCGAGGTATATGGATCGGCGATGGTTTGCCGGTTTGTTTGGATCGTTTTCTCGGTATCGGGAAGGCTCAGGTTTGCTTGCGCGAATGGCCCGTTGACACATGGGTATCTGCTTATTCGAGTGGCATTTTATCTGAATTTGATTTGGAGTATGGTTTTGGCCGTTATGGTCGGGATAATCCTGAAGGTTTTTTGGATGTGCTGGGTCGTTTTTGCGGAAAGCGGAAGCGACCGAAGGTATTGGTTTTTGTGACCGAGGTGGGAAGAAGTGAAGAGCTCGAAGCTGTTTGGGATTGGATCAACCGAAAATACGTGCGCCGGGGTGTTGTTTACGTGATGGAGAAAGAATTGGCCATGGCTGCGCAATTGACGGGTTTGAAAGAGCTGAAAGGCATGGATTTCTGCGTCGGCGGAAGCTTGACCGGATTGGATCGGACGACGTTTTGGATGGAGGTGGTTGAACCGTAATTTAAAATCTCAATGATCGTTAAATAATTAATAATTCTGATTTTCTATATCAGACACGAAAGGTCAGTTTCTTTTTTTTAAAAAAGTCAAATAAGTAGTAAGCAATTTTGAAAGCTGGAAAAAGAAATATCAGTGAGCATTTCAAGCAGAAGAGACCTGATCGAAATATTCGGTCCATAACTCTGATTGTCTAATCTAATAAGTTTGACGCTTGGTAATTAAACCCCAAAAAGTATCTAAGTCGAGTTTAAGCCCAAAATCTGATTGGCTTCATATTAAGTTTTGTTGCGGAGTTGGAAATGCGAATATAGTGGAATTGACGCCAGCTTAACCGAAGAGCTTATATTCGTATTAAATAAGTAGATTGAGCACGTGTCAATTGGGTTAGCTAAATACTATCAAATAGTTTTCCGCAGTGCTAAAAGTAAACATCATTATGTTTTACAACCCAAGTTTAGCTTTTGCACCAAATTGTTAGATTAAACAAATTATTCATTTAAGTTTGATTAAGATTATGGCTTTAAATTTATGAATAAGGCTTAAGCCTTGATGGAATTGAAGAGAACTTCACGAATAAGACCTATGCTAGGGCTTATCTCTTTTAGCGACAGGTTTGAACATTTAAACGATTGATCTATGCGTTTTCTAGCAACTTTAAACTGAATAAAAAAGGAGGGGGGGGGGTAATCATTATGGACATGAGCAAATTCGCTATTCAAGGCAACAACTTTCCTGTAACCCTCAGCTATTATGGAACACATCAATTCCACTGTACAGCTCAGAAAATACATGAAAAAGTTGTGGCCTAAATGAGTTTTCTTGACTTTTTGCTTATTCTTGTTTATCTCCCTCTTTGCTTGGGTGTTGGGAAATATTTCCAAAACAAACATCCTCACAATCCTATCTATCAAAAATGGTTCATGAAAGGATTGTTGTTCAAACTTTTGGCCTGTATCGCTTTTTGCCTAGTATACACCTTTTACTATGATTATGGCGGAGATACACGTGCCTATTTTCAAGAAGCGCTCATCCATATTAAAGCCTTGTCAAATGGACCTCAAGTCTTTTATGAGGTTATGACGAGACAATATGAAAATGTCAGCGCGACTACTCTGGATTTACTTTTTCAAACCTCTTTTCACTCTACAACTGAATATTACACAGTCAATTTAGGTACTCCATTTATTTTAATGGGGATGGGAAGCTATTTTTCAGGAAGCATGCTTATTGGGCTATTCAATTATTGGGGGCTCTGGCATTTTTTCTTGCTCTTTCAAAGAAAATTTCCCGCACTTGAGAAACAAATGGCGTTCTCAGTATTGTTTATTCCCTCGGTCTTATTTTGGGGTTCTGGCTTCAATAAAGACACATTTATATTGTGCTTTGTAGGTCTCTTCCTCTTTTATTCGGATAAACTATTTTCATGGAAGATTTTCAATATTAAAGCAATTTTGATCATACTTATTACAGGCTATTTGATCTTTTCCATCAAAGCATATGTATTGGTTAGCTTGATACCAGCGGTTCTTATTTGGCGGACACTCTACCTTAGAGATCGAATAAACGTTTGGTGGCTAAGATCAGCGGTATTACCAATAATCGGAGGCATTTCTATTTTGGCCGTAACTTACTCTCTTAACTTTTTGAGTCAGTATACGGAAAAATATTCTGTTGAAAATTTTGTTGACTCCGCTCAAAGTATGCAAGGCTGGCATTATGTTGAAGGACGCAATACCTCCGGTGATAATGGGAGGGGATCTAGCTATACTTTAGGAAGTTATGAAGAGACTACTACAGGCCTTCTAAAAGTCTTTCCAGCGGCTGTGAATGTCACCTTTTTTAGGCCCTATTTTTGGGAGGTTAAGAATACGGCTATGTTGGCTCAAGCGATCGAAAGTTTTCTCTTCCTTTTTTTTACTGTTGCTACAATTTTAAAAGTTGGAATCTTTCGCACTTACAGTTTTATAACCAATGATTCCTTCTTATTAATGTGTGTGATTTTTTCAATATTTTTTGGATTTGCGGTTGGTTTTTCTTCCTATAATTTTGGAGCCTTATCCAGATATAAAATACAATGTGTTCCTTTTTTCGTCGCTTCATTGTTTATATTGAGATATAAGCATAAAGAGCTGAAAAAAGGATTTGTGGAAAAAGAGATCGAGGCAAGAATTCGCCAAAACAATCAGCTTATTCCTGGATTTAACTATTAATGAAAGTATTAGTTCTAGGTCCTTATCCTTCTGGTCTTGCTCCATCCCAACGATTTAGATTTGAGCAATATCTTGATTTGGTGCAAAATGTGGATTTTAAGCAGATAGGATTTTGGAGAAAAGATGAATGGCCGAGAATTTACGAAGACGGCAGTATCAAGTACAAAGTATTAAGAACGATAGGAGGATTTTGGAGGCGACTCTTATTACTTGCTCAAGTGAGCAATTACAATAAAGTTTTTATTCATCGAGAGGCCACGCCCATTGGGCCGCCATGGTTTGAATGGGCTGTAGCCAAAGTATTCAGGAAACCAATAATTTTTGATTTTGACGACGCCATTTGGCTTCCGAATAGCTCAAAAGCAAACGAGAGAACTGCGGGTAAGCTGAAGTTTCATGGGAAAACAGCAAAGATTTGTTCGTGGGCCACTACCGTAGTAACCGGAAATAAATTCCTGTCGGAGTATGCGAGGCAGTATTGTGAGGATGTAAGGATTATTCCTACTACGATTGATACGAAGGGACATCATAATCCTGATTTGTATATTCGTAGGGGCTCAAAGTGGATTAAGAAGGGGGAAGCTGTCAATGGGCTGTCGGCTCCCAGCTATCAGCTGTCGGCTGATCGTCTTGAAAGTGACAAGCTCGTAACCATTGGTTGGACTGGTACTCATAGCACATTGAAACAGCTTACTCCCCTATTCCCTGTTTTGGAGGAGGTCTATCGGACCCATCCTTTTCGGTTCTTGTTGATCGCTGATGTACCACCTGAGTCGATGCCCGATTTTGTGGAGTTCCGTAAATGGAAAAAGAAAACTGAGATAGAGGATCTATTGGAAATCGATATCGGAGTGATGCCCCTCTATAATACGGAGTGGGAAAAGGGCAAATGCGGGTTCAAAGCACTTCAATACATGGCTTTAGGAATTCCTACAATTGTTTCGAAAGTTGGAGCCAATTTGGATATTATAGGTGAAAATGAATTTGGGTTGATCGCTGAAGAAATGCCGTTGAATAATTCGGTATTATGGCAAAAAAATATTTTCAATCTACTGGACGATCATTCACTGCGCAACGGATTGGGAATAAAAGGCAAGGAGCGCATTTTGGACAAATATTCAATTCTCTCTAACAAAAAAAGTTTTGTAAGCTTATTTTGGAGTTGAGTATTTGTACAGAATCTCTCGATCTGGTTAAATACACTTGTCCGTAGAGTAGTTCCTACTCTATTCTGCAATATATATCTCCATAGGCATTGATTCCTTTCTCTAAAGAAAAATAGTCTTTAGCTCCTATTCGAATTTGGATTTTGTCCAGTAACGTGATCTTATCCCAGTTCTCCGCTACCTCTATATAATATTCTTCTTCACAGTTCTTCACCACCCATCCCGAACCGAATTTCTCAACAATGTCCGCACTATCCCCTACTCCTGCATTGCAAATCACCGGAATTCCCATGGCCATCAGTTCCCCTTGCTTGGTGGGGCTGGAGGCTTTCTTGGAATAGGCTGGTAGGATAAAGAATACAGAAGCGGACATCAAACTCATCAAAGCCGGTACATCCTTTCGCTCGGCAGCGACATGCACGATATAGGATTGTGGAATACCTAAGGAACTTGCCCTTTGTCGAAGAGGAGCCAAATCATCGTGACTTAATATGAGAAAGCGAAGACTGGGCTTCTTTTGGAGTAGCACTTTGTACAAATCCAGCATCTCATTGGCCATATACCAGGTCCCGAGAGATCCTACGTAGCCGAGGTATTCTAAACTCGGGTCTATTCCGTAGACTGCTTGGAGCCACAACTTCTTGTTGTCCGTAATGCGGCGAAAATCAAAATGATCCAAATCAGAAGCGCAAGGAATAATTGTGATTTTGTCTTGAACTTTAAGGGCGCGGTCATAGTTGTACATAAACTCACCTCCCCCATAGAGTTCATTTTGCACGTACCAGTTTTCGATTTCACGCTTACCTTCGTAGGTGAGTGAAACAATGGCATCCGCCTGCTCCAAGAAGTCGCGTTCCTTTATCTTAAAGTAATCATAAATGCGTTTATAAAGTGGGTTAGTCAGGTTCCAAATTTTCCCATCGACCCGCTCATCGGCATAGAATCCGCGCATATCAAACAGGAACGGAATGCCTTTCTCACGCTTCAACTTGAGCGCTACCAATGAGGTCAGGTAAGAGCGACAATGGATCAGGTCAAATGGTTCTTGTCCGTGAAGGTCTCTTACCTCTGTTTCTAGCCGCTGTAAATCCTTTATAGTCGAGAGAATGGGTGGATTCTTGGTGTATTGCAGTGGTTTCCACTCCAGCCCTACCTTTTTACAGCGTCGTTGAATGGTGTTTTCCAAACGAGCAAAGGGCTTTGTCTTTTCAAAAGACAAGATGGTGATCCGATGGCCTCTCTCGCTAAGCCCCTCCAAATAGGGCAGAATTTGGCTTTGACCCAAGGGGTCGGTCAAGCCATCGTAAGTCAGGTATAGCACCCTTTTTTGCATGGCTCAAATATAACGGGATAAGACCTTTAAAGCATAAAGGCGATTGTAGAGATAGTCGTCACCGGATTGATAGTTTCGATTTATTTCATTGTAAGGCTTCTCATACACAGCCGACACCCTATATGGATGATACTCTTTCATCCATTTTTCGAGTGGTATCGAAAATCCCCATTTTTGACGGTAGATCAGCTCATTGGGGTAGTATCGTTCCATGATTTTTTTGATCAGATATTTTGACTCTCGGTTTTTGCGTTTCAGCTTGGGGTCAATATTCAGGGAAAGCTCTACCAGCCGGTGATCCAAAAATGGAACTCTGGCTTCCAAACTGTAGCGCATAGAAGCTCTATCTACCTTTACCAGCAGATCATCCTTGAGGTAATTGGTCAAATCAAAAAAGGCTTGTTCTTCAGCGGGGGAAAAGTCTCGGGCCTTTTTACTCGGGCTATATGGGTCAATAAACTCTTTGTTTGAGATCCGCTCAATTTCTTTTCGGGAAAAGAGGTTTTGTTCTTGAGAAAAAATGTGAGCAAATAACTCTGCCTTGGAAGGGGCATCAAAAACGTTTGCTGCTCTTTTGTTTCGAGTCTTTCCCGAGGCTCGAAGTGCCATAGTCAATACTTTACGATAAGGCCAGTACTTGGTCATTCTATCGGCCCAAGTATAGGCACCGTAGCCCATAAAGAGTTCATCTCCCCCATCCCCACTTAGCACCATCTTCACGTGTTGTGCGGCAAACTTAGAAACGGCCATCGTCGGAAACACCGAAGAATCGATAAATGGCTCTCCCAACAGATCAATCCCTTGCTCCAAATTATCCATGACTTCTTTACGGGTAACATGAATATGATGGTATTTCGCACCAAGGTGATCGGCCATGGCTTTGGCAAAAGGACTTTCATCAAAGGCAGCATCCTCAAAAGACACATTAAAGGTTAGGATAGGTTCTTTTAGCTGATCAGCTGCCATGGCAGTGATCAATCCCGAATCTGCTCCTCCGCTAAGAAATGTGCCAAAGGGTACATCAGACATCAGCCGCATTTGAACCGAATCACGAAGCAATTCTTCCACCTTCTGCAGGACCTGAGCTTCAGAATGAAGAACGGTTTCCGTAATATGGTCCTCAGGTCTCCAATATTTCTTAATGGTGAGTTTCCCGTTTTTGTAGAGCCCATATGCACCAGCAGGAAATTTATAGATGTTCTTGTAGAAAGTGTAGGGTTCGGGAATATATCCACGGTGGAGAAAAAGAGGTATGACGTCTTGATTGATCTCCACGTCACCAATTAGTTCTTTGAGTGCCGGTAGTTCACTGGCAAAGGCAAATCGGTTTCCGTCGTGGTAATAATAAAGGGGTTTGATGCCCAAACGGTCGCGGAAAAGGTGGATTTCATCGGTTTCCTTGTCGTAGATGGCCAAGGCAAACATGCCGTTGAGTTGGGTTATTTGGTCAAAGCCTTCCTGCACCAAGAACTCGAGAAGTGCTTCGGTATCGGATTGAGTCTTAAGGCGGAGGCTGTTTTTAGAAACCAAGTCGCGGTAGTTGTACACCTCGCCGTTGTAGACCATTACGTAACGACCGCTAATGCTAAAAAAAGGTTGATTTGCTGCCTCGGCCAGATCAATAATGGAAAGCCGACGGTGGCCAAAGACTGTTTTACCCTTGGAATCTTGCCAGAGATTTCCGGAATCAGGTCCACGATGAAAAAGGGTATCCACAATTGACTTATTGAGCAATGACCGCCCGCTAACTGAGCCTATGATTCCGCACATACCTCCTTAATCAGATTCAAAAGCTCTTCAGATGATTTATCTCTGGAATACTCTTGCCTCAGAACTGGAGTTGTAAAGTATTCATCTTGCCCAATATGTTCCCAAAATTCGTCTAGAATTCTAACCACATCTTCGACTGAATCGGCGATGTATCCGCAGCTTTGGTTAGTCAGGAGTTCATTAAAAACCGAATGATCATTAGGGCAAAGAAGAATAGGGCGTTTCAAGCCCAGATAATCAAACACTTTCCCATTGGTCAGCGGCAAATTTCGGTCGGAAAGCATTAGAAAAGCATTTGAATCGGAGGCAGCCGAAACTAAATCCATGTATGAAAGAGATTCAGTTATGACCACTTTATCTTCAACTCCATCAAATAGTTCCAATAAATAATCTGCTTGCTCCTTAAAATCCCCAAGACCATAAAAGTATATCTTCAAGTCGGAATCTGAATTTTCACTTATCCATTTTTTTACCCCCAATATGAACAATGAAGGATTACGATGTTTGTAAAGTCTACCAAAATAGGATATTTTGATCCTTGACTTTGAAACCAATGAACTTTTAAAGTTCGTGGGAATGGCATGACCATTTGGTATCAAGGCGATATCTTTTTGAGGGAAAATCTGTTGGATTCTTTGCGCTGTTGGGATACCGACAGTAGTTATATAAGAAGCTGTTGATACCATTCGCTTTTCAATAGCACTGAAATACTGGCGATATAACAAAGCATGCAAATAGGAATAATCCAGAGTGGGTTCATTGGACCAATTATCACGGTAATCTGCAATCCAAGGTATGTCAAATTTCTTGGATAAGGTATTTGCATATTTGAACAAAATAAAAGGTTCAGCTGTGGCAACTATTATGTCCGGAGAGTTCGTAGCACATACTTCAAATGCAGTTTTTAATAGTTGTCTTTTTTGATCATACACAGGTAAGAAGTATGCAAAATATAAACTTAAAGCCGAGCGAATTTTTCTCCGAATTACTTGTAATAATGATGGTGAATCGGCTTTCAATGTCTCCTGATGATCGTCAAAATCATTTCTTGAGACAACTGTTACCTCTATACCTTGGCTTTCAAAAAATAATTTCCAATGATTAGGTCTCTGTGCGCCTACTGTCTTGTAAGGAGGATAGTCAAAACAAAGTATGAGTATATGATTCAAATGGTAGTAAGTTTGTTGCAAATATGCAGATTTTCATCCCAAAGAGAAGGTAGCTGTGAATGAACAAAAAATTGACATTTTAATCCTTACGGCTCGTTTTCCATATGGGAAATCAGAGGTGTTTTTGAAAAATGAAATTGACGTTATAGCTCCCTTTTTTTCAACCATTTATATTCTCCCATCTAATACCGAGAGAAATATTGAATTCGAACTACCTCCAAATGTTAAGATTCTTACTGAACCTTTAAAAAGTATCGGGATTATCCGATTACTAATCAGCATATTAAGGAACAAGGAAATTCTATTGGAATTTATCTCAATAATGACTCAATTCAAAAAAGTAAAAACCCTCTTAAGTTTCCTTAAGAGGGGACTATGTATGCAAGAAAGATTGAATTGTGCGCTGAGAAAACTAAAAGTTCAGCCAAAAATATACTATTCTTATTGGAATGACGAAAATGCTTTAGGATTGGCTCTAGACGCATCAATTATATTCAAGACAAGCAGAATACACAGCTGGGACGTTTACGAAGAAAGACATTCCCCACCTTACTTGCCTCTGAGAAAATTTATTTGTCAAAAACTGGATGTCATTTATTCCATATCGGATCACGCACGAGTTTATGCGGAAAAGAAGTGGGGTGGGAACATTGAACTATCTCGAATAGGTGTTAAAAGTTCTGAGAGCACAAAATTCAGTGGAAGCTCAATTAAAACATTGGTGAGTATAAGTTTTCTATCTCCTGTAAAGAATATCGAATTTTTGATAGAAAACAGAGGTATCATTGAAAACCTCGGTTTTAAGTGGATTCACATTGGAGATGGTGAAAAGCTGCCTGATTATCAAAAAACATGCAGTCGTGAGACGTTTATAGGATATATGAAAAACAGTAATATTATAAATTTCCTTAGCACTCATCGTGAAGAAGTCTGTCTAATAAACGTTTCTCACTTTGAAGGAATTCCTGTTTCAATGATGGAGTCGATGAGCTTTGGTATTCCTTGTATCGGAACTGAAACAGGAGGTGTTAAAGAAATTATTGAACACGGAAAAAACGGTTATATTCTCCCTGCAAAGCCTGATAGTGCAAGCTTTGAATTTTGCCTTCAAAATATCAGCAAGTTAACCTCCGAGGAATTGTTGGAAATGCGCAAAAACTCCTTTGACACCTATTATAGAGAATACAGAGCCAAACAGAATTATACTCAGTTTGCAAAAGGGCTGCTCAGAAACTACCTCAAGAATAGACTCCGTTGATCTATTCGGGGCTTGATTCGGTACATCAACTCAACACGGATTAAATTCAGAGTACTGATTTGTCTCTTCCATTTTAAACCATAGTCTAAAAAAGACTGCTCTCCTGTCAGATTATATAGAGCCATCATTTGGGGTACATGCACATTTTTTTGATAGTACTTTTTAACGAGTTCTCTTTTTAAAACGTCATATACAGACCAGTATCCAATGTCGTATTCTCCTAAAGAATTTAGTAATGTATTTACTGTTAATTCAAACATTGATTTTGCCTCTTCGCTCGATGAGAACTTCCAGTAATCATAAATACCGAATATGCTATACACAAATCCATTTAACACAAAAGAAGGCTCATTTGTAGGGTATTCTTCGATCCAATAGAAGTTTTTTCCTTTAATTCTCGCAACACCACCTTTTTCAAAAGGTATTTTAAGAAAATCAAAACACCCTGAAGCTACATTCATTAAGGATTCATTGCCGAGGATCTTACTCATTCGGGAGTAAAATGAAATTGCCTCGCCAACAGCCATACCGGAATAATATGGTGCCTCTATACTATATTTTTCATTGTAACTATTGTAAGCCCAGTTTGGAAGTGAAAGATACTCAATGCGTTCAATTTCGAGACGGTCGAGAACATTGATGGCTCGATCCAAATACTCCGATCGATCATACCCAATATAGAGGTCAATGCAAATCAAACCGAATTGAAGTATTGTAACTGGATTATAGACCATTTGACCGTTGAAAAAAGAATAAGGAACTCCCTTTTCATCAAAATCTCCGTAAAGACCATTTTGATAGTCTATGATGGTCTCAGTAAGGTCTAGGTGGTATCTTATATTTTGACTAAAATCAATGTCTACACCGGGAACAACAACTGTATCAGAACAGTAGTCAGTTGCTCTTTCCCCTTTTGAAAAGCTAGTATTGGGAAGAGGAAGTAAGAGGAGTTTTTCTTTCACGAACATTTATGATTTCATGATAATAATCCAACACACGTTGTACATGGATGACCATGTCAAAACCGGCAGCATAGTTTATTGCATTCTGAGAAATCGTCTTATACAGTGCAGAACTCTCAGAAAGTTCTATAATCTGATTGGCGAAAAGTTTTGCATTTTCCTCATCAAACATATATCCATTTACACCATGTTCGATGATGTCCCTATTGCCCTTCCCATTGAGAGCAATTACAGGTAGACCTGTTGCCATAGCTTCAATTATAACCAAGCCAAACGGTTCATAGGTTGCAGGATGGATGTAAAAGTTCGCTTCTTTCAGACGCATCTCTACATCACTTACTAATCCTGAAAAAATTACTGAATCACTCAGACCTTTCTCCTCTGCCAGATGCCTGACATTATCTTCTTCAACTCCTGATCCCACAAATTCCAGTTTTACGGATTTATTTGTTCTGTTTTGAAGAGCTTCAAGAATATGAATTAAAAATCTATGATTTTTATAAGGGGCGAACCGAGCCACATAGATTAACTTAATTTCATCCAAGTCTTGGCTTCGGTCGTGTTGGTATACATTGAATTTTCTGAAGTCAATGGCATGATGGATCATGCGAATCCTGTTATTCAAATACGAGGGAAGAACTTTTTTGTAATACGCCTCTGTATGTCTAGAAATTGCAATGAAATGATTGTTACATGCTTTGTAGCGCTTTAGCATCCAATTCTTTTCATACAAATTGGTAAATTTTCTTTTACTAAATGCATCGCTGATTGAGAAGGTATCTAGTTCCTCCATATTGTTTTGACATGTCGAAATATAGACAGTATTTGGATGAATGTATTCCCTTGAAATCATTTCAGATTTGAAGAGATGACTATGAATAACGTCAGGATTAAATTTCTTTACCAATGTCCGATATTCGTCAATTTGAACTATGCTTTTACCTGAAATCGACGGCTGTACAACTGATTTGCAAATGCAAAAATCAATCTCACTCGTCAAATTTACATACTCATTTTCCTCAGAAAAACTAACTAGCTTTGTTTCATGGCCTGCTTCCGTCAACGCTTTTGTTAAATCCGCAGCGTATCTTTCAGCACCACCTTTGCTCATTGACTTTATGACTTGAAGAATCCTGAGCTTTCTCATACAATCGGATTTATCCCGTTTTTATCGATTTGAATGCCCGTTATCATATCCTTCACCTCAGCACACGCTATTTTATCCAGTTTCGCCCACGGAGCAGGAGTTCCATCATGACGCCATTTATTAGATTTAAAGTTCATCAAATGCAAATAAATAAAATTTCGATTGCCATCTCTGGAATTTGAAATTTGTCCATCCACGTAGTACCAGGTATCGGGTTGACTGGAGTTTATGGTGCCATCTAGCCATGGCCTTGGCAAGAAAGGGGTTGTAAATTGCTCCTTGAGATACATTTTCTTGGATTTAATCTGCTTAATCGCGTTCCGCAGTTTCTTAGGGGTACGCAATCCAAATTTATAATATGCCTTCTCCCAGAAAGAATACAAATAGGCGTTTGTAATGCCATGTTCATCAATTCCGACAAACTCCTGATTTTGAAGGGCCTCTTTCCATTGGTAAATTTTCAAATATTTTTCACGATGCTTTTTTATGTTTTTGAATAAAGCCATATGTCCCGAAATCCTATGAGCATGCGTTGAAAGGATTTCGTATCGGTTCAGAATATCTTCGGTGTAAAAACTCCTGATGTCTCCGAAAAGAATGTCCATGTCAGTCCACCCATAAAAGTCGTATTCCCTAATCGTTTCGAGGTGAATAACCCCGAAAAGCGGACGCAAATCGCATAATTTGTAAGCATTGGGAGGAGAAAAATCAAAGTCCACAAATTTGTTTGCATGTGCTATATAGTCACTAAAAGACATGTGATGCACGTATACATTAGGGGGTAAGTTGTAGCTAGGAGCTATATCGGTGAAAATATGAAAATCAATTGTAGAATTTCTTCGAACTGTTTCGAAAAATAAATGAGCCCATTCAGGGAAAACACCAAAATACGGAATGATTAACGCAATACTCTGAAGTCGATTCATGCCTTCACTCCACCTGTTTCACGAGTCCAAACGTGCTTTAATGCTTCATCAACAGAATATTGAGCTTCCCAGTCCAAAACGGTCGAAGCTTTGTTCACATTTGCATATATCTCAAGAATTTCAAGCTCTCTGGCTTTGGTTTTTCTCAGAGGTAAGGATTTTCCCGTGATGCTTTCAAACTTTTGTATCATTTCAAAAACAGAAGTTCCTCTTCCCGTCCCAATATTATACGTTTCATATCCAGAGACTGTGGAATGATGAAGTGCATGAACATGAGCACTAGCCACATCACAAACGTGTATAAAGTCTCTGACACATGATCCGTCGGGAGTATTTAAATCATAACCAAAGACTTCTAATTGAGTATTATTGCCCAGGGCTGTTTTAAGCATCATTGGCACCAAATTTAATGATTGAGCCGAAATCTCTTCACCAATCATAACCATAGGATGGCAACCAATGGGATTAAAGTATCTCAAAGAAATAGCGCTTAACCGCCTCCCTGATTTAGCTGCAAGCCTAAGGATTGTTTCACCTATTGACTTTGTCAGCGCATAGGGATTTAACAAGTCTGTACAGACTGTATTCTCGTTTACCTCCCCATTAATTGAAGACCCATATACAGCGCAAGAGGAAGAGAAAATAAAACGTTCTATCCCATAATCCATTGCAAAATCAATAATGGAGTTCAACGATCCTAAATTGTTTTCATAATACCGCGTTGGCTCAAGTTGTGATTCAGGAATTGATTTGAGTGCTGCAAGATGAATAATACCATCAATATGTTTCTCAATTGCCATCATGGCTTCCAATGCACCTCGATTTTGACAAGAACATTCGTAGAAAGAAATGTTGTCACCAAATTGATTCAAAAGAACTTGAATATTCTTTTTCGAACTACTCCTCAAATCATCAATTACTACAGGCTTAAAACCCTTGCTAAGTAGCTCTGCACATATATGTGAACCTATAAAACCTGCTCCACCCGTGACTATAATCTTACCTATCATCTGATTTTCCAACTATTGCCTCTTAAATATACCATGCTCTAAATCGAAATATTCTGTGCGTGGCGAAATACAGTCTATTTTAAGAATGCGACGTAGTTTGCTGTTTTAAAAATCTCAAGAGACTCATTATATGATTTTAAGGGTACTAATCCGTTTAATACTACCCTGAAAACTTCATAATTACTTAAAAGCTCGAAAAAGTCCCGCATATAAATTCTGGAATCAACATTAGCTTCACCAAATTCAAATTGAATAACCTTTATTCTTTTTTCAGACAACATTCTCGAGGCACCGTTTAGAACTTGGTATTCGTTGCCCTCAACATCTATTTTGAGAAAGAAAATAAATGATATTTCATGTCTGAAAGAGTATGCATCGATGGTGTCCAAAGAAATATCTTCAGTGCTCTCAACCTCATAGTTATGTGCTTTCAAATCTCGCTCATAAAGAGAAGCAAGAACTGAATTGCCTGCATAGGAATATAGCTTCGAAATAGTCGCTTTATCGCTGAACCCAAAATTATTAAGCACATATTCGCTTCCTTGTCCCAAATTCTTTTCTAAGGCCAAAAAAGTCCGACCAGCAGGTTCAAAGCAGTGAATCTTGTGCTCAAATCCTTCAAAGGAGTTATGTATTTCCAGGGCATATGAACCTACATTGGAGCCAACATCGAATATTACATTATCGTTTTGGGAAGAGAGCCTAGATCTCAATACTTTTAATAGCTCAAGCTCTCCACTTGTTCTATAATCTCCACTACCGAAATTCATCCCACGAATAGCGATATCAAACAACGTTTGGTAAAATGATTGATACCTCATCAGGCCCCTTGTCCTCGAAAGAAATCCTCTTAAAAATGGGCGCACAAACTTTTTTATCAAAATAATCATTGTCCTGAGCATCAACAGTGGCTAACCGAGATAATTCATCTTGATCAGAAACTTAATGCCAATAAAAGAAAAAACTTTAAGATGGGCCGAATCATGAGTGGAGGTATCTACATAAAGAAATCACAGTTGAAGATTGATCCAAAGAAACATTTCTCTTGACAAAACTGCCTATCAATATTAGAAGAAAGTACATCGATATTTTATCACTAACTCTGCTTATTCGATCTCTCTATAACAGGGCATAGTTGCTGCTTAGATGAAAGACTGAAAATAATTTGGACTTGAGTAGACATAGTAAAGCAATTTATCATCTTCTTAAAATATCGACAAAATAATTAGCATACCTAGAGTAGTTCTACACTGGTTCTCAGAAATATTTCCTTTGTTCTTCCGACTATTCTTTGGCTCTCAGGTGTTAAAAGCCCATATACTGAATTCATTGCTGAGAATGATTCTCCGCTACCCAATATTTGATTGTAGAACAGCAAAGAACTCACAAAGCCATAAACACTTATTCTTTTGGACATTAATTCATATTCCAGAACACAATCAGTTGGAATTTCCTGATATCGAATACCTTCCATTTTCATAAGGTACTTAATTTCTTTAATCTCCTCTTCCTCCTGATTTGGATGAAACTTAACATAGAATGATTTCTTCTTAAGAACTGAGAGAACGCATTGAAAATATTTATCACCCATACTCTTAGGTATCATCCCGTATCTCATCAAAGCTCCAAAAATGAACAAATTACCGGCCTCCAGTTGAACTTTATAATTCTCCGGAATTTCCACAGTGATAGGGCATACATTCATTTCATTAGGAAATGCCTCTTTCCCTAATGCATATGCTCCGGTATTACCTGGGAAGCGGTTATAGAGATATTGCCCTTTATACATTCCTCCTAGCGGAAGCAGATTTTTTGTGAAAACATTTTTGGGATGAAACACCTTTGGTTCACCAAAATTTGAACTGTCGTAGCAGGACAAGCCCTCCTCTATGTAATAATACTTAACGCAATAGGGTTGGAATATTAAATACCGAAACAGACTTATCTTATCTTGTGGCAAATACAGGGTATAATCTTCAACCGGAGTGATTTTTCTTGCTTGCCTGTCGAGATAAAAACTTTCTAAAAGTGGCCTGACCTTTCTTCCAATTCGAGCTGTCTTTGATTTCTTATGTACAAGTACCCCGCATATCTTCTTTACATACTTATCAAAAAAAGAAGGGAGCTGATTCGCATAATTTGACTGAAGGATCAATTGCACTTGTTGTTCGGACAGATTTAAATGATCTATGACACCTTGGCAAACAATTGCCGTTATATGGCTGTGCAAATAAAACACGTGCCTCATAAGTTTTGATCTATTTGAAGTTTCTTGACTAAGAACTCGGCATAATTCCAATCCACTTCATCATCAATATCAACAGAGTATATTTTTGGCATCTCCAATTTTTTGATTTTGTTGAATTGTGCCATTCCTTTTTCCCTCAAGCTTTTCACGTTGATAACGTATATCGATCCATTAAATTCATAAACCTTGGGGCAATCTTGGCGACGGGTGAATTTTCCCGTTTTGGATTTTTCAAGAAACCCCTCTTCGTTTTCTTCGAAGAGCACGTAGTAAGGATTGGATTTCGTTTCACAAACAGAAACCACCATATCCAAGCTATCATCAAATAATTCTATTGCTTTTTTAATGTCCTCAGTTCTTCGAAAAGGACTTGTTGGCTGAAGAAGGATGACTGTTTTAAACTCAGAGCCCTGGGATTGGAAGAAATCAATCGCATGAATGAGCACTTGTTCGGTAGATGCAGTATCTGTAGCTAAATCTTTTGGTCTAAAAAAAGGTGTCACGGCTCCGAAGATTCGGGCACAAGCGGCAATTTCCTCACTGTCAGTAGAAACACAAACCGATTCCTGAGGAAATACCTCAAGCGCTGCTTCAATGGTATAGGCGATCAATGACTTGCCGTTTAAGGGCTTTATATTCTTCCCAGGCAATCCTTTGGAGCCCGCTCTTGCGGGTATGATGACCAAGAACGTCATAGCTTTAATCTCTTAATGTCTTCTGAGGCTTTCAAATAGTCTTCATGCTTGCCGATATCAAGCCAATAACCTGCATGTGGGTAACTAACCACGGATTTACCTTCCCTTATTAGCTCTTCCATCAAATCCGTAGCATTTAATGCTTTGTTACGTGGTATGCCCTCTACTACTTCCTTGTTCAACAAATAAATTCCTGCATTGCTGAAATGGGTGTATGTGGGTTTTTCTTTAAACCCGGTTACTTTATTCCCATCCGTTTCCATCACTGCATAGGGTACGTTTACGTGGTATGGAATACAGGCAACGGCAAGATCAGCTTTGGTTTCTCGATAGAACAGGTAAAATGCTTCAAAATCAATATTGGTCAGCAAATCTGAGTTCATTAAAAGCACCGTGTCGTGCTCTACATTATCCATCAGTGCCAATGCACCAGCCGTTCCGAGTGCTTCTGTCTCTTCAGCGTATTGAATACTTAAAGAGCGTTCGGAACCATCGCCAAAATACGATTTGATCTGATCGCCTAAATAGCGCACGGAAATCCATATATCATCAATGCCATAATTTTTCAATCGATCAATATTGCGCTCAAGAATGGGCTTATCTCCTACCTTCAGCATGGGCTTCGGTGTGTGATCAGTGAGGGGTTTCAATCGAGCCCCACGACCTCCTGCCATAATCAATGCATCTACAGGTAAGTATGACTTTTGAGAACGGAAGTTTACAACATTCACAATACGATGATCTTTATCGACAATAGGAAGAATTTTGAAGTTCTTCTCTCTGAAAGCAATGATCTCACTTAATTCAAAGTTGGCCTTTTGTATAAACTTTGGGTCGGGCTGAATAAAATCACTCAATGGGTTTTCAAACCCCAGTCCGCGAATAAAACCTCTACGAAAGTCGCCATCAGTAATGGAACCGATTAATCTATCATCTTCATCCACCAGAAACACTATGGCATCTGCAGCAAGCTCATCTAATACCTTTAAAACGTCTTTAACAGTAAAGTCTTCTCTGACCAGATGCTTTTGATAAGGAATCATTTATCGATAAATTTGATCAATTGAAAAGCCTCAGCATATTGAACCCCGGCAATTGCCCCTCTGTGAATTGCCAATGCTTTGATGTGGTCTAGGGATCTTGGAAAAGGATGCTGTCCTAATTCTGATCCATAAACTTTCATTATTTCTAGTTTTTTATCCAAATGATCGCTGATATCTACGAAATAGTTTGGTATGAAAACCTTTTCGTGCAAGGCAGGGGCAAATTCAGTTTCAGAAATACACTCATACAGCAATACCTTTTTTATAAAAGGATATCGAAATGATTTGGTGCAAGCCATCACAGCCTCGAATAAGAGTCTGTGATCAGAGTGTGCATCAGACCGATTTATACAATAGATAATTTCCGGCTTTTCTAAATGGAAAATATCAGAAATTTCAGGCACCAAATCCGGTAGACTGGAACTCGTCAATGTCATTGTTGGATAATCTAATTGATAGACTTTGTTAAATCCAAATAATTCAGAAACCCGCTTGATCTCAGCTTCTCTCGAATCAATTCTATCCTTTGTGAATCCTTGACTTTCAAATATTCGGGTTGCAATCAGCCAAGTTATTTTATCGTCCTTTCGTGCATGTTTAAGCAAGGTTCCCCCAACGCCAAGCGTTTCATCATCAGGATGTGCCGATATAACAATTACTTTATTCATTTCAGAAATATAAGCCAGTTTTAGGTAAAGGATAAATGTTATGATCTGTCAACCAGACTGAACCATCACCCGTTTTCACTTCTATCGCATTTTCGTCTATCTGTAGCACTTTTCCCGGCTCTATGTTAGTCTCATGGTTATGGCCAATCCGAACAGCATTTACTTTAAAGCTCATTTCATTGAAAATTACTTCAGCATTGGGATAAGGTAGTGCCAATGCCCTGACTAAGTTGTAAATAGACAAGGATGCCATTCTAAAATCAATGAGCCCATCTTTTCGCGACCTCTTTCTCCACTCGTTCCCTTCTTCATTTCTCTTGATACCCGGTTCCGAGGACTCATTCCCCAAATTTTCGACAATCTCTTTAATTTGACTTTCAGCCGACAGGATTATTTTATCATAAAGCGATGATGCGTTGTCGTCAAAATCAATTGGAATTTCATTTTGACTTATTATGTCACCGGCATCTGCTTTCTCTACCATCTTAAAAAAAGATGATGCTGTCTTTTCAAGCCCAAGCACAAGTGCCCAAATAATGGGATGTCTGCCTTTATTACTTGGTAAAGCCGATGGATGAAATCCGATCACTCCTTTTGGTGGAATGCCCAAAACTTCTTTACCTAAAAGTGACGACCATCCCATGCAAAAAATTATATCAGGCTTCATTGATTCAATCCACCCATAATTATGTTCAGCATTAATATCCCTCACATATTTATATGGTATATTGAAGTTTTCAGCGATGGGAGCTAGGTTACGGTGATCACTGTTGAATTTAGAAAATTGTTTTGTGACTATTCCAACAACTTTAGCTTCGTCCATTTCAATCAGGACATTGAGCATTCTCTCTGAGAAAATCACATTCCCAATTAACACTATTCTCATAAGTCGTGAAATGATTTTTTCAGAATATCGGTCAAATCAACACTTTTCAAAGCGTCCGCAATTTTTGACGAAGCACCAGCACCTCCGTATGGATTGATAGCTCTATTTGCTACTTCCTTAAATTCAGAACTTGATGCCTTTTTAATGGACTGAATCAAGTCTTCCAAGAGAGGCTCACAATGAATCACAGATTCAGCTCTTATTCTTCCTTTTTGTCTATCTCCAATATCTATCGTAGGTATGCCAAATGAAGGTACTTCTATCAAACCACTGGAAGAATTACCAATTACAAAGCTCACATACTTTAAGGCCGAAAGGTACCGCAACTGACCCAGCGAAATAAATGAACAGGCCTTCTCAGGATTTCTTCTAACGTAATCATCAATCATCTTGATAATCACTCGTCCATCGGTATCCGAGTTTGGATTTGTGAAAATTATTTTTAGATCCTTGAAGGTATCTAACGCTTGTAATAATTGCTCAAACTGTACCGCTGAAGTTCCTATTTCAAGAGTTACGGGATGAAAAGTGAGCAAAGCGGTAGGATGATCCAGATTGAAATTCAATGAAGCTTCTAATTCAGCTTTGGTTAAAAGCGGAAGCTTGAATACATTGTCAATACCCGGTGAGCCAAAGTTAAATACTCTATTAGGATGTTCTCCAAGCTGGATCACTCGCTTGCGATAGGCGTCTGTCGCAGTAAAATGGAGCTGAGACATCTTGGTAATAGAATGTCTAATAGGCTCATCTATCAATCCTTCTGTTGCTTCACCTCCATGTATATGTGCAATTGGAATTCTGCAAATCATTGCTACTGATGCACAAGCAAACATTTCAAAACGGTCACCAAGTACTACTACAAGATTAGGTTGAAGTTCCTGAAATGCCTCAGACATTGAAATCATGGCAAGGCCCATTGATTTCGAAATCCCAATCGTTGAATCAGAGGAAAGCAGAATCTCCACCTTCTTATCTATACGAAACCCGTCTTTTTCAATTTGCTGATAGGTTAACCCAAATTCAGCAGAAAGATGCATCCCTGTAACCACCAATTGAAAGTGCACATCAGGTGCATCATTCAAATACTTCATTAGCCAATACAAAAGTCCGTATTCGGCGCGTGTTCCGGTTACTACACATATCTTCCGCTTGTTATTTGTCATCTATCCAATTTGCCTTTTATGAAAGATCTTCCAGTGAGAGCTTGTCAAATTTATTTAAATCAGAAGAAGCGCTCTTACCAATCACAGCATCAATTTTCATAGGAGATATACCATCACCAGGTCGAAGCATTATTAAATCGTCTTCATGAATAATATGGCCCTTATGTATTGATTTATTAAGATGAATGCTTTTCCGGACAACTGTAATATTCTTTTGTTCAGAAGGACTAGGCTTCTTTTTTCCATCCCCTGAAAGCGCCGCTTCAATATTCCTAATGGCTGCTACCATGGCTTTAAGTTCGTGTGGTTCGAGAGACGCGGCATGGTCTGGACCAGGCATCCTGCGATCAAGCGTAAAATGCTTTTCGATCACTTTCGCACCCAAAGCTACTGCAGCAATGGGTACTTCAATACCTAAGGTGTGATCCGAGTATCCGACTTGCACTCCTAACTCATCTTTGATTTGCAACATAGCCTTAAGGTTCACGTCGCTCATCGGAGTCGGATACTCTGTATTGCAATGCAATACTGTAATCTGATCTTTTACCAAACCCTTTTCGGTCAATATCTTCAAAGCATCCTCAATTTCCAGCAATTTGGTCATACCAGTTGACAATATCACCGGTTTGCCTTTCGATGCTATATGTTCAAGGTAAGGTTTATTGGTAATCTCCCCAGATGGGATTTTAAACAGTGGAGTGAAAAGTTTATCTAGAAAATCAATACTCTTTTCGTCAAAACCAGTGGACAGGAATTTAATTCCGCGGGATACGCAATAATCAATCAATATTTGGTGGTACTCCGGTCTCAGCTCTAACTTCTTGAGCATATTAAATTGATTCTCATCATTACCACCCAGATTATTCTTTTGATAAGTTGCTTTTTTAGCACCTCCGCTGACAATTCTTTCTGCACTAAATGTTTGAAATTTCACAAAGTCAGCGCGAGCTTCAGCAGCAGCATCAATAAGCATTTTGGCTTTTTCTAAATCACCATTATGATTTACACCAGCTTCCGCAATAATCAATACTTTTTCTATCATTATCTAAACCTGTAAGCAGGATTTCCTACCCATGTTTCATCTGAAGGTATATCTTTTAAAACAACTGCCCCTGCACCTACTATAACTCGATCACCAATTTGTACTCCTTCCTTTATACTCGAATTCATCCCTATAAAACACTCCTTACCAGTAGTAACATTTCCAGCGAGCACAGCGCCCGGAGCTATATGAGAATAATCGCCAATAGAACATTCATGTTCGACTATGGCACCTGTATTTATAATACATCCCTTCCCAATGTGTACTCCACTATTAACAATTGCACCAGGGGCAACAAGTGTCCCATACTTAATAAGTGAGTTTGATGAGATAATCGCTGCGGGATGTAGCAAAGTGCTAAGCGATAAATTCTTATCCTCCGCTATTTCCACCAATCTCTTTCTCAATTCAGACTTTCCAAGAGCTGGAAAGAAGACATCGTGATCGTCCAACCGGGTAAAATCAAATTGCGTTTCCTGCCCCATATATTTTAAGGCGTATGGATTCTTCTTCTTTTCTACTTGCTCAAAATATCCTTCCGGGGAAAGTTTAAGAGCCAGAGCTGTATCGAGCACGACGTAGGCATGTCCTGAGTATCCAAATATGTAGAGTTTACCTTTCCGTGACACTGCTCGGTAAATTTACAACTCTCTCTTCGAGCCATTCTGCGTTTGAAAGATCAGCCGATTGCATATTTTGAAACATAGGGGCTCTGTTCAGCAACTGCCATATAGGCCTGCATCCAATATTTTGATCATTGGAAAATTTAAGAAAGGCATCTCGCTCCGACTTGTCTCTCATTATGATGGCATTGAGCCAGTAGTTTGCATGTGCCTCGGGTAATTCATTTACCGTCGGGAATTTGTCAGATAAAAAAGATCGGTAGCTCAAGGCGGTTTCTCTTTTGTTTGCTATAAAAGTACCAAGCTGTTCCAATTGCGCGCATGCCAAGGCAGCACTCAGGTTCGTGAGCCGGTAATTGTATCCGACCATATCATGCATGTACTCCCAACGATGGGGGGTCTTGGCGGTCGTTGTGATGTGCTTTGCAAGTCGGGCTAATTTTTCATCATTGGTTAGGACGCATCCGCCACCGCCACTAGTGACCAATTTATTGCCATTAAAACTAAAAGTACCCGCGAGTCCGAAGGTACCGGTATGCCGGTCATTGTAAGTACTTCCCAATGATTCAGCTGCATCTTCTACAACGGATACCTGATATTCAGAACAAACAGATACGATTTCCTCAATTCTGCATGGAAATCCGAAAGTATGCATAGGAACTACTGCAGCAATTCGTTTGCCAGTGCTTGAATTGATGCAGTCTCCATCTGAATTGACCGTGGTATTGTTCTTTAAAAAATACTCGAGATGCTCGGGCGACAAGCCCAAGGTATCGCGGTCCACGTCAACAAAAACCATTCGAGCACCCGTATAGCTTATCGCATTGGCGGTAGCAATGAATGAAAGCGGTTGAGTAATGACCTCATCATCTCGCGTCACTCCTGCCAAAATTAGCGCAACATGAAGGGCTGCCGTACCATTCATGGTGGCCACGGCATACTTGGCACCTGTAATATCGCAGATCATTTGCTCAAAACGGTTCACGTACTGCCCAACCGATGAAACAAAAGTGGAGTCAATGACATCATTGAGGTATTTCTTCTCATTGCCCAAAAATCTTGGCTCATGGAGCGGGATAAATCCCTCCACATGACCATAATGTGCCCTGATGAAGTCCGTAATCTCCTTAAACATTGTAGATGTCTGCCTTGTATTTTGTCAAATTACGGCTATTGCTGAACCATTCGATGGTTTCTTGAAGTCCTTTTTCCAATGTGTATTGCGGTTGCCACCCTGTGAGTTCCGTAAGTTTTTGCCTACTTCCAAACAATCTGAAGACTTCAGATTTCTCGGGTCGGATTCTTTGAGCATCGGATACAATGCTTGCAGATGGATTTATCAAATTAATTAGGATTTGCGCCAAATCGCCAATGCTAATTTCAGATTCGGTGGCAATATTGACTTCCTGTCCAATTAGATCCGCGCATTCAGCAATTGCAAGAAAAGCACTTGCGGTATCCTTAACAAAAAGTAAATCTCTGGTTGGAGTGATATCTCCTAATTTCACCTCCGACGCTTGATTGAGCAATTGGGTTATTATGGTTGGAATCACTGCTCTGGCTGACTGTCTTGGCCCATACGTATTGAAGGGCCTAACGACGGTAATGGGGAGGTTAAAACTTCGGCAAAATGAATCGGCTATGGCATCCGCACCAATCTTCGAAGCGGAATAAGGCGATTGCGCCTGCTTGGGATGCTCCTCTGTAATTGGTACAAATTGCGCGGTGCCGTAGACTTCTGAAGTGGAAGTAATCAAAACTCTTTCGACATTATAATCCCTGGCCGCCTGCAGAATATTGAGGGTTCCTTTCACGTTGGTATCAATATAAGAATCGGGTGAGTGATAACTAAAGGGAATGGCGATTAAAGCGGCGAGATGATAGACAATGTCCACTCCTTCCATAGCGGTTCTTACCCCGTTGGGGTCTCTGATATCGCCCGAAAAGATTTCGATTTGTTCTAGTTTCTCTTTGGGCAGGGTGTCCAGCCACCCCCAGCTATTGAATGAATTGTAGTAGACAAAAGCCCTGACATCAAAACCAAGTTCCAGCAGCATCTCTACCAAATGGCTGCCAATGAAGCCGTCAGCCCCCGTTATTAAGACCTTTTTCATTTCTCCTTTGATTTTTCTCAATCAAAATTTTCCCATTCTGATAAACCTTGCCAAAAAGATGCACACTCGCAAATAGTGTATCACTCAGACCCATCATGCGGAATGTAGATAAATAGCGATAAGTGGCTAAAAACTCGTAGTTCCCATTCTCCTTTTCCTCTGCAATGAAATAGGTAATGGCATAATCTCCATCTATAAAGTTAATATCCTTCAGCTCAAAAGTTATTTGGCTTTTTTCTAAGGGCTCAAAATTATCATGGAACAGATTGCTAAAATATTGACCTACAATTTTCATGTCCTTATCGGTAATTTGAACCATGACATAAAAATTATCTGCGCTCTGCTTAAGGTTAATTTCTAAATCAATTTTTAAGTCTTCCCCATATCTTACTTGTGCCTTTGATTCACCACCATTTAAAAACACTTTATCAATTGTTGCTCCGCTGTCATATTCTACAATGGCTTTTTCTCCCTCAAAATCTGCGAAATATTGACCGATTGCAGTTTGAACACTGTTTCCCTGGTACTTTTGAATACCATGACTCATGTAAGAACCGTGATTACAAATTCGCGCAACAGAAGGCATTGAATGGCTTACGAATATAACTGCGGCATTTCGCATCATTTCACTAATCTTGTTAAAGGATTTTATTCTGAAGCCAGCATCACCTACCGCCAGTACTTCGTCCAAAATCAGTACATCTGGTTTAAGGTGAACAGCCACTGAAAAACCTAGCCTAACCTTCATTCCCGAACTATAATATTGCACGGGCGTGTCAATAAAATCCTTTAGTCCTGAAAACTCAATAATGGCATCAAGGGCATCATCGATCTCTCTTTTCCGAATTCCCAAAACGACACCGTTATTGTAGATATTCTCTCTGCCGGTAAGAATTGGGTTAAACCCTGCCCCTAACTCAATGATGGCGGCAACTCTGCCTCTAATTTTGATTAAACCTTTGTCAGGAGTTATCAGACCATTTAACATTTTGAGCAGGGTGCTTTTACCTGCGCCATTGTGCCCAATTAATCCGAGACAATCTCCTCTATTCAGGCTGAAACTCACATTGTCAACAGCCCAAAACTCATGCTTTCGTAAATGCTCATGATGTTTCCCCTTTATTCCAACTAATTCTGAAGAAATATCTTTCACCCCGTACCAAAGACTGGTTTTTAAATCTCTACAGAATTTTTTAGATACCCCTTCTACTCTGACTAATTCCTCCATTTAACTAAGAGCCGATACGTTCGATAAGTTTGGGCAAAGCTATACGAAAAGCTACAAGGCCTAAAATGAGAATTGAAAAACCAAGTAAAACAGAAACTAAGAAACTTGAGTCAATACTCAGGCTCTGACCTGTCAGCCAATATCTTGTCTGTACTATCAATGGCGTTAATGGGTTCAAGTCAACAATTCTAGACAGCACTCCTTTTGTGGGATAGACATAAACCACAGGAACCGAATACATAAGAAATTGAAGTAATAGTGGAAGCGCCTTTCCAATATCGCTGTATAAAACACCTATTGGTGTTATGATCATGCCGAGTGCAGTGCCTGTCAAAACCAAACAGAACAATCCAATGGGGACCAACAATAAACTTGCACTAGGCGAAATATCTAAAAACAAAAGAGCAGGAATGAGAATAACAAGTTTGATTAGCCCATTAAAAAAAGAGTGATACACGCCGCTTAAGATTATTCCCTCTCTTGGGAAATTCACTTTTGTAATAATAGCTTTGTTGAGTATTGTCTTATCCAATGGGGCATTAAAGCTATCAGCAAATATGGCCCATATCATGGTACCCGAAAGAAGGTAAGCCGGATATGAAATACCTGTAGATTGCGTATTTATAAATCCGGAACCGTTTAAAATCAACCACACCAGAGTAGTCATTAAAGGGATAATAAAGGCCCAAAGTATGCCCAGAAAACTCTGCCTATATGTAGCTTGTATGTCACGTTTTGCAAGTTGAAAGGCTAACTCATGGGAAGAAAATAAAGCTTTAATAGCGAAGATGATCTGAAACCAAATAGCACTTCTTACACCACCTGCTTGATATATGGTTTCGTTTAAATTATTTTTCATTCCATTCAAAATCTAGTTTTTACTGAAGTAAAAAAACCAAAATGAAGTGTCAAAGAAAAGACAACGGAATGATATATTAGAAGTCATATGTTATAAAGTATCCAGACAAGAAGGCTCGTTAATTTAAGAGTGTAGTACTTTCACAATTTAATGATCAGAAACTTCATGCGTTTTACCATAGCCCGAGCCAAAATATTTAGTGCGATTTCCAAGTGCACATTTCTGTTTTTTGCCGGGCTGATCTCTCCATTACTATTGAGTGCTCAGGATATTGACGACCTTATCAACTCGAGCATATTTTGGCTTGAAGCCAATACAATTTCTGATGACGTGGGTTCCAATATTAATCAATGGAATGGCCTATCAAATTCTGAATTCTTTAATCAAATATTTGAGATCAGGTTTCCAAGTTTAGAAGCTGGCGGATTAAATGACCAGAATGTCGTAGTTTTTAATAGGCCAGGTAACTTTGAACATCTTATCAATAATCAGGGTTTGGATATTCTTTCAGGTGACAGAACGTTTATAATGATCTATAAGACAGATGCATTAACACACGGTCTTTTTACCAGAGGTGCCTCTTTCGCGGCTTCACCTGGAGAAGGCACGTTTGGCATTTTCCCGTTTAACGCAAATTATCGTGTCATCTGGACTGAAAATTCAGTTACGAGAACTTTGGCTGGGCCAAACATTGAAATTGGCAAATACACTTATGTAAAAATAGAACTTGACAGAGAGGATGCTGAGGCTCGGCTATATTTCAACGGTACTTTGATGAGTTCAATCACAATATCCGAGGAATATTCATCAACTAATTTTTCATCTATGCAGATCGGAGCATACTCCTCGGGCTTTTCTTTCCCAGGTGAATTACAGTTTTTTGCTTGTCTGGATCGAGCTTTATCTAATGGGGAGCAAAATGCATTAGATCTCTATCTCGGAAATCAATATGGTAATTATCCAATCGACTTAGGAGAAGACGTATTGATCGCTCCTTCTTTGCCTTGTGAAAATACATTTTCCGTCCCTGATATTTATCTCTCATATGAATGGTCCACAGGTTCGGAATCTAATTCCGTGACGGTTTTCGGGACGGACACTATCTTTTTAACTTGTAGAGATACGTTAGGTTTTCTATACAGTGACACGGTTAGGACATTCTTTGATTATTCATCAATTGACAATTTGAATGTGGTTTGTTCTTATGATTCTTTGTTGTGGGACCTAAATCTTGCCCCTGGCTTTGATGTTCTATGGAGTGATGGGTCTTCAGAAATTCTTAATTACTTAGAACCAGGAGAGTCACTATCCGCCCAAATTTTTCATCCTGAAGGCTGCTCTGCCTCTACAGAAACAATAACAACCCTGAACGATACTTACTCTGAGACTGTTGAACTCGATGAAAACCCAAATTTCTGCCTCGGCAACGACATCTTCCTCTCCTCAGGATTTGAAGAAGCGGAAACGTATCTCTGGAACACCGATGAAGTCACCCCCTTTATCCAACCGCAAGAGAGTGGGGAGTATTGGGTAGAAGCTACCAATGTTAATGGATGCGTGGGGAGAGATACGGTGGAAGTAGATATAGTTGGGATTGCTCCGGAAGTGGAGTTTGGGTTTAGTCCGCCATGTGAGGAGAACGATGTGGTATTTGACGATCAGACCGTTCCTGACGGGGGTATGATTACCGAGTGGGATTGGACTTTTGAGAACAATGATGCCGGTTCATCGACTGATGAGAACCCCGAAATCTTTTATCCCGCTACGGGAGAATATCCCGTAGAGCTAACAGTGACCTTGGACAATGGATGCACGGGAACGACTCGGGATACGCTATTTGTGAACCCGCTGCCGCTGGTCAACTTCTCCGCCCCCATCGTTTGCGCGGGGAATGAGGTGTTTTTTGAGAGTCAGTCGGTAGTGCCGGGTGGTGGCACCATCTCTCTGAGGGAATGGTCGTTTGGCAATGGTACCACAGATGCGGGATCGATTGGATCAACCACTTTTGAAGTGTTGGGATTTAATACCGTGACGCATATCGTAACCACGGAGAGTGCCTGTGTGGATAGCTTGGTGCGGAATGTAGAGGTATTGGGCAGCCCCATCGTCGACTTTGACGTGGAGGACGCCTGCCTCGGAGAGACGGTGGTATTTGATGAAAATGTAGACACCTCCGTTTCGGGACCTGTTTTTTACAATTGGCAATTCGGGGATGGGTTCTTTTCCAATTTTCCGAATACCTCGCATGAGTACGCCCAGCCGGGGGTATATGAGGTGACGCTAAGGGCTACCGGAAACAATATAGGGGTGAACGGTTGTGTGGACGAAGTGACAAAGGAGATCCGAATTTATGAGCCCCCGACGGCGGAGATTACCACGGCAGATGCTTGCATAGGCGCCACAACGGATTTAGTAGATGTTTCTGAATGGAATAGTATTGAGGGCGTAGTGGACCCCGTGACGGTTCGCACTTGGTCGATTACCGATGGTCCGACGGGAACGCAGGAAGGAGTGATCGGCAGCGACTCAGCGCAGGTGTTTGTCCCCGAGGCGGCGGGTACGTTTGACGTATCGCTGGAATTGGAGACAGCTGCCGGATGCGCGGCTACGGCCAATGGGAGTTTCTTGGTACAGGCCATCCCAACGGCGGATTTTGATTTGGAATTGCCGTCCATCGATCCGCCTTTTACCAGCATGCCCACCAATCTATCGGAAGATGGAATCAACTTCGAGTGGTTGATCAACGGCGCTTTTGTGTCTTCTGAGTTTGAGCCCGACTTGACTTTTGATGCGGCGGGAGATTACACGGTGGAGCTCGTGGCTACAAATGACTTAAATTGCAACGATACGGCCACGGCCCTCTACACGGTAATCGTTCCCGAATACGATCTTGCCTTGATCGACTTGCAGTATCAGTCGCAGGGGAATAAGCTGGTGCTCAACTCCATTATTGGGAATAACGGGAATGTTACTGTAGAGACCTTCGATACGGAGATACAGGTGGGTCGAGATATTGATTTTACGATAGAATCGGAGTTTACGATCCCTCCCGGAGAGGTGGTTGATTATCCACTGGGATCTGATATCGGGTACATTCCCGGAAGGGACTTGCCGTATACGTGTATGCGGATCTCCAACCCGAACGGAGCGATGGAGACGGACACCACGAATAATTATTTGTGTGTGGGCTTGAACCGACAGCGGGCGACTTTCGCAGCGCCCTACCCCAACCCTGCGACGGACGAGGTAAAGTTGACGTTCGTAATGCCCGAAGATGGTCCGCTGAATGTGGAGATCACGGGGGCTGATGGTCGGTTGATTGAATCGTTTGTCCTCGAATTGAAGGAGGGGTTAAACACGGTGGATTATCCACTGATAGGCTGGAGCGAGGGGATGTATCTCTTTAAGTTTTCTTTTAAGAACCAGGAGGAGGTCTTTCGGTTGGTGGTGGCGAGGTAGCCACGGAGGGTGGTTGTGAGGCGTGGTTCAAAAAAGTGAGCGGAGCGAACCTAACACGTTCTACCCTTCCACATCTTTCGCCGTATCTTGAATAGGCATTTTAATCACAACCTCAAAGCCAGGCAATGCATTACCGGCACTCAGCGTACCTCCGTGGGCGCGGATGATTTGACGAGCCAGCGCTAATCCCACTCCCTTCCCTTCTTTGCGGGTGGTGAAGAAAGGGATAACGGCGCGATCGGTGTCTCCCTCCATGCCGATGCCGTTATCGCGAAAACGGATTTCTACCCACCGATCATTAATTAATTCAGCGGAGAATCGAATCATAGGGTTCTCGGTGTTTTTGAGCGCGTGAGCAGAATTGAGGTAGAAGTTTTCGAAGCAATGGATAAGCTGACCTTCATCGGCCATGATAACCATGTTTCCCGGGCAGGACACTTCCACCTTGATTTTCGGTTCTTGGAGGTTCCATTCCTCGGCCATCGTTTGCATAAGAAAGCGCAGTTCGACGGCTTCCACTTGTGGTTGGGGAAGTTCGGCGAGTTTGCGGTAGTCGCTTACAAAGCCAAAGAGCTTATCGGATCGACGGCGGATACCATCGAGGGCGGTATTCAGATCGGGTGAGAGGTCGGGCTCTAACTCAGCAATGCTCAAAGCCGATTGCGAGAGGGAACTGATCGCGGTAATCGAATTGGCAATCTCGTGAGTGAGAATACCCAGCAACTTGTCCCAACTTCTCATTTCAAGTCGCCCGTACTCGGCGTCCATCTCGTGGAATATGAAGGTTTCCACCTCCTCATTGCGAATGGAAATGGAGGCTTTACGGATAAAGAGCTTGGTTTCTTGTCCGTCTTTCGCGTATGCAAAAACAGCAGAACCTCCATAGAGAATAGCCTGAACGCGCTTGAAAAAAACGGGGCGAATTTTCTCAAGTCTTCTTGCATGAGTGACTTTCCCGGTGCCGAGGAGATGCGCTCCCTCTCGATTAAAAAGTGCGATATCGCCCGATTGACGAATGGCGATAATTCCGATAGGCACTTCTTCGACGATCGACTTGAGGATAACGAGGCTTTCCTCGGTGTCTTTTACCAAGTCTTGGTAATCCTTGCGGATGGAGCGCATGGTGGAAAAGAGTTGGCGCAACGAGTCGGGGTGTTTGGAGGTATGCGGAGCTATGGAAGTATCGCGGTAGCTCAGTGCTTCGAGGAAGTGATTGAGTTCGCGAAAGCCTTTTTTAGCGTATCGGGTGGTGGTGATAAACGCGGACAGAGCCATCACAAAAGCCACCGATCCCGAGAAATAGAATTGGAAATAAAACAGCACGAATGAGGCTGCCATGGCCAAGGCGGTGGTCAGGATAAGCAGAAAAAGCCTTAAGTATATGCTGCGAAACATTTAGGAAAGATCGTATTTATCCAATCTGCGGTAAAGGGAGGTGCGGGTAATACCGAGTTCCTTGGCTGTTTTGGTCATATTGCCGTGGCAGGCCTCGAGTGCTTCCACGATGAGGCGGCGTTCCATATTTTCGAGGTTGTATTCCTTCTGAGCAGAGACGTTGTTCTTCTGCTTAGTGCGCTTGGCATTGGGCAGAATATTCTCAGCCGTAAGGGCGGAGTTTTCGTTGAGGATCACAGCTCGCTCCACGGCGTGTTGCAATTCGCGGACATTTCCTGGCCATTGGTATTCGATGAGATCTTCCATGGCTTTCTCGTTGAGCCATTTGGTGCTTGTTTGGTATTTTTTCGAATAGTGTTCGATGAAGTGGTTGACGAGAGGGATGATGTCCTCGGGGCGGTGACGCAACGCCGGCACATTCACCTCCACTGTATTGATTCGGTAGAGAAGGTCAGTACGGAACTCCTGATTATCGACCATTCGCGAAAGCGGCATATTGGTAGCCGAGATCAATCGGATATCTACGAAGACTTCCTTGGAACTACCCACGGGAAGGATTTTCCTGTTTTGCAGCGCCGTGAGGAGTTTTGACTGCATGGGGGGAGTGAGGTTTCCGATTTCATCGAGGAAGAGAGTTCCACCGTTTGCCATTTCAAATCTGCCTTTCTTGTCATAATTGAGGTCAGTATAAGCGCCTTTTACAGCGCCAAACATTTCGCTTTCAAAGAGCGTCTCGGTGATGGCGCCACAGTCTACGATGATAAAAGGTTCATTGGCGCGGTTGGACGCTTCGTGAATCATTCGGGCCACGACGTCTTTTCCCGAGCCATTTTCACCAAGGATGAGGACATTGGCTTCGGTAATCGCGACCTTTTTAACCAATTCCTTCACTTGTCTAACTTCCTTGCTTCGTCCTTGGATTTCCGTCGATTCTTCCTTTTTGGGTTTATTGAGGAAGGAGCGGGTTTGGCGGAGCTTGGCAATCTCTCGACGGCTGATGCGAAGTTGGAGCACTGACTGGACAGTGGAAAGAAGTTTATTATTATCCCAGGGTTTGGTGACAAATTCGGCTGCACCATACTTCATGGACTTTACCGCCAGGTCGATATCGCCATATGCCGTCATGGTGATAACCTCGACCGCGGGATATTCGGCTTTGATTCGGCTGAGCCAATTGATTCCCTCTTGCCCGGAATTCTCTCCGATGCGGAAGTTCATATCGAGGAGCACCACGTCAATGTCGTGCTCGTGAATAAGAGGAATCACATTTGTGGGTCTATCGGCAGTAAAAACCCGTTGGAAATGATTTTTAAGAAAGATCTCGGCAGAGAGTACGACATCTTGGTCATCATCAATAATAAGCAGGCCTCCTTCAATTTTATTCATGAGTCAAAATTAACGGTCAATAATGTACGAAAACGAACGATTTACTGTATCAAAACCGAACAGTTTTAACAGGAATTCGCAGAAGCCAACCACCTTATAGATCCTGATTTTCAATATCTTGTATTTTGTGGCACGGAAATCACTCTTAAAGAGCCATGAGTATGGATAGACAGATTTCTCCTTCCAAAATAAAGCGCAAGAAGTTGCTGCGATGGCTCCCTGTGGTGGTACTGATTCCCGTACTCTATTTTATGGCGCGTGCGGGAAATGAAAAAGTCTTTCGCGTAGATTCCAATTCCATTAAAGTGGGAACGGTAAGTTTCGGGGAGTTTCAAGATGTGGTATCGCTAAACGGGGTGTTAGAACCAGGCAGAACGGTGCATATCACGGCGCTCCAAGGGGGGCGTGTTGAGGAAATATTGGTGGAAGACGGAGCCTTTGTTGAGGCGGGTGAGGACTTGATGTACTTGGCCAATAGTGATTTGGCTTTGGATTTTATGAACAGGGAAACACAGATTGTGGAGCAGATCAACAATTTACGGAGCACGCGGATACAGCTTGATCAGAACAAGCGACAGGTACAAGAGCAACTGCTGGATGTGCAGTACCGATATCAAGAACGAGTGCGAACCTTTGCGATTGATTCGAGCCTCTATAAGCAAGGAGCCATTCCTAAAGGAGATCTCGATGCATCGGCAAATGAACTGATTTACCTCAAGGGCTTGATCGATTTGACGCGGGAGAGATTGGAAACGGACGAGGCATACCGAAGGATGCAGTTGGGAAGGATCGACCAATCCATTGAGTTGATGGAGCGAAATTTAGAAGCAATACGAAGAAGTTTGGACGATTTGGTCATCAGGGCTCCGATTTCGGGTCAGATGAGTCAGTTTTCGCATGAAATCGGTGAAACGAAACAGAAGGGTGAAAGCCTGGGTAGGATTGACGTCCTCGACTCATTTCTGGTTTCGGCGCCTGTCGATCAGTTTTACCTCAATCGAGTAAGTATCGGTCAAGAGGCCATTGCCGACTTGAACGGAGTCGGATATGAACTGGAGGTTTATAAGATTTTTCCCGCGGTGGAAAACGGACAGTTTGAGGTTCACTTGCGGTTTACGGAAGCGAAGATTCCCAATCCGCGGAGGGGGCAAAATGTCCGTGTGCGGTTGAGTTTGAGTGCCACCGAAGAGGCGTTAAGAATTCCCAAGGGAGGATTTTACGGCAGCACGGGTGGTAGATTTGTCTATGTGCTCACCGATGAGGGCTTGGCCCAAAAAAGGGAAATTGAATTGGGAGCTCAGAACCCTGAATTCTACAAAGTCCTGCGAGGACTCGAAGAGGGGGAGCAAGTCATATTGAGTAGTTACGAGAGTTTTGGTGATTCGGAAACGATAAAAATAAAATGATCTTAAGCCACGATGAATATGTAATCATACAACACTGAAGATGAATAAAGTAGATCCATCCATTAGTATACTTCTGGTTTTCCACCTTTTGACGTCAAAAGGTGGAGCCAAAAGACGCCGAAAGTTCCAACCGTCGTTTTTTGGCGCAAGACCTACGCTGCCCCACAACGAAAAACTCAGGTTCACACTAACTTTCGGACTCCTAACGCACGGTATCACTTCTCATATTCATTAAGGAGAATTTAATAAGAATGTCAATTGCAAATTGGATGTTGAAAATTTGAAAAAAATCATGCTTCACGGCGATTCGGAAACGATAAAAATTAAAGCAAAATGAAATGATCAAAATCAAAGACTTAGTCAAAATCTACCGCACGGATGAGCTCGAAACCATCGCGCTCAACAAGATCAACTTAGAGGTAAAAGAAGGTGAATTTATCTCCATCATGGGTCCGTCGGGATGCGGTAAATCCACTTTGCTGAATATCATCGGCCTGTTGGATTCTTTTTCGGAAGGGGAATACCTTTTTGACGGAAAGGAAATGTCAAAGGAGCGCGATCGAGCAGCCATTCGAAAGGCCAATATCGGTTTCATCTTTCAAAACTTCAATTTGATTGAAGAATTGAGTGTATTCGAAAACGTCGAGCTTCCTTTAGTTTACTTAAAGGAGGGAAAGACGGAGCGCAAGGAAAAAGTCGAGAACATATTGGAGAAGATCGGGATTGCACATCGCGGAAAGCACTACCCGACTCAACTTTCGGGAGGGCAGCAGCAGCGAGTGGCGGTTGCGCGAGCCATGGTAACTGCACCAAAGGTGATATTGGCCGATGAGCCCACGGGAAACCTCGATAGCGCAAACGGAAATGATGTGATGGAGTTACTCAGTTTATTGCACGATCAGGGGAGTACCATCATCATGGTTACGCACTCATCTCACGATGCATCTTATTCTCAGCGGACGGTTCAACTCTTAGATGGCTCAGTGGTTTCGGAGAGCCAAGGGGAGCGCATTTCCATACTTTAAGACCTACTCTATGTTATTGAACTACATCAAAATCGCATTTCGACACCTCGTCAAGAATAAGGTGTATGCCTTTGTAAGCATCGTGGGTTTGGCCTTTGGTATTGCCTGCACCATACTGATTACCCTTTACGTATCGGACGAGCTGAGTTACGACAGTTACCACAAGGATGACGACCGGATTTATCGCATTCAGTCTTTGCTCAATATGAGTGGAGAGATCAACGCGGCTCTTTCGAATATGGCCTTGGGCCCTACCCTTTTGGAGGATTATCCCGAGGTAGAGTCCTACACTCGTTTTATGTCTATGGGTGTTGGTACTGAGATGAGTCGGGAAGATGTGGTGTTGAAAGAAGGCAGTCTGATGTTGACCGATTCCACTTTTAATGAAGTCTTTACTTACAAGATTTTGCATGGAAAGGAGGAGGGGCTCTTACGAACACCGAAAACGGTTGTGCTAACGCGATCTTTGGCGCGGAAGTTTTTTGTCAATCCGGCAGATGCCATCGGAGAGCAGATCAAAGTCAATAGCAGCCTTTGCGAAATTGAAGCAGTGATTGAGGACATTCCAAAAAACAGTGAAATCGCAGCTTCTGGGTTTCTGTCGTTATCGACTCTTCCAGAGCAAGTTTTGGCTGACTTCAATAGTGATTGGTTCAGAATCGGTCTGTACACATTCGTGAAATTCAAGTCAGAAATCGACGAAGCAGCATTTGACGAGAAGCTCGCAGCTGTGACGGACAAATACGTGAAACCTTGGGCAGAAGCCAACGGAGTTGATGCCACAGTAGACTTTTCGATGACTCCACTGGATGAACTGCATTTTGCCGATGGATTCGATTACGATTTACCGAAAGGGAACATGAACTACATTGCAGTATTCAGCCTCCTTGCCATTTTCATATTGCTGATAGCGGCCATTAACTTTATCAATCTATCCTTGGCTCAGAGCAGCAAACGCGCAAAGGAAGTGGGCATTCGAAAGACCTTGGGGGCAGATAAAAATCAGATTGCCGTCCAATTCTTGGGGGAGTCGCTTATCATCACTCTATTGGCGTTGATTCTTGGTCTGGCCATTACCGAGCTCACCATTGGTCATTTCAATAGTATCAGTGGAAAGGACTTCACCTTGGCGAATGTTTTTGAAGGAAATACGCCCGTCATTTTATTTTCCATTTTGATTGGGGTGGGCATTTTAGCGGGAAGCTATCCTGCTTTTGTGTTGGCCAGTTTTCAGCCCTTGCGGGTTTTGCGGGGCTATATACCAAATGGCGGAGGAATCGGAGTCTTGAGAAAGGGATTGATGTTGACGCAGTTTGTCTTCTCAATTTTTATGATCACAGGAACGCTGTTTATCAATCGACAGCTCAACTACATACACGAGAAGAATTTGGGATTCGATCAGGAAAATGTTGTGACCATTAATTTACCTCGAGATACCGTGGTGACGAAGCGTCTCAATCCCATTCTCGATCAGCTAAAAGCGGATGAGCGGGTTAAAGCCGTCTCCAATACTTCTATGCCTACGGGCCAAACGGGAGAATTGATGTTCCGCATAGAAAGCAATGCAGGCGAGCTCAAAGAGCAACCTATTCGCGTACTTTTCGTGGACGATCGCTTTTTGGAAGTGCTCGAATTGGAATTGCTCGAGGGGCGGAATTTTTCGCAAGACCGCCCGACGGATGCGCAGACAGCATTTGTAATCAATGAGACGGCGGCCAAGACTTTTGGTTGGGGTGATGAAGCTTTGAATAAACGCATGCAATGGGGATTGCTGCCAAATGGAGGCGCAGCCAATGATGGGAACGTTGTCGGTATCGTCAATGATTTTCACTTTATGAGCTTACATAGCCCACTGGAGCCCTTAGCTTTGTGTTACAACCCGAATGCAGGGACGACAATAAGCATCAAATTCAAAAAGGGAGATTACACACAAGTTCTGGACGAAGTGGAAGAAAAGTGGGCGGCTTTGGCGCCGAATCATCCGATTGACCTCAACTTTTTGGACGAATCGATAAGCGCCAACTACAGCGAAGAGAAGAACCTCTTTTCGATTTTCGGGTTTTTTGCGATCGTCTCGATTGTAATTGCGGCGATGGGATTGTTTGCCTTGATCAGCTTTTCGGTCCAGTCAAAAATCAGGGAAATCGGGATTCGCAAAATATTGGGAGCGGGATCGATGCGCATTGCCTGGACGCTCCTGCGCGACTTTGTGCTGGTCTTGGTGATTGCCTTCTTCGTTGCCACGCCTGTCAATATTTACTTGATGAACGAGTGGTTGAGCGACTTTGCTTACAAGGCGGATATCAGTCCTTTGTTGGCGGGACTCAGCCTCCTATTGGCGCTTCTGCTTTCCGGAGTGATCATCTTATTTCACATCGGTAGGATTAATCGAATTGACCCGGTCATTGCTTTGAGATATGAATGATTTTGTTGGCTTCAAGCTGCTAGCCTGTAGAGGGTACTCTTGAAGTAGCAATCCAAAAAAATGCGGGATTTCGCACCACAAATGCAATAACCGATACTTAAGTGGAATGAGGTTGACTGTTAAGTCACAGTACCAAATGAAGACAAACGGAGTCCTTTATTTATCGCTTCTTCTCATTAGCCTGTTGGCTAAAACATCTCCTCTTGTAGCACATCCCACTGGAAATATCGCCCTTTACAAGGGAGATATCTATTGGCCATATGTCCATCCAATCGATAATAAGGAGCATCATTCCTGTGTAATGGTGCACGATGAGTCGGGACAAACCCGGGTTTTCTTCACATCTGATTATTCTGCCAGTGACTTTATGCTCTACGCTGACCGTGATCTTCTCTACCTCTTAGAGCGAAGATTTATCCGGTCGGCTAATAAGTTTGAATTCAGAATTCTGAGGTATCAGGAAGGAGGCGAAGTCGAGCTTTGGTGGGACTGGGCCGAAGACAAATGGCACGTAGGTGAGGGTGGTTTTTCGGTGGAGTCTGAACACTCAATAGTCTTTGTGAGATACCCCGAAATATATCGGATGGGCAAGAATCAATCAGTTGAAAAGCATTTTAAAACCGAAGAAGAAGTCTCCCGAATGAAGCGTATCCCATCGGTGGGGTTTATTTTAAATACCGAAACAGGTTGCTTGCTCGTAAACGAAAACGGTGAGATACTCAGCAAATGGGAGCACTTGATTCAAGAGGAGATAGACGATCCCCCTTTAGGAAGAAATACACTTTTTGCAGCGGATTATAACGATGGAAACTTGATTTACGCCTATTGGGGGAAGCGCACATTTGAACGAATTGATCCAACAGGAGAGAAGTCTATCTTGCTCAGTATTCGGGAGCCTTTTGCGCCTCATTGGATCGCATTTTGTGAAAAAGGATATTTACTTTTCTCGTCATCAATTTTAGCAGGAAAAAATCCGCGTCCACAGTTCTTTCTCATCACTCCGGGGGGCGAGAAAACAATCATTTGGGAGGAGCTTCCTGAATAGGAAAGACCATGAGAAAAACCAGCATTGCCATTTTACTAGTATTCGCTTTTACTTATATGATTGGTCAAGAGGGAAATAATACGCCACGGGATAAAACCATTCTTTTCAAAATATTCGGTCAAGATTCGACTATGACATCCTACCTTTTCGGAACCCATCACGCTTTCGGAAAAGCATTCTTTGATACCTTAACCAGTGCGAACCAAGCTCTGGAGTCTTGTGATTTGTTGATCTTAGAAAGTGCAATTATTTCAGGAAGAACGGCAGAGGATATTATTAATCAGAGAACCGCTAAAACCGAATGGAAACAATATTTGAGTAAAAAAGACCTAGCCTTTATTAAAAACCTCTTTTCTACAAGTCCGACTGATTTCAATAAGATAACACCAACAGAGATGTATGTATTTCTACAAAGACATTTCAAACAAAAAGTATGTTTGAACAAAAGTTCAAGTGACACCTCTCTTTCTTTAGATGGCTATATCAGCTCAAGGGCAAAAGAAGAGAACATACAAGTCCGTGGTCTTGAAACAACGGAAGAGCAAATCGTCTTCATCAATAAAGATGTAGAGGGGATGCCTCGAAAAAGACATAGGAAACGTCTTGCCGCTATTATTGATAAAATTTGTAGCGAAAATTCAAAGTACTGTGAAGAAACAGATTGGTATTCCACCATGGAAATAGACTACAAATTCGATGAGCCTTGCAGAAATTCTCTAATGCTAACCGACAGAAACAATAAATGGGTGGGTAGTATTACGGAAATGCTGGAATCAAGTAGCTGCTTTATTGCCGTTGGGCTTAGCCACTTAAAGTATGAGTGCGGATTAATCAACCAACTAGAGGAACTCGGGTATACCGTAACACCAATTGACCTGAAATAAAAACTACTTCCAAAAATGTGTTTAGCGTATCGATCTTAGAACGATGTTAAAATATGCATTGGCAGTAGTGTAGTAAAAAGTGAAGTTAGGAGCAGACAAAGGTGGCAGGAGCGGCAAATTTCCCATCATCGATTTGTACGTTTTCGCACGGACATAGTGTACGCAGGTTAAATACTGTGTAATCATTTGTTGATCAACACTTAATAAATAGATTTGAAGGAACAATGTTTTTCGCGAAACAGTCGGGCGAGGTGAGGAAAGTCCTTATGGTCCGAATTTTTAAGCGTCATTCAGCACTAATTTGGTGTTAGTAATAGCTGAACGACATGAAATTGGAATGGAAGGCTTCAATGTCTTTCCATTCCTTCTTTTTCAGAATAAATTTAAAAGGTTAAAAAGAAGATCCCGTGTGGGATCTTTTTTTTTGGCTTCGCTTCTCTCACTTGATAGGACCACATTGAGGAGGTGACACAGCAAAAAAGATGTATGAAGCTCATCTTTGTTAACTTAAACGAAAAACTGAAATTGAGACTGAGCGGTGGTACCCTTTTTGCACCCGACGAAGCTTTTTCAGCTGAGTGGAACGCACAGGCTGTGGACGGTAATCGTTCGCTAAAGCTCACTAGGGGTTTAATCAGGGCGGCACAACTGCACGGCGTCATGACCAATTTGGCAAGAAAACTGTAGGAACCAATTCTGAAGAAATCCTAACTTTAACTGACCAATTGCAGACGGATGAAAGACCAATCTGACTTAATTAAAGATGTGTTCGCGAAATTTTTGGCGAATACTAGCCTGATCGTCCTGCTTGTTATTGCGTTGCCGACTTTATGCCTGAGTCAGAATACGAATATCGGAGGAGTAATAAACTCTTATACTCCTGTTACTCAAGTAGGCGGTCCGTGTAGCAATCAAATTGAGGTAGAGAGTATATCCGCTTTTTCAGTTGGCGATAGGGTACTCTTGATCCAGATGCAAGGCGCAGAGATTGACCTTACCAACGGCGATTCTTTTGGAGAAATCACTGATATCGCATCGGCGGGATTTTATGAGTTTGGGACGATTTCTTTGATTACAGCCATTCAGAACACTATCAATCTGGAAAATCAATTGGTAAACGAATACGATGTAGACGGAAAGTTACAGCTTGTCCTCGTTCCACAATTCGACAACGCAACGGTAACGAGCTTTCTCTTTGCTCCTCAATGGAATGGCGAGACGGGAGGTGTTTTAGCATTGGAAGTGGAAGGAACATTGAGCATGGAAGCCCTGATAAATTGCAGTGGCCAGGGTTTTCGTGGTGGTGAAGAATCAGAGAATTATTTTGTAGAAGACTTCTGTGCTTCACAAAATTATTTCTTTCCAAACAACCCTGAAAGAGGAGGTTCCAAGGGAGAAAGTATAGCCCTATTGCCTCAGAATGGTTTCACAGGCAGAGGTGCTCCTGCCAATGGCGGTGGAGGTGGAAACAACCTGAACGCCGGAGGTGGTGGTGGCTCCAATTTCGGAGCAGGTGGAACGGGAGGAAACGAATGGAGCGGATGCACAGGGGCAGCAGTAGGCGGAAGAGGAGGAAAAGCACTTGATTTTTCAGATCGCCTGTTTCTAGGCGGAGGTGGAGGCGGTGGTCATCAAAATGATGGGGCAGGCACTCCCGGACAACGAGGCGGAGGTATTGTCTTTATCCAAGCTTCAGATTTGGTCTCCAATGGTTTTAGCATAAGTGCCGATGGCCGATCCGTTGATACAGAAGCCGGCATTGACGGAGCTGGTGGCGCTGGCGGTGGTGGCACTATCGTCTTAGATGTAGGTAATTTTCAAGATGAAGTGGATGTCTCCGTAAAGGGTGGTGAAGGAGGTAGTGTCAATAACAACTTTTCCGGAGGACAAACGGGGGCACAATGCCACGGGCCGGGTGGTGGTGGCGGAGGTGGTGCGATAGCCTATACCTCCGCAACTATTCCTACGAATACCTTGAACGCGATAACAGGCGGTGAGTCCGGCCTTACGGTAAATCCACAATCAGCCTGTCAAGGCGATTCTTACGGAGCAGTTTCCGGTTTGGACGGCACTATCCTCACTTCCTTTTCATTAGTAGAAGGGACAGTTCCGGCTGAAACAAATATTGAAATAGAAGGAAACACCAATATTTGTGCGGGCAATTGCACCGTGCTATTGGTGACAGGTGCCTTTAGCGCTTTTTGGGAAGAAGCACCCGGGTTATCAGAAGACAATACGTTTAACCCTACGGTTTGTCCTGAGGAAACAACGACCTATTCTGTTTCAGGAGTGGGTTTTGGTGCATGCAACTATTTCGAATCTATAACTATCAATGTTTTCACACCTGTTGCTGCAGAGACTGATCTAATCATTTGTGACGGCGATAGTGCGTTTTTGGGTGGAAGCTTTCAAAATTCCCCGGGGCTGTACACTGATACGCTCACAGCTACATCAGGATGTGATAGCTTATTAACCACCAACCTCGTGCTAAGCCCGTTCGCTGATTTCTCCAGAGACCTTTCCATTTGTAATGGCGACAGCATATTCTTAGAAGGGAGCTTTCAAAGTTCTGCGGGTGTCTACACCGACACCTTGTTTTATGAAGCAGGTTGTGATAGTATCATATCTACTACCCTATCGGTAGTAGCAGCGATTGAAGAGAATCTAAGTGTTTCGATCTGCTCGGGTGATAGCATCTTCATCGGGGGTGCCTTCCGATCAGAATCAGGGCAATACACAGATACTCTGACCGGTATTGATGGGTGTGATAGTCTCGTTATCGCTAGTCTAATGGTAAATCCCATTCCGTTAATCACTGCTGAGGATGTGCAAATACTTCCTTGTCAATCCGCTCAACTATTTGCGAGTGGAGGGCTCACCTATAGCTGGTCACCGGATAGTACTTTAAGCTGTGCGAACTGTCCCGATCCGATCGCTACGCCGAGTGAAACTACTACCTATGTCGTAAACGGAACGATAGAGGAATGTACAGGGACAGCCACCGTTTTGGTGTCAGTAGAAGACATTGATTTCTCGGAATCCATTAAGGCTCCCAATATTTTCACTCCGAATGGCGACGGACTTAATGACTTTTTCCAAATCGAATTGGGAGAGTGCATCGAGTTAATCGAAGTTCAAATTTTCAATCGTTGGGGACAAGTGGTGTTCGAGTCTTCGGATTCGACTGAATTATGGGATGGCGAGTCATCTTCGGAGATGGATATCTCAGAAGGGTTGTACTTCTATCTGATCACATTTCGAATATTGGAGAATGCAGGTTTTTCGGATCAAGTAATCGAAGGATCCGTGACCATACTCAGGTAAGGTCTTAGCTGTCCAGCAATTCTATGGGATTTCTGCGGATGCTCTGAATAGCTATTAGCCAAATAAAAACTTCGAATCCCTGTCCAAATAGCTCCTCTGATAGGTTTGTTAAGAGGGTTGAATAGCCGTTCATCAACTTTTTCTTGTGGCTACGTGCAACCTTTTGCAATTTCATTGTCCTTAAGCTGAACACTAAAACAAACCTATCATGAAACAATCAATATTAATTTACCTACTGGTCATACCCTTAGTCTGGGCATGTGATAAAAAAGAAGATGCGGGACCTATCATTTCTGAAATACGAACAGCATCTCAATTCAGCGAAGTAGAATTGGACGGATCTCATGAATTTCGGATTAACCCTGATTTCGACTTTGACATTAGAGTCACTGCTCCTGATAATTTGATGCGGTACATAGAAACATATGTGACCAACGGCAGACTGGTGATTAACGAAAAAAACAATGACATTGACCACGATCGGGTATTGGTCGAGATTTCTGAGAATTTCTTGGATCGAATCTTACTCAATGGATCGGGCATCATTATAGCCGAGGACACCATCTACTCCGCTGATCTCGAAGTAGAGATTGACGGATCGGGATCGGCAGACATCATTGCTAAAAGCGATCTTCTACGGTTGATTATTGACGGATCGGGAAGAATTGAAGCCCTGGGGGAATCAGAAGAAGTGCGAAGCGCTATTTATGGAAGTGGACTCATCACGTCGCCAAACATCGAGAGCAATATAGCCGAGGCGCGAATAGAAGGCTCAGGGAGCATAGACATTCACGCGGGTTATAGCCTCTTTGCAAGAATTGATGGAAGTGGAGTAATCAGGTATTGGGGTGATCCCGAGACCATTGATTCCAGTGTTGATGGATCGGGTGCGATCATCGAAATAAACTAAAGCTGTGGGGCTGCGAGAAGGGTTTGCGGGTTCTCCCGATCGCTATCGGGATTAGCTTCTTTTTCCATAGCTCTTCATGAGACTCGCTGAAGCCTGTCTGGCGGCAGGCTCACTTGTGGTCCACGAATGGACACGAAGAGACACGAATGAAGGGGGTGAAGTGTAGAGCGTGAGGTTCGCTAAAGCTCAGAGTAAATTGATTAAAGAATTGTCAAAGCATAGAATAAACAACCTTAAAAAACTTAAATCACTATCATGAAAACTATCATCATTACAGCCCTAGCCATATTGGCATTCGGCTACAGCAAAGCACAAGAAACGGAAGTCATCTACACAGATGCAAAGAAACCCCGAGAGGTGGAAACACTGATGAAGTCGGACGGCGGATTTGGAGGACACCTTTCATTAAACGTCAAGGGAACGGAAGTAACGGATCAAGCTGCCGTGATGGTAGGTGGCGAATTGGTTTTTACACTGAATCACGCACTCAATATTGGTGTAGCAGGATACGGAATGCCTACAAGAATTGACTACGACGACAAAGACAATTTTTATAGAGACAACCTATCCGTGGAGTTTGGATATGGAGGCTTTTTTATTGAGCCTGTTTTCTTCGATCAAAAGGTCGTTCACTTTTCCGTACCCGTTCTGATCGGAGGTGGCTGGGCAGGCCTGTCTAACCTCACAGACGCTTACGATAGGAGTTATCCGAATGACGTTTACTTAGTAGACGAGTCGATCTTCTTTGTCTTAGAGCCCGGCATCAATATGGAGGTCAATTTGGTGAAGTATGTGAAGTTAACGTTGGGCGGTTCTTACCGATATGTCAGTGGAAGTGACTTGAGAAATATTGAGGACAGCGACCTCAGCGGGTTATCTTTCGGGGCGGGCATTAGAGTTGGCTGGTTCTAATTGGTGTCAGTCTGCAGAGCTCAAAAATTGCCTTACGCTAGTTCTTGAACTCTGTAATTATACCTCTTGACCAAATTGACAATCGCAAAATAGACTTCATTGTCCGGAAAGGAATACAACATCCACTTTGACCTGATCGCCCGTTGCAAGCGGGGAGAAAGACGGGCGCAACAATCGCTCTACGAATTGTACGCTAAAGCGATGTACAATACTGCACTCCGGATATTGGGAAACGGCGATGACGCGAGTGACATTCTGCAAGAGAGCTTCGTGGACATGTTCCTCAAATTGGAATCTTTTCGGATGGAGTCTTCTTTCGGAGCTTGGTTTAAACGAATTGTGGTAAACAAGTCGCTCAATCATCTAAGGAAATCCAAGATGGTGTTCCAAGACACTGAGGACTTTCCGGATATGGTTGAGGAGGAGGCTGAAGCCCCTTTTGAGTACGACATAAGGGATGTGAAAAAGGCGGCATCCCTTTTACCGGAAGGGTACAGATTGGTACTCAATCTGTACATGTTTGAAGACTATTCGCACCGCGAAATTGCGAGCGAATTGGGAATAAGTGAGGCCACCTCAAAATCGCAGTTGAGCAGAGCCAAAAGGAAATTAAGAGAACTAGTAGAAACTCAGGCAATATGAAAGACAAGGATGAAATAAAGGCATACTTCGATCGACACCGAGAGGAGTTTGACGATGCGCAGCCGCCTGATTTGTGGGGGAAAATTGAAGATGAGCTTCCGGCAGAGCGGAAGGAAGTGAAGATGGTGCCACTGCGCGTAGTATGGCAAGTAGCAGCAGGAGTGGCGATCTTAATTGGTGCGGCGTGGATTTTCTCTTTGCGAGAAAGCAATCCCGACAACCTGGCAAGTGAGGGCCGGAGCAATACCCCAACTCAGCAAGTGGTGAATGAATATCCCGAGCTCGAAGAGGCGGGCATTTACTATCAAACGAAAATAGATGCTGCGGGTGAAGAACTCCAAGCCTATGCGCTTGATGAAGAAGACTACGAATCAATGAAGATTTTGGAAGATGAGCTTGACGCTTTGCGCGAATCATTGGGAAGTGAGCCCGACGACGAGCAGGTGGTGGAGGCGATGATTCAGATATACCGCTTCAAGCTCGACTTGATGCAAGATTTACTCAAACAACTTAAAAACGAACCTCAAAATGGCGAAGATGAAGATATTGTTGTGGTGCCTCTTTAGCCTGTCAATGGCAGCAAGCGGCCAAGATTCGATGACAACGAATCAGTTGATCAATCGGACCTATCCGGTTGGAGAAAGAGACCGACTGGAGGTGGAGAATAAATACGGGGATGTAATTATTGAAACTTCGGAAGGAGATGAATTGAAGATTCGCGTGGAGGTGACCCTGAGCGGAGGGAGTGAAAAAGCTATTTCGGAGTTGAAGGATTTCGTAAATGTGGAAATCAACAAGAATGGTTCTTTCATTGTGGCCAAGACTCATTGGGGCAAAAATGCTTCCTTCTTCACGAAGAGCTTGGAAGGGATAAAGGGAGTTTTTGACGGCGATCGATCGGTGGAAGTGAATTACCTCATCGAAGCTCCTTCTTATCTGGACATGCGCATCACCAATAAGTTTGGAGATGTTTACATCGGCGACCACGAGGGAAGGCTGGATATTGACTTATCGCACGGTGACTTGAGAAGTCGCAGGATCGCCTTTCCCGAGAAGGTGAGCGTTTCCTACGGCAAGATGATCGTGGATGAATGGGGAAAGGGTCGCGTGGAGATTTACTTTGGTGAGATTGATTCCAAGTTAGCCCAAGACCTGACGATCAAGTCAAAGAACAGCGAAATAGAATTTGAAGAAGCAGGGAAGTTGTTTTTCCACTCACAGAACGACGAGATTCACATCGAGAAAGTCGGAGAATTGGGTGGTGATTTCAGGTTTACCAAAACGCGGGTAGATGTCTTGACAAAGAACTTAAATATCGAGCAGGATTACGGCGATTTGAGAGTCAGTTCAATGGATCCAAATTTTGTTGGCGTTGATTTGAGACTGAAGAAGAGTGACGTGACTTTGATCATCGATGAATCCACTCCATTCAACTTCTCCGTTTACCTCACAGATGGGGAAACATTTTCATCGGTGCCCGAGCTGGTTACATTGAAACGGGATGAGCAAATCGGCGACGAACGCCAAATGGAAGGATTTTGGAAGGCGCCCCACCCTAGTCGGAAAGTTACGGTGAAGGGTGAATCGGCGGTGGTGAATATCGCGAAGAAGTAGATTTGCTCGCAGGCTCGTAGGGTGGAACCACGGCGACACTGTGGTATGGAGAGTAAGGCGTAGACTCGCTAGAGCTCGTTAGGCTTTATCCACGGATGGACACGAATGAACACGAATGGAGGGACGAGGGTTCGCTTCAGTTCGGCTGCGCTCACTGACCACTTGATGGAACCACGGCGGCACAGCGGCACGGCGAAGAGTGTATTTCAGGATTTTTCTATCTTGAAGAACCTAAATCTATCAACCATGAACTACGAATGCGAAGTGACCATCGACGCTCCTGTCGAGAAGGTATCGAAAGCTTTTATGGATCCTAAGGGAATTTACGAGTGGATGGAAGACTTGGAATCGACCGAGCTTCTGGAGGGGGAAGAAGGAAAGAAAGGAGCCAAAACCAGGATGAACTTCCAGTCAAAAAACCGCAGTTTCTCCATGGTAGAGACCATTTGGGAGAACAGTCTTCCCGAAGCATTTTCGACTTCGTATGTGATGGGTGCGGTGACGAATAACATGACGATTACCTTTCAGAAAATAGACGAGAATCGAACGCGCTACTTGAGCAAGCAAGAATTCATTTTCAGAAATTTCGGTATGAAGATGATGGGTAAGCTCGCTCCCGGACTTTTCAAAAAACAGACCTTAAAGTATATGAAGGCTTTTAAAACCTACGTAGAATCCAGATAAGTCAGTTGCTCTATTTTAACCTAACCACATGTCTCATGAAAAATCTATATGCTCACTGCTTTTCGATATTAATCTTTTTCGCTCCTTTTCTTTTACAAGCACAATTGGTTCCCACCGAATCGGTTATCCAAGGAACCCAAAACGCTGAACAATACTACGATGTGGCCATTGATGTGCTCGGTGCCAACACTTCTTCTCTTTATATCGGGTATGGGGTGGTCGCCGGGACTGCCGATATTATTGTGAAAAAGGAAGATGGCATCGGAGTAACTGAATGGATTCGCAATTATGACAGCTCCGGCAGTGAATTCGGCCACAGAATTATTTTCACTTCTGACGGTGGTTTTGCGTTTACCGGATGGACTACGGCGAATGGATCGGATGATCTATTGGTGGTCAAATGCGAATCCGATGGAACCATAGAATGGACTAAAGCAATTGGCGGTTCAGGCATCGAGCGAGGTCGAGATCTCAAAGAAACTGCCGATGGCGACCTCATCGTGACAGGACATACCAATACGCTCACGATGGGTGTGAATGACATCTTGGTCGTGAAACTAAATGCAGATGGTGAAGTACTTTGGAGAAATCGATACGGAGGCAGCGGCAATGAAAATGGATGGGGAGTAGAGACTTTGTCAGATGGTTCGCACATTATAGCGGGAAATATCGGCAGTGTGGGGCCGGGATTTACCAATTTGGCCTTGTTAAAAATCGATGCTGATGGCACTCTCATTTGGTTGCGTGGCTTTGGTAGTGATGAGGGAGCAACGGCCGCAACATCTATGGACATCGACTTTGAAGACAACATTTACGTTGGTGGCTGGACAGACGCCGCAGGTGCGGGAGATAGAGACGTCTATGCCGCCGTTTTTGATTCGGATGGCACACTCATTAACGACATGACTGCCGGTGGAAACGGATTTGAAACGTCCAACGATATTGATGAGTATTCAGCATTTGCTCCCAACAATATGGTGCTTGTTGGGAAGACGGGAAGTTTTGATGAAAACAACCTCATGCGTCCTTTCTTGGTATGGCTGAATGCCACAGGTGAGGGAGCAGTGAACTTTCGGCTCGTAGGATCAGGTATCGAAGACGGTGAACTATTTGGAATAGAAGTAAACGTTCCTTTGGACTTACCCGGAGTGATTACTACAGGACTTACAAATTTTGTCGACACCGAAAACATCGACACCTATCGATTTAGGGGAACCATTTTCGGTGCATGTTTGGAGAGCAATGAAGTGGTGATGAGCTCACCCGGATTTGATTTCGAAGAAGGAGGGATGAGTGAAATAGATGAGAGCGCTGAAACGGAGCCCTCATTCACCAACGACGAGCTCAATTGGGAAGAAGTAATTGAATGCCAAGAAACAATCGGATTGAACTCTGACCTAGAAAAACCGGTACTCAGAACCTATCCGAACCCAACCGATAGTGAATTCTTAATTGAAGGTTGCGAGAATACGCTCTATCGAGTTTTTGACGTTCACGGAAAGCTCGTTGAACAGGGCATTTATGATGGGCAACCCATCTCTGTGGCTGACTGGAATAAAGGATTCTATTTCATTCGAACAGATCAATGTGGTACGGCTAAAATATTTGTCAATCCCTAGGAAAGAAATTACCTTGGATGAACAGGTTGCCGGCTAAACAACTTAGTTCACGTTTCTTCGAACCATTCTGATTTCATCTATCAGCAAATCTCCCGATTTGTTCAATTGGAAACCAAGCTGCTTGATATTGGTGTAATCTATGGCTAAACCTGTCAGGTCAGTAATGGGAATGTAAACTCTTGTCCAGGACTGGTTGAATAGGTCCTTGTCGGCATATTTTGCGGTAACTTCAGTAGCAATGTAATTGCCATTGTAATCTGTTAACCCAAACTTCAAGTTAAGGTCAGATGAGGCCTCCCCTCGATTATAGATATAGAATTCAAATGCAAAGTCTTCGTAATTCCCTTTCGTAAAGTCAATGGGGTTCCACTTGTTCCAGCTGGCTGCGATAAACATGACATCGCAATCGCCGGTGTCATTCCACTTCGCACTGATTGCTTTAGACCCTTTAAAAGCCAGCTCATCAGTAATTTCTACTGTGCGGCAATTGTAATCCATCATTCCCCAGCCATTATTATTGATAAAGGCATCATCAAAGATGGTTACGGGCATCGCTAAAGGATCGGGAAGAACTTCTTCTTCCAGCCATGGCTCTACCACGGGTGGTGTGTAGAAAACCAAATCAATATCATCGATATAGACACTTCCCGCTTGTTGAAGTTCAAACTGCAGCTGTTTAACGTTCGTGATATCCAGGTTTTCGGTATCCAAGTCAAAGTCAGCCAGAGGCACTTCTATTTTCTGCCAAAGGGTATCGATAAAGGTTCTTTCAAAATACTTGTTGGCGGTATAACAAAAGCCCATACCACCGCTATAATCTTCGAGTGTCAGAACGATAGGTAAACCAAAGGCACGTCCCTCAGTAGTGCGAACGTAAAAGCGAAAGGCGGCATGATCCATGATGGCTGTCAAGTCTTTACCTGCCCAACCATCCCATCCGATTCCAAAACCGGCAAAGATGCATCCCTCCTCATTTCGGTCCCAAGAGATTTTAATCGCCTGTGTTCCGGAGTAAACCACATCCGAAGTATACTCCGCACGTTTGCAGATTTCATCTTCAATACCCCACATATCAGATGGATTATCGTCGTACACCACGGGTTCAACAACCTTACTGATCATTTCAGGTTTTTTCATTTCGGGAGCGGGCTTCACACCGTCGTAGAGCGTAATTTCTTTAAACTCTACACAGCCACTTAAGAGAAGCGCAATGCCGAAAAAACCAATAAATGTTGTTTTCTTAAAGTTCTCCATTTGCCTAATGATTATAACTCAAGCGGTCCGTTCTGAGTGAAAATAATGTAATCAGTTTCAAATCCGACCTCCTCTCTTGGCGAGGGCTGCAAATTATTCAACGAGATCAGAACAAGTTCTATTCCTACGACTTTTTGCAGCTCTTCCTGAGTGACACCAAAATCAGCACCGGTGAAGGATTGCAATCGCCAGCCTGTGTATGTAGGGTCAAATTCCAAGGACCGTATAGCATCAGGCCCTTCTTCAAAATCACCACTATCGTTAGAATCGATAATTAAACCCAAAACCACCCTGGTATAGGGTGTTGCACGACCCTCGACGAATAAGTTGAGGTAAAGGTTTTCGGGCACGGTAGTCGGCACTTGAATATAGGTCTCTCCGGTGATACAGGCAAAAATTCGGGCAAGACCAACGAAGAAGTTGTCGGTGGGTCCACCGGTCTCATTATCTGTTCCTGCCAAACGGTAAAAGAAATCCCCTTGAGCGGCGGTGATGATATCATCTCTTCTTCCTGAATTGGCCAATTCAAATTCAAAATCTCCGAGTTGAATACATGCGCCGGGATTGTCTTCAAAGTCCGTGACCAAGGTTCCTTCGTAGTTCAGAGTACCCACAATTTCCACCATAAGGGTGTCACCAAAATCAGGTTCTTCAGGAACCTTAAGCACGACCGTGCAAGGTTCTGTTCTGAAGAGAGGAAGTTCAGTAGTATTCCCACTCCATGTGGCATTGGCAGGCTCTACAAAACGATCAAATCCTTCGATACGTTGGATTCCTCCACTGACTTGCCCCGTAATCTCAACTACCCAATCAATATTCTTATTGAACTCGGCAGTGAAAGAAATAGACTCGCCTGCACTGAAATCTACTTGAACGCTGCTGGCTTGCAAAGAGTCTATGAGCTCAAGTGGTGCAAATCGATCAAACAAAGATGGGGTTTCAGGTTCGGTGTCGTGATCACAAGCAGCCAACAAAACGAGAATAAAAGCCAATGGCAGTATTCTCTTTAATCCAAATTTATTTTTCATTGTGTTGTTCCTAGTCGTTTCCATTACTTAAAATTTCATGGTGTATAAAACAAAGATTTGATTCAGGGTATAATCTCTGAACGAGTCAGAGCGTCCCGTTGCATCAAATGATTGGTACTGGAGTGTTAGATAAATCCCTTCTTTGAACGTGTACTTGACCCCTCCCGCAAGGAGCGTTTCAGTGTCATCATACTCAGTTCTACCGGGAAAATCTCTTACATCGTTAAATTCGTCGATTCGCGGGATGTAGTCGCTTCCTACTGCATCCAAAATCTTAGCTCCTAACAGTACTTCAAAATCTTCAAAAAGCTCAAGTTCCAGACCCGCTTCGAAGAGATTCGAGTTCAAGTCAACTTGCTCGACTTCAATCCCGCCTCTGTTTGTACTCTCATATTGGTAACCGAAAGTCACGTTAATGTTGTTTTCCCATTTCAGGAATTTGTTCACATTCACACTTGCCTTTGCTTGAATCAAGAAGAAGTCTTTGAGCTCTTCTGTTCCCTGCCCGCGAATTTCAGACATTACAGCACCATTTAAGCTGGCTTGAACCTTTGAGTTCTCGTAATCGGCTCCATAATTCAAACCACGTCGGTTTGGAGTGGCGGGGCCATAAGGGAAGGTATTCGAAAAACGAGGGTCATAAGTCATCAACCTATCTGAAAGTTGGTAGGTATAGATGGCCACATCACGGCTAAGGTCGAAGAGAGTCGTATTTCTCACATCTTGATCCGCACCCGTTCTATTGTAAAATGATTTAGTGGCATCGAAATCTACTCTTTTGCTTTGCGCACCAATACTGAAGAAGTCGGGACCTACGTCAGAAAAACCGGCATGAACGAAAAGGTCTTTTTCTTTAAAACGAGCTCCTGCATTTACCGTTGCGAAAACGTCATCGGTTGTAAAGAAGGTGGCTGAATCATTTTTTGAAGTCAGCACACTTCTACCCATTTCACCAAAAAGAGAGTATTCCATCTTATCGGTCTCGTAACCTATTACATTGTATTCGAATGTGTACACCGTGTTTCTGATACCTGAATTGGCGTCACCCGATTGGAGGTCGTCGAATGTGTAGGCGATATTAAAACCTAAATCGGCGTGCGTTCCGGTTTTATCCACCAGCTTTCTGGTTCGCAGTTTCAATTCCCCTCCTGATGACCAGCGGGTGGGTATCGTCAAAAAGTCAGTACCTCTAACCCGTGCAATAAAACCACGGAGGTCGGCATCCTTTAGTACTTGCGAAAACTTTAGTCCGAAGTTCAGGTCGGCACCTTGCATCCTTCGCGAATTTTCATTGGTATAAAACTGCTCGTAATAGATCACATCTCTTTGCAATTCAAAGGCAGAAGGCTGATTGATCACTCCTTCTTCAGTAGGCATATAGAATGTAAAAGGAGACATCTCTATGTCCATATCTCCTACGCGATACTCTATTCGATTGGCTATAATTCCTCTAGCCCATAGTTCACGTACTTCGACTGCCTGACCTGCTCCAAAAAACCCTCCAAACTCATTTCTAAGACGAAGAATCGATTGAACTTCCGTCTTCTCATTGGGAGTAGCGTTGATTTTAAGATCGAGCAAAAACTCACCATCCGTAAGTCTTCTCGGTGTTAGCGAGTCATTTTCCAGTACATCACCTTCAATATCCGTTTGGCGCAGGTATACCCGGCCAAGACCATTAAAGTTGACGCCTTTAAGAAAAGTTTCTGCCTCTTCATCAGATAAGGCTCCTTCGACCTGCGCTTGTCCTTCGATAGCTATCGAAAAGAAAACGGCTACTGCCAAAAGGTATTTTAATAGTATAGAATTCTTCATACCCAACATTAGAAAAAGGTTTTGAGTTCAACGGTTAGTTCTGTTCCTCGGAATTTATCATCCTGAAAACTTCGGTCTTCAAGGCTCATCCATCTATGGCGAACATAGAGTCCTGAGTTTTCGGCTATTTGCCAGTCAAAGCCAATACCGATAGCGGTGCCCAATTGATCAAGCGGAAGCTGTGTTACCTCATCCCACTGCGTATCGTTTCCACCTCGAATATTTTCAAGACCGAAATATGCGGTGGCAATGAATTTTGGAATCACTTCGTAGTAAAGATCCACTTCGTGATATTGTGCATATAAGTATGCCTCATCGTTGTATACCGGCACAGCCCCCAGCTTTGTTGAGACGGAATTAAACGAACCGATATAGTTGAGGAATAAATCACGATCGAACAGTGTTGTCTTGTACTTGGCTTGAATATCTACAGCCTTAAAGAATTTGCGGTTCTGCGCCAAGGCCGTTTCGGGATCCAAATCAGTCGTCTGAACTACTTCTGATACACCTCTAAAGAAGGAAAACTTTCGACCGTATGGACCGAAAACCGTAGGTCCCGTTGCGCCTTCAGGAAATGGATTGTAAACACGTGAAAGTGCCAACCCGTTGATTCTGTGTACGAAACTCAATGCTTGGGCTTCTGTATCTATTTCAGCTGACCATCCTATACCACCGGCAAGGGTCAGCTTTCCGTATTCAAGTTCCGTGTTGATGTTTACCCCTTGCCTATTGTGCACCAACTGGTTTACGAGCGCCATCTGCCCTCCTGCCCCATTGGCGTTCACTGTTAGACCACGATCCGCTAGGATTTCAGGATTTGAATTTGTTGCAATTTCTCCATTTTCATTGAAGAAATTCTTGGATATTCTGTACACCTGGAAGTCAATCGGAATGAAGGTGTACTTTTTAGGAATTAAAAAACGAAGCATTAAAGCCTCGCCCCATTTTTCTGAGTATGTCGGACTCTTGTAGGAGCCTGCGCCGAGCTCACCCGTCACAGTTACATCCATTACTTTAAGGTCTAAAGCAAGGGTATGAACTTGATACTGTCTAACCAGATCTTGATCTATACTATCAAGAGCGGTTTGACTCACAAAACCATTGTAGGAGAGCGTCTGTCTGCCTCCGTCAAAGGATTTGGCAATCTTACCCCCTTGAATAATGGAAGGTAACTGACGATCTGTCCCTGCAAAACCGCCATAAGTTGGAATATTTCCTGCATCCAGTGTGGGAGGAAAGTAGCTTTCATTGTTTGGGTTCAAGCCACCTGCTAATCCTCCGTTGACTTGAGTTTTTCCCCACATCAGGTCAAAGGCCCAATCGCCGGGTAAACGCCCTCCATTAATAATAAGCCCTTGAAAAGCTTGATTATTCCATCTTAAATCTCCTGCGCTGGTGAGTCCCGACTTATAGTAGTTATCGTATTTCTCAGTATTGTTGACGCCTTCCCAAGGTGTCCTGTCAAATATGGTGAAGCGGTCCAAAATCTGGAAAACGCCCATTGTAAAAGGGCTCAAATTGTACCAGTGTATACCCCCTGCTCTTACACCAAAATTCCCGTGTTGAGTTCTAAAGTTTCCGTAAAAATTCAAACCCAAGTTGGTAGAGAACACATTTCCTTCTATACTGCCATCATAAGGAGTAAATATGAACAGTTCCGTTCCGAAACTGGCCTTTCCATTCGGTCGGGCTACTACGGATAGAGACAGCATAGGCTCTCGGTATCCATCACCTATACTCAAGGCTTTTTCAAAAGGAGCCAAACCGGGATAAGGTTCTGTAATGTTTCGTTGATAAGCGAATAGCCTATAGTATCCAAAGGCTGTAAGTTTTTGTGGTCGCTCACGAAGCTTTTTATCCACAAAGAGAGAGTCGTATTGAATCCCTGCAGACTGCTTTAAAAATTGATCCTCAAAACTTCTTATTGCCTCATTGGCCAAAGCCGAGGAATCGGCTGCAGTTCTATCTTGGCCTTTTGCCGTTAGGCTAAAAAGACCAATCAAGAGAATCAATGTACATCTCATAAAAGAGAAGTGATTGGGCATCTTACATTTTATTGGTTATTGCTCCCACACACAACCATTCTTACGAGCAAGAATTATATTGGTGTGATGAATACACAATGTTAAATAATTCTTTGACTAAAAAAACTTTTGTCTCTTACATCAAGCCTACATCTTGTCGATTAACACTACATCATTAACACAACATTACTTCATTAAAAAGTCTATATACCTAACGAGATGTGTAAATTAACACCTTAAATAAGATCCAGATGAAAATGTTAAAATCCTCGTTGGCCGCATTTGCACTAATTTTTTTATTCACGGTTTCAGGTTATGCGCAAGTCATAAAAGTAGAAGTGGTAGAAAAGGACGGCAAATGGGAATTGTTGAGAGACGGAAAACCTTATTACATCAAAGGCGTAGGCGGTCAAACCGAAATGGATCGGGCGAAAGCTTACGGAGCTAATTCAGTGAGAACATGGGGAGCACATGAGGCGATAGCCGTTTTAGACGAAGCCCACGAGAAAGGAATGACTGTTCTATTTGGCCTTTGGGTTGGTTGCGAGCGTCAAGGTTTTGACTACGATGACTCCCGAGCCGTAGAAGCTCAACTTGCCCGCTTCACGGAAGTCGTTCAAGAGTACAAGGATCATCCGGCTATTCTTATGTGGGGAATCGGCAACGAAACGGATTTATTTTATTCTGACTTTAAGGTTTGGGATGCCATTAACGACATAGCCGAAATGATTCATGAGATAGATCCGAACCATCCGACGATGACCGTTACGGCGGGTCTGGATGTTGCCGAAGTGCAGCTGGTCAAGGAACGAGCTCCTGCAATTGATGTATATGGCATTAATACCTACGGTGAGATTATCGGAATTGACAATATGCTCCGCGCCTTTGGATGGGATAAGCCTTACGTAATCACGGAATGGGGGCCTGACGGTCACTGGGAAGTAGCTAAAGCACCATGGGGAGCACCGATTGAGCAGACGAGTACTGAGAAGGCAGCATCGTACAAATTGCGCTATGAGCAAGGAATCCTGCGCGATCCCGACATGTGTATAGGTTCGTATGTTTTCCTTTGGGGACAAAAGCAAGAGACCACTCCTACTTGGTACGGCCTTTTCTTGGAAGACGGAAAGGAAACCGGAGTAATGGACGAATTGCAGAAGGGGTGGTCAGGCAAATACCCGGACAACAGATCTCCTCAAATTGAAAATTATCTACTCAATGGTAAAACCAGATTTGACGGAGTTTACCTCGAAAGCGGAAAGGTAGCTACGGCTAAAGTGGAAGCAACGGACGCCGAGGGTGATCAATTGACTTACCGCTGGGAAATTCTTCCTGAAAGTACTGATATTAAAGTGGGTGGAGACAAAGAGTCCAAGCCTGAAGCCATCGACATGAAAGTAGAGGGCGAACCGAAAAATGGGGAGATTAGCTTTCGCGCCCCGACGAAGGAAGGGCCTTATCGATTGTTTCTTTACGTCTATGATGGAAATGGAAATGCCGCTACAGCCAACTTTCCTTTCTACAGTGGCGGAGAGCTTTAAGATTCTACCTCAAAAATTCATTTGCAACCGGCTCCGGAGTGACTTCAGGGCTGGTTTTTTTTTGCATCAGCCCTGTGCTGCAGACTTTTTATTAAACCGCCAATCACCACAACACCTGAAATCCTTGCATCGATAGGTGATTAAATTTCCATGATAAAGGAGACCAAGTTGGTATCTGAATCGAGGTTCAGTTTTTTCCTAAGTCGGTATCGACTGATTTCAACCCCGCGCACGGAGATATTGAGAAGCGGTGCGATTTCTTTAGTGGCCAAGTTCATTCTTAAATAAGCGCATAACTTTTGATCCTTGGGCGTAAGCTCCGGATACTTAGCGCGTAAGTTCTTGAAGAAGTTGGCGTGAACCTGATCGAAGTGCGTCTCAAACCGCTCCCAGTTCTTGTCAAGCCTCACATCATCTGTAATCAATCGCTGAATCTGTTTAACTCTTTTTTTGACGGATTCATCCCCATCCGTAGACAGGTCACTCAGATCTTTTTTGATGTTTTGCAACATCTCGCTTTTTTGCACAAGGTGCATTGTCGTGGAGGCCAGTTCCGCGTTTTTGTGACTCACTTCTGCACGGAGTTTTTCATTTCGAAGACGAATAATCTCATTTTCCGACTGCTCCTTTTCACGCTGGTGCTCTTCCTCTTTTTCACGAATGGTTAGGATGGACTGCTGCTTTACCTCTTCCGTCTTTTTAGCCTCTCGAATGGCAACAAATCTTACGACAGTAAGAAGAACCAGGAAGCCCAGAACGACAAAGCCAACCTGCGCAGCAGTAGTCTTGTACCATGGAGGCATTACAGAAAAACCAAATGAAACCGGCTCAGAAATACGGCCAAATGCATTCTTAGCTCTTACTTGGAAGGTATAGTCTCCATGAGTAAGGTTGCTGTATTCTTTTTTTGTCTCGGTGGTCCAGTCAGACCAACCGTTATCTTCATCTGATAAGGTATACTGATAGACTACCTGATTTAGCTTTCCGAAAGTGGGCAGATTAAAGTGAAAACGAATATCACCTTCCTTCGGTGGCAATTTGGTTTCAGCAATAGTATCGGAAGAGTAGTAGTCGGAAATTAATGAATCGGAGGTACTTGTCAGGTAAATTTCCGTAATCCTCAGTGGGTATTCAAATTCAGGAGGCTGTGCGGACCATCTTAATTTGTATTTGTAGAATCCGCTTTCAACGGGTATAAAGGCGGCGGCATCTGATAGAGTAAAAACATCTTCGAAGCCATCTACCAATTCATCTTGAATCTGGTTAAAATAGAGCACTTCGACATCGTTGTATAGACCGGTTTCCAAAATTTCCACAAGCCCGAATTCTCTATCCGTCGAAAACCAGATATTCCCAAGCTTATCCTCTACAAGTCTTTGTACGCTCCTCTCTTTACCCAGCAATGTAGTGAGCTCCTCATGCACTTCAAATTTCTCAGTAGATCTATCAAAACGGAATATCCCTTTCATTGTCGCAAAAACCATTTCGTTTCGAATCTTAGAAACGGTTATGTACAAATCTTCCGGCAGTCCTTCTGCTACTCCAAATTGCCTCACTTCTTCAAATCGCAAGTTTTTATAATCGGGTTTCAACCGGAATAGCCCGCGATAAGCATGGGCCACCCAGATGTAGCCATCCTCATCTTCCTCAAAGATTCGTGAAGACTCGTCAAATCCGTCCAGTTTTCCAAGGAACTTCAATGGTACTGCGTCCCTATCGGATTTTTGATAGAGATAAAGACCCCCATACGATCCTTGAAGAAAGAGGCCATCTGATCCGGCAAGCTCATAGAATTTCCAAGAGCTTCTGACATCAGAAATTCTTGTAATCACATCATTCTCGAAATAGAGGGCTCCACCATCTGCGTTGATGATAAAACCGTCATGAAGGGTCTGTAAGCTCCAGATCTGCCCCTTTGTATTGTCAACAAGCTCGAAGTTATCCTCCCCGCTTTTCGCGCGGTACAATCCCAAGTTGGTCCCAAAGTAATATGACTCCTTATGCAGCAACGCAGCGTAGCCTGTTCCTTCGAGGCCATTGATCTGATTGATCTGACTGAAGGGAGAGTTAATTTCTAAGTAAGCTATTCCATTATCCAGTCCCATCCAGATGTTTTCTGAACGATCTTGGTAGAGAGAGAGCAAGGTATTGTTGGCCAGCCCCGAATCGGAATTGTAATGCTCCAAGACCTCACCCGACTCATTGATAATTATCAATCCATTTTGGGTAGAACCTATGGCTATTGATCCATTTTTTAATCGGATAGAAACATATTGTTTGAATTCTTTGGTAAAATTTTCAGCTTCGCCGCCAAAAGGCTCTAACACGGATCCATCGAAGCGAAAAATTGCTCCTTCTTGCGTGAAAAGGAGATGATCACCATCCGATATGCTCAGCATCGAAGCAATCCTTTGACCAACAATTATTGGATCACTTAAAAAAGGGACGAGCTTGTTACCATCAAAAAGAAGTAGCCCCGTTCCGATCTCTTGAACACAGAGTTGATTATCAAAAAGAAAAAAATTCTCAAATCGCTCATCCTTAGGTAATAGCACCTCACAATTGCCATTACTGATTATAAAAACAGCCTTTTCTGTACAAAAATAGGTTGACTCGCCAGTGTCAAATATTTCCCAAACATCTTCAAAATCAGCGTACTCTTCAGGGACCAAATGTTTCAGGCTATGGTAGTTTTCGACTGATAACCTTCCGTTTGAGAAATATCCAAATTCATTTTGACCACCCACATATAATTGACCTGAGTCTTTTTGAAGCAGTGATCGCACAAATGTGCGGTTTGGCAAGGGAACCACTGTCCATTCATGCCCATCGAAAACTAGCACACCGCTATTATTACCGAAATAAATGACTCCATCTTTATGAGCAGTTATAGACCAATTCTGTGTGCCTCCACGGTGAACTTCCTTTCCGTAATTAGAAATCAGAGGGGTTTGCATTTGCCCCTTACTTTCGAAAGTATGAACAAGACTGAATATGTAAATCAGACACAATTGGGCGAAAAGTGCCCTGATTTTGAATTGGGACGTTTGTTTTTTCACAATGCGCAAGATGATGAATTTTATTCAAAATACCTAAATGCCGTTACAATTTGATTACAAGCTTTTTATGTCATTATATATTTCGCAAATCAGCCTAATGATGTAGTCTTGTTGAGGAAGCCTCAATAATCGATGTAGGCAAGATGTATATTAAAAGGTGACAACCACCTTGCTCTGAGTTATGTTTGTGTATAATGTACAATCCAATCGAAATGAACATTAGAATTTTAAGAATTTCTCATTCTATTGCTGTTTTATCAATAATTGCTTTAGCACTATCCTCTTGCACCAAACCTGTTACAGAAGTCGGGGGATGTCAGTTTCCAGCCAAGGAAAATATGACCTTGACGTGGGCAGATGAATTTGACGGCGACATTATCAACACTCAATACTGGGGCTACGACACTGCAGACGGATGTCAACTTGATACTGTCAACGGAACCTTATGTGGTTGGGGAAACAATGAGCTTCAGTACTACACCATGCGAGAAGAGAATGCTCGAGTGGAAGATGGAAAATTGATCATTACTGCCAAAAAAGAAATCCCTTTCTATCAAGGAAGGCAATATACCTCCGCCCGCATGGTGACCAGAAATAAAGTTGATTTCAAATACGGCCGAGTTGATGTACGCGCCAAGCTTCCTAAAGGTCAAGGACTATGGCCTGCGATTTGGATGCTTCCCACAGATACTGTCTACGGCATCTGGCCTGCCAGCGGAGAAATCGACATTATGGAAAATATTGGTAGTGAAACGAATAGCATATTCGGCACCATACATTACGGTCACGACTTTTGGCGGTACGATACTCAGTATTTACCCGTAGATACCGTAGATTTTTCTGAAGATTTTCACACTTACTCAGTTCTATGGACTGAAGACTGCATTCTCTTTCAGGTGGACGGTATAGACGTTGGAGTGCCTAATACACGATCTTCAGTGCTGCCAACCACATGGCCTTTTGATCAAGAATTTCATGTTATTCTAAATGTAGCCGTTGGAGGAAATCTTCCCGGAAATCCCGATTTTTCTACTCAGTTTCCACAAACAATGGAAGTTGATTACGTCAGAGTTTATCAATAATTCAAACCATTTAATTTCAAACCACTTAAACCCTATTATCATGAAAAAAATTTACTCAACATTACTTTTGACTGCAGCGCTCAGCATGGGCTTGCAGGCCCAAACGCTTTGGGAGAACTTCGAAGATGTACGAAAGTGCGAATACTTCTTTGAAAACGGTGTTTTTATCCCTTACCAATTAAATCCTGATCAATCAGGTGTAAACACCAGCATTGTAGCAGCACAATACATCCGCGATCCGGGCGCACCCTTCGATGTGATTGTTATTGATAACCCCATGCTTAATGTGACGGACTATATTACCGGAGCGAAGCAAATGAGTATCGACGTTTGGAGTCCGGCTGCGGGAACAACAGTTCAGATTACCCTTGAGAACTCGACACTTGCGCTACCGGAAAATTTTCCAACGGGGAGACATTCAGTATATCTGACTTCTACTCAGACTTCGAATGCTTGGGAAACTCTTACTTTCTCATATTTCGAGCAGCCTGATGCAAGTGTTCCAAGCAATAGCGTTGATCGTTTGGCACTCCTTTTTAACCCAGGGGCTACCACGAATGAAACTTATTACTGGGATAATTTGAACGGACCTGAATTGGTAAGTGATCCTTGTGCAGACGTAGAGACTAACGAATCAATTTTGAACGATTTTGAATGTCAGCAGAATGTGAATTACATCGCTGCTTCGAATGCTCCTGCATTGCGTCGTGTTGTTAATCCTGACATGTCTACTAATCCATCGGAATACGTAGGAACGTATGTTCGTAGTGGTGCCACTGACGATAATTTCATCGCAAGAACGGACGGAGCGCTTATGCTGAATGATAATTCAAGTCAGGTTACCATGGATATTTGGGATCCTAACGCACCCAGCACGGTTATTTTCTCTCTCCAGACATCAACAAATGAATTGATTCAAGAGATGGTAGCTGAAACTTCAGTTTCAAGTACTTGGGAAACTTTGACCTTCGATATTGCTCCGGATGTAATTGGATCTACCGATATCGAGCAGTTTGTGGTTTTGATTGATCCGGGATCGACAACAACTGACACATATTACTTCGACAACATTAGCATTCCCGGTTTGACTTCAGCAGAAGACACTGAATTTGTTTCAGGTCTTACTGCATATCCAAATCCGTCAACTGATTTTGTTACCATCGAGTACAACCTCGAAAAGCAAGGTGACGTGAATATTACACTTACTGATATTACGGGAAGAATAGTTGAAAACAAGATATTCGACAATCAACCCAACGGAAACTTCCGTGTAGAGTTTAATACCAATAATTATGCTGCTGGTATTTACTTGTACAATGTGAGTGTTTCAGGTCAGAACCACACGGGTAAAATTGTAGTGAATAACTAAACCATTTAAAAGTCTCGTGCAAAGCGCACGGGACTTTTTTCCCCCATTAACCAACCATCATGAATTTTAACCGATTGCTTTTCAGCCAACTGAGAATAGTAGGCTCACTGCTAGAGTCTCCTATTTCCCTCAATCCAAACACGCCATTACTATGAATAAGACCAGATTTATCGTAATGGTAGCGCTCATTGTAGCGCTTGGAGGATTTCTTATGGGATTTGATGCCTCCGTTATTTCAGGGGTAAATAAGTTTATCGAATTGGAATTTGAGCTTACTAAGCTCCAACTCGGCTGGGCTGTGGGCTCACTTACCTTAACGGCCACACTTGCAATGATGGTTGCAGGTCCTTGGAGTGACAGGGTTGGTCGAAAAAAAGTCCTAACCATTGCAGCTTTACTTTACACTGTTTCTGCAGTCTGTTCTGCTCTTGCACCCAGTTTCACTTTTCTTGTTGCTGCCAGAATGCTTGGTGGAATCGGGGTAGGTATTTCATTGATTATTGCCCCCATGTACATTGCTGAGATATCACCTCCGGGGATGAGAGGGAGAATGGTGTCCTTCAATCAGCTAAACATCGTATTGGGTATATCAGTAGCTTTTTTCACCAATTATTTGATTTTGCAGCTCGGAGATTCTGAAGCTCAGTGGGCTCAAGATCTGAAATTTGGGGAATACAATTGGCGCTGGATGCTCGGGCTGGAAGCTCTTCCCGCCATACTTTACTTTTTTGCTCTTTTCTTAGTACCAAGGAGCCCTAGATGGCTTGCCATGAAGGGCAAATACGACGAAGCCATGACAATCATGTGCCGAGCTTTGGATGAATCTGAGGCGAAAAAAATTATTGACGATGTAAGAGACAGCATCAACAACAAAAAGAATGAGGATGAGGAAGAGGTCACCTCAGTCTCCAGATTATTTCATCCATCACTAAGGTTGGTCTTAGTTATTGGTCTGGTGATAGGAATCTTGCAACAAATTACGGGTATCAATTCCGTTTTCTTCTATGCTCCAATGATATTCGAGCAATCGGGAATCGGAACGGATGCATCATTTTCTCAAGCCATCTTAGTCGGGTTAATTAATCTTGCCTTCACTGTTCTTGCGATATCGCTTATCGACAGATTGGGCAGAAAGCCCCTTCTGGTATTCGGTGTGTCGGGAATGGCGATCGCCCTATTCATCTTGGCCTACGGATTTAGTTCGGCAACCTATGAATTGACTGATGAATCGGTAAGTAAGCTCTCTGTCGAAATCGACCAATCTTTGGTAACCCCATACATAGGAAAAGTATACGAGGATGATCTATCCTTCAAGGCCGACATGAGCGAAGCTATTGGAGAATTGGAGTTCAAGAAATATGAATCCCAGTTTTTAACGGCTGCTGTGGACATGAACGCGGTTTTAATTCTAGTGGGAATTCTCGGTTTTGTCGCCTCATTTGCGGTTTCAATCGGCCCCGTCATGTGGGTGCTCTTTTCGGAGCTTTTCCCGAATTGGATACGTGGCGTCGCGATTTCTTTTGTGGGTTTGATCAACTCCGCAATCAGTTTCTTGGTTCAAGTGATATTCCCATGGGAATTAGAAGTGCTGGGAAGTGCCACCACCTTCTTTTTATACGGATTCTTTGCCGTCTTGGGCTTGATATTTATTGTTTTAAAAGTCCCTGAAACCAAAGGGAAATCACTGGAAGAACTGGAAGCAATATTGGTAAAGTAATGAAGGTAAGACCCCATATAATTAGAATTTGCACGCTTTTTCTCGCTGGAGCCATCCTGATGGCTTGTGAAGCTGATGCACCGGCTAAAGAAGAAAAGAAAGAAGCGGAAGCACTTACTGAAATTCTGAATGATTTTTCATTGCAGCTGGGCGATTTCACATCATCTGAAGGAGAAATAGCTGCAGTTGATTCCGTACTTTCTTGTGCCGATAATTGCTGGCTTGAATATTCGGTTAACGTTCCTCTTTCGGGACGTTACAGGGTGAGTCTTTCGGTTAAAGGGATGTCTGATTCATCGATGGTATGGATTGAAGATCACGTTCACAATACAGATGATCGCACCTACAACATCACGAGTAATATGGCTATCGCCAAATCGGATAAGGTGCAAATAATCTCTCGAGACGGTAGTCCACTTAGAGAAGGTAAACATGACATTCGCCTGCATTTGGTGAACGGCGTTGAGATCCATTCGGTAGATTTTGAGCTTTTGCGCAAGCACGAAGAAACCCCATTAACACTGACCCAAAATATGGAAGGTGATAGCTGGGAGATCGTATGGGCCGATGAGTTCGATGGAGATGGTATTGCAGATACCACAAAATGGACCTACGATATAGGAAACTGGGGATGGGGAAATGGCGAGCTCCAATACTATACGGTCAACAGACCTGAAAATGCTCGCCAAGAAAATGGAAATCTCATTATTGAAGCGCATAAAAATGACTTAGGTTACCCATGGACTTCCGCCCGCTTGACGACCAGAGGAAAGACTTCATTTCTGTATGGAAAGCTGGAATTTCGTGCAAAGGTGCCCGCCGAAAAAGGAAATTGGTCAGCGGGCTGGACTCTCGGAGACAAATACGTCGATGAATTGTCATGGCCATATTGCGGTGAAATTGACATCCTCGAAAGTGTAGGTTATCAAATGGACAATGAGACCGGAAATGGCACAGCTCACGCTTCTGCGCATTGCGGAGCTTACTATTTCAAACTTGGAAACCAGCCGACAGGGACCACATCCGTCGAAAACATGAATAGTGAGTTTCATACCTATGGTGTAGTCTGGACTCCTGATGGAATTACTGCCTATGTTGATGATGTAGAATACTTTACTTACGACGATACGTCTTCTGAACTTTCATGGCCATTTGGTCAAGCTCAAAACCTTATTCTAAACCTCACCATGGGTGGCGGCTGGGGAGGCCTTGAAGGAATGGATGAAAGCGTGACCAAGCAGCAGATGGTAATCGACTACGTTAGGGTGTATCAAAAAACAAATTGAAAACAAGAGCTTACATAGCGCTGATCGTTTTGCCTTGGCTTGTAAGCTGTGGGAGCACTTCTACAAACAATAATTCAAGCGAAGATGAATCCATCCTTTTTGCTGATTCATTGTTAGCATTGATGAGCTTGGAAGAGAAAGTAGGTCAAATGACCAACCTCAGCTTGATGGCTTTGGCCAAAGGTGAATTTTGGGATCGTCGGGACACAGTGATTCTCGATACCGCAAAAATGAGGCTCTACCTCGACAAGCACAAAGTTGGATCGATTCAAAACTTAGGTACTTACCCTTTTCCTCCAAATGAATGGAGGCAAAATATTCAACTCATCCAAGAGTACGTTGCGAATAATACCGAACATGCCATCCCCGTTTTGTATGGAATAGATGCCGTGCATGGTGCCAACTATTCGGCAGGATCGACACTCCTCCCCCACCAAATCAATTTGGCCGCAGCTCGCAGCAGATCAGTGGCTGAAGAGATGGGAAGGATCACGACTTACGAAATGCGTGCTTCGGGTATTCCTTGGAATTATGCGCCCGTACTGGACGTCACGAAAAAACCGCTTTGGGGTCGCACTTTCGAAACTTTTGGAGAGGACACCTACATAGCCAGTGAGCTAGGTGTTGCCATGATTAAGGGAGGAGGCTCTGACAGCTTGAGTTCACCATACTCGAGCTTAGCTTGTTTGAAGCATTTCATCGGTTATGGCGCCCCTCATAACGGAAAAGATCGATCAGCGGTTTACATGCCCCGGCGCATCATGCGTCAAGACTATTTACCACCGTTTGCAAAAGCTATTGAAGCAGGAGCTTTGACTGTAATGGCTAGCTCGAATTCAATGAATGGAATTGCGTCGCATGCAGACAAAGCCTTATTGACCGACCTTCTTAAAAAAGAACTCGGTTTTAAAGGATTCGTCATTTCTGACTGGAATGACATCGACAATTTGGTCTCAACGCATCAGGTTGCAGCAGATGAAAGAGAGGCCGTTAAAATTTCGGTGAATGCAGGTCTCGACATGTGCATGGAGCCTTACGACGCGAGTTTTTCAGAACACTTAATTGACTTAGTCAATGATGGAGAAGTCTCCATTGAAAGAATTAATGATGCCGTAAGAAGAATACTTTTCGTCAAGCATAAAATCGGGTTGTTTGACCAACTTCAAAGTGATCCCGACTTATATCCTCTGTATGGTTCAGAGGCTTTCGCCGAAAAGGGCAGACAAGCCGCAGTAGAATCGATGACCTTGCTCAAAAATGAAAATGGTCATTTACCACTTTCTAAGACAAATACGGTTTTACTGACAGGAGTTGGAAGCCATTCCATCAATTACCTGAATGGGGCATGGTCTAGAACGTGGAGCGGACAGGATACCACTTTCAACGATAAAGAAAAGCTTACGCTCAAGGAAGCCATGGAGAAAGAGATCGGAAAAGATCGCGTTCTCTGGGCAGAGGGGACTACCTATGATCAGGATATAAGTACCAAACAGGCTGTAAACTTGGCAAGTCGGGCAAACCAAATCGTTGTCGTTTTAGCGGAATTACCTGCAACGGAAAAACCAAGTGACATTGATGAACTTAGTTTTCCTGAAGCTCAGGTCAACTTAGTGAAAGAATTGGCCAAGAAGGGCAAACCAATTACGTTGGTTTTGCTCGAAGGTCGACCAAGGCTTATTCGTGAAATGGAACCGCTTGTGGAGTCTATTGTATTGGCTTATCTGCCGGGCAACGAAGGGGGCGTGGCTATAGCGGATGTCCTTTTTGGAGATGAAAACCCCAGTGGAAAACTGCCTTTTACATATCCGAAGTATTCAGGAGCCATTTGGTCATATGACCATGTAAAAGCCGATGCCCGTGATAAGGGTTTTGGCTTTGAAGCTTATGATCCTCAGTACTCTTTCGGTCATGGATTGAGCTATACCAATTTTGAATATTCATCACTGACTCTCGAGTCGGACACCTTATTGATAAATGACACGCTGAATTTTTCGGTTACTGTAACCAATATTGGAAGCAGAGCAGGTAAAGAGACAGTTGAGCTTTATTCATCGGACTTAACGGCATCTGTCGTTCCGAAAGTAAAGCAGCTTAAGGGATTTGAGAAGATTTACCTGGATATCGGTCAATCTCAAGTAGTAACTTTCAAATTAACCAAAGAAGATTTGGGCTTTGTGAACAACCAAAACGAATGGATAACAGAGCCTGGATTATTCAAGGTTAGCATAAACGAACTAGAAAAGACCTTTTTCCTCAAAGAGGCCAATGAAAAAACATAAGGTACTGAACAGAGCTTTCCCCGAGAACTATGTTCAAACCACACAGCCAATGAATTAAAGCTTTTTCCAATCAATTTTAACACAAACAAAATCAATTATTATGAAAATTAAATCACTATTATCAGCGATGCTGCTTCTTGTAGCAGCTATAAGCTGGGCGCAGAACGATAACTGCAACGGTACTCTTACCGACAATATCGAAATGGACGGAGGTACTCCATTTGTTAATGGATACACCTACAGTTTCTTTACGGTAGGAGATGAAGTAACTGCCACATTTGAATTGCTTGATCCGGCTGTTGGCCTGGTTGGTTTTTATCAGACTCTCAACCCGGACTTTGTTGAAGTAGGACCTGTGTTTCCTGAACCTGGAACACAGATTATGACTGAGACATTCTCAGGATTCAGCAATGGAGATGAATTCAGAATGAGAATTCAGTTCAATTTTGCGGGAGGATTTTCGAGAGGTGATACCATTACTTACATCGTGGGAGATAACTGCGGTATAGAGCCACCTCAGCCATTGGCATTGCCCATTGATTTCGAAAATTCAGCAGTAGACTATGCTTTTGAAAACTTCGCAGGTGGGGTATCAACGGTAATTCCTAACCCTGATGTATCAGGTGAAAACACAAGTGCTACTGTAGCCGAAATGGTAAAAGAAACAGGAGAAGTTTTTGGTGGAAGTGTACTTGTACTGGATGACCCAATTGATTTTTCCGAAAACAAGCTCTTTAGAATGAAAGTACGTTCTCCTCGCGTAGGGGCTCGAGTTCTGCTTAAAGTTGAGAATGCCGGTAACCCTGGAATCTTTTTTGAAAAAGAAGATACCTCTACGGTTGCGAATGCTTGGGAAACACTTGAGTTTGACTACAATGGAATCAACGTTGCTAACGAGTATTCAAGAATCGTATTGATCTGGGATCTTGGTGTAGTTGGTGATGGATCTGCGAACTTTACTTTCCAATATGATGACATCGAACTCGTAATGGGTGGAATGGTTACTCCCCAGGTTACTCTTCCGATTGACTTCGAAAGTGAAACATTGGATTACGGTTTGACTGATTTCGGAGGAACTGTCTCTTCGATCGTTGCTGATCCGGAAGATGCAGGAAACACCGTAGTTCAAACAATCAGAACAGCAGGTGCTGCAGTTTTTGCGGGAACGACAGTTGGCCAGCCTTTGGGGCTTGAAGAGCCTATTCCATTTGACTTCGACAATACAGGAATGAAAGCCAGAGTATGGTCTCCTGAAGCAGGTGTTATCGTGAAACTCAAAGTAGAGCAAGTTGGAAATCCGGGAATCTTTGTAGAACAAGATGTACTTACATCGACTAGTGGCGCTTGGGAAACTTTGGAATTTAATTTTGCTACTCCTGTAGCAGGTGGATTGAACTTAGATCTTGATTACAATTTAGTTACTATCTTCTTCAACTTCGGAGCAGACCCGGGTACCACACCTGAGCAGACTTACTTCTTCGATGACATAGACTTTGCTCCAGGTGTCGGAGGATTTATTCCTGTTGAACTTCCTATTGATTTTGATACACCTGATGTGACTTTTGGTTTGATCGATTTTGGTGGAAACGTTTCTACTATCATTCCTGATCCGGAAGATGCCGGAAACAACGTCGTACAATCAGTACGAACGGAAGGAGCTGACTTCTTTGCCGGAACAACAGTTCCAGCCGGTGGATTGACTGACCGCATTCCATTTGAAGCAGGAAGTACTACTATGAGTGTGAGAGTTTGGTCTCCTGAAGTAGGAGTGCCTGTGCGCATGAAACTTGAATCAACGAACACTCCCGGGTTAGTAGCTGAAAAAGAAATAGCTACTACTACCTCAGGACAATGGGAAACGATCGAATTCGACTTCAGTGTTGATGCTTTGGTCGCCGTTGATGTAAATGCAGATTACAATGTTGTGAGCCTTTTCTTCAACTTTGACGTTGATCAAGTGAATCCTGCTCCTGAGCAGACTTATCTTTGGGATGACATCGCATTTGGAAGTGTTATAGCTCCATGTCAAAATCCTTATCCACAGGTTGACTTCAATAGCTTGAATGGTGTTATTCTTCCCAACGGAAAACTCAGATTTGAGTGGGAGCCTATCGCAGGACAAATCGGATGTCAGATTAATATCGTCGTAGGTGACGGACCTCAACAAGCAACTAAAGTTGTAGGGGGTGCAAACGCAAGTTCATTTACAGCGCCTGTGGGCCAATTGGTTCCATTTACTACTTATAACTTCAGAGTAAGATGTGGTTGTCAGCAAAGCCCGATTATCGCAGGAGCCTACACGGCATTTGCACCGGTATTCTACTTTCCTCCGGGAATCACTGAGGAAACGGGAGAAGCATATGCTGACACTCCACTTTCTCAAGTACAGGGTGATGCACAATGGAACAATACGAATCTTAGTTCAGACGCAATCGGCGATCTATTCGCGATGAAAACTTCTGAATCTTGGGTACGTGTAGCTCCAAATCCTGCACAAGACAATGTAAACTTGTCTTACAACTCTTTGGAAGAAGGAACAGGATTGATCCAAGTATTCGATGCTCAAGGAAAACTAGCCTTAGAAAGAGTAGTTACTTTCAATGAAGGTCTGAACAATGTTAACCTTAACTTGAATGAACTTGGAAACGGAATCTACGTGGTAGAAGTTCTAAAAGGTGAAAGCCGCGAGTCAGTAAGACTTTTAGTGCAGTAGTAGTAAAAGAGAGGGTTAGTGCATGTCGCTAATCATTTTTTTGGTTTGAAAAGGAGTGATGTAGGTTTTCCTATATCACTCCTATTTTAACTAAATTTAGTGTGATCATCAGACGGTAAAAATTGTCTGATTGCTGTTATTGACTTTGAGTTAAACCCTACAGATACTGTCATCAGCGAAAATAGTCCAATGAGTGAACGAGTAATTTCTCGTAAACATGTATTAGACAAAGCAGCAGAAACAATTAAGACACAATAGAATTCTCCCCAAGAACTATTGTTCAAAAAGAACAGCCAGTGAAATAAATAATTAAATCCAATCAATCTTTTAAAATCAAATCTCATGAAAATTAGATCATTACTATCAGCGATGTTGCTCCTTGTGGCATCATTCAGCTGGGCCCAGAACACAGAGTGTTCCGGAACACTAACCGCAAATAATGCCATCGACGGGGGAACCCCATTCGTCAATGGCTACAATTACAACTTTTCCACAAGTGGCGGAGTTGTAACTGCTACTTTCGAACTACTTGACCCACAGATAGGTTTAGTAGGTATTTTCCAAACGTTCAACCCTGATTTTTCCGAAACAACAGTTGTGGCAATGGGTGGTTCGCAAGAAGTAAGCGCAGACTTTCCAGGTTTCACCGATGGAGATACATTTACGTGCAGAATCCAATGGAATTTTGCGGGTGGATTTTCCAGAGGTGAGGAATTGACCTATACTGTAGGAGAAAACTGTGGTATCATACCTCCCGATCCGGTGGTATTGCCGGTTGATTTCGAATCAACGACAGCAGATTATGCCTTTGAAAACTTCGCAGGTGGATTTTCTTCTGTAATTCCGAACCCTACTCCTTCGGGAATAAACACAAGTGCTACCGTAGCGCAAATGGTAAAAGGGCCAGGAGATGTCTTTGGTGGAAGTGTCCTTCCATTGGATAGCCCTATCGACTTTTCAGAGAATAAACTTTTCAAAATGAAAGTTTACTCTCCAAGATCTGGCGCACGTGTGCTTCTAAAGGTTGAAAATGCAAGTAATTCCGGGATCTTCTTCGAGAAGGAAGACACATCAACAGTTGCAAACGAATGGGAAACACTTGAATTTGATTTCAGTGCAATCAATACAGGCAACGAGTATTCCAGAATCGTTTTGATTTGGGACCTTGGTGTAGTGGGTGATGGAACACCAAACTTCACTTTCCAGTTTGACGACATCGAGCTTGTGATGAGTGATATTGAGCCTCCTTCACAAGTCGCTCTTCCGATTGACTTTGAAGATGAAACGTTGGATTACGGTTTGACTGATTTCGGAGGAACTGTCTCTTCGATCGTTGCTGATCCGGAGGATGCCGGAAATACCGCTGTTCAGACAATCAGAACAGCAGGTGCTGCAGTTTTTGCAGGAACTACAGTTGGCCAGCCCTTGGGGCTTGAAGAGCCTATTCCGTTTGACTTTGACAATACAGGAATGTCTGCAAGAGTGTGGTCACCTGAAGCAGGTGTTATCGTGAAACTTAAAATAGAACAAGTTGGAAACCCTGGAATATTTGTAGAAAAAGATGTTCTTACCACGACTAGTGGTGCTTGGGAAACGTTGGAATTTGACTTTGCTCAGCCGACAGCCGGTAGTTTGAATTTGGATTTAGTTTACAACTTGCCAACGATCTTCTTCAATTTCGGAGCTGATCCCGGTCTTACACCCGAACAGACGTACTTCTGGGATGATGTGGACTTCGCGCCAGGCGTAGGAGGATTCATTCCTACCGCACTTCCTATCGATTTTGATACACCGGATGTAACTTTTGGTTTGATTGATTTTGGTGGAAACGAATCTACCATCATTCCTGATCCTGAAGATGCAGGAAACAATGTAGTTCAGTCCATTCGTACGGAAGGTGCTGCATTCTTTGCGGGGACTACGGTTCCGGCTGGTGGATTAACCAATCGCATTCCATTTGAAGCAGGTGAAACGACTATGAGTGTGAGAGTGTGGTCTCCTGAAGTGGGAATTCCCGTTCGCATGAAACTCGAGGCAACAGGATCACCGGGATTGGTAGCTGAGAAAGAGCTCACAACTACAACTTCAGGAGAATGGGAAACCATCTTTTTTGACTTTAGTGTTGATGCGCTTGTTCCTGTTGACGTAAATGCTGATTTCAACATCGTAAGTCTTTTCTTCAACTTTAATGTTGACCAGGTAAACCCAGCTCCTGAGCAGATTTACCTTTGGGATGATGTAGCCTTTGGAGGTATACCTTCTTCTGATTGTCTGAATGACGCTGCTTTCGGTAGCGCTGACATTAGCGTTGAAGGACCGAACGGTCAGTTGATCACTATCTCTACCTGTTCTTACGAAGAAGAGTATTCTACCATTACAGGAGTTCCTGTAGGAGAAGACATCGAATTCACTCTTGATGCAGATGGCGATGGAGGGTACATCACTGTGCGCAGTGATTCAGCAACTGGTCCTATCGTAGCGGAAGGCCCTAGTCCATTGACGGTAGCAAGCGCAAGCGGTGCTGATCTCTATCCTCACTGGAATACGGACGACTCGTGTGGCACTCTTGCTGAATGTGTTGTAACAACAGTTCAGTGTGTTTCTTGCGAAACTGAATGTCCTGATGGAAACATCGGTGATGCTTGCGATGATGGTGACGAGAATACCGTTGGAGATGTGATTGGTGAAGACTGCGTTTGTGCAGGTCAGCCGCTTACGGGTGACTGTTTGAATGAAGATGCTTTCGGTTCTGCTGATTTAAGTACTGAAGCAAATAATCTGGTAACAATCAGCACTTGTTCATTCCAAACTGAGTATTCTACGATTACCGGAGTTTCTGCGGGTGAAGACATTGAGTTTTCTATTGTAGAAGGAGGTTACATTACAGTAAGATCTGACTCTGCAAACGGAGCTGTTGTAGCTCAAGGAACGTCTCCGGTTACGGTATCAGGTGCAAGTGGTTCAGACCTCTTTGCACACTGGAATACAGACGCAGCTTGTGGTCAAGCTACAGATTGTGTTGAAACAACCGTTCAATGCCTCACTTGCGGTACTGACTGTCCTGATGGAAACATTGGTGACCCTTGTGACGATGGAGACCCATTGACAGAAGGAGAGACGATCCAAGAAGACTGTTCTTGTGGTGGTGGCATAGTAGTGCCAGCTAATGACAACTGCGAAGGAGCGACTGATATTGCTTGCGGAACTACAATCGAAGGCACTACAGTAGGCGCCAGCGCTACGGAAGGCCTAAATAATCTTTGTAACGGTTTTGCATCGACTACTCCTGAAGATGTATGGTATACATTCCAAGCTAACGGTTCTGACAATTATACAGTAACTGTTTTACCTGCTGAAGGGTCTCTAATTGATGGAGTCCTTTTTATCTACTCCGGAGATTGTGGAAGCTTAACGGAAGTCGCTTGTTCAGACACTGGTTTAAGTGCTGGTTCCGGAGAAGGTATAACTTTGGAAGCTCCTGCTGCAGGAACTTACTATGTACGCACATTCGCCTATTTTGACGCTGGTGACATCACCGTTTCTCTAGACTGCGAGTCTGGTTGTGCAAATCCATTCCCTGCTGTTGATCAATCGAGCCTTACGTCGACTGTGCTTCCGAATGGAAAACTTCGTTTTGAATGGGAGCCAGTACCAGGACAAATTGGTTGCCAGATCAATATCGTTGTTGGAACAGGACCTCAGCAAGCCACTGTCGTAAGAGCAGGAGCTTCAGCGAGTTCATTTACGGCTCCTCTAGGTCAGCTAGTTCCATTTACCACGTACAACTTTAGAGTAAGATGTGGATGTTCACAAGGCCCACTTGTTGTAGGACCTTACACTAACTACGCTCAAGCATTCTATGCTCCGCCAGTGATCACTGAAGAAATGGGTACGGGTTATACTGACACCCCTCTTTCTCAAGTTGATCCTGATGCACAATGGAATAACAGCAATCTCAGCGAAAATATCGTTGGCCAATTATTCGATATGGCATCTTCCGGATCTTGGGTACGTGTAGCTCCAAACCCTGCACAGGATAATGTAAGCTTGTCTTACAACTCATTGTCTGAAGGACAAGCCTTCATCCGAGTATTTGATGCACAAGGAAAACTAGCCTTTGAGAAAGCAATCACTTTCAATAAAGGCTTCAACAATGTTAACCTGAACTTGAATGAACTTGGAAACGGCATCTACGTGGTAGAAGTGCTGAAAGGTGAAAGCCGTGAGTCAGTAAGACTTTTAATGCAGTAGTAGTGAAAGAAAGGATAAGTGCAAGTCACTAATCCTCTTTTTGGTTTGAATAAGAGCGACGTCGGTAATTCGGCGTCGCTTTTTTTTAACCTTCAGTTTGTGCTTCTCTTCAAATAGACCCGCAACCTCAATACGAGTTGATCAGTGGTAAATTCATCACCGAAAACATCACGTGAGCGCTGCCATATAAATAGGAGCGAATAGCTCCAACCTTTTTTCAGCAATTGACCAAATCCTGCGCTTATACGGCTATCATTGAACCGGCGTGAATCCGTCCGGCTTTGAAAGGTTTCAAAATATTCCGCCCCAGCGAGTAATTTCACATTACCAATTTTTGAAGTCACATTGAAATAATTGGTTTCTACCCCTAAACGGTAACGCAATCTATTCTCAAAATTCGAATCGTTCTCGGGAGCATCTTCAAATCGATCTTCGAAGTAAAAACGCTCTTCGTTGCGCAGTCGATGTGTAAAGTAGATGCGATCCAATCGCGGCCACGTAGCTTGAACTTGCTGAGCTAGCCTAAATTCAAAAAGATCAGAAGTACCTGAACGAAACGTTTGGAAACCCGCTATCGCAGCATTTAAACTGATATCCTTATTCACCTTAAAGCTTGCCGAAGGACGCAGATAGATGGTGCTAAACTCATCTGATGTCAAGATACCTCTCGTTCCACCATCGCCGCCAAAAGTCCACTTAGGTGAAGCGATGTACGAGTAATTGAAATCAACCCAAGAGTTGAAGTCTTGATCTTTTTGACCACTCAATTTTTGAGTTGAGAAAAAGAATAGACCCATCAAAAGAAAGGGATAAAGAACCGCTCGGTAAATCAAATCATTCATCGGAGTATTCGAGGGTCTTTTCCAAAACGAATTTGGGCAGTAAAATAAGAGCATGCTTAAAACCTCGCCGACAAAAACAAATTGCCTCCACTAAAGTCGAACAAAACGCGTCCCTCAAAATCATTGCTTAAAGGAAAATCCTCTACAACGTACTGTGAAGTCGAATAAGCTGCACCAACTCCTACATTTTTAAGAATAAAATACTCCAATGAGGCCCTTGTTTCAAGAACATTAATAGTAAGATCTTCAACACTCAGTGCAAAATATTCTATGCTATATCTGGCCAATAGACGATCTGTAAGGTAACCCGAACCATGAAGACCAAAGAGTACTGAAGGAGCGATAACACTGGAAGATTCGCCATACTCCGACCCATTGAAGGTGGCGTCTGCTTTGACCACAAATTCAGCTGCCCGAAGCCCGAAGGAGACACCCGCATTCCAATTGGGATGGTTGAAGAATGAGTACCTCCAAGTGAGCGCGTAATAATTGACATCAAATTTTAAATCTAACCGGGCCCCGATGTAGAAACTTGTATCACCGATTTCTATATCTCGGTCTATTTCAAGGCTGCTATTGCGAGACATGTTTTCAAATGCCAAAACGAATTGCGAGCGATTCTTCACTCTCACAACGGCTTGTGCATAAAACACGGCAATGCGCTCATCAAAATTAAAGTCATCTTCTAACCCCAGATCAGTTCCCAATCCATTTTTTGAATCCACTCTAAGCGAAGTCGTCAAATTGGGGAAAAACAAACCTACACTGGCATATGCACGGGTAGATACGGTATCTCCCTCAGGGCTGATATAGCCCTGTCCGTTAAGACTTGCCGAAAAAATCAGCAGAACGAAGAAAAATAAAAATCTCATGGGCGAAAGATAGCCTCTTTTACTATTTTACCGTGCAAATGATTGCTGTAAAGAGGTAAATTCTTTCTTCTGACTAATTCTACCAAAAATGAGTGAGGCCAAACAAAGACGCCTCGAATTTAAAGTATACCTAGTCCGAGAAGTTCACACCTCAGTACAGCGAGAAAATTTAAGATTTTCTTAATAGGTTAGTCGATTCCCATTCAAATAATCTTGACTTATATTGCAAACGATGCGCATTAAGTCGGTTCTCCTTTTTGTAATGGCGATTTGTTCCATTACGCTATTTGCTTCGGGTGATACTTCAGGAGCAGATTCGGGTCATCATGATCCTTTCGCTCGTGTCTTCGAATTCTTTTTCCTCATCTTATTCTTAGCCTTGATCGGTCGATTCGCTTCGAAAAAGCTGAATCAGTCGGCAGTTTTGGGAGAACTACTGATAGGAATTATCGCCGGAGCCATTTTATATCCATTGGATACTCCGGTACTCACGGTATTCCGAAACTTTGAAGTGATTGAAGAAGTAGGGCGAATGGTTACCCAAGAGAATGTCAACTATACCGCCGCCATTGATATCATTTTGACCGACGCAGATCTAAAACCTGAAGCTGCCTCAAAATTACGCAACTTGTTTATAGAGCCCGATTTGAGGGAGTATCTCATCATCGCTAATTCAATCCGATTTATATCGAGTTTAGGGATCATCCTCCTTCTATTTATGGTCGGTTTGGAGATCAGCATCAGCGATATGAAGAAAAGCGGACGCAATTCCTTCATCGTTGCCGTATTGGGTGTTATTCTGCCATTCGCTTTTGGATATTTTGTTAGCCTTTGGCTATTGCCACAACTAGATGATGGCGCTCATATTTTCGTCGCTGCTACATTGTGTGCCACAAGCATTGGAATCACAGCTCGAGTTTTCAAAGACCTGCACAAGTTGTATCTACCCGAAGCCAAAATTGTATTGGGTGCGGCCGTACTGGACGATATACTGGGACTTATTATTCTGGCAGTAGTCACAGGTGTTGTTACCACAGGTGCCATAAGCGTTTCTGAGGTCATTATCATATTCGTAAAAGCAATCGTATTTTTTGCTGCCATTTTATGGTTTGGATCCGCCTTATTGAAGAGAACCGTCAAACTCTTTGCTCGTTTTGATCGCGCCCAAGTAAAACTTCTTTATCCCTTTGCTTTGCTCATGATCTGCGCTTATTTGGCAGATTTGGTTGGGCTCGCGACAATAGTCGGAGCATTTGCAGCCGGACTGATCATACGCGAAGAGGCATTTCAATTGAGTGATACTATTGGTATTAGTTCAAAGGAATCTCTTGAAGTGATTCTAACACCTCTCGAAGGTATTTTCGCTCCTGTTTTCTTCGTGGTCATGGGTCTACAAGTCGACACTTCACTGCTTTTTACTTGGGATGTACTTATGTTAGGAGGAATTCTGACAGTTGCAGCTATTTTGGGTAAATGGCTTGCAGGATTGCCTCTGCGGAAAGGTTTAAACAAAAATGTCATCGGATTTGGTATGGTTCCCCGCGGGGAGGTTGGTTTAATATTCGCCGGAATAGGAAAAAGCATTGGCGTCTTGGACAACAAGCTGTTTGCAGCCGTAATTCTAGTCGTTCTCCTTACTACAGTCATCACCCCGCCTATCTTGGTAAAGCTTTTGAAAAAATAGCTTGCGCAAAGAATTAGCTCTGCTACCGAAGGACTATTTAGTAAAATGAAAGGCTATCTTTGGAAGTTGAAAGACTTTAAAAATCACTCTTATGTTGAACAGAATTACCTGCGTTACCCTCCTCTGCACATTGCTTTTTAGTTGTGCCAATACAGAGAACAAAACGGAAGAAGAAGGAACAAAATCAAGTTTCGTAGAATCCTCCTCGGTTCTGCTTTCTTGGAATGATGATGAAACACGCGATCGCCTCATCTCTTTCGTTACAAATAGTGTAGACTCTTCTCATGCAGACTTCCTCAAAACAGAGGACCGCATAGCCGTTTTTGACAATGACGGCACCCTCTGGGCTGAACAGCCTTATTATTTTCAACTGGCATACGCCATGGATCAGGCCAAGTTTATGGCCACGGACCATCCTGAATGGATGGAAGATGAAACGATGAAAGCCGCAGCAGAAGGAGACATAAAGGGCGTTTTAGCTGAAGGTGAAAGGGGACTCATAAAAGTGGTCATGTCGACGCACGCAGGGATGACTGAAACGGAGTTTGCCAATTCCGTAAAAGCTTGGGCGGATACTGCTACTAACCCTTTAACCGGAAAAAGATATGTCGAAATGATCTACGAGCCGATGCTCGAACTCCTCGACTATTTGAGAGAGAACGAATTCAAAACATACATCGTGAGTGGAGGGGGCGTAGCTTTTATGCGAGCAGCCCTATTGGACACGTATGGAATTCCTGCTGAGCAAATTATTGGATCGACGATCAAAAGAGAATTTGTAGATGGTGAAATCGTTCGGATGCCCGAAATCGAATTCATTGACGATAAAGAAGGTAAAGCCGTGAACATCGAAAGAATCATCGGCAAGATTCCGGCTATTGCTTTTGGAAACAGTGACGGCGACTTAGCCATGCTTCAATATACCGCAAGTGGCGGATCGAACAGGCTCATGGGATACGTTCACCATACCGATAGCATTCGCGAATATGCCTATGATAGAGACTCCCATATTGGACGATTGGACAAAGGATTGGATGAAGCCATAGAAAAAAATTGGCTAGTCGTAGACATGGCTGAAGACTGGAAAACCATTTATCCGAATGACTAAAATTTATCCGAAGTACATTCTTTGCCTGACCATATTGGTTGCATCAGTTTCCTGTTCCGAACCTGCTCCGGATCAATCCCCAGAAGTGAAGGTAGCCGAAGTTGAGTCACCCCAAAAAACGGTGAATACAGACGGGATGGTCTGGATAGAAGGTGGAGTCTACGTCATGGGTAGCGATGGAGACTACGCCGAAAACCACGAAGGTCCCGAAGTCACGGTGGAAGTGTCTGGGTTTTACATCGACACCAAAGAAGTCACCAACGGGCAATACCGCAAATTTGCGGAAGAGACAGGCTATATCACCCTTGCAGAGAAAGATGTGGACTGGGATCAAATTTCCAAAGAGTTGCCTGCCGGCACTCCCAAACCTGCAGATAGTTTACTGGCCGCAGGGTCGCTTGTTTTTACTCCTCCCTCAGGCCCTGTTCCGTTTGACGATATCAGGCGATGGTGGCGATGGCAAGAAGGTGCCAATTGGCGGCACCCGTACGGTCCCGACTCAGACCTGAAGGGCAAAGATGATCACCCTGTTGTTCACATAGCTTATGAAGACGCTGTCGCTTATTGCGATTGGGCGGGAAAAAGACTGCCCACGGAGGCGGAGTGGGAGTTTGCTGCAAGAGGTGAATCCGGTGATTCCCAATTTCAATGGGGCGAAGAGTTGACACCCGACGGAAAATACTTGGCCAACTTTTTTCAAGGGGAGTTCCCTTACGAATTGAGAGCTGAAGATGGGTTTGAGTATTCGGCTCCGGTTGGAACCTTTCCACCAAACTCTTATGGACTTTACGACATGATTGGGAATGTATGGGAATGGACTTCAGACTACTACCGACCCGACATAAAAAAGCAATACGTTGCCATGAATGTGCAAGTATGCCGCGATCCGCGCGGGCCTTCTACCAGCTATGACCCAAATGATCCTTACGCCACGGAAAAACGTGTTATAAAAGGAGGGTCGTTTCTCTGCAGCGAACAGTACTGCGCAAATTATCGTCCCACCTCTCGCATGGCTACCAGCTTTGACTCAGGTCAAAATCACTTGGGGTTTCGGTGTGTTATGGATAAGGTCGAACTATGATTCGGACCATCTTAATACTCATATTCAGTCTAACAGCATCGACTGGTTTTAGTCAAGAAACAGAAGGCAACTCGGAGGAAAAAGAAAGAAGGCACCGCATTACTTTCATGCCGAGTCATACCTATGTAAAAGTTGATGTTGACAATAAGCAGAAGTGGAAGTCTTTCGCTTCTTACGGACTGAATTATGACTACTGGATTAAAGAAAACATCGCTATTGGGCTGCATACAGACTTGGTCGGGGCATCGTTTGCAGTGACTCGCTTCGATGACAAACAAATCCTTGAACGAAAAAGACCGGTAGCAGTCATCGGTGTTTTTCTCTACAAACTTAAGTTCGGCTTAACTCCTGTAGTAGGTTTAGGTGTAGAAATTGATGACGAAGATCAGCTGGCACTCCTTCAACTGGGATTGGAATACGGAGTTGAATTCGGAAAGGGCTGGGAAGTTGGTGCTAATGCCACCTTCGATGCGAAAGTAGAAGTGTACGACTCCATTACTTTCGGCTTATCCCTTTCGAAAAAGCTTTAGGAAGGAATGGTTCTGGTTTTCGGGACTTATAAATAGGCGGTAAACAGCTCATAAAGGTTTCTTTGGCGATGAGCGGGCACAAAGAGCCTGAAAAACCCGACTGATCTTCGTATTTTTGCGGCTCTAAACGCTATGTCGGTTAGAAAACCACCAACTCGAAGATTATGGAAACCATTGCTCCTTATAAGCCCAAGAACAAGGTTAGAATAGTAACCGCTGCTTCGCTATTTGACGGCCATGATGCTGCTATCAACATTATGCGTCGCATTATTCAATCGACTGGTTGCGAAGTGATACACCTCGGTCACGACCGCAGTGTAGAAGAAGTCGTGAACACCGCGATTCAAGAAGATGCTCAGGCCATTGCCATGACCTCTTACCAAGGAGGACACAATGAATACTTCAAGTACATGTATGACCTTTTGAAGGAGAAAGGTGCGGGTCACATCAAGATTTTCGGTGGTGGCGGAGGAACCATTCTTCCTGAAGAAATCGCCGAACTTCAAGCATATGGCATCACCCGCGTGTACCATCCCGATGATGGCCGCAAGATGGGCCTCCAAGGAATGATCAACGACATGGTTGAGAAGTCTGATTTTCCAACGGGCCAGAATCTGAACGGAGAAGTAAAAGCGTTTAAAAGCAAGGACAAGCTCAGCATAGCTCGAATGATTTCGGCAGCTGAGAATTACCCCGACTCTTTTAAAGAAGAACTTGGACGGATCAAGGAAATTGCCAAAAAAGTCGACACTCCGATTCTTGGAATTACAGGAACAGGAGGAGCAGGAAAGTCATCATTGGTAGATGAGCTGATCCGACGATTTTTGGTTGATTTTGAAGAGAAAACGCTGGCCATCGTATCCGTAGATCCTTCTAAGAGAAAGACAGGAGGAGCCCTTTTGGGAGATCGAATCCGAATGAATTCGGTGAATAACGATCGTGTCTACATGCGGTCTTTGGCTACTCGCCAAAGCAATCTGGCGTTAAGCAAACACGTGGCCGATGCGCTATCTATTCTTAAGGCGGCCGAGTTTGACCTCATCATTTTAGAGACCTCCGGAATCGGTCAAAGCGATACCGAAATACTCGATCACAGCGATGTATCCCTATACGTAATGACTCCCGAATATGGAGCGGCCACTCAACTGGAAAAGATCGACATGCTCGATTTTGCCGACCTCATCGCCCTGAACAAATTTGACAAACGCGGGGCACTCGATGCGCTTCGCGATGTGAAAAAGCAATACAAGCGCAACCATCAACTTTGGGAAACTCCAGACGAAGAACTTCCCGTACACGGAACAATCGCATCGCAATTCAACGATCCGGGAATGAATGCGCTCTACCGATCGGTGATGACGAAAATCACTGAAGAGACCAAAGCTGATCTGCAAACGACCTTTGGTGTTTCCAGCGAAATGTCGGAGAAGATTTACATCATTCCGCCAAACCGAACTAGGTACCTGTCGGAGATTTCTGAAAACAACCGAGGCTATGACAGTCGCGCAAATCAACAAGCCGATACGGCCGATAAACTTTACAGCTTAGCTCAATCACTGCTCTTGATGGGCGGCCCTAACAAACTAAATGGTGAATCAATAGCTTCAGATGCCGACGAACTGGTGAAGCAATTGGACGAGCGATTTGAAACCATCAAAAAGGATCTGGACCCCCACAATTGGGATACAATCGTAGGGTGGAACGACATGAAAGAAAGCTACAAAGCTGACGAGTTTGTCTTCAAGGTGCGCGACAAGGAAATCCGTGTTCCCACACATACCGAATCCCTTTCTCACTCTAAAATACCCAAAATCGTTACGCCTAAATACCGCAGTTGGGGAGATATCCTAAGATGGACTTTGCAAGAAAACGTGCCGGGCTCATTTCCCTACACTGCAGGAATTTATCCTTTCAAGCGGGTGGGCGAAGATCCGACCAGAATGTTTGCGGGTGAAGGTGGCCCCGAAAGAACGAATCGTCGTTTTCACTACGTAAGTGTAGGAATGCCAGCAGCTCGTTTGAGTACGGCCTTCGATTCTGTGACCCTTTACGGAAATGATCCCGATCATCGCCCAGACATCTATGGTAAAATTGGAAACTCCGGGGTAAGCATTTGTTGTCTCGATGATGCCAAAAAGCTCTACTCGGGATTTAATCTCTGTGATCCGACCACTTCCGTGAGTATGACCATCAACGGCCCTGCCCCAATGCTACTAGGCTTCTTCATGAATGCCGCCATCGATCAGCAATGTGAGATTTACATCAAAGAAAACGGCCTGGAGAAAGAAGTAGAAAAAAAGATTAATGCCAAGTACAAAGAATTAGGTTTTCCACGCCCCGAGTACCACGGCGAATTACCCGAAACCAATGATGGCTTAGGCCTGATGCTTTTGGGAATAACGGGAGATGAAGTTTTGCCGACTGATGTTTATAATGACATCAAAGCCCGCACGCTTAACGTTGTTCGTGGAACTGTTCAAGCCGATATTCTAAAGGAAGATCAAGCGCAGAACACGTGTATTTTTTCAACAGAATTTGCCTTGAGACTGATGGGTGATGTGCAGCAATATTTCATCGATCAGCAAATCAGAAATTTCTACAGTGTTTCTATCTCCGGATATCATATTGCCGAGGCAGGAGCCAATCCGATTACTCAGCTGGCGTTTACACTGGCCAATGGGTTCACTTACGTGGAATACTACTTGAGTCGAGGAATGGACATCAATAAGTTCGGGCCCAACCTTTCTTTCTTCTTCTCGAACGGAATCGATCCCGAATACGCTGTGATTGGTCGCGTAGCTCGAAAAATTTGGGCGAAAGCCATGAAAGAAAAGTACGGAGCTAACGCCCGTGCGCAAATGCTGAAGTACCATATTCAAACTTCAGGACGCTCGCTTCACGCGCAGGAAATCGACTTCAACGACATACGAACCACGCTTCAGGCACTTTACGCGATTTACGACAACTGCAACTCGCTGCATACGAATGCTTACGATGAGGCGATTACCACTCCAACGGAAGCTTCGGTAAGGCGTGCCATCGCGATCCAGCTTATCATCAACAAGGAATTGGGTTTGACCAAAAACGAAAATCCGATTCAAGGTTCATTCATCATCGAAGAGCTGACCGATTTGGTTGAGGAGGCAGTCTTGACAGAGTTTGACCGCATTACCGAAAGGGGCGGTGTGCTTGGCGCCATGGAGACCATGTACCAGCGTAGTCAGATTCAAGAGGAGAGCATGTACTATGAGACGTTAAAACACAACGGAGAATTGCCCCTTATCGGAGTGAACACTTACTTGAGTAAAAGTGGCTCCCCCACCTTAACTCCGGGAGAGGTAATTCGCGCCACGAATGAGGAAAAAGAAGCGCAGATCAATACGCGCGACATGCTTCATAAACGAAATGCCAATGATGGCCCCTCTGCTTTGAAAAGAGTTCAGGACGCTGCACTCAAAAACGAAAATCTCTTCGAAGCGCTGATGGAAGCCACCAAGGTTTCTTCCTTGGGGCAGATTACCAATGCCCTGTTTGAGGTGGGTGGACAGTACAGGAGGAATATGTAGAACTGGTATTGCGTATAGGGTATTGAGTATTGCGATGGCTGTTAGCTATTAGCTGGTGTTCATTCAGAAATCACACGTTCGCAAGTTCTTTTTGGGTCGCCAATTTCTTTTGGCGAATTTTTGGGTTAATCGGGGTAAAAACACAATTCCACAGTTCGTAGATTTATCTGCACATCAGAACCACCGCACAAAAAGTCATTTTCTTGTAATCCAAATACTTAAGTTCATTACATCGTTAAAAAAAATTCGTACGGTTTTTGCAATTGAAAAGCAAAACTTAACATCATGGACTTAAAAGACAAAGTAGCCATCGTAACCGGTGGCGGATCAGGAATCGGAGAGCACACTGCCAAACTTTTTGCTCGACACGGTGCAAAGGTAGTTGTGAGCGATATCAATGAGGAAGGTGGAAATCGAGTAGTAAGTGAAATCAAAGACAAAGGTGGAGCTGCCTTATTCATGAAGGCCGACACTTCAAACCACGAAGATTCGAAAAAAACCGTGGATGCCGCGTTGAAAGAATTCGGGAAATTGGACATTGCCGTAAATAATGCCGGCGTTGGCGGACCACAGTCTAAGATCGGCGAAACAGATATCGACGAGTGGAACAAAGTTATTGACATCAATCTCAACGGTGTTTTCTACGGAATGCGCTATCAAATTCCCGCGATGCAAAAGAACAATGGAGGTTCGATTATCAATATGGCCTCCATACTTGGCCAAGTCGGTTTTGCCACCAGTGCGGGATACGTATCGGCGAAACACGGAGTAGTCGGTATGACAAAAAACGGTGCCTTGGAATATGCCGCAGAAGGAATTCGCGTGAATGCCATAGGGCCGGGCTTTATCAAAACTCCACTAATCGATGACAATCTTCCCGAAGAAGAGCAAGAGCAACTCAAACAGCTGCACCCGATAGGAAGACTGGGAAAACCCGAAGAAGTGGCAGAACTCTGCCTTTGGTTAGCGGGAGATAAATCCACTTTTGTAAATGGGTCATACTATCCGGTTGACGGCGGATACTTGGCGCAGTGAGACTCGTACGTCGTTGTGCGTAGCGCGTGGCCAAAATAAAAATTAGTCTTGGGCTTTCCAGAGATAGAGACTCGCTATACTGCGGTAGGGAGACCAAATCTCGGCTCGTTGGATGAGCTTTTCGTGTGATTGTTTTTCTCCTTCGAAGATCAGGTTTTCCATTCCGCGTCGTATCCCCAAATCTCCGATCGGGAAAACATCTTCTCGAAGGAGAGTGAACATCAAGAACATTTGAGCCGTCCAGACGCCTATACCCTTAATTTCTGTAAGGGTATTGATGACTTCCTCATCAGGCAATTCATGAAGTTGATTGTACACTTCAGGTTTTCTCGAAAAGGCTTCCGCCAGAGCGTATAAATAGGTAGTCTTTTGACCTGATAGCCCTGCGCTGCGCAATTCTTCTGAAGGAATAGATAATACTTTGGGGGGAGTCATATCGTTTTCCAAGATAAGACTGACGCGCTGAAAGATGGTAGATGCAGCCTTTACCGATAGTTGCTGAGAGACGATACTGTCTATCAATGACTCGAAATTTGCTCGGGGCGGGGGCAGATTAATTGGTCCTGTTTTATTCAGAATGGTTGCGAATTCTGAATCGACATCTTTCAGGTGACTGATGGCCTTTTCGAAATTCATTGATCAATTATTCATACCTCAAGGCATCAATCGGATCCAGAGCAGCCGCTTTCTTTGCCGGATAATAACCACTAACTAAACCCACGAAAAAGCAAAGCACGACTCCGCTTATAATCCAAACCCAAGGAATAATGAAACTACTACCAATGAAATAGGAAATAATATTTCCAACTGAGATCCCTAAGATGATTCCAAGGATTCCCCCTATTTGACCAATGACGATTGCTTCTACCAAGAACTGATTTCGGATGGTACTCGAAGCAGCGCCAATGGCTTTTCTAACACCAATTTCTTTGGTGCGCTCGGTTACAGAAACAAGCATAATATTCATCAAGCCGATTGCAGCACCGAGCAGCGTTATTCCACCGATCAAGGTTGCGATCAATGCGATAATACCTATTTGTTCCAAGACCAGGTTGGCTAAGCTATCGCTCTGTGTTGTTCCAAAAGTACTGTCTTCACCGGGTCTATCCCCCCTGATGTTTCTCATGAGTCCTGTTGCGGCAACTGTTGCCGCGGGAAGTTCTTCTGCCCGACCGGTCTGTACATTGATGACGTAATTGGTATTGGAGCCGCTAAAATTCAATTTGGCATTGTTTAGAGGTATGATCACTTGATTGTCTCCGCTAAAACCTATGCTGTTTCCTTTGCTCCTTAATACGCCGACAACGGTAAATCTCTTGGAGCCAACAAAAATGCTTTGATCCAATGGAAACACCAATCCGTCATTGAACAGTTTTGCTTCGACGTCAGTGCCTATTATAGCAACATTAGCACCATCGACGGCTTCTGTCTCGGTAAAATTTCGACCTAATTCCAATTGATATCCTGCCGTACTCAAGTAATTTTCAGTACCCGCTATGACTTGGACATTCGGATTTGTTTCTTCTGAGCGATGCTTGATAGTGGCTGTGAAACTCACCATAGAAGAGAGCGATACCGTAGCTGGAAATTCGTACCGTTCTAAAAAACTATTGGCCTGATCGTAAGTAATAATCTCGTTCCTGATTTTACGCTCTCCCCTGCTTCTCCCGGAAATATTGCCGGCATTTGAACGAATATTGAAAGTATTGGAACCCATTCGTGAGAAATCGCTCTCAATCTTTGCCTGCAAGGCATCTATAGCCGTCAGTATTCCTACTAAGGCCATGATCCCAACAGCTATAATCAGAGCAGTTAGGGTGGTACGAAGTGCTTGTCCTCGAATGGAGCGCAAGGCAACTTTTATGTTCTCAAAATGTAAATCTTTCAACTTTTGCAGAATCGGGCTAAATAGATGCGATAAAAGTACAAATCGAGCCATCAAAGCTTCAACCGCTCATCATAATTTGATATTTTCGCGACTCTTGAAAAAAAACTCAAAAATACCCACCTATGGTCTTTGATTTAGATATGATTAAAGCGGTATATCAGAAGTACCCCGAGCGCGTGGCAGCTGCTCGAAAATTACTTAACAAACCGCTCACATTAAGTGAAAAAATTCTTTACACTCACCTCTCGGAAGGCGAAGCCAAAACGGCATTCGAAAGAGGCAAGTCATATGTAGATTTTGCACCCGACCGAGTAGCGATGCAAGATGCCACTGCTCAGATGGCTCTTTTGCAATTTATGCAGGCTGGTAAAAAACAAACTGCGGTTCCCTCAACTGTTCACTGCGACCACCTTATTCAAGCCAAAGTTGGAGCCGACGCAGATCTTCAAAATGCCATAAATACCAGCTCTGAAGTCTTTAATTTCCTCGATTCTGTTTCGAGCAAATATGGTATTGGCTTTTGGAAGCCCGGAGCAGGAATCATTCACCAAGTAGTTCTTGAGAATTATGCATTCCCCGGAGGAATGATGATCGGAACCGACTCTCATACAGTAAACGCCGGAGGTTTGGGAATGGTAGCAGTAGGAGTAGGTGGAGCAGATGCCGTAGACGTAATGGCCGGAATGCCTTGGGAGCTAAAATTCCCGAAATTAATCGGTGTAAAACTCACCGGAAAATTAAACGGCTGGACTGCGCCAAAAGATGTCATTCTTAAAGTAGCGGGCATTCTTACTGTGAAAGGTGGAACTGGCTGTATCGTTGAATACTTTGGCGAAGGAGCACAGAACCTGTCTTGTACAGGAAAAGGAACCATATGTAATATGGGTGCCGAAATAGGTGCAACGACCTCAACTTTCGGTTACGATGACTCTATGGAGCGTTACTTGAGAGCCACAGGCAGAGCTGAAGTAGCCGACGCGGCAAACGGAATTCGCGAGCATCTCACGGGAGATAGCGAAGTTTACGCCAATCCTGAGCAGTACTTTGACCAAGTGATTGAGATCAATCTTTCTGAACTCACTCCGCATATTAACGGTCCGTTTACGCCGGATTTGGCAACTCCTGTTGCTGATATGAAAGCAAAGGCAGCAACAACTGACTGGCCGACTGAAATTGAGTGGGGATTGATTGGATCCTGTACCAACTCATCTTACGAAGATATTTCTCGGGCCTGCTCCATTGCTGAAGATGCATTGGCAAAGGGACTTAAGCCAAAAGCCGAGTTTGGAATTAATCCAGGATCAGAACAAGTGAGATTTACCATCGAAAGAGATGGTTTCATCGATACTTTTGAAAAACTAGGTGCAAATATTTTCACCAATGCATGCGGACCTTGTATTGGTCAATGGGCCAGAACAGGAGCAGAAAAGGGCGAAAAGAACTCTATCATCCATTCGTTCAACAGAAACTTCTCAAAAAGAGCGGACGGAAATCCAAATACACATGCCTTTGTAGCCTCTCCTGAAATGGTAGCGGCTATCGCAATTTCGGGTGACTTGACCTTCAATCCCATTACCGACACCTTGATCAATGACAAGGGTGAAGAGGTAAAACTAGCAGAGCCATCAGGCTTTGAGCTACCTCCAAAAGGTTTTGACGTAAAAGATGCCGGCTTTAAAGCTCCGGCAAAAGACGGTAGTGAAGTGGACATCATTGTTTCTGAAGATTCCAAAAGACTTCAATTGCTATCTCCTTTCTCTCCATGGAATGGAAAGAACATAGAAGGTATGAAGCTTTTAATCAAAGCGTTTGGAAAATGTACGACTGACCATATTTCGATGGCAGGACCGTGGTTGCGTTTCCGCGGACACTTGGACAATATCTCAAACAATACCTTGACGGGAGCGGTGAACGCTTTCAATAAAGAAACCGATAAGGTGAAGAATCAACTCACAGGTGAGTACGGGGCTGTACCTGATACAGCTCGCGCATACAAAGCTGCTGGAATTTCATCCATTGTTGTAGGAGACCACAACTATGGTGAAGGATCGTCAAGAGAACACGCTGCGATGCAGCCACGTCATTTGGGAGTCATGATTGTTCTGGTAAAGTCATTCGCTCGAATCCATGAGACCAATCTCAAGAAACAAGGTATGCTCGGTTTGACGTTTGCCAACGAAGCAGATTATGACAAAGTTCAAGAAGATGACACCATTGACACCGTGGACCTAGATCAATTCGCACCTGATCGTCCGATAAAACTTCGGTTGAGACATGCAGACGGTTCTGAAGAAACCATTATGGCGAATCACACTTATAATGAAAATCAAATAGAGTGGTTTAAAGCTGGGTCAGCCCTGAACTTGATAAAAATGCAAGAAGCTCAGAGTTAATCGGGTATATTTCCTCTATTAAAATTCCAAAGCCATCGTTTCATACGATGGCTTTTTTGATACCAATTGTATCTACTGCCCTTGTCAAGGCTCATCTAATTAAAAAATTTACAATTTGAATATCAACGCATTAACACAATTATTGTATACAATGTGATAAAAGTCAGTTTGCAAATCAATATCCATAACTAAATTCGCCCCGAAACAATAAACCATAAAACAATGAAAAAGGTATTTAGTCTATTGGCACTCGTTGCTGCTTTTACTTTTGCTATGAACAATGCGAATGCTCAGGAGAGCTTCGGTTCAGCAGGTCTTGAAATAGCAATTCCTCTTGGAGACTGGGCTGATGCAGGTGTGAATTTCGGAATCGGTGGATCGGGAACCTACGAAATCGGTCTATCTGATAATTTTGCAGTACTCGCTCATGCAGGAGTAATTTTTTATGCTACTGATGACATTGAGGTACCTGTGATCAATCCTGATTTTACGATTGGAACAGAGACCCTGGATTACAGCGTAACTCAGATTCCGCTGCAAGTAGGTGGGCGTTACTACTTATCTGAACAAAAAGAAGGACTATTCCTATCTGCACTTCTTGGTTTTCACATTACCAGTGTGAGCATTGGAGATGAATCCGACAGTTCTACTGACTTCAGTATTGCTCCTGAAGTAGGTTACTTCGTCACTGAGGCGATTTCAGTTGGTCTGAAATACCAAATCGTTACCGGTGATGACGCGAATGCCGATTATTTAGGTATACGAGCCGCTTACAACTTCTAAAAAATCAATACACTATTTTAAAAACCGCACTGTTATCCCAGTGCGGTTTTTTTGTTTGGAGGGGAACCTACGCAATGCTTTGCCTGTTTTGATTAACGTAAAACCCTTTGACAGGTATAGAATTAAAGATGTTTTTTGACTTGTTAATTCCTCTCTGTTTTATATTCTTCGGTGATCGATCTATATTTAAAATTCTAAACGGTTTAATGCGGTTTGTCTTTTCTCTTCTTCTTACCCTTATCTCGCTAGGCATATGTGCTCAGGACTCAGATTTTGAGGAAAGGAAATACACGAAAGAAAAAAAGCTCAACTCCCTGTTCACCGTAGAGTTCAACATGGCCTTCGGCATTCTTGATGTGGAGAGTGTGACCATGGCTGGACTCCAAACTTCTTACGGAATTGAATTAGGCGATCAATTAACAGTTGGTGCGGGTACAGGCTTACATCTTTACGAATCAGAACGGTTTCTTCCATTATTCGGCGAGTTCAGGTATTTGCCGGGAAATGGCTCCACCAGAATTATGTTGGGTGGTTCAATAGGCGCCTACTACGGAGGTGACGATAATAGCTGGGATCGCTACATTAATCCGTTCATGGGGTTTTCTAATCAGGCTTTTGAGAATATTCATTTCACCGTATCCCTTGGAATAACTTATAAAGAATACCAAGTACCTAATGAGCCTGTGAGGCTGCCCGGTGGCGGCTTTTCCAATATTGCGGGTACAAGAGAAGTGATCGGACGATTCTTTTCCGTTCGGTTTGGTTGCCGGTTTTAAGTCTTGTCTCTGGAAATCGATTATTTTTGGCGCTTCTAACAATGACGACACTTAAAAACGATTTACTACTCAGAGCTGCACGCGGCGAAAAAACGGAAAGAACACCCGTTTGGTTAATGAGGCAAGCAGGAAGAATTCTGCCCGAATACCGAGCCGTCAGGTCCAGCCTTTCAGGATTTAAGGAATTGGTAGAGACACCCGAGCGGGCTGCTGAAGTGACTATACAACCCGTTGATATCCTCGATGTAGATGCAGCGATCATCTTTTCCGATATTTTGGTTATCCCTGAAGCCATGGGCCTTCCGTATGAAATGGTGGAAAAAAAAGGACCCATCTTCAGAAATACGATCGCCTCAAAAGCTGACTTAGACAAAATCAAGGTTTCTGACCCTGCCGAGCTCTCCTATGTTTACGATGCCATAACCCTTACGGTAAAAGAATTAGACGGACGTGTTCCCTTGATAGGTTTTGCAGGAGCACCATTTACCATTTTCTGCTACATGGTAGAAGGAAGCGGCTCCAAGACATTTTCTAAAGCGAGAGCTATGCTCTACTCCGAGCCTGAGCTTGCCAATAAATTGATGCAAATGATTACCGACTCTACCATCGCTTATTTGAAAGGTCAGGTAGATGCCGGTGCTAATCTATTGCAGATATTCGATTCGTGGGCAAGTGTTCTAAGTCCTGAGCTCTATAAGAGTTTTGCCTTGCCTTATATGAAGCAGATAACGGATGCTTTGACTGGCCTCGTTCCAATTACCTTATTTGCCAAGGGGGCTAATTTCAGTATATCTGACCTAGCCGAACTCTCTTGCAATACCATTGGATTGGACTGGAACGTACCTGTCGAATTTGCTAAAGAACAATCAAGGGGCAAAACACTTCAAGGTAACTTGGACCCTGCGGTGCTTTATTCATCCGGCAAGGATATTGTAAAACATACCACAACAATGATGGCAGCATTCGGCAGTCATCTTCATATTGCCAATCTCGGTCACGGAGTATACCCCGACATGAAACCCGAGGCTGTTCGAACCTTTATAAATACAGTTAAAGAATACCGACATGAATAAATTCAACATTAGTCTGTTTTTTGCCTTAATGGCTCTTGCCAATATTGGCTGGGCTCAAGAGGAAATAGAACAAGAAGAAGACAAAGACAACCTGGTGCCCAACTGGAGCTTTGAAACCATGGTTGAAGATGAAGATCTCCGCAGATATGACGAATTCAATCTGGCTGAAGGATGGTACGATCCTACTTCAGCTTTATCAGAGTTATTCTCAAGTCAAACGAGAAGTCGATACGTGAAAGCCCCTGACAATATGTACGGTACTGAAATGCCTTTCGATGGAGAAAACTATGCAGGGATTCACGCCTACAGTCCTCGAAGCCGTGAGCCAAGGACCTACATAGGTGTGCAGCTCAAAGAAAAAATGGATGAGAACGCCCTCTATTGCATTAAATTCAGAGCTTCATTAGCAGAAAGAAGTCTTTACGCTGCAAACAACTTGGGAGTAGTGATATCAAGCAAAGAAGTCTCAAAGAAAGGGGAAACGTCGATCACAAGAGATGATGCGATCTTGACAGACAAGAATGAGGTCGTAACCATTTCTGAAGGTTGGTGGGAATACTGCAAGCGCTACAATGCCAAAGGTGGTGAACGCTATTTGGCCATTGGAAACTTTTCTAGCGACGAAAAAACCGCTTACGAAACCATGGAAGTATCTTCTGAATATGAAGATGGAAGCGAACCGGCAGCTTATTACTACATCGATGCAGTTGAGGTAAGACAAGTTGAAGCGACAGAAAATTGTGGATGCAGCAATACAAAAATTCCCGATAGCAAGATCATATACTCTGCCAGTGTTCAAATTCCTGACGATATGCCTGTGGGGGAAAAAGTGGAGGCAATCGATGCTTATTTCTATCAGTATAAAGATGAGTTGGTCTCTTCTGCAAAGCGCACAATCGATGAGATAGTAGCGCTTATGGAAGTGAATCCGGCAATGCGCGTAGAAGTAATTGGTCACTCAGACAAAGAAGAGGTCGAATTGGCAAAGAGTGAAATGAGTTTGAAATCTCTGGCCGAGAACAGAGCAAAAAATACGAGAGAATATATGGCTGAAAAAGGTATAGACCGAGGTAGGATTGTCACAAAGTCTATGGATGATAAGCAACCTGTCTCTACAATGACAACTCCACTTTCACTAGCCAAAAACCGAAGAGTAGAGTTTAAAATTGTATTTTAATTGACCCTGTCAATGCTAAAGAAAGGCGCTCATCGAAGCGCTTTTCTTTTGCCTTATATTCACCTTATGAAGTGGTGGTCTGCTTTTGGTTTTGTATTCATTTCTTATTTGGCTCAAAGCCAAAACCTCATTCCCAATCCCGGCTTTGAGGAAGTGTTTAGCGAAATCGAATACCAATGGGTACAGCCTCAGGGACCATATTATCATTATGAAAAGGCTGACTCGTCTAGTCTACACAAAGCCCACAATGGTGATTACGTGAACGGGCTTTGCATGTATAACAATCGTGAGAATGAATTTCTACACGTAAAGCTGCTTGAACCACTCAAAGCAGGAGTGACTTACGAATTAAAGGTGATGGCTCGACTGATGCGTGCAAAGTGCTTCAATGATAACTTGCAGACACTAATCGGGGTGCATTTTGGAGAAGTAAGATTGGACACCCATATACCGGGCGATCTCTATTTGCAACCACAACTCAGCCTTGAGCTCCCCGACAGCAGTCGCTTTGACTGGTTTGAGCTCAGTGGCACCTACGCGGCCAAAGGAGGTGAGAAGTTTTTAACCATAGGTTACTTTGCCGCGACTCAAACAGAGGAGATAAGAAGAGCTGAGTCATGGAACAATATTGTACCCGTAAAGAAATCGGACAAAGATGAAGTGGATAACAGCTGGCTGTACCTTCCTCCCGACGAACAGAAAAAGTACATTAAAGCCCAAAAGAAAAAAGCCAAAAAGAGAAAGAAAGGAGACAAGAGTTCCGAAGCTATACCGAACTTCTCAAAACCCGAATCAGATTGGAATAATATACCCGAGACAGGACGAGACCCGAGTTCACTCTACTTCATGGTTCGGTATTACTTTGATGATTTCTGTTTGACACGTATTGATGAAAGTGGCGAAATTGACTGCGCCCCTTCCACTCCACCGTTGATACTTGAAAAAGGTAAGAGCATCGCTTTGCGCAATGTATTCTTCGAAACGAATGAAGCCAAGCTCCTAGACGAATCATTGGTCCAGCTGAACGCCCTGAATAGAATTCTGAAAGACTACCCTGAGATGAGTATTGAGCTTCGCGGTTACACAGACGACCGTGGTGAAGATGAGTATAACCTGGTCTTAAGTGAGAGGCGGGCACAGTCGGTTAAGACGTGGCTATTGGAACAAGGTCTTTCTGAAAACAGGATAAGTGCAAAAGGGTTTGGGGAAAAAGATCCTATTGAAATCAATTCTACAGAGGCAGGCAGAGCCCGAAACAGAAGAGTTGAGTTTTTCATTGTGAATATGTGATTGTGAGAAGAACACTACCGTTCAATTGATTTTTCTATTTTTCACAAATGCAAATGGCCGAAGGGGCGCTTAACAGTGCCATAACCAAAGATGACGAGAAAACAATAAATGGATGGGCCATGTACGACTGGGCCAATTCGGTCTATTCACTTGTCATCACTTCGTCTATCTTCCCCATTTTTTTTGAGAATAACACCACCTCTGAAGTGGAGTTACTTGGTCGTACATTTAAAAACACGGCACTCTATTCCTACACTCTTTCCGCATCTTTTCTGATTGTCGCGTTGATCTCGCCCCTACTTTCGGGTATAGCCGACTATTCAGGGCAGAAAAAGCGATTTATGCAGTTCTTCTGCTACTTGGGAGGCCTGGCCTGTGTTGGGCTTTTCTTCTTCGATGCAAATTTTTTGGGCTTTGGCTTGCTGATGACTATGATGGCGGGAATCGGCTATTCGGGGAGCCAGGTTTTTTACAATGCCTATTTACCTGAAATAGCGTCCATCGGCCGACAAGACAGCGTGAGCGCTAAGGGCTTTTCACTCGGATACATCGGTAGCATCATATTGCTTATCGTCAATCTATTCATGATTATGAATCCCGAAGTATTCGGTTTTAGCGATGGAGATATGCCTGCGCGTGTTTCTTTTGCGATGGTTGGTATTTGGTGGATTGGCTTTGCACAAGTCACATTCAGCCGCTTGCCTGGCAATGTGTATGGCAAAAAAGTAAAAGGGGAGTATCTCTACCGCGGTTATGTGGAATTAAGAAAGGTTTGGAACGAGCTTAAAAAAACTACCAGATTGAAACGCTACCTGATTTCATTTTTCGTCTTCAACATGGGTGTCCAAACAGTGATGTACATGGCGGTTGGATTTGCTAAAAATGAAATTGCCGGAATGCCCGATGAGGGATTAATCATCAGCATTCTCATTATCCAATTCATCGCGATAATAGGCGCTTACTTTCACTCTTGGCTGAGTTCTAAATATGGCAATCTAAAAGCCCTGTTAACAGCTGTAACCATCTGGATAGGAATTTGTGTGATGGCTTTCAAAATCACTACCCCCGTCGAATTTTATGTACTTGCAGGAATCGTAGGGTTTGTAATGGGAGGAATTCAAGCTTTAAGCCGCAGTACTTACTCAAAGTTCTTACCTCAAACCACATTGGACCATGCTTCTTATTTCAGCTTTTACGATGTTTCTGATAAAATAGGAACCGTAGTCGGCACATTGGCTTTCGGATTAATCTTTGAATTAACCGGTAATCTGCGCCATTCCGTGCTGGCGATTGGAGCCATCTTCGTAGTTGGTATTATTTTTCTTTTGGCAGTGCCGAAAGAAGAATCTATTCAATCATAATTTTCTTCATCTCTGAAGACTCCCCTCCAATGGCTCGAATCAGATAAATTCCTGCCGCCAAACGGGTCGTATTCAAGTCCAATCGCAACTCTCGGTTTGCCTCTGATACACCTGAATAAAGATCCATCAAAACACGTCCGTTCAAATCCAAAAGTTGCACTTGATAATCTCCGTGCACTTCAGGTGTAAAGAGTATCGACGCATTAGGGCCGGAAGTATATTGGGTAAGGTTTGAGGCACAGTTTTGGACTGTAATCGTAAGCGTGTTAGAAACGTCCAAACAGCCTTGGATATTCTGCGGATCTACTTCGCCGAGATTAACACCATTTGAATAGGAAACATGAACGACGCGATAAACACCTGATCCAAAATTATCAAAGTTGAATTCGGGGCTATTCGCAGACGAAATGACTTCGGTAAAACCGGAGTTGAGAACGGCCCACTTTGAATTTGCTCCTTCTGCACCGACTAACACAAAGTTGATCGTGGATGGCTGGCCATCGTCACCACATACCTGTGTCGACTCATTGGTTGAAATCACTCCACCTTCTACCCTATTCACACTGAAAAAGATACTATTAGAAAGTGCATAACATCCTTCTAACTCTGATGCATTCGAAACGGAAGGATTAACCCCTTGAGCATAAGTCATATGCTTGATTCTATACGTACCCGACGACAGGTTGTTGACATTAAAATTTCCCGACTGCGAAGAGCCCATCACATTGTTTGCTTGATCTACAATACCAAAAACACCAGCGAAACCAACGTTTCCCTGAACATCGACCTCTATTAAATCAGGTGAATTATCCCCTGCACAAAGATTTGAAAGAGCACTGAAAGTAGAGATTGACCCTGCCACTACATCGCAGACGTTATCAGGCATCAAAGCCACATTTAGTAAAGTCGATTCATCATTTTCAATGCTTACGGTGATGGTTTGCGACTGATAACCATCAGCAGAAAAGGTAACGTCGTAAGAACCTTCATGCAAATAGCGGTGATAATTTCCATTTGGCAATCTTGAATAAACATCGGAATTCTCCATATCATGATTGAAGATATAGGCATTGGCGACAATAGGCTCGCCGGTGTTCGCATCGGTCACGATGCCCCTTAATCCGAAAAGAGATTGCTCCATATAATTGTAAAGAGCGCTCCTGTTATAATTCCAAAAATTGTCAAATTGAGAAGTAGAGAGTAATTTCTGATCGCTCAGCTCTAAAGTCAATTCTCGACCATGATGAAAATAGGTCATAAAGTCTTGACGACCTCCTGCCACAGAATACCAAGCATATCCATTTGTTATTCCATTGTCGAGAAAATTGAAATAGCCCGATGGTGAATTTTCCTGAGCGGTATCGGCGTACTGCCGACAAACGTGTACCCACCAATCATCATCTGCATGCAGAAATGACCAAGTATCCCAAGGATAATTTGCCACTTCCACTCCCCCATGCATATTGCTGCTCATATCGAAATGAACATCTTCTGCAAGCTCCATAAAAGCGATAGTCTCGTCCTGATAGGGATTGCCGTCCGGATTAGCACCATCGTCGGGATCGAGGTAATTTCGGTTGAGATCGACAAAATTAGAATTGGTTCTCCTCGCCCCGTTTAATGTATTGTTTCCCAAAGCATAAGTACCGTCTGGATTTGCCAAAGGATTTATCCAAATCTCAACATTATCAACCAGATTCGCTACTTGAGCATCAGACGAATAATTGCAAAGAATATCTTGAATCATTCGCATCATCAACATATAACCGGCAGTTTCATCTCCATGAATACTAGAGGTGTACAGAAATCGAGGTTCATCTTCGACTTCGTCTGGATTATCTGAGATTACTACAGCTAATAGCTTTCTTCCACTCGGAAGCGTTTCTATTTCTTCATAGCGACATATTTCAGGATAGTCAATTGCAAAATCGAACATCATTTGCTCGTATAAGTCATAGGATGGGTATCCTGTCAAAAAAGTACCACAGTCTGTGCTCTTTGCTTGATTGTAAGTTTTGAGATCGATCATTTCAATCTCAACAGCTTTATTGGGGTGATCCAAAACGGTGTAGTTAACGCCCAAGTCAATGAAATCTTGAAGCTGTGGGAGAGTTACAATTGCTTGAAATGTCTCTTCATCCGAGAAGTGCTCATCGATATAAAGTACATTCTCTAATTTCTCTAAATCTTTAATCTCTGATTTGAGAATTGAAACATGAGCTTCACCATTGTAGAGAACTGCTTCATTTATTGAACTCTGAGAAAAAAGCGCGGCGGGAACCAGGGATAGAATTAAAAGTATTCTTTTAAGCATGAACTAGAATTAGGATCTAAAAGTAGAGCTAATTTTCACACGTGTCCAATAAAAAACCCCGTCTCAAAATATTTGAGACGGGGTTTTTCAAGATAAATTAATCAGCTTAATCTACAACCATCAACTTCTTGGTCACTTGGTGTGAACCGTTTGTGATTCTGTAGATATAGATACCGTTTTCGAATGCGCTTGTATTCACATTCACTCGGTATTCCAATCCTGACTTCACTTCTGCATTGAAGAGTGATTCTAATGGTCTACCTGACAAGTCAAATAGATCAACCTGAGTCCGTACATTTTCTACAGGCTCGAAAGTAATCACAGCATTATCCACAGAAGGATTAGGGTATACTTGAGATGGGAATGACAACAGCTCGTCAGCAACGGCAATTGAAACCGTCTCTTCTTCTCCTGTGCATCCACCAGCTAGATCTCCATTGTACAATGGTAGGTCTATGTCATATGTTGCTACAACTTCCTGAGTGGCTAAGCTCACTTCTTTAAGCAGGCTATTACCATCTCCATCAGCTAGAAGCACATTTCCGTTCTCTAGTACTGCCGCACCATTGATTTCCGGAACATCTACACTAAAGGCTCCATTACCAGGGTCAAGAACTCTTGTGAAGGTTCCATTATTACGGGTGATAATCCAAAGCTCTTCAGCTCCTTCTTCTCCCGTAGGTGCGAAGATCAAGTCTCCTCCATTCACATTGATGCCCGTCGCAACGTTCGTAGCTTCTCCCGTTACAGGATCACATTCCCAAACGTTGTTTCCTGCACCGGCAATGAACAATTGATTGTCCGGACCAACTACAGCAGCAGGGAAGCTCGACAAGTTGGACTGGTTCGCTCCGTTGAAGATATTCACATTATTAGTGATTAACCCTGACTCGACATTGTAAGTCTGAACATTGCTTCCTCCAACCATGTAGATTTCAGAACCATCATTCGATAAACCGATATGAGAACTACCCAAGTCTTCCAACAAAGTTGTGTAGGTCGCATTTCCTAATGCATCTAACTCAACCTGAAGCAAGCTGTAGTCGCTTGAACCCTCTGGGTTGTGCGTGTAGTACAAACGGTAGCTGCAAGGCTCAATACCGAAGTTGTTTGCACAACCTGCAGCCATATCACCACCATCAGCCAACTCAAACATGTCTTCACCCAACATCGCGATATATACTTTCTCAGTCATACCATTAGAGGCATTCACTTTCGTAAAGTTCGCTGAACCTGCATTCGAAAGAATCAGGTCGGTTGAGTTGTTGGCCTGTGCCATACCACTGATTTCAGGACTATCTGTAGCCGCGACTAGAACTGCTTCAGGCCCTCCTCCGTTATCAACGAATTCATAAAGGTTTGTATTTCCACGATTCACCAAGTACAAGGTACCGTCTTGAATCGCGAGATCTCCACCTTCAACAGGTCCTTCGGCAAAGAAATTCGCATCACCTAATCCCAAAGGATCAATCGTGTAAATTTCGTCATCGTTCGCATCTCCTACATAGATCAATTGATCCATCGGGTTGTATACCACAGCAAACAACTGGTTAATGCTTCCACCAATTGTAAGCTCAAACAATTCTGTATCCGTAGATGGATCATATGCCAGAATTGAGGAACCATTAGAGTTCACTAAGTAAACAACGTCATTCACAGCATCAAAAGCAATGTGTGCACTGAAGTCCACATCTGTTTCGTATGTCAGCAATGCTTCTGTAGCAGTGAATTCCACACTGTAGAGCGTAGTTTGACCACCGCTTATGTCAGCATAGTAAGTCGTGAAGGAGTTACAGTCATCATCAAGATCACATGTCGGATCATCACTAGGAATAGTGAACACTCTTTCACAAGTTGCTGTTCTTCCACAATTATCCGTGATAGTGTAAGTATAGATGTAATCTGTTCCTGAACAGCCGTTGTCGACTACTTCGGGTTCAGATACCACTGCGACATCACAGTCGATTCCGCAAGCAGTTACATACTCAACATCGTCAACAGAAACTACGATATCTTCAACTGATTCTACCATTTCATTCTCACCACAAGTGATAATTGTCGGACCTTCATTTTCAATCGTAAAGATCTGCTCAATCACTTCTTCATCACCACAATCATTTGTGATGGTGTAGACAACAACATATTGTGCTCCAGGGCAATCCTCAGTACAGCAAAGCTGCGTAGGAGGCGTAACCTGGATAAATACATCAGAACTACAAGGAGAGAAGTACTCGATACCCCATGGGTCAGGAACGATATCTTCATAACAAGTTACGATACCATCATCAGGGGTTTCAAAAATGTCGAGACCATCATTCACACAAGTAACGATTTGTACATCTGACGATTCTCTATCACATTGATCAGTAACCGTATAAGTCACCTCATACTGAGTCAAATTACACGAACCTTGTCCTTCGATGAGAACAGGGTCGCTAACAACTACCTCTGATGTAAAGTCACAAGCAACCATCACTGTTGCATCATCTGCATTTGCTACATAATCGTCTATACAGATCACCTCTATATCATCCGGAGCTTCAATAGATGGTCCTGCGTTCTCGATCGTTACCAATTGCGAATCCGAAACAGATCTTCCGCAACCATCAGTCACTGTGTAAACAAATTCCCAAAGTGAGCCATCACAGAAACCGTCTCCTTCTAAAAGAATCGGACCTTCTGCAGTAACTGTTCCACCAAGGTCACAAGCAGTTGTGCTTATTACACCTTCAATATCTGCAGCAGCATCAGCCGCACACTCGATGATCACATCTTCAGGTGCCACTATCGTCGGCATCTCATAAGTAACGGTAATTATCTGTGTACAAGTCGAAGTATACCCACAACCATCTGTCGCGGTAAACGTTCGTTCGATAATCATAGGACATCCTTCAGAAACGACTACATCTTCATATGTAACCTCTGCATCTGAACAATCGTCAGTGGCTGTAGCCATCCCCGTTACGTCTGGAGAAGTTCCTTCCTCACATGCAACGGAAATATCGTCTGGACAAGTGATTACGGGCGCAGTATTATCGATGATGAAAATACTTGTAGCCGCAGGTTCCGATACATTTTCACAATCGTCAACTGCTACAAAGATGCATGTAAGTTCTACAAGAACCGGACAATCTTCGGACACGACTGCTTCAATACCTACTTCTACAACTTGAGCATCACCACAAGTGTCTTCTGCGCCTTCAGGAATCAAACCTAGTTCAACAAAGAGTGCCGCTGCTTCTGCCAAGAATTCAGCTTCATCTTCCGGGCTAAGTGTCCCTTCTGCAAAAGCAATTGCATCTTCCAACGGAAGATCAGAACAAGTTACATCTGCTTCCGTTACATCAGGCATGTTCAAAACGGGAGGAATGTTATCCTCTACCGTGATGATCTGAACTCCTGTTAACGTTCCGCCACACTCTGACTCTGATGACCAGGTTCGCTGGATCACTAATGGACAGGATTCTTCCAGTATTTCATCTTCATAAGTTACGTCAAGTTCTCCTGCACATGCCTCTGAGGCCACGGCCATTCCAGTATTCTCAGGAAGGGTGGACTCTTCACAACTGATCGTAACATCTTCCGGTACCATAATGGAAGCACCGTCGTTTTCAATCGTTACCATCTGGGAAGCACTTGCTGTGCGGCCGCAGTCATCGGTTACCGTGTATACAAACTCCCAAAGTGAACCGTCACAGAACCCGTCTCCTTCTAATAGAATCGGGCCTTCTGCCGTTACTTCTCCACCAAAATCGCAAGAAGTTGTAAATGAAACTCCTTCGATATCAGCAGCTGCATCTGCAGCACATTCGATGATTACGTCTTCAGGAGCCATGATAGTGGGACCTTCGTTAGAAATCGTCACTTGTTGTGAAGCACTTGCCGTATTTCCGCAATCATCAGTTACCGTGTACACAAACTCCCAAAGTGAACCGTCACAGAGTCCATCACCTTCTAATAGGATCGGACCTTCTGCGGTTACCTCTCCACCGAGTTCGCACACGGTGGTAAAGGTTACTCCTTCAATATCAGCAGCTGCATCCGCAGCACATTCGATGATTACATCTTCAGGTGCTGTGATAGTTGGTACATCGAAGGTGATAGTGATTTCCTGCACACAAGATGAAGTAAGTCCACACCCGTCTGTTGCTGTAAATGTTCTTTCAATAATCGTAGGACATCCGTCTGATACAACAACATCCTCAAATGTAATTTCTGCTTCTGAGCAATCATCGGTAGCCATTGCCATTCCCGTTACATCAGGAGAATCTCCATCTTCACAGGATACAGAAATGTTCATTGGACAAGAAATAACCGGAGGGGTATTATCTACAATAGCAATGCTCGTGCTTGCTGGCTCCGAAACATTACCACACTCATCCTCTGCTACAAATACACAGGATAAAACCACTAGAGTCGGGCATGTTTGATCAGGAACGACAGCAGAAATATCAATTTCATTCCACTCTGCATCTCCGCAGCTATCTTCAGCTCCTTCAGGAATCAATCCTAAGTCTACAAAAAGTGCTGATGCCTGCGCCAAGAATGCAGCCTCTTCTTCAGGACTAAGAGTCCCTTCTGCAAAACCAATTGCATCTTCCACTGGAAGATCAGAACAAGTTACATCTGCTTCCGTTACATCAGGCATATTCAATACAGGAGCTTCATCATCTGTAACAGTGTAGTTACAAGAAAAACCACCACCTACATTTTCACATTCATCAAGAGCCTCGAAGTCCACAGTAAAGCTCTTGCTGCACCCATCACCTTCTTCGGTGATTGACGCTACACGAATCACAATGTCCTCATCTGAAGTGCAATTATCTGTTACGCAACCAAACAACGGAAGAATATCAACTCCAGCTATGCTGTATCCTTGAGTAACAGGGAACTCATCGCCTTCTTCAAAGCTGAATCCAGCTTCTGCGGGGCAATCTGCACCCTCGCTCGTCAATAAATCAAAGTCAAACTGACAATCTAAATCAAACACGGGAGCCTCTTCATCTACAATTGTGATGGTTTGAACACCACTTACCATTACTTCACATCCGTTCATCGCCGACCAAGTTCTCTCAATCACTTGAGGGCACGACTCAGAAACAACCGCATCTTCAAAGAACACTTCCAATTCTCCCTCACAAGGGTCAGAAGCTGTTGCTGTTCCTGTTTCTGAGGGATCAGTTGAGTCACCACATTCAAGATCAGCATCGTCAGGTACTACTATAGATGGGCCTTCATTGAAAATAGTTACAAACTGCTCATCAGTAGCCGTACGTTCGCAAGCATCTGTTACAGTATAAATATACTTCCAAACCGAACCAACACAGGTTCCGTTGCCTTCAACTAGAATAATTTCTGAAGCCGTAACAACTCCGCCAAGCTCGCATGATGTAGTAAAAGAAACTCCATCAATATTTTCAGCAGCATCAGATGCACATTCTATTGTCACATCATCAGGAGCCGTGATAGTCGGACCATCATTGTCTAATGTATATGTTCTGGTGCAAGACGCAGTGCGGTCACATTCGTCAGTCACCATATATGAAACTTCATAAACAGCTCCTGAACAGCCTGCATCTCCGCTCACTAACATTGGAATTCCAACCATTACGTTGGTTTCAACTCCTTCAATAGCTCCAATTACTTCCACATCATCTTCAGATGGAGTAATATCTGAAGCACATTCTACAACTTCAGAATCGCTACATACTATTTCCAGCTCGGGCGGTGGTATTGTAAAAATCTGCTGACACTCATCTGTTCTTCCACAACCATCAGTGACGGTGTAAGTGTAGATGTACATGTCGCCCATGCAAGGATCATTATCCTCAGTGTATTCAACATCCACGGTGATTTCAGAGCAAAGAGGATCATCAGGACATGAGAATGTAAACTCAACTGCATCTACATCAGAAACCGCTTGATCAGGCGTTTCAATTATCCCACCTTCCGGACAAGATGTAATCTCAGGACCAGGATTATCAATGGTAAAGATTTGATCACAAGTCACATTATTGCCACACTGGTCCCAAACATCATATGTCACTACATATTCTGTTCCGGGGCAAGAACCGGTAATAAGCACTCCAGGCGGCTCATATATAATAATGATACCGTTAGGACCACAATTGATTGTATACTCCAATTCTGAAGCAGTATGACCAACATCACCAAAACATTCTACTGTTTGATCTGCAGGACAATTTTCAATTGTAGGTGGTGTTCCTGTGGGCTCTGTATCGCCCAAAGTACCGATGGACGACTGCTGGGCAGCATACTCAGATATGAGTGCCTGAACCTCAGCAGGAACAACTCCATCTCCCGGATAGTATCCCTTTTTAACAATTACTAATGGTTCATCACCATTAGAACCGGATTGGGCGAAAATAAAGGTAGATGAGAAAAGCAAAGTCATTGCAATCAACATTCCTTTGGTTAGGAAAAGACTACAATTAACCGCTCGATTCATCACCTTAGTCAGCACATCCGACTTAAGTGTAGCATCTGTTTTCATTTGGTTAAATTTTAGATTTAGAATTAATGTTAATTTGAAATTTCGATCACAAAACTTTTCTAAGCCTATCGATATGTTAATAACTTCTTAGGCTTACGAATAATCAAATTTACCCATTATTAATCGCTTTTCAACGTTTCGTCGACATTATTTTATGTTTTGTCGAAACGCAATTATTCAAAGTTCTTTTTTTTTCAACAACAACTGCATGGGAGAAAAAGTCATATTACCATGATAATCAATATTGTTGAAGCAAATTATAGATCTGGAAAATGCAAAAAGCTTGTTTCTAAAAATCACACTCAAAAAATTCATCGATCGAAAATCTGTATTCATCGAATTTTTTTGTTCACTAGCATTATTTCTGATAAAAATATTCACTCCTGTCTGCAGCGAAATTCGCTTACCAATCAGAAGTATTTTAGTCTACAGTCAATAATTGAGGTCTATTCTGGAATCAAGTAGGAAATAAAAAAGCCGCTTCCTGAGGGAAACGGCTTTAAACATTAATGGTTGCTCTCTAACTATACGTACAAAAGATCGTAATACTCTTCGAGCATCCTCTTAACGGCAAATTGATCTTTACAGTCAAGAATACTCTGCTTCATCATGCTTACCCACTTATCGCGGTCGTTATAAAAAGTAGGGATTACTTCATCCAAAAGGACTTTGTAAAGTGCATCACCATCATGCTTGTCGTGCTCAGCCTCAGTTACTCCCACAAAGGCATCTCCGAATTGCCATCCGTTCTTACCATGATCGCAAGCCTCAGGCCACCATCCATCTAGAATACTGCAGTTCAGCACACCGTTGATCGCTGCCTTCATTCCTGAAGTTCCACTCGCTTCTTTCGGGCGACGCGGATTGTTTAACCAAACATCAGATCCTCTGGTGAGGGCTGACCCCGTTGCCATATCGTAATTTGGAATGTAGACAACAGCGTGAGGGTATTTTTTAGAAAAACCAACAATCTCAGCAATCAATTGCTTTCCGCCATCATCCAATGGGTGCGCTTTTCCTGAATACACGATTTGTAATTTTCCCTCTTTCAAAAGCGGATCTATTACCTCAGGATCGCGGAAAAGCAAATTGGCTCTTTTATAAGCTACCGCTCTTCTTGAAAACCCTAAAGTCAGAACATCTTCCTTCAACTCAGCTCCTGTTCGTTCTTTCACAAAATCAACAAGCGCTCGCTTATTCTTCATGTGGCTTTCCCAAATATCGCCCTTTCCTTCGGCGGCATCTGTCATTGCAGAATCTACCCACGTTGGCCGGTGGATGGCATTGGTAATGGGAACTATTTCAGAACCACCTTCAACGTGTGCCCACATTTTCTGAGCTGTTTCTCCGTGAAGTTGTGCAACGGCATTTGCTTTCTTAGACATTCTAAGTGCTCCTACGGTCATATTGAAAGGTGCACCACCGAGGCTCACCATTTGTTCAACTGTCATTCCCATATTCGCACCCATGTACATGAGGCGATCAATGGTGTGTGATTCGTTTCCTTGTACAACAGGTGTGTGCGTTGTGAAAACGATTTCTTCGCGGCTCGCATCCAGTGCTTCGTCAAATGACTTACCTGCATCACGCTTTTCGCGAACGAGTTCAAATCCGGCAAAAAGAGCGTGTCCTTCGTTAAAGTGATAAAGATCTACGTCAATTCCTAGTGCGCGCAAGGCTCTAACACCTGCTACACCGAGAACCATTTCCTGAGCAATACGCTCTTCACCAAACCAACCGTAAAGTTGACCGGTAATCCATGCGTCTTCGTTTTCAGGAATGTCGGTATCAAGTAGATAAAGTGGCGCATTTCCAAATGAATCACATTTCCAAACCTTCACGAAAACTTCGCGCTGACGAATAGTAACAGAAACCGTAACTCCGGTATCTTCCAAGAAATCATAGTTTTGATTCTTGTAGCTATCGTACGGTTGACCGTCTTTGTCAATGTATTGATCGGTATAACCTTGCTTCCATTTAAGCCCCAAACCCACAATTGGAAAATTGTGGTCTTTGGCTCCTTTCATGTAGTCTCCCGCTAATATTCCGAGACCACCTGCGTATGTTTTCAATTTATCATCGAGGCCATATTCCATGCAGAAATAGGCTATTCTTGGCTTTGATTCAGGCATTTGTATTCAGTTAAATTATTTGGCGACAAATATAAGTGTTAATGTGACAATAAGTACTTCGGAAGATTGGATTTAATCTAATCTTAACAAGTCTCAAAATCAGCCGCAAATAAAGGACTTATTCGCGTGAATCAGATAGTTGGAGTGAAAAAGTATGCTTAGACTACTTGATAAAGAACTGCAGCATAGGCAAAGAATCGAGCGATTCTAAAAATGCCTAGAATGGCAAGCGTTCTAAATGAGAATTTCAACATCCCGGCTCCCAAACACATGGTACTGAAAGGGAGAGGCAAAAGAGCTGCAATAACGATGATCAGTCCACCCCACGAACGAAGCATGGCAAATTGCTTTTCGAATTTAACGTGGATGTATTGCCTCATTTTATTCACAGCTACCAATCTTACACCTAGATAGTAGGCTAGTAAACCCGCCAGATAACTCAATACAGCCAAAACGGTTACTACTGCATAAGGTGAGGCAAACTGCTTAGCCCAAACAATAAAAAGATCGGGAGGAATAAGACCGAGGAGCGTTTCGCTAATGAAGAAAAAAGTCAGCACCAATTCCTTCGAAAAAGCAGTAGAATACACTTCGAAGTAATGAGAGATGCCAGGGGTAAATAACTCAAACATATATAGGGCTAAAAGAATCACAGCCATGATCAAACCAAATTTTACCGTGATTGACCTCAAAAACTTATAGAAGCCTTTTCTATGGTAAAAAAAGTGATAACGCCTGATCGATTTCCACATATGTTTTAAATTCGGAACAATAATACGCTGAAATTGATTCTATTGTTCTAGTAATACTCATAAATCTTTGCAATGAATCGTTATTCCCTTTTGAGAATTGGTATCCTAGTTCAGTTATGTTCAATTTTATGTGTTCCATTAAATTGTTCGGCGCAAGAAAGAATTCCTGCGATAGTCATTCACGGAGGTGCAGGAACCATAAAAAAAGGTCTTTTGAGTGATAGCCTAGAACTTGAAATCCGCTCAAGTTTGCAAGCGGCACTTGACTCCGGGTATGCTGTGTTGGATCGAGGTGGATCTGCTAAAGATGCCGTAGTCAAGGCTATTATAGTTCTGGAAAACGCACCACATTTTAACGCAGGGAAAGGTGCTGTAATGAATGCCGAAGGAAATCATGAACTCGATGCTTCGATTATGATTGGAAGTGAAAAAAATGCGGGAGCAATAGCTGGGGCTACTACCATTAAAAATCCCATTCTTGGCGCAATAGCCGTGATGGAAAATACACCACATGTTTTGTTGGCAGGTGATGGGGCTGATTTGCTTGCCAAAGAAATCGGGCTCGAACAAGTCGAGAACTCCTATTTCACGACTGAGAGAATTAAATCGAAATGGGAGAGATCCCAAAGCGATGTTTCGAATTCTGAATTCTCAAAATTCGGAACTGTCGGTGCCGTAGCCATCGACAAGGAAGGCAACATAGCTGCGGGAACGTCAACGGGCGGAATGATGAATAAGCAATACAATCGTATTGGCGACAGCCCCATTATTGGAGCAGGAACTTACGCCGATAATGCCACATGCGGAGTTTCTTGTACGGGTCATGGCGAGTATTTCATCCGCGTGGGCGTAGCGAAAGAAATTTCTGCTCAAATGGAGTTCGGAGATAAATCGCTGGAAGAATCCGTCAATTTCACTTTACACGAAAGGCTTTCGGGAATGAATGCGGGTGGAGGCGTAATTGCAATCGACAAAGATGGTAATATCGTGATGGACTTCAATACCGAAGGCATGTACCGCGGCTTCAAGAAAGGCAATGAATCGAAAGTCAGCATCTATGGGAATGATTAAAAGACTTAAAACGAATGGCATTCTTTCAAATACTCAATCACTTCCTTTAATCGACAAAGACATTAGCAAGAAGTAGTACTCCATGAATTTTCTCTCTCGATTTTATGAACTTACCTTGCAAAAAACTTTCGAAATGAGTGTCCGAGTATTTCTTCCAACCTTGGTTTTAGCCTTTTTTGTGTCATGCTCGGTCGAAGATGTCCCGGCGAAAGAAGTAAGAACGGAACCGCAAGAAGACGAGCAAGGATCTGATTGTGTCCCGATGCAAGAAATTAGCTATGCCAATGGCTTAGCCTACCGCAACGAAACACCTTTTACCGGGACAGTCTGTTCCTATCACTCTAATGGAGAAATCCACACGCTAACATCCTATCGAGAAGGAAAAAAGAATGGATTATGGGAGGTTTTCTTTGCGAACGGCCAAAGAGAAAAATCGGGGTTTACCCGCCAAGGTAAGGACGACGGTCTTTACCGTGAATGGTATACCAATGGTGAGCTGAAATACGAATACCACTATGACTTGGGAAAGAAAGTAGACGTTTGGAAAAGTTGGTACGAAGATGGCACCCGCTACACCGAAAGGCACTTTGAAAACGATGAGCTCAACGGAAAAGTATTGGTTTGGGACGAGAGCGGAAAGCTGGCCAAAGAATACGATTATGTAAATGGCCGACTGATGAACAGTCAGATGCATTTTAAAGAGTAAGCATCTAGTTTTTTCGAATACTCCCTGAACCCGACACGTTCTTATCCACACTAACAGGACTGCCTGTGTAAGTTATACTCCCGGAACCTGAAACGCTTGCTTCGAGATTTCTCGTCACGTTTACTTTCATCCCTCCTGATCCTGAAATACTAACATCCACATCTTGGGCCTCCATCTTACCGAAATTCATATTTCCGCTACCCGAAATACTCGCTTCTAACATTTCACATGTACCCGAAGCATTGATATTTCCAGAACCTGATATGTTGGCGTATACCCTGTTCGCATTTGACTGGACATCAATATTACCAGAGCCACCAATTTTTAAGTCTAAATCTTTCTTAGTTTCTAAAGCTCCTTCAAAGCTTCCCGAGCCTGAAATGGAAATCCCCTCGAGTTGACTGTTGGCTATCACAACTTCAATATCGGGACTCATATATCCTGAATTATCCAGATCAAGAATCAATTCGCCATTCTCTACTCTCGTTTCGATATCTGCAATAGCGTCACTAGGAGCAGTTATGGTAAGCCCACTTTCCTTATTTGGATCGATTATCACATCAAACGGACCTTTCACTTTGATTTTGCTATACTCGCTCACGGAGCGTTTTTCATTAGTCGGATCTCCCTTGTATGTTTTTAAATTGCACGACGACATAACTGCTATCAGGCAAATCAGAAGTAGTGGATAGATTTTTTTCATGATCAATTGATTTGATAACAAGGTGTGCAACTCACCTCTATTCAACAAATAAATCTACGCAAATGGAAAATGTGCCGTATGATCGGTTAGACAGTCTCTTTAAGATGTTGGCGATAGAGATACAAGGCGATTCCATCTGAAAGACCAATTTTGGGAACACTAATTCGGTGAACGTTCGCCTTAGCCATTACACGGCAAAATATTTCACCTGCGGGAACAATCACATCCGCCCGATCTGAGCGTAGGTTCAATTTAATCATTCTCTCCCTGAACGTGAGGGACTTGATGTATTCATGCATTTCGATTAGTTCATCCAACCCCATCAACTCTCCGTAATTGAGCTTACTCATTTTGAAGAGTCGGTTGATATTACCACCCGTTCCGATAGCCACCATATCCTTCTCATCCTCGGTAATTTCAGCTACCCATTTCTCCATATCCGTCCAAATGGATGGCTTGATATTGCTCTTCAGTATCCGCACAGTTCCAATTTTGAAAGAACGCGCATGGACACGTTTGCCATTTTTCAGTAAGGTGATCTCTGTGCTTCCTCCCCCAACATCGATGTACAAATAAGTCCCTAAAGGATCTAACTTCTGAGTCTTGAAAGTGGAAAAAATCAAATCCGCCTCGGTGCGGCCATTGATCACTTCAATCTCCACATTGGCGTAATACTTTACCCTGGCAATGACCTCGTCCGAGTTGATAGCCTCACGCATAGCAGAAGTGGCGCATGCTCTGAATCCCTTAACGTCGTATACATCCAAGAGGTAGCGGAAAGCCTTCATCGTTTTTGCCAGACGCTTGGCCTTACTAGAACTGATATAGCCTTTTTCGAACACTGAGGCTCCCAATCGGATGGGGACACGTGTCAGCGATAGCTTCTTTATAATCAAATCTTCTTCGGTCTCGATCACATCAGCAATGAGCAATCGAACCGCATTGGACCCTATGTCAATCGCTCCAAATTTCAAGATATCATGCCTTTCAGTTGCTCTTCAAGCACGGCGATCTTTGCTACCGCATCTGCTTCTTTCTTGCGCTCATTGGCCACTACTTGTTCAGGAGCACCAGCCACAAATCGCTCATTCGAAAGCTTCTTTTGCACCGATTTTAAGAACCCTTTAGTGTAGTTGAGTTCTTCTTTTATTTTATCTGCTTGCTCAACGGCATCTACAGTTCCCTCAAAAGGAACCCCATACTCAGCACCACCCATCACGAAAGTAAAAGCTTGTGAAGGCAGTTCAGCTACTTTGTCGATACTCTCCAGATTGCAGAGCTTTTCGATTAAGCAGTGGAATTCTTTTTCACGCTCATCCTCACCTCGCACTTCTAGCTTGAGCTTCTCTTTGTTGGGAATATTATTCTGTTTCCGAATATTTCTAACCGAAGTAATCACCTCGGTGCTGCGTGAAAAAGCCTTAAGAAACTCCTCATCGGGAGCAATTGCTTCGGGCCATTGCGCTACCACCAGACTCTCTTCAGGAGAAGTTCGTTCTTTCAGCAAGTGCCAAATCTCTTCCGAAATAAAAGGCATCAAAGGGTGAAGAATCTTTACTACCGTTTCAAAATGATTGATCACGGCAGCGTGTGTCACCTCATCAATTTGCTCTCCATAAACGGGCTTTACCGCTTCGAGGTACCAGCTGCAGAAGTCGTTCCAGGTAAATTTATAAGCAGTCATCAAAACGTCGGAAATTCGAAATTTCGAATAGTGATCGTTAATTTCGTTCATCACCTCAGCGATGCGCTCATCCATCCATTTCAAGGCGATTTTTGCCGCCTTGGGCTGCTCGCGTTTCTGGGGCTCCCAGCTCTTTACTAGTCGAAGTGCATTCCAAATCTTATTTGAAAAATTTCTTCCCTGTTCGCAAAGCGCTTCATCGAAGAGCAGGTCATTCCCGGCAGGAGATGAGAAAAGCATACCTGCTCGAACACCATCTGCTCCATATTGCTTCATCAACTCTATCGGATCAGGAGAATTCCCTAGTGATTTACTCATTTTTCTACCCTGCTTATCGCGAACGATACCAGTGTAGTATACATTTTTGAAAGGCTTCTCTCCTCTGTATTCATAACCTGCAATAATCATTCGAGCCACCCAGAAAAACATAATTTCAGGGGCTGTCACCAGATCATTGGTCGGATAGTAATAGTCTATTTCTTCTTTAGAATAGAACCCATCAAATACAGATATCGGCCATAGCCAAGAAGAAAACCAGGTATCCAATACGTCCTCGTCTTGCCGAAGATGATCTTTGGTAATCGGTATCCCCGCTTTCTCAGATGCTTTGGATGCGGCTTCGTCAAGGGTTTCTGCAATCACAAAATCATTTTCACCCGTGCCATAATAATACGCCGGTATTTGGTGTCCCCACCAAAGTTGACGTGAGATACACCAGTCCTTCACATTCTCCATCCAGTGGCGATAGGAGTTTTTGAACTTCGGAGGCCAAAACTTCACATCGTCGTTCATCACGTGCTCAAGTGCGGGTTTGCTCAGCTCCTTCATGCTCACAAACCACTGCAATGAAATTCTCGGTTCAATCGGAACATCGGTTCTTTCGGAGTAGCCTACCTTATTTTGATAGGCCTCTTCTTTCACCAAATCGCCGCTCTTTTTGAGGTCTGCTGCTATTTTCTTCCGAACATCAAAACGATCTTCACCCACGTAGAAGCCAGCAGCCTCACTCATGGTTCCATCATCGTTAAGGATGTCGATTGTTTCCAGATTGTGCTTTCCACCCAGTTCGTAGTCATTCACGTCATGAGCAGGAGTAATTTTCAAACACCCCGTTCCGAACTCCATATCTACATACTCATCGGTAATGATGGGTACTTCGCGGTTTGCCATCGGCACGATGGCCTTCTTTCCGTGAAGGTGCTTGTAACGCTCATCATCCGGGTGAACGCAAATGGCAGAATCACCTAAAATCGTCTCGGGACGTGTGGTAGCAATGGTGAGATACTCATCCGTTCCGGCTATTTGGTAGCGAACGTGGTAGAGCTTTGAATTTACTTCTTTGTGGATTACCTCTTCGTCGCTCAGGGCCGTTTTTGCAGCAGGATCCCAATTGATCATGCGCTTGCCGCGATAGATATATCCTTTATTATAAAGATCTATAAAGGTGTCGATTACGCTCTTGGAATAATTGGGATCCATTGTAAAAGATTCCCGATCCCAATCGCAACTGGCACCCAGCTTTTTGAGCTGCTCGAGGATTATCCCTCCGTGCTCGTTCTTCCATTCCCAAGCGTGCTTCAAAAAGTCTTCCCTACTGAGGTCGCTCTTTTTTATTCCTTTTGCGCGCAGGCGCTGAACCACCTTTGCCTCAGTTGCAATGGATGCATGATCGACTCCGGGCACCCAACAAGCGTTCTTGCCTTCCATTCTGGCTTTTCTGACCAAAACATCTTGCAGCGTATTATTGAGCATATGTCCCATATGCAATACTCCCGTCACATTGGGCGGTGGAATCACTACAGTGTAAGGCTCGCGATCGTCTGGGGTTGAATTGAAAAAGCGGTTTTCCAACCAATAAGAATACCATTTGGATTCTACTTTGATCGGGTCGTACAGCTTGCTAATTTCCATGAGAATAAGGTCGAAAACAATAAGTCGGCAAAGTTAGAAAAATGGATGGTGCTGAGTCAAGCCAATTGACCATCAAAGAAATCTTGTTAATGTTTTGTTAAGCTAATTAACAAATGAGAGTACTTCATCTACTTTTATCAGGCAAACAATAAAAATACAGACAAATGAAAAAATTCTTACTATCACTCGCAGTAGTTGCCTTCACAGTAATGGGAGGATACGCTCAAGACGCGAAAGCGGTAACAGGTGGACCTGAAATTTCTATTGACAAAGAAGTTCATGACTACGGAACGATTAAACAAGGTGCCAATGGGAGTTGCGAATTCGCAATCACCAACACAGGTAGTGAGCCTTTGATTATCTCACGTGCCAAGGGATCATGTGGATGTACTGTACCTGAGTGGCCAAAAGAACCAATCATGCCGGGAGAGTCAGCAGTAATGACTGTACGTTACGACACCAAGCGTGTTGGAGCCATCAACAAATCAGTTACAATTACTTCTAATGCAGTAACTAACCCGACTACAGTAGTACGTATTAAAGGTAAAGTATTGGCTTCTGAGAATACAGAGAGTATGCCTGTGAAAAAGCAGGAAGGTGCTCCAATGGCAAACTAAATTGTCTACCAATAAAGCCCGTTATCGGCGTTGCACTTATTTTGAGAACAGTCTCTGACACTTGTCAACTCCTTGATTTTCAAAATTGCATGCTCCTTGCTAACGAAATTTTCAGACGAGACAATTACTAGAAACGCAAAACCTCCTTGGATAAAAGTCCGAGGAGGTTTTTTTACAATTAAAGGCAGTCAGCTTTAGCCGAAAGCCCTGCTGACGAATGCCAAATACCAGTCAAATACATAGACCATAGATAGCCGCCTTGGATAGATTGTCCAAGGCGGTTTTTTTATGCCCGAATTTTTCGGATTTTTGTGCCCCTAAATCACTAAACAATGCCGAAGTTATCGCAGAAAGCTTTTGAGATGCCCGAATCACCTATTCGGAAGCTAATGCCCTTTGCCGAAAAGGCCAGAGCTGAAGGGAAGAAAGTCATTCACCTCAATATCGGACAGCCCGACATTAAAACGCCTGAGGTGGTTATGGATCGACTTCGAAACATCAAAAGAGATGTAATTGAGTATTCCAGCTCAGAAGGCTTCGCGAGCTACCGCGAAAAACTAGCAACCTATTACCAAAGCCAAGGTATTCCTGTGAAGACAGAAGAAATCTTAATCACAACAGGAGGCTCCGAAGCATTGGTTTTTGCCATGATGACCTGCTTTGACCCAGGAGACGAAGTAATTATTCCTGAACCTTATTACGCAAACTATAGCGGTTTTGCCACAATGGCAAGTGTTCATGTGAAGCCGATCACAGCCAAAATTGAGGACAATTTTGCTCCTCCTCCCGTTTCTGAATTTGAAAAACTCATCAACGAGCACACAAAGGGAATTGTTCTGTGCAATCCGGGTAATCCAACGGGAGCCGTTTACAGTCGGGAAGACATTCAGGCGATTGCCAATTTGGCAAAGAGTCATGACCTTTATCTCATCGCCGATGAGGTGTACCGTGAATTTTGCTATGAAGGATCAACTCCTTTTAGCGTATACAATCTGGAAGGCATGGACGAAAACGTGATCCTCATCGATAGTGTATCAAAACGTTACTCTATGTGTGGAGCTCGAATTGGAGCGATGATCACACGAAATAGCGAAGTAAGAAGGCTCGCTATGAAATTTGCCCAGGCCAGACTTAGCCCTCCCACACTAGGTCAAGTTGCTGCCGAGGCTGCGTTGGAAACCCCGCACTCCTATTTTGAGGATGTGATTGAAGAATACCAAAAGCGAAGAGATATTTTGGTAGAAGGAATGAATGCGATTCCAGGAGTGATTTGCCCTAAGCCTGGAGGTGCATTCTACTGTATAGCTAAGTTACCCATTGAAGATTCTGACGATTTTTGCCGTTGGCTATTAGAGTCCTTCAGCATAGATGGGGAAACCGTTATGCTGGCGCCCGGAACGGGATTCTACATCACCAAAGGATTGGGAAAGCAAGAGGTGCGCATAGCCTATGTACTCAATGAATCGGACTTGAAAAAGGCCATCAATATTATAAAAGAAGCGCTCGTGGTTTACACAGCGAAAACATCAGTTTGACCCCTTAAAAGCATTCAAAACTATGAGTCTGAACCAAAACGTTTCTAACCTTCTACAGCGCCTTAGCGAATCAGCTACGCTGGCGATGGCCCGCAAGAGCCGAGAATTAAAAGAATCAGGTGTATCTGTAATTAGCCTGAGTTTGGGTGAACCCGATTTCGACACTCCCGTTTTCATAAAAGACGCGGCGAAAGAAGGTATTGATCAGAATTACACGCATTATATGCCTGTCCCGGGATACGCCGACTTCCGCGAATCGATCAGCAAGAAATTCAAAAGAGACAATCACCTCAATTATAGCCCTGATCAAATTGTTGTTTCAACGGGGGCTAAACAGTCGTTGATCAATGTAATTTTAGCTACAGTAAATCCAGGTGATGAAGTCTTGCTACCCGCTCCCTATTGGGTTTCGTACATTGAGATGGTAAAAATGGCAGGGGCTACTCCTGTCGTGGTTGAGACTTCGATTGAAGATGATTACAAGATTTCGGCGGAGACTCTAAGGAAGAATCTGAACGATAAAACGCGGATGCTAATTTTTAGCTCACCCTGCAACCCAAGTGGTTCGGTCTATAGCGAAGCTGAATTGAGAGCTTGGGCCGATGTGATCAAAGACTTCCCGAACCTGATCGCGATAAGCGATGAGATTTACGAACACATCAATTACACGGAAAATCACTTTAGCCTGGGTTCAATTGCCGAGATCTACGACCAGACTGTAACTGTAAACGGAGTTTCAAAATCGTTTGCCATGACGGGCTGGAGAATAGGCTACATCGGCGCACCACTATGGATTGCCAAAGCGTGTAACAAGCTTCAAGGTCAGTTCACTTCCGGTGCTTCGGGAATATCTCAGCGTGCCGCAAAAGCTGCCATTGATGCAGATCCTTCTGTGGCAGGCGAAATGAAGGCAACTTTTCTAAAGCGACGTGAGTTATTTGGAAAACTCCTTTCCGAGATCGATGGAGTTGAGATAAATCAACCGAAAGGCGCATTTTACATGTTCCCTCGTGTATCAAACTTCTTTGGCAAAAGCCATAACGGAACAATGATTAACAACAGTGATGATCTAGCCGAATACATTTTGAGTGAAGCTCACGTAGCTACTGTAAGCGGCGGTGCATTCGGTTCTCCTGAATGCTTGCGTCTATCTTATGCTGCATCTCAAGCCGAGCTGGAAGAGGCAGCGAAACGCATGAATGAAGCATTGAACAAACTTAGCTAGTATGACTTCTCAAGGTATCGATCAACTATTCGAGAGTTTCAACGACTTAAGAGTCTTGGTAATAGGCGATGTCATGATCGATGCTTACCTCTGGGGAAAGGTTGATCGAATCTCACCTGAAGCTCCCGTCCCCGTAATTACGGTAACCGAGCGAGAGGATAGATTGGGAGGTGCGGCAAATGTCGCTTTGAACGTTGCCGCGATGGGCGCACACCCTATTGTATGTGCCATTGCGGGAAAAGATGCCAAAGGAGAAATACTTGCTGAACTTCTTGAGAAACGTGGACTTTCTTCAAAAGGTGTTGTCTACTCTTCTGCTCGACCTACTACAGTAAAGTCAAGAGTAATCAGCGGGCATCAACACATTGTGCGCGTGGATGAAGAATCAACGAGAGCATTGGAGGCAGAAGAAGAACGTGCATTCTTAGAGAACCTCGAAGTCATTATTCGCGTGGAGAAACCCGACGTGGTGATTTTTGAGGATTACAACAAAGGTTTACTTACACCGAATGTCATCTCTCGTGCCATAGCACTTAGCTCGAATGCCGGCATTCCAACTGCCGTAGATCCTAAGAAAGCCAATTTCTTCAGCTATAAAGGAGTGACACTTTATAAGCCAAACTTAAAAGAACTTAGAGAAGGCCTTAAAGTAGAATTTGACAAAAAAGACCAAATAGCTCTTCGCCAAGCAGTCGATCAACTAGAAGCTGAAATCAACAATAGAATTTCACTTATCACGCTAAGCGAAGAGGGTGTCTACGTAAAGGATGGCGATAAGGAAAACCGCATTCCTGCGCATATCAGAAACATTTCGGATGTGTCGGGAGCAGGCGACACTGTGATTTCTGTGGCGGCCCTTTGCTTAGCCCAAAACACTGACTCGGCTTTCTTAGCGGCTTTGGCCAATTTGGCCGGTGGCCTTGTTTGTGAGCGTGTAGGTGTAGTACCTATCGATCGCAATCAGTTGCTGAGAGAGGCAAAGCTCCATTTGCAGAAACTTTAATCCTCTCCCTTTGTTATGGAAACGTTATGATGAAGCACGATACGGTTACTCCCTACGAAACGTCCGACTCGAAGAAGCAACAAGTCGCAGAGATGTTCAACAATATCTCGGGTAGCTATGACTTTTTGAATCACTTCTTTTCATTAGGAATTGACAAGCAGTGGAGAAAAAAAGCCATCAAAATCCTGAAGGAAGATCAACCCAAAGAAATTCTGGATGTTGCCACAGGAACGGGTGATTTTGCATTTGAGGCAATGAAATTGAATCCCAATAAGATCGTTGGGATTGATATCTCAGATGGCATGTTGGAAATCGGCAGGAAGAAGATCAACAAAAGGGGAATGTCTGATAAAATGACATTTCTCAATGCCGATTCGGAGAATCTTCCGTTCGAAGACGCCAGTTTCGACGCAGTAACAGTGAGTTTTGGTGTAAGAAACTTCCAGGACTTACTTGCGGGTTTAAAAGAAATCCAACGCGTTCTTCGCCCAGGCGGAAAAGCCATTGTTTTGGAGTTTTCAAAACCTAAGCATTTCCCTTTGAAACAAATTTATTTCGGTTACTTCAAATACATTATGCCCCTTTTCGGAAAGGCGATTTCCAAGGATAAGGCAGCATACTCATACCTACCGAAGTCAGTGCTCGCTTTCCCGGAAGGAAAAGAGTTTGAAGCAGTGCTGGCCGAGGCTGGATTTACAAAGTCGAATCAAAAGACTGTGACAGGCGGAATAGCATCCATCTATACGGCTTGGAAATAATATTTGCCTAATTTCGTTCTGGATTCGTTGATATGAAAAAAGGCCTACTCATACTTATCTTACTTTCAACTGCGACAGCAGTATTAGCCCAGAAAGGCTACAAGCCAAAAAATCTGGGAAGCTTTGATAAGAAGAAGTACCACTTTGGCTTCATGCTAGGCTTCAACACTGCCGATGTTTACATTGATAGAAAGGCTTACACGGGCTTTAAAGATTCTCTTCTCGCGGTCAATAGTCGAAATGCTCCAGGCTTTAATTTAGGGATCATCACTTCGGTAAATTTCACAAAGAATATCAGCCTTCGTTTTTTACCTACGTTGAGCTTTGAAGACCGTGTATTGGAGTATGATTTTTATGCCAATGCCGACAGCAGCACCTTTTACGAAAAACGGATCGAATTCACCTATATTGATTTTCCTGTAAATTTTAAATTCAGAACGGATCGACTGAATAACATTGCGCCGTACGTCTTGGTGGGTGGCCGCTACCGGCTGAATATGCAATCTGAGAAAGATGTGAAAAATGCCATAGCTGAAGAAATCATCGTAAAAGCTCGTCGTGATGACTTTATGATGGAATTTGGCGGTGGTATGGACTTTTTTCTTCCCTATTTTAAATTTGGAATAGAACTCAAAATGGCTGTAGGAATCCCAAATATTTTGGTAGAAGAAGATACGCAATTCTCAGCTCCTCTTCAAGGTCTGCGAAGCCGGACCTTCATGATTTCTTTCACCTTCGAAGGTTAATCATGTCCGACATCTACGATATTTCAGTTTTTCCTCATGAGGTCAATGATCATGACGTTTTAGAACGGGAGCTTGTAAAAAGCGGGAAGAAACCAGGCGATCCGTTCTATGTATTGAAAGAATCCATTGACGCCAGAAAACGTCAAGTCGTTATTCGATTGCGATGTGTCGTGGGAGACCATCCGCCGGAGGTGCAAAAACCGATAGCCAAGAATGTCAAAAATGCTACCGAAGTCTTCGTTATCGGTAGCGGGCCATGCGGCCTATTTGCTGCGATTAGACTCATAGAGCGCGGCTTGAAACCCATCATTATAGAGCGTGGCAAAGACGTGAGAACACGAAGGCGAGATTTGGCAAAACTCAATAAGGAGCAAATCGTAAACCCCGAATCGAATTACTGCTTTGGTGAAGGTGGAGCCGGGACCTACAGCGACGGCAAACTATACACACGGTCAAAGAAACGCGGCAGTGTAAACGAAGTGCTGAACTTCTTGGTAGCTTTTGGTGCATCTCCCGATATTTTGGTCAAAGCTCATCCACATATCGGAACGAACAAGTTACCTCAGCTGATCACGAAGGTTCGCGAATTCATTGAGGATTGCGGCGGAGAAGTTCGGTTTAACACCAAGCTGACCGACTTGAAAACAGCAGATGGCACCTTAAAAAGCATTTGCCTCAACGGCGACGAATGGGTGAATTGTAACCGACTGATTTTAGCAACAGGCCATTCGGCGAGAGATATATTCAAGCTACTCTATCGCAGAAATATTCTAATTGAATCCAAGCCATTCGCCTTAGGAGTGCGAATTGAACATCCGCAGGCCATTATCGATCAAGCTCAATACAAATGTGCAGACAGAGGTCAATTTCTGCCTCCTGCATCCTATTCTCTCACGCATCAAGTGGATGGATTAGGGGTGTATTCATTTTGTATGTGTCCAGGAGGAATTATCGCTCCCTGTGCCACTGCTCCCGAAGAAATCGTCACCAACGGCTGGTCGCCCTCAAAACGGAATAATCCGTACGCAAACTCCGGAATGGTAGTAAGCATTACTCAAGCAGAGTATGACCCAAAGGCCACAAACAACCCTTTACTAGCCCTTGAATACCAACAAAAGGTAGAACGGTCCGCTTGGATAGCAGGAGGTGGCGGGCAAGTGGCTCCCGCTCAGCGTATGATGGATTTCACTAGTAAAAAAGTCTCTAAGGATCTGCCCAAGTGCAGTTATCAACCAGGCTTGAATTCTACTGATCTACGCGAGTTTTTGCCAGCTACAGTTCACCGACGTTTGGCGGAAGCCATGAAAGCTTTCAGCAAAAAGATGAGAGGCTACGGCACCAACGAAGCAGTATTAGTAGCAACTGAATCGAGAACCTCATCTCCCGTTCGAATTCCCAGAAATGAATTCCTGGAGCACCCGCAGATAAAAGGACTTTTTCCCGGAGGTGAAGGTGCAGGTTATGCAGGTGGAATCGTATCGGCGGCCATTGACGGAATGAATATCGCCGAGAACATCGCAGCCAAAGTAAATGCTACTTCCTAAGGTGAGATAATAGGATCCCGGTAGAAACTGCCACATTCAATGACTCACCACCCCCGAATTGAGGAATGCTGATTTTCCCGGTACACTTGGCGGCAATCTCAGATCGCAAACCGTGAGATTCTGATCCCATCACCAAAATTCCTTTTTCAGGAAAATTAAATTTGTAAACGGAATCACCTGACATATCGGCTTCCAGAATAGTCTCCAAATCACTCTTTTCAAGATACTCTTCAAGTTGAGCGTAGGATACGTTTACTCGGAATATACTTCCCATGCTGGCCTGCACCACTTTGGGATTAAAAACATCGACACTATCCATAGCGCAGACGATCTGATCAACACCCATCCAGTCACAAATACGAATGATAGTCCCCAGGTTTCCAGGATCAGAAATTTGATCGAGCGCCACTATCCAACCTTCAGCCACCTCCTTCCGAGGCCAGTCTTGGTGACAAACTGCCAAAACTCGATTAGGCGTTTTAAGAGCTGACATTCTTCCCAAATCTTTTGACGAAACTCTCCAACTGTTGGCAGGTATTTCAAATGGAAGCTCTTCCTCATCGCAGGCATAAACAATCATTTCTAACTTTGCCAACGAGTGAATGGCTTCATTCACCAGCTTGACTCCTTCCGCTAAAAAAAGCCCATGTTCATCGCGGTATTTTTTTTGTTGAAGCGATTTCACCAACTTCATGCGGTTATTCGATAAATGGTCGGTCATATTTCCAGCTTCCTTTCTGTTCTGTTCCTTAAGCATCTGCGAAGGCCGATCAATATTCTCATGCTTTTTGGTATGGCACTCCTTTTTGGATGCAATCCCACAAAGCGCCTGGCAAACGACGAATACCTCTTAAAAAAGAACGAATTTAAATTTGAAGAGGAGCCAAAGATAGATAAGGATGATTTAAAGGAAGTAGTCAGGCAGGATCCCAACAGAAAAATCTTGGGAGCGCGGTTTTATTTATGGGCCTACAATGTTCCCAATCCCGATAAATTTGAAAAAAGGAATAAGAAAAGGCTGAAAAAACTTCAAAAAAAGAATCAGAAGCGAATAGAAAAAGGAAAAGACCCAAAAGAGCTCAAGCCTTTTGGCTCCTGGTGGCGAGAAACCGTCGGAGAACCACCTATAGTATTTGACTCAACCTTAGTAGACAAAAGTACTGCCCAAATCCAGACCTTTTTGGTTAAGCATGGATATTTCAATGCAGAAGTTTCCTCTCAAATAAAGACAAAAGAGAAGAAACAGATGAAAACGGCAGTATACCTCATTGAGCCCAAAAAGCCTTATTTAATTGACAGTCTTTCCTTTAATATCCCTGATGATTATCTGATGCAATTGACAATCGAGTCAAGGTCAAAAGGAAAAAAAGTAAAAGTAGGAGACCGATTTGATATTGAGCAGCTGGATGAAGAGAGAAAAAAAATCACTGCCTTTTTTAGAAACAGAGGTTATTATGACTTCCACAAAGACCTTATCTATTTTGATGTGGACTCGGCTCAAAGTAGTTATTCAGTTCACTTGCAGTTGGGTATCGTACCAAGAAAAGTTCCGTATGAAGATAATCCTGATTCACTGATAGTGGAACCCTACAAGCGGTACAAGCTGAATGAAATCAATGTAATAGACCGTCCCTTCTTAAGGGGCAAAGAAGTTTTTACATCAGACACCATCATTTTAAGGAACTACCGCATAATAGATCAAAATCAGCTGAAGGTCAAACCTAAAATCATAGGCCAAAATATCATGTTCGATCAGAACGAATATTACGAACTGGACAAGGTAACGAGGACTTACCGCCGCTTGAGTACACTACCTATAGTAAGAGCCGCATCCATTGAATTTCAGCCGGTAAGCGATGATATCGAAAACCGTTTATTGAATGTCAATATAGGTCTGTCTCCTGCGGCAAAACAGAATTTCTCCTTGGAATGGAACGGGACGAACCAAGGTGGTTTTTTAGGAATTTCAGGAGCTGTTGGCTACCGAAATCGAAATATTTTTGGGGGAGCGGAGGTGCTGAGTATGGAAATAAGCGGAGGCGTTGAAGCCCAGCAACTACTAACAGAATCAGGAACCGACAATGAAGTTGGACAAGGTCTTGCCTTCAACACCCTTGAATTCGGTCCTCAAATCTCACTCACCTTCCCTAGGTTCCTGGTTCCCTTCAGCACCGATAGATTCGCAAAGTCAGCTAATCCAAGAACGACACTGATCACAAACCTCTCTTACCAAAGAAGACCTGACTACATACGAACAAGATCGTTCGGATCGATTTTATATCGCTGGAATGAAACGGTAACGAAAGAATGGCAGATCAGTCCGTTGGAATTGAGCTTGATTAAGATTGATCGTTCTGCCGAATTTGACGAACGACTTGAGGAAATTAATGATCCCTTTTTGACAAATAGTTTCCAAGACCACTTTATTCAAAGCACAAGGGTAGCGTTTGTTCTGAATACGCAAAGACGAGACAACCCCAAAAGGAATCTTTATTTCTACCGTGGAGAAATTGAATCAGCCGGAACAATGCTCAGAGGGCTTTACAACCTTTCAAATGCACCAAAGAATGAAAATGGAAGTTATGAAGCCTTGGGGATTCCATTCGCTCAATACGTCAAAACAGTACACGACTTCAGGTATTATAATGTCCCGAATGAAAAGATGAGTACTGCCTATCGCGTCTCGGCTGGAGTAGGAATTCCACTAGAAAACTTAGATGTCCTACCCTTTGAAAAGAGCTTTTTTGCTGGTGGGGCTAATGGGATTCGCGCTTGGCAAGCAAGGACATTAGGGCCGGGTAGTTACCGTGATCCTGTCCAAAACTTTGATAAAATCGGAGATATTTTGATCGAAGCCAATATCGAATACCGCTTTGACATTACTGATATTTTGGAAGGGGCATTATTCGTTGATGCAGGTAACATTTGGATCATGGGAAATGAAACTGAACGTCCTGGAGCGCTATTCGAGTTTGATCGATTCGTCAGTGAGATAGCAGTGGGTGCAGGTGCGGGGACCAGGTTCAATTTTGACTTTTTCCTGATCAGACTTGACTTGGGCCTTCAGATTAAAGATCCTTCGCTCGATCCCGGTGAACGATGGCTTATTCAGCCAAAAGACAAATACAACGCGTACATTGACGACCTTAATGCAGGAGACAACGATTTACCTCAACTCTCCTACTACCGCTGGCAATGGAATCTGAATATTGGTATCGGCTATCCATTTTAATATTTGGCGAACGAGTTTTTTATAGTTTTGTCCTAAGATTGGAACAACATGGGTTGGTTTAAAAGAATCAAAGAAGGTATTACGACATCAACCAAAGACAAGAAGGAAACCCCCGAAGGTCTGTGGTACAAATGTCCCAATTGTAGCACTGTGGTGAGCATGGATGAGCACATTGAAAACACTTACGTGTGTAGCAATTGTGATCACCACGATCGCATCGGTAGTAACGAGTATTTTGCTCTGCTCTTTGATCATGGAAAGTTCACAGAATTCAATCGAAGCATGTCTTCAGCAGATCCTCTGAAATTTCAAGACACCAAGAAGTATCCTGATCGAATAAAGGCCGGGCAGAAGAAAACGGGATTGAAAGATGCTATCAGAACGGCTTATGGAAAGTCTGAAGGAAGAGATTTGGTGATTGCTTGTATGGATTTTGCCTTCATCGGAGGTTCAATGGGTTCAGTCGTGGGGGAGAAAATATCTCGTGCCATTGACAAAGCCATTGATAAAAAATGTCCGTTTCTCTTGATTTCAAAATCAGGTGGTGCCCGAATGATGGAAGCAGGATTTTCACTGATGCAAATGGCTAAAACCTCTGCAAAGCTCACCCTACTTAGTGAAGCAGAACAACCGTATATTTCCTTACTTACGGATCCAACCACAGGAGGAGTCACAGCTAGTTTTGCCATGCTGGGTGACTTGAACATTGCTGAACCAAATGCTCTCATTGGCTTTGCGGGACCAAGAGTTGTAAAAGAAACCATCGGAAAGGACCTCCCCGAAGGTTTTCAACGAAGTGAATTCCTTTTAGAGCATGGCTTCCTGGACTATATCATCCATCGACACAACTTGAAAGAAAGGTTATCGCTCACCTTATCAATGTTTGAGAAACAGAAGGAAAGCCAAAAATAAAGTCTATATTTGCACCCGCAATTTATTCGCATAACTAACATTTAAAGAAATTTAGGAATGTATTTAGCACCTGAAAAGAAGGCAGAAATCTTCAAAAAACACGGTAAGTCTGAATCTGATACAGGTTCAACAGAAGGGCAGATCGCTCTATTCACTTACCGAATTAATCACCTAACAGAGCACTTGAAGAAAAACCGAAAGGATTTCAATACAGAAAGAGCTCTTGTAGCGCTAGTAGGAAAAAGAAGAAGCCTACTTGACTATCTAATCAAGAAAGACATTACTCGCTACCGTGCGATTATTAAGGAACTTGGAATCCGAAAATAATTGTTCTTAACGAAGCGATTATAAAACACTTAAAGAGGCAATATGTCAAAGGGACTATTGCCTCTTTTTGCTTAAATATATACACACAAACAAAAGATGAATTACGACTTAAAAAGTAAAACGATTGACCTTGGTGATGGAAAGGCCATTACTCTGGAAACAGGTAAACTAGCAAAACAAGCCGATGGCTCTGTGATGCTACGAGTAGGAGATACTATGCTCCTTGCCACTGTTGTTTCCAACAAAGAAGCAAAGCAAGGAATTGACTTCCTTCCCCTTACAATTGATTACCGCGAGAAGTACGCCTCGACGGGAAGATTCCCTGGTGGATTCTTCAAAAGAGAGGCTCGTCCGAGCAACAATGAAATTTTAACCATGCGTCTTGTAGACCGTGCGTTGCGCCCGTTGTTTAATGACGACTACCACTCAGAAACTCAGATTATGTTGGCTTTGATGTCATCTGATCAAAAACATATGCCTGATGCACTGGCTTGTTTAGCGGCATCAGCTGCACTAGCAGTTTCTGATATTCCATTCAACGGCCCCGTTTCTGAGGTGCGCGTAGGAAGAAAAGATGGAAAATTCATTATCAACCCTACTTTCGAAGAGCTTGAAGGAAGTGATATGGATATGATCATTGCAGGTACTGAATCAAGTATCGTAATGGTAGAGGGTGAGATGGACGAAGTGTCTGAAGACGAAATGGTGAGCGCTATCGAAGCTGCTCATGCCGCTATCAAAGTTCACTGTCAAGCCCTTAAGGAATTTGGCGCGATGGTAGCCAAGTCTGAGCCAAAACGTGAGTACAGCCATGAAACAAATGACGAAGAATTGGCTAAGCAGGTAATGGATGCTTGCTACCAAGGATGCTACGATATAGCTAAAAAGCAACTCGGTAAAGAAGACCGAAGCGCTGCCTTCTCTGAAGTAAAAGAAGAATTCACTTCAAAGTTCTCTGAAGAAGAACTTGAGGAAAAAAGTGAATTGATTAAGAAATACTTCAAAAAAGCCCAAAAGAAAGCCATCCGAGACTTAGTCCTCAACGAAGGAATTCGATTGGATGGAAGGGCTACTACTGACATTCGTCCTATTTGGTCGGAAGTTGACTGCCTACCTGGAACACACGGTTCTTCTCTTTTTACCAGAGGTGAGACTCAGTCTTTGACTACGCTTACACTTGGTTCGAAAATGGATGAGCAAATGATTGACGGAGCCTTGATTAAAGGGACTGAAAATTTCTTGCTTCACTACAATTTCCCACCATTCTCTACGGGAGAGGCTTACCCAATTCGCGGTACTTCAAGAAGGGAGATCGGACACGGAAACTTGGCCTTGCGCGCACTTAAAGGTATGCTTCCAAAGCCACCTGAAAATCCATACACTATCCGTTTGGTAAGTGATATCCTCGAATCAAATGGTTCATCTTCTATGGCAACTGTTTGTGCAGGAACCATGGCATTGATGGATGGTGGAGTTCAAATCAAAGCACCCGTATCGGGTATCGCCATGGGATTGATCACGGATCCTGACAGCGACAAGTACGCAGTGCTTTCTGATATTCTCGGAGACGAAGATCACTTGGGAGACATGGACTTTAAGGTAACAGGTACTTCTAAAGGATTGACCGCATGTCAAATGGACATAAAGGTGGAAGGGTTAAGTTTCGAAATATTGAAAAATGCTCTTTACCAAGCTCGCGACGGACGTGCACATATTCTTGGTGAAATGCTTAAAACCATTGATACTCCAAATGCTGATTATAAACCACATGCTCCTCGCATCATATCGTTTATCATTCCTAAGGATATGATAGGTGCTGTAATCGGACCCGGTGGTAAAATCATTCAGGATATCCAGAAGCAAACCAACACTGAAATCGTTCTTGAAGAGATTCCTGAAGGAGGAAAGGTTGACATCGTTTCCAGCAATAAAGAAGATATCGATGCAGCTGAAAAGCGCGTGAGAGATATCGCATTCCCTCCGACCGTAGAAGTAGGAGAAGAATATGAAGGAAAGGTGAAAACCATCATGCCTTATGGGGCATTTGTTGAGGTGGTTCCCGGAGTGGATGGATTACTTCACATATCTGAACTGGAATGGGGAAGGGTAGAGAGAGTGGAAGACGTCTTGAAAGAGGGTGAAATGGTCAAATTTAAAGTGACCGGAAAGGATCCTAAGACAGGTAAACTCAAACTTTCTCGAAAAGTATTACTCGAAAAACCGGAAAGAAACGATTAAAAGAGAAGTTTTTAAGATTTCTCCGAAAGTGCTCTGAAATAGAGCGACTTACGACTACAAGTTCTGACACCCGCTTGATTTTTTGTAACTAAAAATCGGCGGGTGTCGTTATATCAGACGATATTTTTTTTGATAAAACACTTGTAGAACACTTTCATGAGACAGCTTAAAATCACGAAACAAGTCACCAATCGCGAAACCGCTTCTCTCGATAAATACCTTCAAGAAATTGGCCGTGTAGAACTGATCTCTGCTGAAGAGGAAGTAGAACTAGCACGACGAATAAAGAAGGGCGATCACGAAGCACTCGAACGGCTAACAAAGGCCAATTTGCGATTTGTTGTATCCGTTTCGAAGCAATATCAAAACCAAGGCTTAACCCTTCCTGATTTGATCAATGAAGGCAACCTCGGTTTGATCAAAGCTGCTCAGCGCTTCGACGAAACTCGCGGATTCAAATTCATTTCATACGCAGTATGGTGGATTCGTCAATCAATCTTGCAAGCATTGGCCGAGCAGGCCAGAATTGTTCGATTGCCATTGAACAAAATAGGTTCTGTCAACAAGATCAATAAGGCTTTTGCCAAGTTGGAACAAGAATTTGAAAGGCCCCCAACGAGTGAGGAAATTGCGGAATGTCTGGAAATGACTCTGGAAGAAGTTCAGCAGTCTTTGAAAAATGCCAATAAGGCGGTCAGTATGGATGCGCCTTTGGGATTTGATGATGATGCGTCGGGAAATATGTACGAAGTATATAACGACGCTGACAATCCAAAACCAGACGATCATTTGATCTCGCAATCATTGGGAATGGAAATCGAAAGATCTCTTCACACCCTTACAGCAAGAGAAGCGGATGTAATTCGACTCTACTTCGGGTTGACAGGAGAGAATCCACTAACTCTGGAAGAAATAGGCCATCGGTTTGATCTCACTCGGGAAAGGGTAAGACAGATCAAAGAAAAAGGTTTGAGAAGACTCAAACACAATTCGCGTAGTCAAATGCTACGTTCATACTTAGGATAGCAATCAATCAAACAACAAATATTAGGGGGTGTCATCACCCCCTTTTTTATTTCCTTTGCAAAAAAAACAGCATGGGACATTTGATAGCTCCTTCAGTTCTTTCGGCAAATTTCGCCAACCTCATAACAGATATTGAAATGCTCAATGAGAGCGAGGCTGACTGGTTTCACATTGATGTGATGGACGGAGTCTTCGTTCCAAATATTTCCTTCGGTTTCCCTGTAATGGAGGCGATCAATAAGCACACGCTCAAACCAATGGACGTGCATTTGATGATCGTCAATCCCGACAAGTACATCAGCCAATTCAAGAAAGCCGGAGCCAATATCTTAACTGTTCACTTGGAAGCTTGTACACACCTGCACAGAACCATTCAAGCCATCAAAGCAGAGGAAATGAGCGCAGGAGTATCACTCAATCCACACACTGCGGTCAACGATCTCGAAGATATCATTACCGACATTGATTTGGTTTTGATCATGTCTGTAAATCCCGGATATGGTGGGCAGAAATTTATAGAGAATACCTACCGCAAAATTGAACGCACCCGAAACTTGATTGAAAAATCAGGATCGAAAGCTAAAATCGAAGTTGATGGAGGCGTGAATCTTGACAACGCGCCAAAGCTGATCGAAGCAGGTGCAGATGTATTGGTAGCCGGGAGTTTCGTTTTCGGATCAGATAACCCAACACAGACCATCTCCGATCTAAAAAACGTTTAATTCACTCTTTCCCTTCGACATAATCTTGTAGATACTCGAACTCAGTGGTCAGACTTCCTTCCAAATTGGTTTGAGTTGCTCTTCTGATCACAGAGGAATTCTTGTTTTCCAATAATTCAGGAAAGATATTGTTGATCAGCTCTTGTCCAAAATCTTCGGAAGCATCTTTCGGAAGCTCACAGGGCAAATTATCGACTGCCATTACCCCTATGGCTGCCTCATCCATAAAATCAGTTACTTCTTCTTCTGAAGGATCATAGCCATAAAGCGGATCTGCTATGGTTGAAGGTTCTAAAGTACTTGCTACTGGTCCGTCAATATCGCAACTGATATCGGCTACTACCTTTAGATTGAAAGAGTCTTCTTTAGCATCTTCGCGTGTAAAAATAAATGGGGCATTAGAGTCCCAGTAATGACAAGATATATACATATCTGCTACTTCTGAATATTTGGCGAAGTCTGAATCAAATCTTTCGGGAAATGAGTAAAAGTCAGATTTTTTGAATTCTGAGCCGTCTTTGGTTTTATTGTAATCCTGCACACCCAGTTGAGTGTATACCGGCTCAGAAAAGGTTTGCTCGAGAAAGGCTTTTGGCGACACCTTTCGAATCCCGGCAGAATCTAAAATCTCCATTGCTCCGCCCGCCACTCGACCTTTTCCTGTAATCACTGTTTTGAACCCATTCGGAAGATCAATCTTTTTCAATTCGCGCTCTACCTCTTTTCTGTCTTCACATTCATATGCTGGCTTGAGGTCATATCGTTGAAATTTTTTACCCGCAGCAAGGAGAGCATTGTACGCTCCAACAATTCCCGCATATCTTCCGAAACCGATCAGTCGTCTTCCTTTCTCATCAGTCAATACCTCGTAGTCAATTAACCGGATTTTTTTATCCAATATCGTTCTCAATAAATCTCGATTGTATGGCTGTTTCTTGTACGTATGGGAGAAAAAGAAATACGTCCTATTGGGAATCAACATATCGAATGGCACCTCTTTTACACCAAGGAGAATTGAGCACTCACTCAAATCTTCCACTACTTCAATTCCCTCGCTTCTGTATTCATCATCTTTAAAAGCGCGAATAGGACTTGTTTCTACCAAAATCTCAATATCAGAATGCTTCTCCATTAAAAGCTTACACTGAGCAGGAGTTAACGGAACCCTCTTGTCCGGTGGAGTTTTTCCTTCTCTGATAATGCCGATTTTAGTCATAATGGTCGATTTTTTGAGAGGTGCAAATTTAGGCTTTTCCCATCGGGCAAAAAAGCCTCTGAAATAGTCGATAAAACTTAACCGTTCCCCTCTACAACTTATAGATGAATTTATACCTTTCATAAAATAGAGTAACTTTTGATCCGGTAATTCGTCCAACTTTTGAATTCCACCATCAGATGCTTTTGAGAACCTTCACTATTCTGTGCTTCGCTCTGCTCTGCTCTTTGCTAAGCAAGGGGCAAAACCTTGCTGAAAAGGATACCATACCCGTTAAGCAAGAGGTAACAGAATCGACGGAAGAGGTTGATGGACTGCTCGCATTTGCGGGATATTTGGGAAAAAAGCTTTACGACGGACTGAGCGATCAATTCGATGAAGAACAGCCTGAAGAGAAAGCAGAGGTGAAACGTGTTCGAATTAAGCTTGGACCAATCAAGATAGAACGTATCGAGAAAAGGTAGGATAATGACGAAATGTCATATACCTTTGCTGATCGCAATAAAATCAACCTTTGGGATGGTTTTTGCTTAAACAAAGTAATTCTTTGAAATATGGGGCCGACCGGTTTTGACAACATGAGTTGGTTGTTTGGTAAGCGTGTCGAGCGTTGGAAGTTTGCTCGTACAAATCAATTTCCAAGCCTATAAATGGCGAAAACAATTACGCTCTCGCAGCTTAATAGTCTAAGACTATAAAGTTTAATTCTGAAGTGAAGTACAGTAGCTCAGAACGAGTACCCTTCAGCTTATCCGTCTTATATAGGCTGAAATCTGGGTATCAATCTTTAAGACTAGGGGGTGCAGTGACCTGATGCACTCCCGAAGCTGAATTAGGTCTAAGCGCTGAGTAGGCTGTTCGATGCCGGCTCTTCGTCGAAAAATAATATTGGACTACACACGTAGAAGGCTAGATAGTCCCATGCTTGGACGAGGGTTCGAATCCCTCCGGCTCCACTTGATGATCAAACCCTCTGAACGCAAATGCGTTCAGAGGGTTTTTTATTTAACTGAATGGCCGAAAGCGGCAAGGCGGTTGAATAAAAAATCGCCGAAGCGATAGAAGCGGCATGAGTTTGATTCCCTGCATGGGTTAGGTGGGAAAAGCCAAACCAATCCCATTCGAAAAATGAACTTTACAGATCTAACCTTAAACAGTCGATGTGAAAACTGCGATTAGGTTTTTATCCCGCAATCCATTAAAGAAAAATTGCTCGTAAAAAAAGGACAGCGGCTCCCGTCATCATCCTCTTTAATTTCACAATAAACTATTTCTTAATACGAAGCCACAAAATTTGCAAACTCCTTGTCTTCTCCAAGTAATGGCTCCATCGCATCTATGAAAGGCGTAGCATCACTTTTTCTGCCTTCTTCTTTCATAAGCTTGGCAAACTCCATTACGGCATATCGATAAGCAGGCTTTCCTTCTGAGGAAACCGAAGAAGGAGTGAAAGCCTTAAGCGCTTCTTTTGCTTCTTCAATGGTAGTTTCTGCCTGGTATACATTCTTACTCCTCCACTCTGCCGTTGCCTTTAGCAATATGGCACTCACATCATTAGGATCAAGTCGCTGAACGTTCTTAGCAAAGGTCGTGCTCTTTCGGTAATTCTCCGTTTCGTAATAAAATTTAGCCTCTTGCATCACCTCTGCCTTCAGCTCACTTAAGTATCGGTCAAAATCAGGCATGTATTCATTTTCTTTATCATATCTCCTTGCCTTACCACCATATTTAATAGCATCTCTAAAGGCTCGTGGATAATCTTCTGCCATCTCATCATTCTTAGAGATTTCAAAATAAGCCATAGAAGCGTAC